>NZ_CP118166.1:2477500-3077500 GCF_028748065.1 Hyphococcus flavus | reverse complement strand
ATGGTCTTGTGCGAACGCTGCCGAGCTGAGCATAGCGGTGATCGCAAGAGAAGATATCAAAGTTTTACAGGTCATAAGCACACTTAACTCAACACAAACGGTTTAGAGGAGGTTAAGTTCCGTGATTCGATCACGCAGCCTAAACGTCAATGACCCCGTGACGTGGAGAGCGCGCCCGGCTAAGACGGTCTTGCCGATTCGGAAAGGTCTATGACTGACGAACAAGACAACCAGCCCGGCTACCGCATCGTCAAGATTGAGCTTGACGAACGCTCTCTTGCGCCGGCCACCGCCGATATCGAGCATGAAAGAAAAATCGCGATCTACGATCTTCTAGAGGAGAATTATTTCAAACCGAGCGGCGCCGGAGAAGGGCCGTTTGAGCTTTACCTCTCGAATGTTGAGCGTCGCCTCGTCTTTGACGTTCGCCGGGCTGGCGGCGAGGCGCTGGGGCAAGTGCATCTGTCCATGACGCCTTTCCGGAAAATCATCAAAGATTACTTCATGCTTTGCGAAAGTTATTACGACGCCATCCGTAATGCGGCGCCGGCGCAAATTGAAACCATCGATATGGCGCGCCGTTCGATGCACAATGAAGGCTCGGATATTCTTCGAGAACGCCTCAAAGACAAAATCGAATTTAATGAAAACACCGCACGGCGTTTGTTTACGCTGATCTGCAGTTTCCATATGCGGTGAGCGCGGAGAAAACAGAACCAATGACAAAATCCGTACTCTTTGCCTGCAACATGAACTCCGTGCGTTCGCCCATGGCGGCGGCGTTACTCCGCAAGCAGGCCGGTGAGGCATACAAAGTGGACTCAGCGGGTGTTTACGAGGGCGGACTGGATCCTTTTGTGGAAATTGTCATGGGAGAGTTGGGGGTCGCCATGCATGACCACGAACCGAAGACGCTCGATGCTGTGGATTTGTCGAAGTTCGACGTTGTCATAACCTTGACCCCCGAAGCGGCTGTGGAGGCGCGCCGTCATCTTCCGCGCGCCGCCATAGAGTTTTGGGACACCGACAATCCGTCGGAAGAGCGTGGCGGCCGGGAAGCGATTATCGCCGCCTATCGCAGCGTTCGGGACAATCTGGCCGAGAAAATGCGCCAGCGATTTGCATAATCCCCATGAAAAACCTTGATTTTCGCGCCGCAGCCAACCATGTTCCCGCCGCATCGGGCGCAGGTGTGCTGCGCGCGAACCCATAAGTACGGTCTGAGGAGCGAATGGCGAAAGAAGAATTACTCGAGTTTGAGGGCACAGTGGAAGAATTGCTGCCCAACGCGACCTTTCGGGTGAAGCTCGAGAATGATCATGAGATCATCGCGCATACGGCAGGTAAGATGCGCAAAAACCGCATTCGTGTTCTGGCAGGCGACAAGGTTCTGGTCGAAATGACGCCTTACGACCTGACCAAAGGCCGTATTACCTATCGCTTCAAGTAAATCCGGGCCGGTGTCAGCTCCGCCGCTGATCCTCGCAAGCCAAAGCCCCAGACGCAAAGCGCTTCTGGAACTGATCGGCGTGACCCCGGATCAGATCATTCCCGCTGACATTGATGAGGCGGAGCTTAAGGGCGAAAAGCCCGAAGTTTACGTTACACGCCTGGCGCGCGAGAAAGCTTTGCATGTAGCAGGGCAAAATCCGCATGCCCTGGTGCTGGGTTCTGATACGGCCGTCGCTGTTGGCCGGCGCATCCTTCCAAAAACGGAGGATGAACAAAGCGCCCGTTTTTGTCTGGAATTACTTTCCGGCCGAAGCCATCGGGTGTTTTCCGGTGTGGCGGTGGTCAAGCCTGGCGGCGACGTGATGAGCCGCGTATGCGAAACGCGCGTCAAGGTGCGCTCGCTCGATCGTTCAGCCATAGATAATTATATCGCCAGTGATGAATGGCGCGGCAAGGCGGGCGGTTATGCAATCCAGGGCTTGTTCGCAAAGCATATCGTGCAACTGATCGGTTCTCACTCGAATGTCGTCGGCCTGCCCCTCTACGAGACATACAATCTGTTGACTGGCGCTGGATGGTCCAAGTGACTACGCGGGTCGTGATTGAATGCGGCGCTGCGGACACTCGCGCCGCATTCTTGATTGATGACATCGCATGGAAGTTCTGGTTTGGCCCGGCGCTAGGCGATGAAAAGATAGATCGAACACCACATAAAGGTCAGCGATACACTGGAAAAGTGAGGGCGATCGACAAAGCGCTAAATGCTGCTTTCATTGATATTGGCGACGAACGGGACGGTTATCTTCCTATAAATGCCTCTCGCGAGCGTGAAATTGTCAATGGCGCCTGGGTTGAAGTGGAAGTGAAATCGCCAGCGCGCCAGCACAAAGGTGCGACGCTGAAATTTGTTGATGTTGTCAACAGCGCGCGCACGCCAGGGCGGGTTGAGTCTTTCACAGACCCTGTGCTGGAAGCCGCAGTTGCGCTGGGTGAAAGTGAATCATCTATCTTGATCGACGATGGAGGCGCTGCCCGCCGCTTGAAAGATTCTGGTTATCTTAATGTAACCCATCATAGCGACCTGCAACCGGTACTTGAACAGTTTGGGTTGAGTACAGAACTTTCATCCGCCTTTGAAAGGAACGTCCGAGTCCCTGGCGGCGGAATTCTGACCATTGATGAAGCGCAAGCGCTTACGGCTATAGACGTCGACACGGCGGGGTTGACCGCCGCTTCGCCAGCACGCCTTAGGGAAAAGATTTGCACGGCCTCTGCCAGGGAAGCGATCAGGCAGGTCAGCCTTCGGGGTATCGGCGGGCATGTCGTGATCGACTTTCCATCGCTTTCAGGGGAGACGCAGCGCAACCGTTTCAACGCATCGTTAAGAAAAGAAATGGAAAAACTCGGCAACGCTTCTGCAGCGAGCTTTTCCAAATCCGGTTTGTATAGTTTTACCCTACCTCGCGAAACCCTATCGCTGTTGGAACGTTTTACTGAACCAACTTTGACAGCGCCGGCCAGTGGCAGGCGGTTTACGCTGGAAGCAATTGCAAAGGATGCGATCCATCAGTTGGAGGCGCGGTTGAAGATGTATCCGGCTATACGGGTCAACCTTGATATGGGCTTTGCTCTCCACGAATATACTGAAAGCCAGACTACCTGGAATGAGCGGCTTCAAGAGCGCTACGGCGCGCGGTTCAGATTTTCCAGGCGCGACAATTTGGAGGAGCGTTCCTTTGACCTCAGCGAGCAATGACAATGCGGCGCAAAAGTCAGCGCAGTGTCCAATATGCCACAAGGCAGTGAACACGGAATATGAGCCGTTTTGCTCGAAACGGTGTGCGGATGTTGACCTTCACCGCTGGTTAACCGGCCAATACGCTATTCCCTCTGAGGATGACGAGAGCGAGGGAGCGCCTGTGGATCGCGGCGAGGCGAATTAACCCTCAATAGACAACATAGCCGGAATGTGAGAATATAACGTCTTGCAGCCAGTAGGGCAGGAGACGGAATGACGCGAAATGCGTTGTTACATTGGCGCTCTAAAATCGGCGCAGTGCTTGTCGCTGCTGTCGCCGTTTTTGCGTTGTCTCAAATACTCGTTTCTGCTCACGCGTCAGCCTATGGCGATGGCCCGCACGATCATGGCGGACAGGTTTGCGTCTTGTCTCTGGTTGCGCCTCATGTGGATAAGGCGATCGCGACCGCTGCTGTCGCAGTTCTGCTTTCACTGACTGTTTGGCGAGCAGCCGATCAGATCACGCAATCCGAACACGCTCTTCAGACCATCCGCGCCGCCCGGCCGCGTGGACCCCCAAGCCGATAACAATCCGACATTTGACGTTTTGATTGTAAATGCCGGCGCATGCGCCGGTTAAAGGCTTGAGGGAATTTAAAAGTGAAAAACTATCTGCTGCTGTCCAGCGCCGCGACGCTTACAATGTTCTGTTCGAATAGCGTTCACGCACAGGACGAACCCTTCGATAAGGAAGAAGACCGTATTGTCGTAACCGCCTCTCCGATTGAACGGACCGTCGGTGAGACCATTATCAGCACATCCGTGGTCAGCGGAGAGGATTTACAACGCAGGCTTGAAAACTCCATTGGCGAAACTCTGCGTCGTGAGCCTGGCATCTCTTCCACCTATTTTGGCCCTGGCGCCAGCCGTCCGGTCATACGAGGCTTAACCGGAGATCGCATACGTGTTCTTGACGCTGGTATCGGCTCGATTGACGCTTCAGCTACAAGTCCTGATCACGCAGCCGCTGTTGAGCCAGCTACAGCCGAGAAAATTGAAATCGTTCGCGGTTCGGCAATGTTGCTTTACGGATCTTCTGCTGCAGGAGGTGTCGTCAATATATTTAATGGCCGCATCCCAAGTCAGGAACCTGAGGGAGGCATTGACGGTGCGCTCCGAGTTGGAGGTTCAACAGTCGACAATGGTGTGGAAGCGTCGGGTGGATTTGATCTGAAACTGGGTGATCTAGGCGGGGCAGCGCTGGTTTTCCATGGTGATGGTTTCTATCGCGATGCCGATGACTATGACATTCCAGGGTTTGCAGAGTCAGAGAGACTTCGCGCCCTAGAAGAGGCTGAAGAAGATCACGAAGACGAAGAAGATCACGATCACGAAGAGGAAGAAGAAGTTTTCGGCACTGCAGAAAACTCAGCCTATGAAACGAAAGGTGGATCTGCAGGCCTTTCTCTCATCTTCGATAACGGGTTTTTTGGCATCTCCGGCACGGCGATGGATACAAACTACGGCGTCCCGGGTGGTCATGGACACGGCCATGAGCACGAAGATGAAGAGGACGAGGATCACGATGAGGAAGACCATGACGAAGAAGAGCATGGTGAGGAGGAAGAGGGCGGCGTCACCATCGATCTTCGCCAGCGCCGGCTCGATCTAAATGGTGAAGTTGAAGGTGACTTCGGCTTATTCCGGAAGGCTAAAATTCGTTTTGGCTATGCCGACTATGAGCACGCTGAAATCGAACCAAGCGGTGAAATCGGCACGCTCTTTACTAACGAAGGTTGGGAGGGTCGCTTCGAACTTGTCGATAAACCGTTCAATGCTCTTGGCGGTGAGGTGAACGGCGCTCTCGGATTACAATACAGAAAACGCGATTTCTCTGCAGTTGGTGAAGAGGCGTTCGTACCGCCGACAAATACGAACCAGTTAGGCGTATTTGCTTTGAAGGAACTTTCCGTCGGCCAATGGCGGTTTGAGCTTGGCGGACGCTATGAAAACACCAATCACGAAGTGGAAGAAACCGGGTTCGAACGTGAGTTTAACGGTCTCTCGGTTTCGGGCGGCATTGGATATCAGGCCACCGACAGTTTCTTCATGGGCGTGACCGGGTTCCGTACGGAAAGGGCGCCATCTACTGAGGAGCTGTTTTCAAACGGGCCGCACCTGGCCACAAACGCTTTTGAAATCGGCGATCCGACGCTGGATGAAGAAGTTGCAACCGGCGTTGAGGCGACCGCCCGCGTCAACACGGACAGGTTTACCTTTTCCGTCAGCGGTTACTACACGTCTTATGACGACTTCATTTATGAGGCGGCCACGGGAATGGAAGAAGACGAGTTGCCCGTATTTCAGTTCTTCGCCAATGATGCGACGTTCCGCGGTTTTGAAGCGCAAGCGGCTGGTGAGCTATTCCGGGCGGGAACGTTTGATATCCACGCGGATGCATCTGTTGACCTTGTTAAAGGAACAATCGATGTCACCGGTAATGACAACTTGCCTCGCATTCCCCCTCTATCTGGCATAATCGGGCTGGAGGCGCGTTCTGCTTTTGCTGATGTGCGGGCAGAGCTTGAATATGCGGGAAGCCAGGATGATGTCACTGACTTTGAATTGCCTACCGACGGGTATCAGGTATTCAATGCGTTCTTGACGCTCCGTCCGTTCAGCAATCAGCCCAGAGTATCTCTACGATTGTCAGGTAATAACCTGACTGACGAAGAGGTGCGGTTGCATACATCTTTCCTGAAAGACCTTACGCCTCTGCCGGGCAGGAATGTGAAGTTCAGCATTCGCGGCGAATTTTAGACAAAAAGGCCCCCGCTTGATATAGCGGGGGCCTTTTTAACGCCAATATTAAAGTGATGTGCCAGCTGATGGTTTCAGTTGTGCAAGTTGAATAAATTTCTCACGTTCGGTTTGGTCGAGTTGCTGATCGTCATTAGCATCAGCTTCCTCGAACTGGGCAACACGACTTTCAACCATTTCAGTTTCGGAAATTTTCTCATCGCCATTACTGATTTCCGAAAATTGCTGTTCTGCGCTTTCCGGTTCATCTGTCATGGCGGATTTTTGGTCGCTCATTGATTTTGTATCCAGCTCACCTGGCGTTGCGGTGACGTTCATTGGCGCACGTACGGCGGCATAGGCGATGAATTCATTCTTGTCGACAGAACCGTCATTATTGATATCCGCCTGTTTAAATTCTGACTCAGCATAGAGTTTTGCTTCGCTTTTTGTCTTCACTTGCGCGGCATCAAGAATAGTGGATTGCGAGCTGGTTTTTATGGCCGTTTCGGTTGAGGAGGATGCTGTATCATCGCTGCTGGCTCTAGTCCCTTCGTCGGCGCAGGCTGTAGCGGTCATCAGCGCTAGAGTGGAAATGCCGAGAATTGATTGACGTAACATGAGTTAACTCCTTGCGTTTATTTACTTTGGCGCTGTGGGGTGAATGCGCCGTGCAAGGAGTAAGTTAATTACAATCGTTTGTTGTTGTAGTTAAGCTTGGGTCATGACACGCGCTTAATGACAATCTTGTTATGGAGTGGTCGGCGGTTTTGTGCTCAGGCAAACATTTGCTGCAAGTCTACCGAAGACTCATTACCAAGCATTTCAAAATTTTCATCAAGCCAGGCGTTGGCAATCTCGCGGCCTTGTTCTTTCAGTTTGGTCAGAAACGCCCAATCCGTCCGGAACTTGCTGGAAATATCGAAATCAGCGAGTGCAAGGTCAGACCTAATTGAGTGTATGCGAATATCGCGAAGCCGGTCACGGTATTCATCTTTGATCCAGCCGTCGTCGAGCAGTTTATGAACGAAGCTTATCGCGCGCAGCTCACGCAGCAGCGACGAGTTGAAGCTGATTTCATTCACCCGGTTCATGATTTCGGACGAGGTTTTTGGTAATTCTTCCCGCTCAATCGGGTTTACGTGAACGATCACAATGTCGGATGACTTTGCTTCATAGAAAAAAGGGTACAAAACCGGATTTCCCATATATCCGCCGTCCCAATAATGCTCGCCGTCGATTTCCACGGCCTTGAACAAAAACGGGAGACATGCGGAAGCGCACACGACATCGGTGGACGCGTCGTTCGTATTGAAAACATGAACCTTGCCGGAACGTACATTCGTTGCGGCGATAAACAGCTTCGTTGTTTTGCAAGTCCTCAGGCTTTTAAAGTCGATGCAAGTTTCAAGGATATCACGGAGCGGGTTTATATCGAACGGGTTGAACTGATAAGGCGATAGGGCGCGCGTGACCGTTTCAAACATCCGATAGGAAAATGCATTTACCAGGTCGTTTGCACCAGCGCTTATTGGGAACGGGTTGGCGCGTACCGGGCTATAATAACGGCCTGCGTCGCTGATGGATTTCCATAAGCGGTCCAGGGTTTCGCGCGCGCCTTCGCATCCGTTCTTGTGAAGCCCATAGGCGACAGCGGCCGCATTGACCGCGCCAGCGCTGGAGCCTGAGATCGCATCGATTTCGAGCCTGTCATCTTCTAAAAGCCTGTCCGCCACGCCCCAGGTCACGGCGCCGTGCGCGCCGCCGCCCTGAAATGCGAGGTTGATGTTTTTCGTTTTCGCTTTCGCCATTACTTGGCGACCCAACCGCCATCGATCTGATAGGCTGCGCCAGTGATGGAAGCGGCGTTGTCAGAAGCAAGAAATGCAGCGAGCGCGCCGACCTGTTCGACCGTCACGAATTTTTTTGTCGGCTGTGCTTCAAGGATAACTTTTTGCACGACTTCCTCTTCGCTCATATTGCGGGCCTTGGCGGTATCGGGGATTTGCGCCTCAACCAGTGGCGTTTTTACATAACCGGGGCAAATAGCGTTGCAGGTTACGCCGTGTTCGGCCCCTTCGAGGGCGACCGCCTTGGTCAGTCCCAGTACGCCATGTTTCGCCGCCACATAAGCAGACTTAAAAGGCGAGGCGACAAGCGCATGCGCGGACGCAACGTTGATGATGCGCCCGAAGCCGCGTTTCTTCATGGCTGTAAAAACAGCCTTCGTTGTATGAAAAGCCGATGACAGATTGATGGCGATGATTGCATCCCATTTGGCTTCGGGAAACTCTTCCACGGGCGATACGTGCTGAATGCCGGCGTTGTTGACGAGGACATCCACAGATCCGAACGCGCTTTCCGTTTCGGAAATCAGGTTTCTGATCTCTTCCGGTTTGGTCATGTCCGCGCCGTTGTAAAGCACCTTGACGCCGTGATTTTCCTCAAGACCTGCGCGGGTCTTTTCGATTTCATCAGCATCGCCAAAACCGTTGAGCATCACGTTCAACCCCTCAGCAGCGAATGCTGTCGCGATGCCGAGACCAATACCTGAGGTTGAACCTGTGATGACGGCGTTCCTGGGGATGCTCATGGAGGTGCCTTTCTCATTTGCTGAATGTTGCCGCCAACATAGTTGTTGCAGCGCACAAGGCAACGGAGAAGGGCGCTATAGCCGCACCTAGCGAAGCCCGGTAAGGGTTAAGCTTGGAAAGGCCTTTAATAGGACGGTTCTCATGCAACGATTATTTATAGGATTTGCGCTGATCATGTCAGGCTCGCCCGCGGCCGCGCAGATGTCCGTCTCGACCTTTGGGGCCAGCGAAGCGTCGGTGTGCTTTGAAAGCGCGTCCAATGATTTTTCAACCAATACGAAACCGTGTGATGAAGCGTTAGAGGATGCCGCCATCACCCGAAGCGACAGGAAAAAGACACTCGTTAACCGCGGCGTCATCCACAATCGGAATGGAGATATTGCGGCGGCGATCAGCGACTTCGATGCAGCGTTGATGATCGACAATACGTTGGCTGAGGCTTATCTCAATCGCGGCAACAGTTATTTTCTGGCTTCGCGATTGGACGAGGCGCTTGCTGACTACCAGCAGGCCCTGGACCTCGGCGTGGCTCAGCCATGGGCTGCATGGTACAATATCGGCCTTGTTCATGACGCGCGCAAAGAAGATGACAAAGCGCGTGAAGCCTATCAAAAGGCGCTGGAAGAAAACCCTGATTTCACCATGGCTATCCAAAAACTAGAGGCCAAAAACTAGAGGAATTAAATTGAGTTTTGTAACGCATCTGGAATGCTCTTATACCGGCGAACAATATGAGGCGAACCGTCCGCACAATCTTTCCAAGGCTGGTAAGCCTTTACTGGTTCGTTATAATCTCGACGCCGTAAAGTCCGCGCTTACGAAAGAAAAACTGGCTACGCGTACTGAAGGCTTTTGGCGCTATCGTGAGCTACTGCCCGTAACGCAGGCTGGGAACAGGGTTTCGTTAGGCGAGGTCGTCACGCCGCTTGTGTTGCTTCCGAGATCGGCGGAAACGCTTGGCTTTTCAGGTGAAATCATCGTCAAGGATGAAGGGCGCTTGCCCACCGGTTCCTTTAAGGCGCGCGGCCTTTGCCTCGCGGTTTCCATGGCGAAAGAATTCGGTCTTTCCCATCTGGCGATGCCGACTAATGGGAATGCGGGCGCGGCGCTTGCCGCTTATGCGCGCGCGGCCGGCATGCGAGCGACTGTGTTCTGCCCCGACGACACGCCGCGCGTAAACATTGAAGAAATCGCGCTGCAGGGTGGAGAGACCTATCTCGTAAACGGGCTCATCACCGATTGCGGCAAGATTGTCGGCGAAGGCAAGGAAGCCGTCGGTTGGTTCGATGTTTCCACGTTGAAAGAGCCCTATCGGATCGAAGGCAAGAAGACCATGGGTCTCGAACTTGCCGAACAGATGAGTTGGGAATTGCCTGACGCGATCTTTTATCCGACGGGCGGCGGCACAGGGCTCATCGGCATGTGGAAGGCGTTTGATGAGCTTGAGGCCATGGGTTGGATCGGACCGAAGCGGCCGAAAATGATCGCTGTTCAGGCTTCTGGCTGCGCGCCGATCGTCAAGGCGTGGGAGGCAGGCGAGGAGCACGCGCCGCTCTGGGAAAACGCTTGGACGGCGGCGGCGGGTATTCGCGTGCCGGCGGCTGTGGGTGATTTCCTGATCATCCGTGCGGTGAGGCAAAGCGACGGCTTCGCTATTGCCGTCGATGAAGACGACATCTTTGACGCCCGCGCGGAAGTCGCAAAAAGCGAGGGGCTGCTCCTTTGCCCGGAAGGCGCGGCCACCTATGCGGCGTTCAAAGCCGCGCTTGCTGATGGCCGCATCGCCCAGACAGACAGGGTGGTTTTATATAATTGCGCGACGGGCCTTAAATACCCCATGACGGCAGAATCAAAAACCATCGACCGCCATCAGCCAATCGACTACGCTCAGTTCAACTAAGCATGCATCCATACGGAAAGTATTCATGACCCCTCGCCATTGGCTGCTCTTTGCCTTCATCGCTGTATTACTCATCGCGGGCGTGCTCTTGATCGTCGCCAATGGTAACCGGTCAGGGCCGACAGTTGATGAGGTAGAAGTATCTTCTGAATAGAGCTTCTGGACTTTGTCGTGATCTGGTGTTATCTGCGAAACATATTTTGGAATAAGGACTATTCTTAAAGTGAACAACTAACTTCCAGTTTTCGTGATTAATGGCGCTTAGTGCGCTTTTTTGAAATCCAGAATTTTGGAGGTTTTATGTCTGTTCGCACGAATGGTCCGGACCCTGACAACCCTCATCCAATGACCGGCTTCTCTCAGGTCGGTTTTCTAAAGCCGCTGGTCGATCACCCGATGGTGGAGATTGGCGAGTACACTTATTATGACGATCCCGTTGCGGGACCGGAGTGTTTTCTTGAGCGCTGCGTTCGTTATCATTTTGAGCATTTGGGTGACCGGCTGATCATCGGGCGCTATTGCGCCATCGCTGTCGGCGTCCAGTTCATCATGAACGGCGCAAACCACACCTTGACCGGGCTTTCGACCTATCCCTTCGCCGTATTCGGGCAGGGCTGGGAAGATCCGGGATACGACTGGGCCAATAATTCGCGAGGCGATACGGTTATCGGTAACGACGTCTGGATCGGGACGGAGGCGATGATCCTGCCCGGCGTTACCATCGGTGACGGGGCGATCATCGGCGCTCGCGCGGTGGTAGGTTCGAACGTGCCTGCTTATGGCATAGCAGTGGGGAACCCGGCGCGCACCATCAAACGCCGTTTTGACGATGCGACGGTGCTGGAGCTTGGCCGCATCGCCTGGTGGAACTGGCCTGTGGAAAAAGTGACGGCCAACCTTTCCGCCATCCGCGGTGGTGAACTCGAAGCGCTACAAGCTGTTGATAATACAGCCTAAAAACCGATCTGTGGAAAACGCTGGTCTGGCAATAGTCGATTTGTCTCGACAGGAGAACAAAAAGGGAATATAGAACAAAAGACGAACTCAAAAGGGAGCGTCACTATGGAAAACGAAGGCTTGCGCGACATCATCGGACTCGGCGTACTCATGACAGTGATCGGGGCGGCGCAATTCTGGGGCGTCTTACTGGGGGCCTGAGCTCCCGCCGGTTAGTGCGGCAACTCCACGAAAGGTCTTGGGATCCGGTGACGGCGCCATTTGTTCATCTCCACCTGCATTCGGCTTATTCCCTTGCTGAGGGCGCCATTCCCATAAGCAGGTTGAAAGATCTTTGCACAGAAGCAGGCATGCCCGCTGTCGCGGTAACAGACACTAATAACCTCTTTGGCGCGCTGGAGGCGTCCACGACGCTTGCTGGCGCCGGGATTCAGCCAATTACAGGGTTGCAGCAGGCGTTTGACCCAGCCGACTTCGGGCTGCCGGCAACGAGCGGTGTCCGCCCGCCCGCCATTGTCCTGCTCGCGCAGAATGAAGCCGGGTACAAAAACCTGTTGAAGATTACGAGCCGCGCGTTTCTCGATTCTCGTTCAGAAGAAGGGGCGTGCGCCAGCATGGAATGGCTGGAAGACGCAAACAGCGGGACGATTTGCCTGACGGGCGGTTTCGATGGGCCGGTTGATCGCCTTCTTCGTGAAGGCCGGTCCGCAGAAGCGCGAATGGTGATGGAAAAGCTTGCGCGGCTTTTCCCCAATCGCCTTTACGTCGAGTTGCAACGCCATCGCGGACGGGAAAACGAAAACGCCGAGGCTGATCTCATCGACCTTGCCTACGATCTTGATCTGCCGCTGGTCGCTGCAAACGAACCGTTTTTCCCGACACCGGACGATTATGAGGCGCACGACGCGTTACTGTGCGTGGCGGACGGAGCCTATGTTCATCAGGATGACCGCCGCAAGGTAACGCAGGATCATTTTTTCAAATCCACGGAAGAAATGACGGCGTTGTTTCACGATCTGCCGGAAGCCATTGAAAATACTGTTGAGGTGGCGCGCCGTTGTGCGTTCCGGCCGCGTTTTCACGATCCCATTCTTCCGAGCTTTGCTGAAAGCGCCGATGGCGATACGGCCAATGCCGAGGCGATGGAACTTGAGCGCCAGGCGCGCGAAGGATTGAAAGAGCGTCTGCGCCATAACCCGCTCTTTGCATCGGAAAGTGATTATTGGGAACGGTTGAAAACCGAGCTCGACATCATCAATAGCATGGGTTTTCCCGGCTATTTTCTAATCGTTTCGGACTTCATCAAGTGGGCGAAAAACGCCGGCGTTCCGGTGGGGCCCGGACGTGGGTCCGGCGCCGGTTCACTTGTCGCCTGGTCGCTGACGATCACCGATCTTGATCCATTGCGGTTCGGTCTTCTGTTCGAGCGATTTTTGAATCCTGAACGCGTCTCGATGCCGGACTTCGATATCGATTTCTGTCAGGACCGGCGCGATGAAGTCATTCGTTATGTTCAGGAAAAATACGGTCGTGATCGTGTCGCACAGATCATTACGTTCGGAAAACTGCAGGCGCGTGCGGTGCTGCGGGATGTGGGCCGTGTGCTGAACATGCCCTTTGGGCAGGTTGACCGCATCTGCAAACTCGTACCCAACAATCCCGCCAATCCGGTGACGCTTGCTGAAGCGCTCGAAACCGAACCCCGCCTTAAAGAGGAGCGCAACAGTGACGAGGCGGTGTCTGCGCTCATCGAAAAGGCGCTGAAACTTGAGGGGCTTTACCGGCATGCGTCAACGCATGCTGCGGGCGTGGTGATTGGCGATCGTCCTCTTGACGAGCTTGTTCCGCTTTATCGCGACCCTCGGTCTGACATGCCTGCGACCCAATTTAACATGAAGTGGGTCGAGCCGGCGGGGCTCGTAAAATTTGACTTTCTGGGTCTGAAAACCCTGACTGTTATCGACCGCGCCGTGGCGCTTGCCGGCAAGCGCGGCGCTATCCTCGATATGAGCAAAATACCCCTCGACGACAAGGCATCTTTCGAGATGCTGGGCGAGGGCGCGGCGACCGGCGTGTTCCAGCTTGAAAGCGCAGGCATGCGATCCACGCTGCGCGCCATGAAACCCGATACGCTTGAGGATATTATCGCTCTTGTTTCTCTTTATCGCCCGGGGCCGATGGAGAACATACCGACTTATATCGAGCGCAAGCAAGGCAACCAAAAGCCGGATTACCTGCATCCGATGCTCGAGGACGTGCTGAAGGAGACTTACGGCGTCATCATCTATCAGGAACAGGTGATGCAAATTGCGCAAATTCTGTCGGGCTACTCCCTTGGTGAGGCTGATCTGTTGCGCCGCGCCATGGGCAAGAAGAAGAAAGAGGAAATGGACCGTCAACGCAAACGGTTCATCGATGGTGCAAAAGACAACGATGTTCCGGCCGCCAAGGCTTCTTCCATTTTTGATCTTGTCCAGAAGTTCGCCGGCTACGGCTTCAACAAATCCCACGCTGCCGCCTATGCGTACATCGCTTATCAGACCGCCTGGCTAAAGGCGAATTATCCGGCGGAATTTCTGGCCGCTTCAATGTCGCTCGACCGCGCTAATACAGACAAGCTTGCGATCTTTTTAAAGGAAGCGCGCCGCACGGGCGTTGAGGTTCTTCCCCCGCACGTCAATCATTCGCAGGCGGATTTTTCTGTGGAAGACGGCGCTATCACATACGCCCTTTCAGCGATCAAGAATGTTGGTGAAGGGGCGATGAGCCATATCGCTCTGGAGCGGGCGCAAAACGGGCCGTTTAAAGACTTAATCGATTTTGCCGAACGCCTGGACCTCAAACTCATCGGCAAGCGCTCTTTGGAAAACCTCGCTCGCGCTGGCGCTTTTGACGGGCTTTGCGCCTCAAGGGCCCAGGCCTTTGCCGCTGCAGAATTATTAATCCGCACATCAGCCGCTATCCTCGAGGAGCGGAACAGCGATCAGGCCGGGCTTTTTGCCCTTGATAGCGCGCCTGCGCTCGCAAAGCCAAAATTGCCAATCGTAGAAGACTGGACGCCGCAGGCGCTTCTGGATGAGGAACGGGCGGCCGTGGGTTTTTACTTTAGCGGGCATCCGCTGGATGATTACGAAAAAGAATTAAAGCGTCTCAACGTTACGTCATTTACTGAAGCCGTTTCGTTAGCGAAGTCGGGCGCCGCCTTAATTCAGATGGCGGGCGTGGTCCGAACGGTACGCATGCGGCGGTCGAAAAACGGAAATCCGTTTGCATGGGTTGAGCTTTCAGATCAAAGCGGTGATTATGAAATTACTGTTTTCGCCGAGACCTTAAATCGTTCACGCGACCTTCTGGAAACTGGCGCAATGTTGCTCGTGAGCGTCACAGTGGAAGATCGTGATGGTGATGCGCGTTTTACCTGTGAAACGATCCGCGGACTTGACGCCGCCGCTGCTGCTGCAGTTTCTAAGCTTCGCATATCAATCTCTACGGCAGATGCATTTGATGGTCTGAAGCGGCGTCTGGCTGCTGTTAAGCCGGCAAGTCAGCGCGAAAGCGGCTCGGTTGTTGTTGTGCTGCGCCTGCCGGAAACCGGCAGGGAGGTTGATATCACATTGCCGGAGCAAGCAGCCTGTACGCCTGCAATGCGCGGTGCGTTAAAAAGCCTTGAAGGCGTTACGGATGTTGAGCTGATTTAGGTTCAATTACTGGCAATCTGTTCTGATAGAAATGTTTTCAGAGCGCTTGAAAATTCCTGTCGCTTCAGTCCGAGCGCGATGTTTGCTTTCAACCAGCCCAGCTTGTCCCCGCAATCATGGCTCTGTCCATCATATATATAAGCGTAAAATGATTGCTGCTTCATCAGCGCGTCCATAGCGTCCGTGAGCTGAATTTCGCCGCCGGCGCCGCGAGGTGTTTTTTCAAGCAGATTGAAAATTTCCGGCTGCAGAATGTACCTTCCTGTGATCGCGAGGTTTGACGGCGCTTTGTCCGGCGCCGGTTTTTCGACCATGCCGGACATCTGGAATAAATTTCCTGAGACGTCTCCTTTGGGAGCGACGATCCCGTACTTGTTTGTCTCTTCGCGCGCGACTTCTTCAACGGCAATGATGTTGCCGCCGGTTTTTTCATATTCGCTAACCATCTGTTTTAGACAGCCGGCCTGCCCATCAATCACTACATCAGGTAGCGAAACAGCGAATGGCTCATCTCCAATAATATCGCGCGCGCACCAGATTGCATGGCCCAGACCAAGGGGCGCTTGCTGGCGTGTGTAAGAAAGAGCGCCGGCTTTTGGGATTACTGACCGGACGCTATCCAAAATCTCGGTTTTGTTTTTCGCTTCAAGGCCGGCTTCCAGTTCAAATGCGTGATCGAAATAGTCTTCAATTGCGCCTTTGCCGCGTCCGGTTACCAATACTACATGCTCAATACCTGCCTCGAAGGCCTCATTGACCACATAGTCGATTAAGGGCCGGTCCACGAGCGGCAACAGCTCTTTCGGGGTTGATTTGGTGGCAGGCAAAACGCGAGTGCCGTGGCCGGCGACAGGAATAACGACTTTTCGAACCGGTTTCATAGAACTTCCATTTATGAACGGGTGTTAAGAATTGGGGAGATCTGGCAAGACTTTCGATACCCTTCGTCCTTATCCTAAAGGCTGAAGGGAAGATCAACCGGTGATCGGCGCGCTGCGGTTTCACCCTGAAATGGCCCCCGCCGAAACACGCCGCCGCCCCATCACCGCCGCTTACCGCTTGTTGACTTGCAGTCTGACGGGGGCGACGTACATATGTTGGCGTACCGCATAGGACAGATGGCGGCGAAACAGGTATCGAATGAACGACAAGAACACAGACAGTAATCAGGGAAATGCCGCAAAAAGAGCAGGCATCACCGGTGACGGTCCTTTGATACAGCCCAAAAAGCAGAGCTTTTTGGGTTCGCTCTGGTCAAGCTTTCTGGCCGGTATTGTGGTTGTTGCGCCAATCGGCATCACGATTTGGCTGTTCTATCTTTTGTTTACGGGCCCCATGGCTCGCCTCGACGCCTTCGTTAAACGAACCCTTCCGGTTGGCGACAGCACACTCGAATCCATTCTTCAGGTGCTGCCTGGTGTCGGCGTGCTGGTTGCGTTCATTGTGGTGGTCCTGCTTGGCGCTTTTGCAAAAAATTTCGTCGGCCGGTCTTTCATTCGTGCTGGCGAGAGGCTGTTTGAGTCCGTACCCGTTGTCCGAAACGTTTTTGGCTTTTTCAAAAATGTTTTTCAGACTGCGCTGCAACAGTCGGACCGGTCGTTCAAGGAAGTGGCGCTTGTGGAATACCCCCGCAAAGGTGCATGGGTCATGTCTTTTGTGGTGGGTGAAACAAAAGGCGAGGTCCGTACAAAGCTTGATGACATGGGCGAAGGGCTGACGTCTATTTTTATCCCGACAGTGCCGAACCCCACATCCGGGTTTTTGTTGTTTGTGCCGCGGAAAGATCTGCGCGTTCTGAAAATGAGTGTTGAAGAGGCGGCGAAAGTCGTTTTCTCGCTTGGGCTCGTGGTGCCGGAATTTGCAGATGGTGCTGACGCCGTAAAAAAGCTTGAAGAGATTGCAGGCGATCTCAATCGTGAAAAACCGGCCCCGCGGCGCAACCTTTTCAAACTGTGGTCGAGTTAACCTGCACTCAGCATTTTCACTGCGTCGTCGCGGCTAAAGAGGTATAGCAGCGCACGAAGCGCCTTGCCGCGCGCAGAAGACAATTGCCCGTCCCTTGATAGTATCAGCTTGGCGTCGTCCCGCGCGGCGGCCAGTAACTCGCCATGAACAGCGATATCTGCAAGCCGGAATTTTGGGAAACCGGACTGGGCCGCTCCCAACACATCACCTGCGCCGCGTAAGCGTAAATCTTCTTCTGCAATTAAAAAGCCGTCTTCCGTATCGCGTAGAACATTAAGGCGTGCTTTTGCTGTTTCGCCCAACGGTGGCTTATAGAGCAGTATGCAGCTTGATTTTTTGTCACTGCGGCCCACGCGGCCCCTAAGCTGGTGCAATTGGGCGAGGCCAAAACGTTCCGCATGCTCGATAATGATGATGGTCGCATTCGGGGCGTTAACGCCGACTTCAATGACTGTCGTTGCTATCAAAATTGAAAGCTCGCCGCTGTGAAAACGTTCCATGACGGCGTCTTTTTCTGGGCCTGTCATGCGTCCATGCACCAGCCCGACTTTATCACTGCCGATAGCGGATTTCAGTGTTTCAAACCGTTCTTCAGCGGCTGTCAGGTCAAGGACATCGGACTCTTCAACCAGCGGACAGACCCAATAGGCTTGTTCATTTTGCGCAGTCGCGCGTTTAAGCCCGGCGATTACGTCGTGTATTCGGCTCGCCGGCACCGTGCGCGTATCGACAGGCTTTCTGCCTGGCGGCTTTTCTGTGATCCGGCTGTGATCCATGTCGCCGTATGCAGTCAAAGACAATGTACGTGGAATAGGGGTTGCTGTCATAACCAGAAGATCTGGCTTGGGCCCTTTCTGCGTTAGCGCCATACGCTGGCGAACGCCAAAACGGTGCTGTTCGTCTATGACGACCAATGCGAGGTCCTGGAATTCAATGCTTTCCTGAAATAACGCATGCGTCCCGATGAGAATGTTCGTTTCGCCGTTTTTCAGGCGTTGTAGTTTTTCCGATCGCACAGCGCCTTTGTCCCTGCCGGACAGAACATCGAGCCTCACTCCGGCCGTAGAGGCGAGGGGGCTTAAGGATTCCAGATGCTGTTGAGCAAGTATCCCCGTCGGCGCCATTAAGGTGGCCTGTGCGCCCGTTTCAACAGCGGCCAGCATGGCTAGAAAGGCGACAATAGTCTTACCCGAACCGACATCGCCTTGTAATAACCGGACCATGCGTTCGCCGGATTCCATGTCGGCGAAAATTTCCTGCAACGCACTTTGCTGTGCGCCGGTCAGTGAAAAGGGCAATGCTTTCCTTGCCCGTGCGCGCAGAATTCCATCGCCTTTTATCGCCCGCCCCTTGGATTTCACTCGCGCTTGCCTGATCAGCATCAACGCCAGTTGGTTGGCGAGAAGTTCATCATAGGCAAGTCTTTGGCGCGCTGGCGCTAAAAGTGAGAGATCTGCATCGCTTTTTGGCGCATGCAGGGTTTCGGTAGCAGCTTTCCATGAGCTCCAGTTGCGTGCCTTCAGCCAGTTGGGTTCTTGCCATTCCTCCAGATCGGGAGCCCGTGTAACCGACTGGGCAGTGGCTTTGCGCATGACTGCAGAAGTAAGACCAGACGTCAAGGGGTAAACAGGTTCGAAATCGGGCATGTCATCGGGCTTTTCAGGATCGGCGATATAGTCCGGATGGGCCATCTGGCGCGCGCCGTTGAAGTCTTCGATTTTGCCGGACACCAGCCGGGTTTCACCTTCTGGCAAGACTTTTTTCAGGTAGTCCTGCCGGGCGTGAAAAAACACCAGCGTGATAAAGCCGGTATGATCGGAACAGATCACTTTATATGGGAGACGACGGCCCTTTGGCGGCGGATCATGCCGATCGACGGTTACGCGCAATGTTAGGATGCGCCCCAGCGGCGCGTCGGCGATAGTAGACCTAAATGACCTGTCGATGAGCCCTGAGGGCGGCGTCAGCAACAAATCCACTACACGAGAGCCCGCGACGCGCGAGATCAGCGCTGCGATTTTCGGGCCGACTCCATTCAAAACCGTGATATCCGCGAACAAGGGATTGAGTATCGTGGGGCGCATCACTCTAATTTAGCGTGGTTCTGATGGGTTTTCCATTTTTCCAATCGCTGTAAAAGAACGCTTGAGGAAAGGTTATGTTGAGGTCTCTTGTCGCTGTCATTATTGCTGTAGTTGCAGGACTCGCCGTTGCGAAGCTAATTGAGGGCGGCGCTGCTGCGCTTATGCAGGCATCGGCAAGCTCAACCATCTATCAGGCTTTTTTGGCCCTAAGCTGGTTTACGGGTTCGTTTTCTGCTGCTCTGATTGCTCTATTCATTGCAAGACGTTGGGTTCCGGTTGGCGTTATTGCTGCGGCGTCCATGTTCGTATCAGCAATTGTTGTCCTGGTATCGTCGCCTTTACATTGGATCTTATGGCCAGCGGCGGCAGTGCTTACCTTTTGCGGCGGCGCTTTGGCTATCAAAGTGACAAGCGCGAGTTACGCCTTACCACAACAGAATTCAAAAGACGGTCTGTTCGATGAGTAGCGATTATATCCAGGCGGCGACAATCTTGCTGCTGCGGGACGAGCCGGCGTTTGAAGTTTTGATGGTCGAGCGTCATGCAAATATTGAATTTGCTGGCGGCGCCATGGTGTTTCCTGGCGGGCGGATGGAAGCAAGTGACGCGGATAAGGCGTGGCTCGCCCATTGTGACGGGCTTGAGCAGACGCCGGAACATGAAATTAGTCATCGCGTTGCCGCTATCCGTGAAGCATTTGAAGAAACGGGAATGTTGCTTGCTCGTAAAGACGGTGAGTTTCTTGGCCGCGAAGCCATGAATTTTGAAGATCTGCGCGGCAGCGTCGAGGAAAAAGACGCTTTATTTCTGGAACTCATCTGCAAAGAAAAATTAAAACTGGCGCTGGATGCACTTCATTTGTTTGCCCGCTGGCGCCCGCCTAAAGAAGCGACGCACAAGCGTTTCGATACATGGTTTTTCGCGGCAAAAGCGCCGCCGAAGCAACAGGCGAGGCCCGATGGCGGCGAAGCCACTGACGTCATCTGGACACAGCCGAAAGACGTGCTTGCCGACAAAGACGCCGGGCGCCGGAAAATGATTTTTCCAACAACGCGCAATGTGGAGCTGTTAGGCGTGAGCAATAACACCGAAGAAGCCATCGCATTTGCAAACGAAAGACCGATTAGGCCTGTAACGCCTGCACCGGAAACACGCGATGGCGTCGCCTATTTGACGATCCCGGAAGATCTTGGTTATCCGGTCACGGCAGAATTGCTGGAAACAGCGTTCCGGATTTAGGGCGTCGGTTCGATTACGAAAATCGATCCTGAAATCGTCAAGATGTAGAGATTGCCGCTCGCATCATCGCCAAATCCGACAATACCCTCAAGGGTTCCGGCATCAGGCGTGAAGGCGTCGTTCCGAAGTATAAAACTGTCGGATGAAAGCGTTGACCCTTGACCAGTCGCGTCGATAGGGAATGACCAGATGTTATCTGAAATAAAGTCCGCGAAAATATACTGTCCCTGAAGCGACGTCACCGGTCCTCGATAAACGAACCCACCGGTTATGGAATTTCCCTGACGCGGACCAGAACCGTGGCCGTATTCTGCGATCGGAGAAGTAAACGCTCCGCTGTCAGGCCCCGTAAACATCTGCGTGCCTTCGCGTACGTTCCAGCCAAAATTCCGCCCGCCGTCGCCGGCTGCAATCAGGTCAATTTCCTCAATAACGGCTTGACCAACATCGCCAATATAAAGATCGCCGGTATCGCGGTCGAAGCTGGCGCGAAACGGGTTTCGCAGCCCATACGCCCAGATCTCTGGCGCGCCGCCGCCGCCGGCGAATGGGTTGCCTGCCGGAATTGCGTAGTCGCGCGCCGTATCGCCCGGAAAGTCATCAGATGCCGGGTCGATGCGCAAGATCGCGCCGAGCAGGGTGTCTTGATCCTGACCATTTGCAAATGGGTCGCCCGCGCCTCCGCCATCACCAATGGAAAGGTATAAAAATCCGTCAGAACCAAAATCAATCCAGCCGCCATTGTGGTTTGTGTCCGGTTGCGGGGCTGTCAAAATGACATCGCCGCTGCCGGCGTCAGCCACATCGGGGTCGCCTGCGGACCGCTGGTAACTGCGAACTTCAGTATCGCCTAGCGTGTTGGTGACGTGAACGTAAAATGTTCCGCTAGCGGCGTAATCAGGCGCCAGCGTGAAACCTAGCAGGCCGCCTTCGCCAGCCGTGCCGATAGTCGCAGAAATATCGAGAAATGGCGTTGCGTTAAATGTACCGGTAGCGGGGTTGAGAATACGGATGACGCCGCTGCGCTCTCCGACAAGCACGTCACCGCCAGCGCGTCCAACAAGAGATAGTGGCGCAGAAGCGGATGCGGTCACGCGGCGGACGGCAAAATTTTCAGCCTGGTCAGTCACTGTGACGTTTAAGTTAAGAGTTGAAGTTGCAGTTCCGTCGCTTACGCGCAATGTCAGTGCATAGACGTTATCGGTGTTGCCGTCTTGCGGTGCTTCAAAATCAGGCGGCGATACAAAGGAAAGCGTTGCGCCTGTTAGCGTAAATAGCGCTGCATCTGCTCCGCCAGAAATAGAAAACGTCAAACTGTCTCCATCAGCGTCATTCGCTGTCGCGGTGTAAAAAGCACCGATCGTATTTTCCTGTATGCTCGCAGTACCGCCTGAGGTGAAACTGGGCGCGTTATTCGCCGGCGGGTTTTGCGGTGCTGGTGGAGGGGTGCCGTCACTGCTGCCTCCACACGCCGTTAGCGCGAGTGCTAAGAAACTCGCTCCTGCGGACCCGAACAATATACGCATTGGTTAACTCCTGCGGCGCTTCGCCACTATTTTAGCACAGGCAAGCGTGATTTTCGCGCTGGTTTGATTAACAGTCCGTATGCAACTTCAATCAGATGCTGTGCGTCCGTCAGTTTTTTACCGCCCTGCGGGTATATTCCAGCGCGGCAGCGTCATAAAGCGCGTGGGTTACCATTGGCGCCAATAAATTGTCGGTAAACGCAAACAGTACACCCAGATAGACGCCAACCAGCCCGGCGATCAAAGCATAAAGCGCAGTTCGCATATGAAGAGCGCCAAACAGGATATTGGATGCAATTATTGCGACTAAGACAGGGGCAAATCCGCTGATCCATGACTGCACGACGCCCCTGAATAGCAATTCTTCGGTGATGCCGGCGCCGAGCGCCATCAAGGCGATCCGCAATGGCGTAAACGTAAAACCAATTTCAGCAAAAAACTTGATTTGTGAGCGCCGAAATACAGCGAGATGCTCGAGCGTCGTGTTCGAAAACCACCACAGGAAAACAACGAGCGGCAATGTCGCGATAACGCCAATAAAAAAATCATTCGGGTTCAACTCGAATTGCGGCCCAATCGGCACGCCGAGCAAAATGCTGAGCGCAAAGGCGACGAGTCCCAGCAATATTGTTCCGCCAAGCACAAATAGAAAAGTTTGTGTTTCGGAATACTTGTTTCCGTCGTGTGGATTACTCGGCACGGGCCATTCGCCTATCGCCGCTTGAGGCTGCCTAGCACACCCCTGACCAATTCACGCGCGAGCGTACGAGCCGCTGTTTTAAATGCTGCTTCGCTGACAGTTTGCCGGTTTGAACGTCTTGTGGTTTTTCTTTTGCTGGATCTCGCGCTCTTTTCTTTTTTACGAGCCTTCTCCTCCGCCTTCATGCGTTTTTCAGAGCGTTCCTGCAGCACTTCATAGGCGGACTCACGGTCTATCGACTCGTCATATCTATCGGCCATGTCTGAATAGCGCATGATTTGCGTTCGTTCTGCCTTGGTAATTGATCCCATGCGCGATGACGGCGGACGGATGAGCGTCCGTTCAACCATACCCGGGACGCCTTTGCTTTGAAGTGTGGACACCAGCGCCTCGCCAATCCCAAGTTCAGTGATGACGTCGAGAGTTTTAAAGGCGGGGTTGGGCCTGAAAGTCTCCGCTGCGGCTTTCACGACGCGCTGCTCACGCGGGGTGAATGCGCGCAGTGCGTGCTGCACACGGTTGCCGAGCTGGCTGGACACAGAATCAGGCACATCCAGCGGATTTTGCGTTACAAAAAATACGCCGACGCCCTTCGACCTGATCAGACGAACAACCTGTTCGACTTTTTCAACCAGCGCCTTCGGAGCGTCATCAAACAGAAGATGCGCCTCATCGAAAAAGAAAACCAGCTTCGGCTTATCCGGATCGCCAATCTCCGGCAGTTCTTCAAACAGCTCGGATAACAGCCAAAGCAAAAACGTCGCGTAGAGTTTCGGGGTTTGCATTAACTTATCTGCAGCCAGAATGTTAATAACGCCCGCGCCGTTTTCATCGGTCGTCAGAAAGTCATTTAGCTCTAGGGCGGGCTCGCCAAAGAAATTCTCCGCGCCTTGTTCTTCCAAGGCAAGGAGACGCCGCTGAATGGCGCCAACGGAAGCGCGAGAAACATGACCGTATTCGGCGGATAATTCTTTCGCACGGTTTGCTATTTCCACCAGTAAAGAACGCAGATCTTTTAAGTCGAGCAATAACAGGCCTTCATCATCGGCCAGCCGGAATGCGAGCGTTAACACGCCTTCCTGTGTTTCGTTGAGGTCGAGCAGTCTGGAGAGTAACAGCGGCCCCATCTCTGAAACCGTCGCGCGGATGGGGTGACCTTTTTGTCCAAAAAGATCCCAGAAGCAGACCGGAAAACTGCCGGGCTCATAGTCCTTGAATTCGATTGTCTCTGCACGCTTGAGCAGGAAATCTTTCATTTTTACCGGGTGAGAGAGCCCCGCGAGATCGCCTTTGACATCTGCAACAAATACAGGGACGCCAGCCTGTGAGAGACCTTCTGCAATGATCTGTAAGGTGACGGTCTTGCCGGTGCCGGTCGCGCCTGAAATCAGCCCGTGCCGGTTGGCGTATTTCAGCGCCAGCGATTGTGGCGTCTCGCTTTTGCCGAGAAAAACCGACAAATCCGTCATCTGTACCTCAGTATTTCTTTTGGTCGTTAATTGGCGGGAAACTGGGGGTTTAAGCGGGCTTTAATGGCTTCGCAAGCGCTAACCCAGCGAAATTACTATCGAATCTGTAATAAGTTCGGGACTTTTGGGGTGGGCGGCGGCATTTACCAGGCTAAAGAAAGCCGGTAAAATAACTGCGCCGTACAGAGAGCAGATACCGCATGAGCGCGGGCATATACGGGGCGTGCGGCGGACATCGGGCTCAAAAGAGTAAATGAGGAAGGGGCAGATATGCTTAGAATACTTCTTGTGATCGCAGTCGCTTTAGCGGTCATTATCGGACTGATGAAGTTGACCAATCGCGATGCTGAATCGACGACAAATGATGCTGTGGAAGCCGTTGAAGATGCTGCTGATGATGCAGCGGACGCAGCCGAAGACATGGCCGATGATGTAGATGACGCTATGTCATCTGATGAAGGCGACAGCGCCGCGGACGCCATGGAAGAAGCCGCTGAAGACACGGGCGACATGGCTGGCGACGCCATGGATGAGGCCGGCGAGATGGCTGGTGATGCAATGGACTCAGCCGAGGAAATGGCGGGCGACGCCATGGACGAAGCTGAAGAAATGGCTGAAGATGCCGGCGAAGCCATGGATGAAATGGCGAGCGATGTCGAAGAAGCCGCCAGTGATATGATGGATGATGCTGAAGCTGCAGCCGACGAAGCTGAAGAGACAGCAGAAGAAGCGGCAGACGAAGCCACTGAAGATGACGATCCTAACAACTAATTGTCTTCGCCAAAATCGGTAAAACCCAAACAAGGCCGCGTTTTTAAAATGAAAACGCGGCCTTAATTTATTAATGTGCTGTTAACGCTGGCTGATAAAATTTTAACGGCATTGTAGCAATCGCGCCTTACATTTTCGTCATTAAACATGCAAAGACAGGCTGATAGTTATGACGGCGGCAAGTGCGATCGATTTCAACCATCTCAATAAGTATGTCATGGGCGACGATACGTTGCGCGATGAAGTGCTTAGCATCTTTGTTGAACAGCTTGGAATGCTTCTGGAAAAGTTCGATCCGGCTATTGACGATTACTCCTGGAAAAACACTGCACATACGTTAAAAGGCGCCGCACGTGGCGTAGGCGCCTGGGATGTTGGTGATTTGTGTCAGGAAGCGGAGACGTTGACTGGCGATGTCGGCAATAAGGAAAAAGCGCGCAAGATGTTGCTCGAAGCGCTTAAGCGCAAATCCAAGGATGTGATTGAGGCCGCGCAGAATGTCGTGGGTGGTCGCGAAGAAGGTCTGATCAACGTTTGAGTTCCGCCATTGCCTTTTCTATTCCGCCGAGCGTCAGCGGATACATACGGTTACTCAATAGTTCCCGCATGAGCTGCGTTGACGGCACATAATCCCAATTGTCTTGTTGCACCGGATTTAACCACACAGCACGCTCGTAGATACCAGTCAGCCGCTGCATCCAGATCGCCCCGGCTTCTTCATTGAAATATTCGACCGACCCGCCCGGGACGGTAATTTCGTAAGGCGACATGGATGCATCGCCGACAAAAATAACTTTGTAGTCATGGGGGTATTTATGCAGCACGTCCCATGTGGGTGTCTTTTCCGACCAGCGGCGGCGGTTGTCCTTCCATACGTAGTCGTAAAGGCAATTGTGGAAGTAAAAATATTCCATATGTTTGAATTCGGCGCGCGCGGCAGAGAAAAGTTCTTCAGAAATTTTGATGAACGGATCCATTGATCCGCCAACGTCAAAAAAGATCAGCACCTTGATTGTGTTACGCCGTTCGGGGCGCATTTTGATGTCAAGATACCCTGCGCGCGCTGTCGCATCGATAGTGTTGTCGAGATCGAATTCATCGGGCGCGCCTTCGCGCGCGAACTTGCGTAATTTGCGTAATGCCATTTTGATGTTGCGAGTGCCAAGCTCAATTGAGTCGTCAAGGTTTTTATATTCTCGCTTTTCCCAGACCTTGACGGCGCGGCCCTGACGTTTGCCTTCATTACCAATCCGCACGCCTTCCGGATTGTAGCCGCCGGAACCAAATGGTGACGTGCCGCCCGTGCCGATCCATTTATTTCCGCCCTGATGACGCTTACTTTGTTCTTTCAGCCGTTCTTTCAGCGTCTCCATCAGTTTGTCCCAGCCGCCGAGCGCTTCGATCTCCTTCATTTCCTCTTCGGTGAAGTAACGCTCGGTCATCAGCTTCAGCCAGTCCTCAGGGATTTCCGCCGCCAGGTCTTCGGAAATTGACTCCAGCCCCTTGAACACATGTGCGAAAACACGATCGAACTTATCGAGATTGCGTTCGTCCTTCACCAGGGCGGAACGTGAGAGATAATAAAAATCCTCAACCTTGCGGTTAGCGAGGTCAGCGTTCATCGCTTCCACCAGGGTCAAATACTCGCGCAGTGAAACGGGTAGACCGGCGGATTTCAGCTCATGGAAAAACTTGGTAAACATGGTGCTATCCTAGCCGTTAGGGCGCTTAATAAAAGGCCGGGACGCAGCCCCTTCACTTTATATTTTAACGTGCTAGAGCGGCGTTACCTGATCGCCTCAAAAGCGGAGCCGCCCCGATGGACCACGGAAAAAACGAATTCGCCAGTAATGAAAGCCTGAAAGCCCGTCGTGACGAGGCTTGCCCTCTAGGCTTGCCATCCAAATCAGGGATTTATGCGGCCCGGGCCAAGGGCGCCGAGCTATGGGACGTCGAGGGTAAGCGTTATATCGACTTCATTGGCGGCATCGGTGTCTTGAATGTAGGACACGCGCATCCGAAAGTCGTTGAAGCCATCAAAAAGCAGTCGGAAGAGTTCATCCATACTGCGTTCGGCATCGCGCAGTATGAAAGCTATATTGAGGTATGCGAAAACCTGAACCGATTAGCGCCTGGCGATACGCCGAAGAAAACAGCGCTTTTTAATTCCGGCGCCGAGGCGGTAGAGAATTCAATCAAATTTGCCCGCCAGATTACGGGGCGCCCTGGTGTAATTGCATTTGAGGGCGCATTTCACGGTCGTACGCTTTTGGCGACAACGCTGACGGGCAAGTCGAAGCCTTACAAAGTCGGGTTCGGTCCCTACGTGCCGGCGGTGTTTCATGCACCGTATCCAGATCAATATCATGGTATCTCGGTCGAGGGGTCGCTCTCCTGTCTCGATCACATTTTCAAAACGGCGATCAACGCCAATGAAGTCGCTGCGATGATTGTCGAGCCGGTGCAGGGCGAGGGCGGCTTTAATCCGGCGCCGAAAGAGTTTCTCGAAGGTTTGCGCAAGAAATGCGACGAACACGGCATCTTGTTGGTTGCGGACGAAATCCAGTCCGGCATGGGCCGCACCGGTCATTACTTTGCCTTTGAAAAAGCGGGCGTTGAGCCGGACTTTATCTGCGTTGCGAAATCCATTGCCGCCGGCCTGCCGCTGTCTGCGCTTACGGGCAAGGCGGAACTGATGGATAAGGTCGTGCCGGGCTCTATGGGTTCCACTTATGGCGGCAATCCGGTCGCTTGCGCGGCCGCGCTCGCTGTGTTCCAGATCATAGAGGAAGAGGGGCTTTTACAGCGTGCAGAAGAAATCGGCGCCCAGACGGAAAAACGCTGGAAAGAACTGCAGTCGGGCGTCGGCAAGGGCGTGATCGGCGACGTGCGCCGCGTGGGCGGCATGATGGCGCTGGAATTCGTCAAGGATGGCGACCCTAACAAGCCAAATGGCGACGCTGCGGCTGCAATCTTGCTGGAAGCACGCAAACGCGGTCTCATCATGACCACAGCGGGCGCCTACGCCCAGTGCCTGCGCAGCCTCGTGCCGCTGGTGATTTCGGATGACCTACTGAACGAAGGGCTCGACATTTTCGCCGATGCGACGGAGGCTGCGCTGAAAAGCTGACGCATCAAAGGGGGAGTTTCATGCGGTCTATCAAAATCTCTATCGTTGGAGTTGCTGCGTTGCTGGCATCGCTGGCGCCGGCATTCGCGCAAAAATGCGAACCCACAGAGGGGCGCAGCGCGGTGTTGCTCTCACGCGAAGTGGCGGGTAATCGCGATTTCAACGAATATATCGAAGGGCCCGGTTGGACGTTTCAGTTAAAGCGTTCGAGCCATGGTTGGGACATTCGACTCAATGACGAGAATGGCCTCGACCTGACTCAGATGACGCCGCCGCGAAATGGGCCGAACCCGCGCCAGATTTACGGCTGGCATTTCAGGAATGCTGACAACACCGGGCCGAACACGGGCGAAGTCAACGCGCCCCAGGGCTTGCGGTTGTTTGGATTCGATCCGGCGCTTACGGGCACGGGCGGCTACCGGCCTAACGACGCTGGCGGGGTCGATCCGCAGGACCAGCCGGGACGCGGTGCGCTGACGATCAAGGATATGGGCCTCGCCGACCTCGACAAGGGTGAAAGAGCCCGTCTCAACTATCTGAAATTCAATGTCTGCATGACATGGCCTAAGACGGAACGTGAATATCAGCTTGAAGCAGCGGAGGTCGCGGAAATGACCGAGCTTCGTAAGGTCACGCCCGAATTGATTGAGATGATGGGCTCATGCGGGCTCGATTATGAGCGCTATCAAATTACGCCGTATCTCACCCCGGTGGAGCTGGGAGGCGATTTCGACGCCGACGACGCACACGATCAGGTGGTTCCCATCATCCGAAAAGCCGATGGCAAGCGCGGGCTATTCTTCTGCCGGGCGCTTACCTACGGAAACGTCGTAGGCATGACGGGACGCATGGGCGCGCATTTGACGCCCGCCTATTTCGACTCGGTCGATTGGTGGAGCTTGCATACCGGCCCGGCAAACCAG
The DNA here is from genome assembly GCF_028748065.1 of Hyphococcus flavus. Lineage (GTDB taxonomy): Bacteria > Pseudomonadota > Alphaproteobacteria > Caulobacterales > Parvularculaceae > Hyphococcus > Hyphococcus flavus. The sequence continues at coordinate 3,048,555 of NZ_CP118166.1, read as the reverse complement.
GGTGCGGGCGGGACGCCGCCACCGGCGCTGAAAGGCGACGCGATTACCATTGGCAAGGAAGGCGCCTCGTCGGTGCTGATCTATTGGACGGGTACTGAATATTCGTCCTACTGGCAGGGAGACTAGAGCGATGCGTATGATCGCCGGTCTCATGGTCTGGGTCTGCCTCATCGCGTGGGCGGTGTGTGTTTATCTCGGCTTTAACGCCTATATGACGCTGGAAGCAGACGGCAGCGGCTTCACCCGCGGCTGGAACCGCGTCTCTGCATTCCTGCAATGGCAGGGTTACGGGCTGATCGCAGCGATTGCCGGTTCCATCGCAGGACGCATCGTCAGTGCTACAGGACTGCAGCGTTTCGCCTCGCGCATTCCGCTGTGGCTGTCGGGCGGATTCTTTTTGCTTTTGACGGTGCTGTTTGTCGGCGCGATCATTTATACTCGCCTGGTGGGGCAGTAGCGCTTCTTATGGAGTAGAATTACCGTTCAGCTTAGCGCCGTCAGTGCTTTCGGCAAAAGCGCCATCTCTTCTGGCGTATTGTAGAGCGCGGGCGTGACGCGCACGCAGTCGCCGGCGGCGGGGCCCGTACGCCGTACCGTGAATATCCCGTGCTTTTCCTTCAATTCATCGACGATAGTGTTGTTTTCTTCGGTTGTTTTACGTCCTTTGATACGGAACGACGTGAGCGCCGCGACCATGTCCGGGTCATCAGGGGTTAGAATATCAACGCCGGGAATATCTCTCGCCGCTTGCACCCAAAGGTTTCGCAGATATCTGAGACGCGCTTCTTTTGCAGTCGATCCCCCGACTATCTCATGAAAGTCCAGCGCGTCCGGTATCGCCAAATGCGCTGCGAAATTCAGCGTGCCAGTATGCGCGCGAGTGCGGATATCATCCCCGGCGCCTGGCTCGTTCATGAACCGGTCGATATCGTTGATGCGGTCTTTCTTAATGTAGATAAGGCCACAGCCAATCGGCGCGCCAATCCATTTATGGAGATTGAACCCGATGAAATCGGCGCCGAGGTTATTGAGATTGAAATCAACCTGACCGAGTGCGTGTGCACTGTCGAGGATAACGTCTATGCCGCGTTCCTTCGCCAGTGTGGTAATCTCCCTAACCGGATGGATCAGCCCAGTGAGATTGTTGACGTGGGTCAGCAACATAAGGCGCAGATTGGGATGACGCTCAAATGCTTGACGGTAGGCGTCAATGATAGACGCTTTTGTCGCTGGTTCGGGCAGGTTGATTTTGATGACTTCCGCCCCGCGGCGACTTTCCAGCCAGGTCATGGCGGACTTCATGGCGCTGTAGTCGAGGTCGGCGTAAAGAACTGCGTCGCCGGGTTTGAGCTTGTTATATCCGCCGATAAGAATTTGCAGGGCTTCGCTGGCGCCGCGCGTCAGTAGAATTTCATCCTGGCCGACACCGAGAAAACCGGCAAGCCGTTCATTGACCGCATCAAGATCACCGTAAAGATCGCTGCGGGCATAAATGGTGTTATCGAAATTCACGCGTTCCGTATGCGCCTGATAAGCGCGCATGACCGGCGCAGCCATGATCCCCCAATACCCATTTTCAAGATTGGTGACTGCCTTGGTTACATAATACTGGCTGCGAACTGTGGACCAGAAATTCTCGTCCTGCGCCAGGGTTACAGGATCAGCGCCTCGAACTTCAGGAATCGGTTTTTCTGTTGCGCGCGCTGCCGCCATTAACCCTGCCGCGCCTGCCGACAGTCCAAAGAACGATCGGCGAGAGGGGGCGATAACTGACATCAGCGCTTCCGTTTTTAGTTTTTCTTCCAAACGCTTCCCTTGCGCAATGCGTCGGCGACTTTGCCTGTGCGTTTGCGCTGGGTCGGGTGGTGATGGGTGAAGGCGTCGTCGAAGCTGGTCGCCGGGTCGCGATAGATCACGCCGAGCGGCATGGGGTAAGAACCCATGGGCAGCGTCAAGAGCATTTGCGCCATGACGCGGTTGGTTTCGTCGTGCACAAGCACGTCTTCCACGGGCACGCCATTATCACCCACGTCAACAATCTCAAGCGTCAGCGTTGACGTGTTGAGTTTGAGGCCCTTTTCGCCCTTAGCAAACAACAGCGGCTTGCCATGCTCGCAATGGATTTGTGTTTCAGCCGCGGTTTTCTTGGCGACGAAATCTTCGAACCGATCCTTGTTGTAGACAATGCAGTTCTGGAAGATTTCAACGAATGCCGCGCCTTTGAATTCGCGCGCGGCTTTCAACACCGGCGAGAGGTTTTTCGCATCCGTGTCGATGCCGCGGGCGATGAAACGCGCATTGGCGCCGAGAGCGAACGCCCCGGGCGAGACGGGCGCATCAATGGAACCTGTAGGTGTTGAGGGCGAGCGCGTGCCGACACGGGAAGTCGGCGAATACTGGCCTTTCGTCAGTCCGTAAATCTCGTTGTTGAACAGCAAAATCTGCGTATCGAGATTGCGCCGCAAGACATGCAGCAAATGATTGCCGCCGATGGAAAGCCCGTCGCCGTCGCCGGTGACGAGCCACACGTCAAGCTCCGGGTTTGCGAGTTTCAGGCCCGTAGCGAATGCCGGCGCGCGCCCGTGGATCGTGTGGAAGCCATAGGCGTTCATGTAATAGGGAAAGCGTGACGAACAGCCGATGCCGGAAACGAACACGGTCTTGTTGGGGTCGGCCTCAACGTCGGCGAGCGTCTTCTGCACGCATTTCAAGATCGCATAGTCGCCGCAGCCGGGGCACCAGCGCACTTCCTGATCGGTGGCAAAATCTTTTGCGGTGAGAGGTTTGTTCATAACTCTTTTCCTACTCCGCCGCCTGTTTTGCGCCGGGATAATTTTCGCGGATGGCGCCTAAAATTTCTGCGACCTTAAACGGCTGGCCGGAAGTCTTGTTGAGCTGGATGACGTTGAGGCCGAGCTTATCACGCAACAGAGTCGCGCATTGGCCCATGTTCATTTCCGGCAGCAGCACGCGGTCGTAATCGGATAACAGCCGCCTGAGATTTTTTGGTAATGGCGAGAGCCAGCGCAGGTGGACTTGTGCGACGTCGAGACCCTCGTTCCGCGCTTCCTCAACCGCTCGCCAGATGGCTCCATGGGTCGATCCCCAGCCGACAACGGCGAGCGGTCCTTTGGTGTGTCCTTGTTCTACTTCCTGATCGGGAATGAACTCGGCGACGGCAGCGACTTTCTTCGCGCGTAGATCAGACATGGCCTGATGGTTCGCTGCGTCATAGGAAATGTCGCCGGTTTCAATATCTTTTTCGAGCCCGCCAATACGATGGGCGAGCCCCTCCATGCCCGGCGCCACCCATGGACGGCCAAGGCTCGACTGGTCGCGGTTCCAGATCGCTTTTTTAAGCTCGGTCGGGTTGTTCTTGCCCGCCGCATCGCCGTTGACGGCGTTCGACAGGATCGGTTCGTAGTCATCCATGTTCGGCAATTCCCACGGACCCGCTGCATTGGCGATGTACCCATCGGTCAGTAGAAAAACCGGCGTCATGTGGCGGATCGCGGCGCGCGTAGCTTCAATTGCAGCATCGAAACAGTCACCGGGACCGGCAGCGGCGATAACGGGCAAGGGTGCGTCGGCGTTTCGTCCGTAGACGGCCTGATAAAGATCTGATTGTTCGGTTTTGGTCGGCAAGCCGGTGGAAGGGCCGCCGCGCTGGGAGTTGACGATGACGAGCGGTAGTTCGACCGCCATGCCGAGGCCGATGGCCTCCGTTTTGAGCGCGATGCCGGGACCGGATGATGACGTCACGCCGATGGCGCCGCCGAATGATGCGCCTATAGCAGCGCAACAAGCGGCGATTTCGTCTTCGGCCTGAAATGTTGCAATGCCGAGGTCGCCCATTTTTGAAAGGTGATGCAAAATCGATGACGCCGGGGTAATCGGGTAGCCGCAGAACATGATCTCACGGCCAGCGAGTTCGCCGGCGGCGGCGAGGCCGAGCGCAATTGCTTCCGCGCCCGTGATAGAGCGGTACTCGCCCGCTTCCATGGGCGCTTCGCCGATGACGAATTGTGGGATCTCGGCGGAAAGCTCAGCCGTTTCGGCGTAGGCATGGCCCGCGTCGAGGGCCGCAAGGTTGCCGGCCAGAATCTCCGACGGTTTTTTGGCAAATTTTTTCGTCGCCCATTCGACGATGGGTTTGCGGTCCCGTCCGAACATCCACAAGACGGCGCCGAGCGCCCAGAAGTTTTTGCACTGTTCGGCGTCCGACTTTGACAGTCCGTGCGGCTTTACGGCTTCGAGGGTCTGGGTGGAGATCGCAATCTCAATGACCTGATAATCGTCAAGCTCACCTGTCTGGCGTGGATCGGCGGTTATGTGCGCTTTGGAAAAGTTCCGCTCGTTGAAAGCGTCCGTATTCAGAACAATCAGCGCGCCTTTCTGTAAAAGCGGGAGGTTTACTTTCAGGGCAGCCGGGTTCAGCGCCACAAGTACGTCTGGCTGGTCGCCAGCAGTTGAGATGCGTCTTGCGCCAAGATTGATCTGAAACGCCGAAACGCCAAAGGTCGTCCCTACGGGCGCGCGAATTTCCGCAGGAAAGTCCGGAAATGTTGAAAAGTCGGAGCCGGCGAGCGCCGTAGATTCCGCAAATTGCGAGCCCAAGAGCTGAACGCCGTCGCCGGAATCTCCCGCAAAACGCACAACAACCGATTGGTTTTCGGGGGTTATCTTACCCATAAAATTGGCCCACCCGTCTTCTGGCCGGTTAGCATGTCAAAACCGTGAATAAAAACAAGCGCGTGCTTCGGATTTTTCCACCGTGCCCGCGCATCCTTCAAACCCGCATATCTCAACGCTCGAGCCAGAAAACAAGCCTTTTTATATGCGGCTTCTCAACCTCGTGATGAATGCCGCCGCCGCTCCCAGAAATCCTAAAGTTTCCAATAGGAAAGATCGCAAACCCGGGTATTCTCCGGCGGTTTTCGCCGCAGGGGCGAGTTGGGCGGAGTTTCTCGAATGAGTGATCTGCAATCTGCGTCCGCGGCGATGGATCAACCTAGCCCGGCTTCCTCACGCATTGACGGGCTGGACGCGCTGCGCGGCGTCGCTGTCCTAGGTATTTTCGTCATCAATATTATCGGCTTTTCCATGCCGTGGCTGGGGTTCAGCTACCCGACGCTGGCCGGCGGCGATGGCGCCCTCAATTACGGTCTTTGGACGTTTACCGAGATTTTCATCGAAGGATCCATGCGCGGGCTGTTCTCTCTCATGTTTGGCGCCGGAGTGATCCTCTTTACCCAGCGCGCGATCTATCCAGATGGGCCAATCAAGGTTGCGGATCTTTACTACCGCCGCACACTTTGGCTCATCGTGTTCGGGCTTGTTCATGCTTATGCGCTGTTAATGCCTGGCGATATTCTTTTGATTTACGGCATCGCCGGTCTGATCGTGTTTCCGTTCCGGATTTTGTCAGCGCGTAAGCTGGCGCTGCTGGCGGGCTTCATTGCCGCCGGTTTCATGCTCCACGACACGTTCGTTACCGAACTTCCTGAAACGCGGCGCGGTCTGGAGGCGCAGGCAATTCAAGCCATGATAGAGGCTGGTGACGAGATCACCGATGAACAAATGGACAAGCTTGGCGCGTGGGAAGAGGAAACCCAGTATCTGCGAGATTACGATACGATCATTCAAGAAGATATCGGAAACCGTACAGGCGATGTTGACACTGTTTATTCAACAAACGCCAGCGAGGTCGATGTTTCAACTGAGGGCCTGACCTGGTGGGTCGTCGACGCCTTCATGATGATGCTGATCGGGATGGCGTTTTACAAATGGCGCATCATCACTGGAGAGCGCAGCGTCAGGTTTTATGTGACGCTTGCCGTTTGCGCCTATGCGATTGGGCTTGCTCTACGCATCTGGGCTGTCTGGAACCGGTGGGATGCGGATTTTTCGCCGCTGTTATGGCTGGAATGGGTTCCGTACCAGGTCGCCCGGATCGCCATGACAATCGGCCATGTGGGGCTGGTGTTTGTCTTGTGGAAATTCTTTTCGTCATCCTTGCCCATGCGCGCATTAACAGCGGCGGGGCGCATGGCGCTGACCAACTATATCAGCCAGACCGTCATCGCGAATCTGATATTCACTGGCGTAGGACTTGGTCTTTACGGAGCGCTCGACCGGGCGCAGGTCTATGGCGTGATGATCGTCATTTTGGCCGCACAGCTTACGTTCAGCATGTGGTGGCTGGCGCGGTTCCGGTTCGGACCGCTTGAATGGGGCTGGCGTGCTCTGACATATGGACAGGGCTCACGCTTGCGCAAATAACGGCCCGACGGCTTTTAAAGGGAATGCATAATGAAATTCTTTGTGGACACCGCTGACGTTGATGAAATCAAATCGCTGATTCCAACAGGACTGGTCGACGGCGTGACGACAAATCCGAGCCTGGTGATGAAATCGGGCCGCGACTTCCGCGAAGTGGTGGCGGAAATCTGCGATGTTGTAGATGGTCCCGTCAGCGCCGAGGTGACCGCTATTGAAGCCGACGCCATGATCGCTGAGGGCAAGTCGCTTGCGGAAATCGCTAATAACGTCACGGTTAAACTGCCGCTGACTTTTGACGGACTGATCGCCTGCAAAGCGCTGACGTCGGATGGTATCGACACCAATGTGACCTTGTGTTTTTCCGCCAATCAGGCGCTGTTGGCGGCGAAAGCAGGCGCGACGTTTATCTCACCGTTTATTGGCAGACTTGACGACATCAACATCGACGGAATGGAACTGATCCGCGATATTCGCCTTATCTATGACAACTACGACTTTGATACGGAAATTCTTGCTGCATCCATCCGCAACGCGAACCATGTGAAAGACGCGGCGTTATTTGGCGCAGATGTCGCGACGGTACCGCCAGGCGTTATCAAGTCGCTCGTCAAACATCCGCTAACGGATAAAGGGCTTGAAGCATTTCTAAGTGACTGGGCGAAGACCGGCCAGAAGATACTTTAAAGGGCTGCTAAATGCAGGATACTAGCGCTGCACCGCCGTCTGGAGATTTTGATGCTGGCCCGCCCTTTGTCTTCGGGTTTGGATTCAAGGATGGCGTTGCTGCGGAGATGCGTTGGGAGGAAGTCGCCGCCAGCGAAAGCGACTATGACTGGATATGGCTGCACCTCAATATGAATAATGAGGATACGCGTCGCTGGATCCGCAAACAGAAAGACATCCCTTACGCGGCGGCAAGCGCATTATTAGCGGGTGAAACGCGTCCGCGCGTGACGGGTTTTGGTAATGGTCTCGTGGTCAACCTGCGCGGTGTAAATCTCAATGAAGGCGCGGAACCCGAAGACATGGTGTCGATCCGTATCTGGATGAGTGAAAAACGGGTCGTCACTACAAGGCGTCGTCGCCTCAAAGCTGCACAGGATATTCGCGGCGAAATTATGGAAGGCGCGAAAATCGCCAGCGCCGGCGCGTTGCTCGCGCGGATTGCGGGGCGGCTTACCGAACGAATGACGCCTTTTGTGGAGCAGATCGATGACCGTGTCGATGAGATTGAGGATGAGATTCTGACCGGCGCGGGCGATCGTTTGCGCGCCCGGCTTGCCGAAGCGCGTCATGACGCCGTGTTGATGCGGCGCTTTATTGCGCCACAACGCGATGCGCTAACCCGGCTTTCTCAGGATGATTCAGCTTTGTTCGATACTTCAGTGCGAGTTGATCTTCGGGAGGTGGCGGATCAAGTGACGCGTTTGACGGAGGAAATTGATGCTGCCAGAGAACGGGCAATGGTCCTCCAGGATCAGCTAACCGATCAGCGTGCGGAGGAAATGAACCGCAATATGATGGTGTTGTCGGTTGTCGCGGCGATCTTCCTGCCGCTAGGATTTTTAACCGGGCTCTTTGGCATCAATGTGGGCGGCATGCCGGGCGTTGATGATCCCGTCGCCTTCTGGATGGTCGTTCTTGCCTGCGGTTTGATCGGGTTTGGCCTTTTGATAATCTTCAGGATCATGAAATGGCTCTAACTCATTCATTTCGTATTATTATTTTCAGCTTTCTTGTGGTGCTGTCTAGCTTTGTCGGCGCGCTAGCACAATCCGACCGGTCAAGTCAGATCGAACAAGCGAGCCGTGCTGTCGTTGAAGTTCGTCAGGCAGTAGAACGCGATGAAATCGAAGATCCGGATGCGCTTGAAAGCCGCTTGCGCGAGATCCGCGACGGCAGCCGGTCAAGGCTTTCTGCAATTGAGCGTGAGCTGGAAGCAAATCGCGCGCAGCTTGACCTGCTTGGCCCTGCGCCGGGCGAAAACGATCCGCTCGAAAGCGATATCATTGCTGAGGAACGCTCGACGCTTGAGAGCAGTCGTGCACAATTGAATGGCCAGCGCACGCGTGTTCTGGCGAATATATACGAGAGCGGCGAACTGCTGACGCGGATATCCGGCGCCAAAGTCGGCGCGCTTTATCAGTCGCTCGCAACACGCGGCGCATCGCCGCTATCGCCATCGGTGTGGGGCGGCGCCTGGCAATCAGCGAGCGACGTTGCAGTTCGCATAGGACGATATTTCACAAACTGGTCCGGTGCCAAACAGAACGGCGGTGGTTTTACACCCGCCCTGGCCGGCATCATTATCGCAATCGTTGGATCGTTGTTGATGTTCGGTCCTGTGAGTAGATGGGTCACTTCAACTTTTTCCGACCAGCTTGAACGGCGCAAGCCTACGCCTGCACGAAGAATACTGGTGGCGGGTCTGCGCATGGTTGCGCGGACGATACCAGGCATTATTGGCGGGCTCATCATCATCGAAACGCTTCGCATTGTCGGCGTGTTAACGGAGCAAGGCGAAGACGCGGCGCGTGCGTTCTGGGTTAGCGTTCTGGCGATACTGACGGTTTCAGGTTTCACTTCGGGTTTCTTCTCACCCATGTCCCCCGCATGGCGGATCGCACCGATCGATGTGGAACGCGGCAAAATCGTCAGCCGCCTCGCGATGGCGATCGTCATCGTCTTTTCATTGAAAACGTTGCTGGTGACTATTGGTGACGCAGCAGGGGCCGACGCAGCGCTCATCAGGCTAACGCAGGCCGTCGCCTCTATCGTGATTGGCGTTTTAATTTTTCTTATATGCCGTAGCCGCCTTTGGCGCGCCGAAGAGGAAAATAAACCGAAGGGCGGCGGTTGGCGGCTTGTTCGCCGCTTCGGTCGGGCGCTTGCCATCATCATCGTCTTTGGCGCGCTCGCCGGTTATGTTGCTTTTGCTGATTTCATAACGACCCGGATTTGTTTTCTCGCGTTGATTATCGGCGTCGCCTGGCTTGCACGGGCAATGCTAAGCGAGATGGCGTTCCTGACCCGCATGCGTCTGGCTGGTGAACAAGAAAACAAGGAAGACGCTGAAGCCGCATCTCAGAATTTTCGTTTCTGGTCTCGGCTGATCATTAACACGCTGCTCGCCATAGCCGTTTTGCCAGTTGTTCTCATCTTGTTTGGGGTCCCCGGTGAAACGGTGCGCGATCTGGGCGGGCAGGCGCTGTTCGGTTTCAACATTGGCGGGGTGCGCATTCCCTCCGTCGCGAAGCTGATCTACGCCATCATCGTTTTTGTCATTGTGATGGCGGTGACCCGTCTGGTGCAGACCGGAGTAAAGCGCGGGCCGCTGGCTCATTCACGGGCGGACGCCGGCGTTCAAAACTCCCTGATTACGCTGATGGGCTATGCTGGGCTGATTGTTGCGCTGTTTTTGAGCGTTTCGACGCTGGGGTTTGATCTTTCCAATCTTGCGCTTATCGCTGGCGCCCTTTCCGTCGGCATCGGCTTCGGTTTGCAGTCTATCGTCAACAACTTTGTTTCGGGCCTGATTTTGTTGTTCGAACGGCCAATAAAAGTCGGCGATTGGATTATTACGACCTCAGGTGAGGGAACGGTCAAAAAGATCAGCGTCCGATCAACGGAAATCGAAACCTTTGACCGGTCATCCATCATCGTTCCTAATTCCGAACTGATTTCCTCATCGGTCACCAATTGGACCCATAAGAGCAAACTTGGCCGTATCATAGTACCTGTAGGGGTCTCTTATGGGTCCGATCCCGAAAAGGTGAAGGAAATACTGCTGAAATGCGCCAACGACCATCCGAAGGTTGTTTCCTATCCGGAGCCGTTCGTCACGTGGATGGATTTTGGCGCGTCGTCATTAGATTTCGAGGTGCGGGCGTTTTTACGCGATATTTCCGAAGGGCTTGGCGTACGTACGGACTTGCGATTTGCGATATTCAAAGCCTTGGCGGAGGCGGGCATTGAAATTCCGTTCCCGCAACGTGACGTACACGTAAAATCCTGGCCGAACGATGAAAAAGACGAAAAAAGCACTGATAATAAAGAAGACCAAGATGCTTGAACTTCGGCCCAATTGCGAGAACTGCGATGCGGACCTGCCATTCGACTGTGAGGCATATATCTGCACATTCGAGTGCACCTTTTGTCCTGGCTGCGTGCATGGCGTGCTTGACGGCGTTTGCCCAAACTGCGGCGGCAATTTCGAAAAACGGCCCGTAAGGCCACAAGCGCTGCTCAAGAAATTTCCCGCATCAACCAAACGCATAGTGAAAAAAGGCTGATAGACGATGGCGCAATGGGCGGCCGCAACAGGCGGATTCTTGTTCTTCATTCTTGGCTTGCTTCACTTGCGCCTGACCGTACGCGATATGAAAGAGCCCCAGCATTTTATCCCGGCGAAGAAAGAACTGCTTGATGAGTTAAAACAGACCCGTATCAATTTACGGAAAGACGTGAAGAATTTCTGGCTGTCCTATCTGGGGTTTCACTTCAGTCACAGCATTGGGTTGATGTTCTACGGCGCAGTAGTGATCTATGCCGTGCTGGCGCGGCCGGATATTCTTAGTGATGTTTACGTGCGGATGGCGATCGTCATTGTTGGCGCCTCATATGTGCTTTTAGCGCGTGCGTTCTGGTTTATTATACCGCTTATTGGGGCAGCGATTGGCGTGACATTGATTGCCGCCGGCATTGGAATGCAGTTTTAGCTGGACTGGAATGGGAATGGATTTTGTTATCGACCCCATCGCGCAACCAACCGTCTCCGTTTATGGCGGCAGTAAATTTCCGGTGCGGCGGATTTTCTGTATCGGCCGCAATTATGCGGATCATGTGCGCGAAATGGGCGGGGACCCAAAATCATCGCCGCCGGTGTTCTTTACAAAGCCAGCGGATGCCGTCGCAGCGAACGGTGCAGCTATCCCCTATGCGCAAGCGACGACTAATCTGCATTTCGAAGGCGAACTGGTGGTTGCGCTGAAGGGCGGGGGTAAGGATTTCACCGCGGAAGATGATGTGGCTTCATTGATCTATGGCTACGCCGCTGGCTGCGACTTGACCCGACGCGATCATCAGGCGAAGGCGAAAGATGGCGGCGCGCCATGGGACACGGCAAAGGGGTTCGATTTCTCAGCGCCAGTAGGCGACATTGTGCCAGCAGACGCCAGCAATCTTTCTGGCGCCCGATTGCAGACATACGTCAATGATGAAAAGCGGCAAGACGCGGCGTTGGAGCAAATGATCTGGTCAGTTCCGGAGATTCTTGCGGCGCTGTCGCGGCAATTTGAATTGAAACCGGGCGATCTCATCTTTACTGGAACACCGGATGGCGTTGGCCCGGTTGTTCCGGGCGACCAGATAAAAGTCGCAATCGGAGACGCCATGACGCTTCAATTCAGCATAGTGTGAGTGTGACATGAACGCAGACCAAAAAGCTGCTCGATATGAAGAGGTAGCGAAAGAAATCGCCGCGGTCATCGATGGTGAAAACCATGTTATCGCGCGTATGGCGACCGTATCGAATATTCTGCATCATGCGTTCGATCATTATTTCTGGACCGGGTTTTATCTCGTAGATCCAGAAAAGCCCGAAGAGCTGGTGATCGGACCCTATCAGGGGACCATGGGCTGCTTGCGTATACCGTTCGGCAAGGGTGTCTGTGGTGTGGCTGCGTCAACACGTGAAACGCAGATTGTCGAAGACGTACACGCCTTTCCGGGACATATTGCTTGTGATGCTCGATCTGAATCGGAAATTGTTGTTCCGGTACTCGACACTGCAGGCGAACTCATCGCCGTGTTTGATGTGGACAGCGACAAAAAGGCGATGTTCGATGCGATTGATCGCAAGGGCGTTGAAACTATTGTAAAAGCTGCGTTTGGTTAAGTCGGGGCGAGGGGACGATTCCATGAACAGTGCAAAGTTTCTAGCTGCGGCTATTGCAGCTTTGGCAGCGCTTGGCTGTTCTGTAGAGCCTCAATCAAACACTGTATCTGCGGTTGTTTCCGACGTTCAGATTTCGACGGAACACTTGGGGCATATTGCTGGCGTGCTTCAGGAAGAGGTTGATGCTGGTATTCGACCCGGTTTCGTCGCGTTAGTGGCGACCAAAGAGGGCGTTGTCTATCAGACGGCCGTTGGCATGGCCGATCCATACAATGACGTTCCTATGGCGGCGGAGACGCGCTTTCTAATCGCCAGCATGACCAAGCCTGTGGTGACGGCTGCGATGATGCAGCTGGTCGATCGCGGCGTTGTCGCCTTGAATGATCCTGTTTCTCTCTACATTCCTTCGTTCGCCAGCATGCAGGTCGCGATTTCTCATGCGGCGAATGATGATGGAACATTTGAAACCCGGCCACCGTCGCGGGCGATCACTATTCACGACTTGCTGACCCATATGGCGGGACTTGGGTATGTGTTCGATCAACAAACGGATATCGGCAAAGCCTATCTTGCCGCCGACCTTTATGGCGACGCCGGCACGCTTGCTGAGCGGATGGAAGTATTGACGTCGCTGCCGCTCTATGAAGATCCAGGAACAAAATGGCGCTACAGTTTTGCAACTGATGTCGTGGGCAGGGTGATCGAAGTCGCAAGCGGTCAACCACTTGGATTATATATGGAAGAAAACCTCTTCGCCCCGCTGGGGATGAACGATACGGAGTTCTTTCTTGAAGAAACCGACACGACACGGCTGGCCGCCATGAATGCTTTTAACGATCAAGGAGAGATGGTTCGCGATCCGATAACAGATGAAGGGTTTGGATTGGCTTCAGGCGGTGGTGGCTTGGTCTCCACGGCGCCGGATTATGCGCGTTTTATGATGATGCTTCTAAATGGGGGTGAGCTTAACGGCGCCCGCATTCTATCTCCCGCAACAGTCGTGCTGATGATGAGCGATCATACGCCGTTCAATACGCTGCCGGAGAACTGGAAGCGCGATGGTATTACCTTTGGTCTTGGTGGCGCCACGATCCGGACGCCAGGGTATTTCGGACGCGCCGCAGCGAAGGGAGAGTGGGGCTGGTCAGGGTTCTGGGACACCTCGTTTTTTATTACTCCGGAACTTGGTGTTGCTGAAGTGTTGATGACGCAAGCGATGCCGGGCCCAAACACGCCCCCGTCGCGTGCTCGCGACCGGGTGAGGGCGATTACTTATGGCGCGCTTGAATAGTGTAATGTCTGGTAGCGAAATTACCTGCTCTAATTCTCGATCAGGTTGGGGATAGACTCGAGAATTTCCATGTAGCGTTCGTACTCTTCGACACTGACTTCAGACCAGGTGCTGTACAAACGGGCATCGGTGAGCGCTTCAATTTCATTAAAAAGCTCCGCCCCTTTTTGTGTCTGCTTGAATACGCCCTCTGTGTCTTCCTCAATCCAGCCCACTGCTTCGAGCCTCGATAATGAAGCTGCACAGGTCTGTTCGCCATTGCGCCAGATCCTGTGCTCTGTGCATCGTGTAAGAGGATATTCACGGTCGGAACGCATAGCTGCAAAAAGCTCTTTGGCGAGCGGGTCATCCATAATGCGGTCAGGGATGATATCCGGATTGGCGCGATCATACCGGTCAACACGGTAATGGGCATTATCGTTGATGAAAGCGATATAGTCCCAAACACGTTCGTCAATTTTGACCAGAAGAGGACTTTCATCGCCAGCCCTGAAGCGATGGTTCAATCGCCAATTGATGCTTTGATTAATGCCCTGATCTTCTAGCGCGGAGGCGCTGGAAACGATCTTGTCCAGAACATACAGGAGGTGGTCATCAATATGCGAGGCTTTCTCCTCATGCACGCTGGCGGATTTCTCTGCTGCTTCGTACCAGTGACTGATAAGTGAGACGCCCTCCGGTGTGATGGTCCAGTTTTGATTGTTTCTTGCAAGAAAACCGAGCGTCGTTAGGCGATCAAAGTCAGCTTTTATGGCGGTGGGATTGTAATGCGGATAACGGATCAGAACGTGTTCAACCGTAAGGACATCGACAGGGTAACTCAGCAAATAACGCAGCGCCAAACCCGCGTCTTCAGCGCTTAAACCTGATTGTTCAGCAAACTCCGTACGCGCGTCACCAATCCATAACCCGCCGAGTTGTTGAGCCGCGCCGCGATAGGTCGCGCTCCAGGTGCTATTGGCTTCTGCAGTTTCAGGAACGTCAGCAAGGCATGAGGCGGTTAAGACAAAAGAACACGCAACAACAGCAAACAGCCCAAATCTCATACCATGTCCTAGTAATCGTCTTCGTCTTCGTTGACGCGCCTATGTTTACGTTGATCAGCGCGCAGCGCCGACTTGGCGTTTTCGATAATCTTTCTCAGCCGGATCGGATCGTCGAGATCGGGAAGGGTGATGACGCCAACGCCTGTACCGCGCAGCACAAGCTGACCGTAACCCAAAAAGCGTCCCCAGATGGATTGATGCAAAGTGATTTCCTCAATCTTGCCGAGACTGACTTCCTGCGTATCGCGAGAGATGAGACCTTTTTTGAAGACAAAGCGGTAGGTTGTCACAACAATTTCGGTCGTGATCAGAATGATCATGTGATTAAGCAGAATGATTGAACCGCACGCGCCGCCGACCGCGGCTGACCACCAGCCAACTTTCAATTCTTCATAAGGCACGCCCGAGGCGTATTGAATGAAGAACATAAGCGCCAGCGCGGCTGCGCCAAGCGAGAACCAGAGCACCGGAAAGAAACTGTAGGTCCAGTTGAAATTGGCGCGGTGAATAACTTCTTCCCCGCCCGCCAGTGTTTTATCGACGTATGACATGCCGCCCAATCCCCGCTCTTACTCGTCGTTTCCATACCATATAAGCGATGTGCGCAAGATCGGAAACGCTCCAATCCGTTGAAATACCGTAATAAGCACGATAAGACGCCGCGCTGTTCCTTCGTTGCAACGCAAAAACTCCTAAAGGAGCCTCAAAGGCTTATGGCTAAATATCAATATATCTACTTCATGTCCGGCCTGACAAAACAGTTCACAGGCGGCAAAAAAATATTGGAAGACATACACTTACAGTTCTTCCCGGACGCCAAGATCGGGGTTGTCGGCGTTAATGGCGCGGGTAAGTCGACATTATTGAAGATTATGGCCGGCGTGGACACGGAGTTCGGGGGCGAGGCTTATACAGCCGATGGCGCGACGGTTGGCTACCTGCCGCAGGAGCCGGAACTCGATAACAGCAAAACGGTTTTCGAGAATGTCCTCGAAGGGGCTGGCGATCTGAAAACCAAGATTGATGAATTCAACGCCGTTTCCATGGAGCTTGGGGAAAATTACTCAGACGAGCTCATGGAGAAAATGTCGAAGCTGCAGGAAGAAATCGACGCGGCTGATGGCTGGGACCTCGATTCAAAAATCGAAATGGCCATGGAGGCGCTGCGTTGCCCGCCCGGCGATTGGGCCGTGGAAAAACTCTCTGGCGGTGAGAAGCGACGTGTCGCCCTTGCGCGTTTGCTGTTGTCAAAGCCTGACTTACTGTTGCTCGACGAACCGACCAACCATCTTGATGCGGAATCCGTCGCCTGGCTTGAACATCACTTGCAGGAATATCCAGGCGCCGTCGTGCTTGTGACGCACGACCGATATTTCCTGGATAACGTTACCGGCTGGATTCTCGAACTCGATCGGGGCAGGGGCATTCCTTACGAAGGCAACTATTCTTCATGGCTCGAACAAAAACGAAAACGTCTCGAGCAGGAAAAACGCGAGGAAGGCAACCGGCAAAAGTCGCTTGATCGCGAATCAGAATGGATCAAGTCCAGTCCGAAGGCGAGGCAGGCAAAATCAAAGGCGCGTATCAACGCCTATGATGAGTTGCTCAACAAGGCGTCGAAAGAAGATATCAACACCGCGCAAATTCAAATTCCGCCGGGACCGCGCCTTGGCGGTGTTGTCATCGAGGCGGAAGGCCTGAAGAAAGCGTTCGGCGACAAGCTGCTATACGAGGACTTGTCCTTTAAATTACCTCCGGGGGGGATCGTCGGCGTCATTGGTCCGAACGGCGCCGGTAAAACCACGCTCTTCCGTATGCTGACAGGGCAGGAACAACCCGATGACGGCGCGTTGCGGGTCGGCGAAACCGTCAAACTTGGCTATGTGGACCAGTCGAGAGAAGAACTCGATGCCAATAAGAACGTTTGGGAAGAAATCTCCGGTGGGCTGGACGTTATCCAGCTTGGCAAGCGCGAAATTCCATCGCGGGCCTATGTGAGTTGGTTCAATTTCAAAGGCGGTGATCAGCAAAAGAAGGTCGGGAGCCTTTCCGGCGGGGAGCGCAACCGCGTTCAACTGGCGAAAATGCTGACTGAGGGCGCCAACCTCTTGCTTCTCGACGAACCGACCAACGATCTCGATGTGGATACGCTGCGGGAGCTTGAGCGCGCGCTTGAGGACTTTGCCGGCTGCGCCGTCATTATCTCGCACGACCGCTGGTTCCTCGACCGTATCGCGACGCATATTCTCGCCTTTGAAGGCGACAGCCACGTGGAATGGTTCGAGGGCAACTTCGAAGACTACATGGAAGACAAAAAACGCAGGCTGGGACCCGACGCTGATGTGCCGCGCCGGATCAAATACAAGCCGCTCACTCGCTAATTTAAGTCGTGCAATTGTCCTGATCGTCGCAAAGCTGGACGCGATTTGTAACACGCGGCCAGCGGATCGACTGCCGGTTGAAGACAAGCGGCGCCTCGATGACATGGCTCGTCAACGATGGCGAGTAGTTGTAGACCATTTCAACGACAATAATCGATGAGCTGGAGCTGACCACATCATCGTCGCTCAAATTCGTGTAGGCTGCGCCTTCAGCGTATGGAATGCCCCCGGCGTGATCACGGCTCCAATGAACAACCGGGTCGTCATCCGCGTCCAGCACGACGCTGACCAGTTTTAACTGCATACCGTTCGGGTCGTGGGGTTCGACAATCGCCATGACGCCCTCGAACAGATCATCGATGTCAGAGATGTAAAGTTGTTCTGACTGGGCGGCGAGGTCGGCGAGGGTGTTGGCGGAGATCGCAACCTTTCGGTTCACCGTCATGGCGTCCGACGCCTCAACAAGACCGAAGAACATTATGACCAGGACCGGCAGCAACATGGCGAACTCCGTCGCCGCCAGACCGCTCTGGCAGCGCCGCCATTCTTTCAGCAAAGATTTGTTACGATGTCCCATAGCTTTGCTCACCTAGTCTTCTTCGCGATTGTTGAGTTCATAAGGTTCGTTACGGAATATCATTGTTGAAATGATGCGCCGCTGATTGGTGCCCGGTTCGGCGAGGTTGACGCCGATCGCCGGGTTCAGCGTTGTGTAGATGTAGCAAACGCGAACCCTGATGATTTGCAGTTCCTCACCCGGATCAAAAGGAAGGGCGGCGAGATCCTCTGGCGGAGCATCTGCGCAGGTAGGCGGGGTGTTGTTGGCGGCGAGATCCGAAAACGTGTCAAACGTGTCGACTTCCAGCGTCAGGCGGTTTTCACAGCCGCCAAATGATTTCACAATTTTGCAGACCCGGTCATAGAGATCGTCATATTTTTCTTCGTCCGTGCCGTCCCAGCCTTGCACCTGGCCAGTTTTCACGAGGCGCGCCATATCGCCAACAGAAGCGTCCACAACGGAATTGGCGAAATAGAACCACCCGACCTCGAAGATCGAGAACATGATGGTCAGGAACAGCGGCGCAACGATAGCGAATTCCACCGCTGTCGATCCGTCAGCGTCGCTGCGAAACCCTTGTCTTCGCCGTTTCAGTTTATGCATCATATTGAAACGCAACATTGGCGAACCATTACTTACTGATGTGCAGGTCGACGAGATCGGCGGCGATGTCGCCAAACGCGTCTTCCAGATCGTTACCGTCCACGGCGTCATGGAAATACGGCGCCGTGGGTTTTGTCGCGCACGCCTTGAACATGTCGCGCACGCTATTGCTGTCGAGGCCGAACATGATCGTGTAAACGAGATAACCTTCGGCTTTCATGCGATGGCAGACGCGTAACAGTTTATCGTCAAGCTCATCTCTCATTTCCCAATAGGTGTCTTTGCCGACGCCCATGCGCTCTTCGATTGCGAAACCGTACTGACCTTGGGTGGAGCCGTAGTGTGTATTGTTGTCACTGCCGACGACGTTCTCACCGTCCGTCATGATCACAACGGCCTTTTGCCATTTCTCATAATCCTGATCGCCAGGACCGATGCCTTCGGTGAACGGCGCCTCTTTGGAGAGAACCCGCCAGCCCCAGGCGGCGCCATGTGCGATATCCGTGTTGCCGTTCGGGTATAACAGGTCGATATGATCTTCGATATCGTCACGAACGTTCGTGAGCGGAAGAATAGGCGTGGGGCAGTCGACCTCAGCCGAGATATAGCTGGAATTTGGCGTGTCGTACTTGCCTTTATAAGTCAGCGTAACAGGGTCCCACCAGCCGACATAGGCCATACGTAGGAGGTATTCCTGTTTACCGCGACCATGGCTCGCTGACCCCGATCCATTCAGGCCAGTGGAGATACTCAGCTCTGTAAGAAACTCCTTGAAATCATCATTTGTTACGTCGTCGTTTAACAACTGTCGAAAATAATGAACGATCTTGGCGTACTTATCGAACTGGGCATTACCTGCATGCGTGTAGTTATTGTCGTTGACGAAGTAATAGTGGTTTTGCCCGTAAGAGCTTTCCTGAATGCTTCTACCTGAAACATGATAGTCGTCACCATCAGGATCATCGAAGTAATATCCATACCATGGCGTGCCGTAGCTTGTTGTGCCGCTATCGTTGTAATAGCTGCTGTCTGATTCACAATCTTCGCTGTTATTGCAATCGGCAGCGTCAGGCAAGAAAACGGGCACCCAGTTGAAGTTCGCGGAATTGGTCAGTTCGCTTGAGCTGACGGAATACGCTGGCGCGTTATTAAACGCGTCATACATCTCTTCTTCCTGATCGTTTTCCTCGTCGCTATAATCGCCAGGCACCGCCATGTAGGCGTTTAGGTCGGTTGATGACATGGACCCGCCTGGCGGTATATCCAGTTCGTCCAGCGGATAGGGACGTGCTTCGACACACCCCTGCCAATCAGCGCCCGGTGTCGTATTGTAAAGCGAAAAGTGATTGACCTTCGTGTCCATGTCGACATTGCCGTCCTTATCTACATGGAAAAAACGGCGGCCATGATAATATGCAGCCGCGCCAGTGTCGGCCCAAGCGTTAGACCAGCCGCTCGACCCGCCAGGGTTTACGTTGGCGTTAAACGGCACAACGCCGATTTTTATATTCTCACTCGATTCAGCAGAGCCGTAGAGAACGTCAAGCAGGGTATCGACAGCGTCCTTCAGGCTCTCAATCTTTTTGACGCCGTCAATTTTATTGTCCATTGACCCGGTAACGTCGAGTACAAGCGCCAGTTCAACGCGGCCTGAACCTTGTTTGGTAATCTCCACACACTTGTCGATGTTGAGATTTTTGATGCCGGCGACACCGAGCAGATACGTGTCGATCTTGCCGGTGATGCAGGTACCGATGATCGCTTCATCGCCCAAGGCGAAGACAATATTCCAGCCCGGCTCAAGGTTGCTTTCGTAATTGAAGTTCGCTTCGAAAAACTTTCGTCCGTAGTCTTTCAATTCAGATTCTGTAAGGTCGGGATTGGTTGCGGCAAGCTGCGCCATCGCAAGGCTGGCGGCGTCCATGGATTCAACCATGTCGGCCCGCACTGCGTTCCAGCGTGAATAGTCAACCGCGCCGCCTGCAAACAGGAACAACACCGTCGCCATAAATGCGAACAGAAAAACAATGTTGCCGCTGCGATCCTTCGCAAATCGTTTTGCTGTGACTGTCAGATAACGCGCGCGTGTGGATTTAGAATTGCGCTTGCCGCCGACTGCTACACCGGCCTTTTCTACCAGCATAGGAAACTCCCGATACTTTTACCGGTAGCAAAATGCAGCCCTAGCCTTAAGGATTCGTAAGAAGACGTGGTTAACAACCAGGAAAAAGAACAAATGTAAAAATTAGCGTAAAGTTTAGGACACCATTGAGTAGGATTGAGTCTGTCTCCTTAGGGTTTATTCCGTGTAAAAATCTTATGCGATGTTGAGCATATTCTCAGCGCCGATTGGCAATTTTGGCGAATACGAAACCGCGCGATGACTGAGTACGCAAAACTGGGATATGTCCGCCCAAATAGGGACGGTCCCGGTCAAAATCCGGTTTTTTCAAAGATTTCAGCGGGCTCCAGTGCGGGCGGACTTAAAGCTCAAATTTAAGAAGGTGCAATATAAACAATAAGATAAAGCGCTAACTGGCTGTTTTGGTGGAGGTTTTCGTCATTAAGATGCGCAGAGGCAACCCTAAAAAGAATTCATGCGATTTTCGCACCTTCCGCCAGAATCCGTGTTATTAACCATAACTGGAATTTCTGGATGGAGGGGAGCCATGGGTTCTACCTTGGCAATGCGCCGGATGTTGACCGGCGCGGTCTTTATAGCTGGTTTCGCCGCTGCCTCGCCGGCCATGGCGGGACGATGCGGTCATTCTTATGCAGTCGATACGCCGACAACGCTCGCCAAGGTGGCGCGTGCTTGTAACGTGTCTTACGCGGCGCTGGCTGAAGCAAATCGCGGCGTTGACCCCGGTTATGTTCGACCGGGACAGCACTTGGCGGTGCCTGACGAGATTGATAACCCGAGCGATCCGGCGGCGCCTGCGCCCGTTGTCGATCCCGTCGAAACTAGTCCGTCGGTTCAGCATCCTTACATTGCCTCCAGACCGGTTAACTCATATCGCTCCTATTATGATGATCGTGAACAGGTTCGCCGCATTAATGCGAGTGCAAACAGAGAGGCGACAACTTATTTTGACACCGTCGGCGTGTCGCCAGTGCATACGCGCAGGGAATCGCGGTTGAGCTATCAAAAACTGGCGGCGGCGCGCATCCGTGCGGCTGGCGCGCCTGCAACGCCGACCACTATCGCACCAGTTGCCGCGCCGGTCATGGGCGGCGCCTTGAAGACAACAACGATCAGCGCATATCCGACACCGCTAATGGAATGTTCGGTTCTTCGCCGTCAGCAAGACGGAAAAATCCGTCAGGTGAGGGAAGTTAAACCGGTGCCGAATGGCGAGGAAACACCTTTGCATTGCACATCGTTGAAAGCGACTGCACCGCGCCGCGTCATTCTCTCACGCGGTGCTGCGGCTCCTGTTACACAAGTCCGTGGCGATGATCTCACCGTGCTGCGTGGCTTTGTAAGCGCTGTTGACGATCAGTGTGTAACGCTTCGTGCTGATGATGGCATGACCTGGCGCATGCAGGCGCCAGTCGCGGCCCATGACATGCTTGGCAAAGAGGCGACCGTTTGGGCGCAAAGCACTCGCGCGCTGCAATGTGGCGGTCTCGTGCTTGATCATGCAGTTTACGCAGAGAAGCTCTAAAGGAAACGGAACATTCCGTATTTCTGACAAGGCCCGGTTTCGCCGGGCCTTTTGTCTATAGTGATCTTAATTCATTCAGTATGCGTCATGTATTGTCGAAGATAAAAACCATGAGGCCTCTTTCTGTAGTGTGGTCATTACCGAGAGAAAGCTTATCTCTCTGTTGTGCGCCTCCCTGGCAATCGTTCTGACGCAACTTATGAGATTCATCAAATCAAAAGCGCACTTTGCGCGCGTTTGTGATTAGTCGTGAGAAGAACAAATTAGGGCCTCACTTTGGCTGAAACTTTCGCTACACTCAACGAAGCTGGGGTTGGAGTGACGATGCCTGTTGATGCGTTGAGGTCGACGTTACGAAGAGGGGTGGAGAACCGACTTGATAAGGCTGCAAAAGCTTATCTCGGAGACCCCATGCTCGCAAAAATCGACTTCGCCGAGCCGCAAGGGGAGGCTGCGCTCGTCGGTCCCGACTCCGTATCCTGGCGGATATTTAAAAACCCGGTAACGCTTTTTGTCGGCGGAGTCGCCGCCGTAATCCTCGAGTTCGCTGAACCGCGCGTCCGAACAGGGGTATGGGACAACACGACATTTAGAACCGATCCGGTGCGCCGCCTGAAACGTACTGGGCTTGCCGCCATGGTGACTGTTTATGGCGCAAAAAGCGTCGCTGAAAAGATGATCGGCAATGTCAACCGCATGCATGATCGGGTTGCAGGTGTGACGCCCGACGGGTCGCCATATGCTGCAAGCGATCCAGAACTCTTACGCTGGGTGCAAGCGACGGCGGCATTCGGATTTATGGAAAGCTATTCGGCTTATGCGGCGCCGTTAAGCGATGAGGATCGTGACAGATATTACGCAGAAGGGAGGCCGGCAGCGTTGTTATACGGCGCTAACGGTTCGCCGCGTTCGCTTGCGGAGGAGCGCGCTCTTTTCGAAAAGATGATGCCGAAATTGGAGGCGTCTGAAATCATTTTTGAGTTTCTCAATATCATGAAACGAGCGGAAGCGTTTCCGCAGCCTGCCCAATTGGCGCAACACTCGCTTGTCCGCGCGGCTGTTGATATCGTACCGAAAGAAATTCGCGAAATTTTAGGACTGACCAATCGTTATGGTTTGCGCCCTTTTGAAGGTCGTGTCGTACGTCGCATGGCGCGTCGCGCGGACCGGCTGATCTTGCGATCAAGCCCGGCAGTCCGAGCCTGTAAAAGACTGGGGCTGCCGGAGGATTATCTTTATCGGCGTTAGCCGTCTTTTAGTTACTATCGGTTGCATCCATCTGAAATATTTTTACATCAAACAACATTTCCGTAATAACCATCGCAGCAATGTCTGCGTTGATGTCCGGGTTGTTGGACGCGGTGAATATAACCAGGCCGTAGTCAGAATAATCGGTCAAATTCGACGTGAAATGCGGGTTACCGCCATTGTGCCAGTAAGTGCGACCCAGCAGTGGCTCGTCCTGTATCACAAGCCCGTATCCATAATGGCTGGGGACGCCTTCGCCCTCCCGGACCAGCGGGGCTTGCGCCAATTCAATACCGGCATTTGAAACGACTTTCCCGCTAACAAAAGCTTCGCGGAAACGGATCATGTCTTTTGCTGTAGCGACAAGTCCGCCATTGCCGAACAAAGCCCAATGCGCCGACCCGCCCCAACTAGCATCGTCAATCGCTCTACCGTCTTGAGTGAGAAGCGAGCGCCTGGCGTCAAACGTCTTATCGTAACCAATTTTTGTAATACCAGCTTGCCGCAGGACATCGTCTTTCAGAAAATCAGCATAGGATTTTCCCGCCACCTTTTCGATAATCGCAGCAGCTAGCGAAAAGCCGACATTGGAGTAGGCGTAACCCGAGCCGGGTTCAAAAAGCAGGCTGGAATCCATTGCGCGAATCATGAAGTCTCCCTTTGAGAGGTATTCCAGATCATCTCCCACAGCATCAGTAAAACCGGCAGAATGGGTTAGAAGCTGGTGTATTGTTATCCGCGCTTTGTCTTCCGGGGTATTCGGAAAGAAATCACTTAGCCGATCCGCCATTGAGAGTTTGCCTTGATCAACAAGCTTCATCGCTGCAGCGCCGGTTATGGTTTTTGTGATTGAACCGATATCCACAAGCGTGTCTTTGTCAGGGCGGCCGTCTGCAGCGGCGTTGTCACCAAATCCGGCATAGAGAGGCGGGCGGCCATTCACCGACACAGCGACGATTCCCGTGAACCCCATGTCCTCAAGACGGGATTGAGCTCTCTCAAATCGGTCTGAGACCTGATTGGGCGAGGGCGGATGGAGTTGTTGGGCTGCGACGGGAGCTAATGAAGCTAGCAGGATTGCAGTTATTGCGGCTTTGCGAGAATTCTTCGCGGTGAACTGTTGTAGGGCGTTGTTGAAGATGCCTGGCATTCGGGTAAATTCCTGTTTCTGGTTATACTCACCCTAAATTGCCTGCTTTTCGTAGTAGAAAGCCTGAAGGAAACATTTCGAGACGTTTCATGTCGCTAATACAACCGCTGGATAGCACTGAGAACTTAACTGACGGCGCCCCCATTCGCTTTGGCAATGCGCTTTACGATCCTGCATCGCGCATCGTGCATACTGGGGGAAAGGAGTTGGCGCTGGAACCAAAAATTGCGGAGTTGCTTGAGCGCCTCGCTGCAACGGAAGGACCTGTGTCACGAGACACCCTGCTTGATGAGATTTGGGGCGCTGATGGTTCGGACGAAGCGTTAACTCAGGCGATTTCCAAGCTTCGCCGGGCGTTGGGAGATATTAGCCGACCTTATCAGATAATAAAGACGACGCCGCGATATGGCTACGAACTCGAGAAGGCTGCCATGGCTCCGCCGGATGCGCAGCTGTCATCGAATGATTCAAAAAACGCCAAATCAGTTCTCACCGCACATTTTCAACGGCGTCGCGAGTTCTATTTTGGCTCTTTTTGCGGTGCAGCTTTAGTAATTGTAATCATAGCGTTGAATACGATTTTTAATCCCCCTCTCATGATGCAGCGAGAAATCGTTTGTAGCGAAGGGGCGTCCCCATCAGAATGTAGTGACCTGATCAGTAGAGCACAGTAAGTGCGCGCTAACCCGCCCGGCATTCGCGGATCACGCGCCGGTATTCAAGCGCAGGCCGCAGTGAGAAACGCCGACCTTTGACCGAAACCGTGAATGCGCTTTCCGTATTGAGGAGCGTGTCAATGAACATGCTGTTCGCGGGCAGTGCCCCTTCGGCCATTGGGACAGGACCGCCAATGGGACGAAGCTCGATCGTTTCGGTATCGCCATCGGCCTCTATGGTCATGCGTTGGTCGTCACCGGAAACTTCCATAGCGTGACTGAAAAAAACCTGACCTCGCCTGCAACTGATGATGAACACCGCCTCACTGGCGGGCGGGCCAAAGCCGGCCCAGGGATAGCCGTCTGATTCTTTATAATGCCAGTCGCCGGGTTCGGTTTCGACGCTGCGGGCGACATGTCGTTCGGGAGAGTCGGTCGAGCCTTCTTCTCCTGAAACTGTCGTGCTGGCTTCTTCGGACCGCTGGACTTCGCCGCAGGCGGCGAGGATGGCGGCGGCGATGGCGATGACGAACATTTTTCGCATAGGCAGCTCCCTGAGCGCTCCCCCTTAAACCCCTGGCGCTTAAAAAGGTTCCGCTAAGTCGCGTGTCCTATTTGCGCGGAAAGACCAAGCGTCCTAAGGAAGCGGCGAGTTTACCATTTACGGATTCCCATGACCGCCATCACGCCTGAAATCGTCGCCGAACACGGCCTCAATCCTGAAGAATATGAACGAATCAAGACCCATATGGGGCGCGAGCCAAATCTCGTGGAACTTGGTGTCTTTTCGGTCATGTGGTCGGAGCATTGCTCCTACAAATCCTCGCGGCGGCATCTGAAGAAGTTGCCGACTTCCGCCCCTTGGGTGGTGCAGGGGCCAGGCGAGAACGCCGGGGTCATCGACATCGGAACTGACAATGACGGCGTGCCGCTAGTCGCCGTCTTCAAAATGGAAAGCCATAATCACCCGTCATTCATTGAACCTTATCAAGGGGCAGCTACGGGCGTTGGCGGCATCATGCGCGACGTGTTCACCATGGGCGCGCGCCCGGTTGCCAATATGAATGCGCTGCGCTTTGGCGAGATGGCGCATCCGAAAACCCGCCACCTCGTTGCTGGCGTGGTCGGCGGCATCGGCGGTTACGGCAACTGCATGGGCGTGCCGACTGTGGGCGGCGAGACGAATTTCGACGCGGGCTATAATGGCAATATTCTCGTCAACGCTATGACCGTGGGCGTCGCGGAAAAAGCGAAGATTTTTTATTCCGCCGCGCGCGGCGCCGGGAACCCGGTGGTCTATGTCGGCTCGAAGACGGGCCGTGACGGCATACACGGCGCCACCATGGCTTCGGCCGAGTTTGATGACGCCTCTGAAGAAAAACGTCCCACGGTGCAGGTCGGCGATCCGTTTACGGAGAAACTCCTGCTTGAGGCCTGCCTTGAGCTGATGGCGTCTGACGCCATCGTCGCTATTCAGGATATGGGCGCGGCTGGCCTTACGTCTTCGTCCGTTGAAATGGCGGCGAAAGGAGCCATGTTGGGAGAAGGCGGGTTCGAGCTTGATCTCGATTATGTGCCCCAGCGTGAAGAGAACATGACCGCCTATGAGATGATGTTGTCTGAGTCTCAGGAGCGCATGCTGATGGTGCTCAAACCCGGGCGCGAGGATGCGGCGCGCGCGATCTTCGAAAAATGGGGCGTCGATTTCGCGGTCATCGGCGTCACCACCGATACCGGAAGGCTCGTTATCAAGCATCAGGGCGAGACTGTCGCCGATATGCCGGTGCCGCCGCTTGCGGACGATGCGCCAAATTATGACCGGCCGTATGCAACGCTTGAAAAACCAGCGCCCCTCGCTGACCCAAGCGTCACCTATCGTGAGGCGGAAGCAATATTAAAAGCATCCGGCAAGTCTGAAGCCGAGATGCGCGCGATCGCCGAAACGCTTGTTTCCGACCGCCTCTCCGATGCGGCGCTGATCGACGGCGTCGGTATGAGCGTCAGCGAAGGCGAGGCGCGCATTTATGTGCGGTCAAAACCCGAAGGCGTCAGCTTTGACGGGTTCGAGGAAGCCGCGCGTAATCTCGCCACCGGCGGGATGATAGAATCCGCGGAAGTCGAACAGCGCGAGGAACAGTTATCGCTGGCCGACGCGCCCGGCGGCGACACCATGCTGACGGCTCTGGCGCGGCTCATGGGAACGCCAGACCTTTGCTCTAGGAGCTGGATCTGGTCGCAATACGATCACACGGTGATGGGCGACACGGTGATCCATCCCGGCGGCGATGCATCACTCGTTCGCGTGCACGGCACGAAACGCGGGCTCGCCGTCTCAACCGATGTAACGCCGCGCTATGTGAAAGCCGACCCCCATGAAGGCGGCAAGCAGGCGGTGGCCGAAACCTGGCGCAATATTTGCGCAACGGGCGCATCGCCGCTCGCCATCACCAACTGTCTCAATTTCGGCAATCCGGAACGACCGGAAATCATGGCGCAGTTCGTTGGCGCGATAGAGGGCATCGCCGAGGCGTGCGAGGCGCTGAACTATCCCGTTATTTCAGGCAATGTCTCGCTTTATAATGAAACCAACAGCCAGGCGATCCCGCCGACCCCGGCCATTGGCGGCGTCGGTGTTCTGGAGGATGTAACGAAAGCGGTGCGCGTTGGCGGCGCCGAAGCAGGTGAGGAACTGCTCGCCATTGGTGTTACGCGCGGACATCTGGGGCAGTCTTTATATTTGCGTGATCTCTTCGATATTGCCGATGGCGCGCCGCCGCCAGTTGATTTGGAAGGCGAGCGCAAGACCGGCGAACTCATCCGTAAGCTGATCGATGAAGGGCTCGTAACTGCCTGTCATGATGTCGCCGATGGCGGCTTGATCGTCGCTGCAGCCGAAATGGCGCTCAGCGCGGGCCGCGGCCTTAACCTCACAACGCCGGTGAAGGCGCGCAAGGCCGCCTTCTGGTTCGGGGAGGATCAGGGGCGTTATCTTGTCGCCGCCGCGCCCGCCGCCGCCGACACGCTGCTTTTGAAAGCTGCGATGGCCGGCGTCCAGGCCTCGAAAATCGGCCGCTTCGGCGGGCCGGACATCACGCTTGACGGTAAGGATGCGATTTCACTCCTTGATTTGTCTGATATTTTTGAAGCCGCCCTGCCGGATTACATGAACGCCCAAACCAGAAAGGAGGCCGCTAATATGCCCATGGCCGCCGACGACATCAAAAAGCTCATCATCGACGCGCTGCCGGACGCGGAAATCGAACTCGAAGACCTCGCCGGCGATAATGATCACTGGCGCGCGCGCATCACCTCATCTGCTTTCAACGGCAAGTCCCGCGTGCAACAGCATCAGTTGGTCTACAGAGCATTAAAGGGCCGCATGGGCGGCGAATTGCACGCCCTGGCGCTGGAGACAGAGGCGAAAGAGTGAGCCCAACCCGCTCATCCCGGCGAAGGCCGGGATCCAATTGTGAGATTTCGATACTTATCTCCTAAGCACTATGGGCGATACGGTCATGGACAGGGGAATGTTTCTCCCAACGGTTTAGAATTTTTTTCAATTTTTTTTAGTCAGGTTAAAGAAGGCACAGCCTCACGCTACAGAATATATAAAACTTTCGCCGTCATACGTATCATAGGCGATCGCCAGTATGCTCGCTTGTCTTTGGTGTCTGTCTAAGTCAAACCAGCTAAGCTGAAACGGCCTGTCAAACAATATTAGTAAAACATCGAATCCAATGTCATACTTCACGAATCCACAAAGCAGTTCTGAATTCATGTCCGCTAATGGCGCCGAAACGTACGTCACGCCGTCTTTTGTAAATCGGTACGGACGAGATTTTATTTCAAAATCCTCGCCTTCCGGGAAATCTTTTTCGGTCGCAATCAACATTTGAGCGCAAACAAAACACTCTTCATTGCCGTTCGATATTGCATTGAACACCCGTAATAATGCTGGAACAGTATCATCCCATCCCGTCAGCACGCCTTGGCGCAGCGACTCCGACCGCTCTTGAGAAGTGTTCAATGGCACGAGCGCCCGAAATGGTTTTTCATGTAATAGTTGATGTGCGAGCAAGCCTGCACCGTTTTCGGGCTTGCGTCCGGCAATATACTCTTTGGCATTGTCTACTATGACGGACATGATTATATGCATAGGACTGTCCCGAAGTAATTTCATCTGGCGCTTGATTAATTACCTTAAAGCGTAGGGTGCATTAAGGTGAAAGCGCAATGCGCCGTTTTAGGCATCTACAAATATCTGGATCCCGGCTTTCGCCGGGATGAGCGGGGTTGGATTCAGTCATCCATCAGCCCGACAGCATACGGTTCAACCCAAAATCGAACCGCGCATCAATCCCGAGCAATAAAATCAAAATCACCGCGATTGGCGCGAGATAGCGCACGAAAAACCGCCAGAAGCGGAACATGGGCTCGCTGGCGTGGTGGATTTCGCCGCGCATGACTGCACGCGGGGCGATCCACCCGGCGAGAAGGGCGCTCCCCAAAGCGCTAAGCGGCAGGAAGATGCTGCCCGCCGCATAGTCGATATTCTCCGCCATGCCTGGCGTTATGATGCTGACCGCGCCAAGGCCGAAGGCGAGGGCGCCGAATATCGCGACGGAGAGCATGCGCTTGATGCCGAATACTTCTTCGACGAACACCACGGTGATGAGCAGCATGGAAATCGATGTCGTCAGCGCGGCGATAAAAGCGAGGAAGAAAAAGAACCCGCCGACAAACTGACCGCCCGGCATGCCGGCGAAAATCTGCGGCAGGGCGTCAAAAATCAGCCCCATGCCTGCCGCAGGGTCGAGGGCGAAAGCAAACACAATCGGAAAAATCATCAGCCCGGCGAGGAGCGCGACAATGGTGTCGGCGCTGACGATGACGATGCTACTGGTCGAAATGTTTTCCTTTTTGTTGAGATAAGCGCCGTAGGTGATCATCGCCGCCGATCCGACTGCGATCGAATAAAACGCCTGCCCAAGGGCGGCGAGCACCGTTTCCGCCGTCACCTGATCAAAACGCGGCGCGAAGAGGTAATCGATTGCGCGCCCCGCCGCACCGGTTGATAGTGAATACGCGCCAAGCCCCGCCAGCATGATGAAGAATACCGGCATCAGGATCGTCACCATGCGCTCGACCCCGTCTTTAAGGCCGCGCGCGACAATCGCCATGGTCGCGGCGATGAAAACTCCGTGCCATAAAACTGCGTGCGTGTTGTCTGCGTAAAGCGGTAATTCGCCCGTGTTCTCACTTGCGAACACGCCGGAAAACGACATCAGCGAAAACGACAGGATCTGACCGGCGACGACGCTGTAGGTGGTCAGCACCATGTAGCTTGCGAGAATGCCAATCAGACCGACCGCGCCCCATAACGCCGAGTGGCCCGACTCTTTCGCCAGCTCGCGCGTTGATCCGACAGCGGATAATCCCTTGTGCCGCCCAATAGCGATCTCGGCGATCAGAATCGGCAGGGCGATCAGAAAGACGCACAAGAGATAGATGAGCACAAAAGCCGAGCCGCCGTTCTGCCCGGCCTGAAACGGAAACCGCCAGAGATTGCCAAGACCGATGGCGCAGCCGATGGCCGCCATCAGAAAACCGAAACGAGAGGTCCATTGCGGGCCTGCGCCGCCTGCTGGTCCGGCCATAATTTGCTCCCTCAGTCTTTTCGGCGCGAGAATCGGCGCTTTTCTTTACTATAGACGCGAAGTAATGGCGCGAATAGCGACGAAAGAAGATGGATAGCGCCTTGCTCAGCCGTTGCGCCGCTTTTACTGTGCGGCGAATTTGAAACCGTAAGGGGATTTCCATGCGTATCAGCGCCGCCGCATCTGTTGTTTCGTTATCCGTTCTTGCTCTGGCATGTTCCAGAAATGATCAGGCCAGCGAACCGGAACCAAGCGCTTCGGACGCGCCTGGCGTTGAGCAGGAAGCGAGCTGGCCTGCGCCAACGGCGGCTGATATCCGCGACCCGTTCACTTATGCAAACTATCAGGATGTGCGCGTTACCCATGTTGACCTTGATCTGGCTGTCGATTTTGAAACGAAAACGCTGACCGGTACTGCGGAACTCGATTTTGAACGGCTGTCGGATGATGTATCGGCGCTCGTGCTCGACGCTAACGATCTTAACATCGAAATGATTGAGACGCATGCGGATGGCGACTGGGTGACAACAAGTTACGATTTGGGCGCTGATGACGACATCATGGGCTCGCGTCTTGAAATTGCGCTGCCTGACGGCGCGGATAAGGTCCGCGTTACCTACGCCACCAGCCCGGAAGCGGAAGGCATTCAGTGGCTGTCGCCGGAACAGACGGCCAGCGGCGAACATCCATTCCTGTTCACGCAGTTTCAGCCATTGCTGGCGCGCACCATGGTTCCGTTGCAAGACACGCCCGCCGTGCGCATCACCTATGACGCGCGGATTACGACGCCGCCTGAATTGATCGCGATCATGAGCGCGCGTCAGGACCCGACTGGCGAGCGCGATGGCGATTATTCCTTCAGAATGTCACAGCCGATCCCGTCTTATCTGTTGGCGCTTGCTGTCGGCGACATCGAATTCCAGGCGATCAACGATCACATCGGCGTTTATGCGGAAGAGTACATTCTTCAGGCTTCCGCTGAAGAGTTTGAAGACACGCCAAAGATGGAAGAGGCGATGGAACGGCTCTACGGACCATACTTGTGGGACCGCTATGACCTGATCGTATTGCCGCCGAGCTTTCCGTTTGGCGGGATGGAGAACCCACGCCTTTCCTTCATGACGCCAACGCTGATCGCCGGCGACAAGAGCCTGACCAATGTCGTTGCGCATGAGCTTGCGCACTCATGGTCCGGCAATCTTGTTACCAACGCCACCTGGCGTGATGCGTGGCTCAATGAAGGCTTCACGAGCTATGTCGAAAACCGCACCATGGAAGCGCTTTATGGTGAGGAGCGCGCCGTGATGGAACGGCACCTCGATAAAGCCAGCCTGATGCGCGATGTGCAAGAAGCCGAGCGCCCCGCCTTGACAGCGTTGAAAATGCCCGCCGACCTCGCGCATCCCGATGATGCGTTCAGTCAGGTGTCTTATGCGGGCGGCATGTTCTTCCTGAAATTTCTGGAAGAACGCTTCGGCCGGGATGCGTTCGACGCGTTCTTGCGTTCCTATTTTGACGAATATGCCTTTCAAAGCATTACGACGGCGGATTTTCTTTCTTATTTCGAAGATCATCTGTGGGCGGATCAGCCGCAAGCCGTAACGAAAGAAGAAATCGATGCATGGGTCTTCGAACCGGGTTTCCCGGACACGATCGAAGACCCGCAATCCGATGCGTTCGAGCGAGTGTCGGCACAGATGGATACGTGGCTTGGCGGCGGCGACGTGAGCGGCTTGCAAACGTCTGAATGGACGACTCATGAATGGCTGCATTTCATCAACAATCTGCCGGAAGATATTTCGATTGATCAGATGAGTGCGCTTGATGGCCAGTTTGACCTTTCAACCTCACAGAATGCGGAAATCGCCAACGCCTGGTATCTGAAAGCTATCAAGGCGAGTTATGAACCTGCGTTCGAACCGCTTGATGCATTCCTGATCCGTGTGGGGCGCGGCAAGTTCATTTACCGGCTCTATCAGGCGCTGGTGGACAATGGCCGTCGCGAGTGGGCGCAAAGCGTTTATGAACGCGCGCGTCCGGGTTATCACCCTATCGCCCAGCGGCGTATTGACGGGATCATGGCTGGTTAGGCGCCTTAGGTTTCAGCGGGGCGTCCGCGCAGCAATATCTCCAGCATCGGGCAGACCAGAACGTGCCCGTCGAAAACGGCGCCGACGATGAGCGTGTTCGCCCATACGGCGCCGACAGACGATCCATTAATCTCGCCATTGATGGAGATCAGAACGTCGGACGTAACGCCATTGCGCGGATTAACGCGAACAACATGGGACGGCGCGATGGTGTTTTCGTCTTTCGCGTGGTTTAGAAACTCAAATATTTTCGAATGTCCCGCGACCCATAGAGCGCCGTCCTGCGAGACTTCGATATTATCCGGCGCCGTATCGACTTTTAGCGTTTTGATGCGTTTTAGCGCGTTGGTTTCCGGATTGCGCTCGAAAACGAGGACGCGCCGCTTTAACAGTTCTGCAACATAAATCGCGGCGCCGTCGGCAGACTTGTTGATGCCGTTAGCGTAGGCGATGCCGCCCTTGACGATGCGTCCATTCTCGCCATCAAAATAAGCAACGCTCGCAAGTGGCAGCGCGAGATACCCTTCGATTGTCCCGAGAATTCTGTTTTTGAACCCTTTGTCATTGGTAACGTAAAACTGACGCGGACCCACCGCCACAAGGTCATTGGGAGACTTCATTGCCGGGAATGAAATCGTCTCTACATGTGTGAGATCGCCATTCGCACCAATGTCGAAAATTTCCACCGTCTCTTCACCGGACGGCGGATGGTTGACCACAAACAGTCGCTTCGAACCATCATCCCCACGCCACAGGCTGATGCCGTGGGGCAGGAAGTTGTCCATGGGAGGCGATACACGGCGCACGCTCGCGCCGTCGAGCGTCATGGCGTAAATGCCGTTTTGCGGATTGATCGCGCCTTCGCCGCCCTGGAACCATGCGCGGCGGTCAGCCGCAGAAATGAATGCAAGCCCTAGTTCAGCGTCGATGGTTACGTCTTCGGTGCCAGGGGCGATATCAACGCGGGCGCACTGATCAGCGAGTCGGGTATTCAACTCCGCATTAATGCCCGATGCGGGGACAATGTGCAGAATGGACCATCCGACCGCTGCAATGAGCAAAAGGACAACGCCGCCAATGATATACCGCATACTTCCTCGCCATACTGGCATGAGAGGCTACCCCACGGGACAAGCCTAGCCCAGCAACCCCGCATACGCCAGATATTGTCAAATATCGCAAACTTTCGTCTGTTTGCCGGGGATTCGCCTCATATCGACTGTAATGAAAGCCAGACCGATGAAGTCAAAAATAGCCAGCCCAAGACAATTTCCAGGAGCGCTCGCGGGCATCATGCGCCAGAAATATGACGTTTGTGAGCCTGAGCGCGCGACGGCGAGCCCTGAAGAATTCATGGCGATGGCGGAGGGAACGGCAGTGATTTTCGCCACGGCGTTTGATGAAATGGACGCCGGTTTCATCAATGCGCTTCCCGACAGCGTTAAATTCATCGCTTCCATCGGGGTGGGCGTCGATCACATTGACCTTGACGCTGCAAAAGCGCGCGGCGTGATGGTGTCAAACACGCCGGAGGTCACCACGGCCTGCCTCGCCGACACCACTATCGGATTGATTATCGCCGCCTGCAGACGCTTTCGCGAAGGGCTGGATGTGGCGCGAACAGGCGAGGGGCGCGGCATGCTGACGCCGGAAAGCTGGGGCCTGCGCGTATCTGGCAAGACCCTCGGCATTGTCGGCATGGGTAATGTCGGACGCGAAGTCGCCAAGCGCGCCCGGGCGTTCGACATGAATATTATCTATACGACGCCGCGGCCATCCGCCGATATCGATCAAGCTTACGATGCAAAGGCTGTATCACTTGATGAGTTGTTAAAGCAGGCGGATGTGATTTCCCTGCATTGTCCGCTAAAGCCGGAAACCCACCATCTGATTGATGCATCAGCGCTGCAGAACATGAAGTCTACGGCTGTCATCATCAATATTTCACGCGGGCCGGTTATTGATGAGCTGGCGCTGATTGATGCGCTGAAGACAAAAAAGATTTTCGCCGCCGGGCTCGATGTGTTTGAAACGGAACCGGGGCCTATTCGCGAAGAATTATACATTCTGCCCAATGTGTTCTGTTTGCCGCATGCTGCGTCTGCGACTGTCGAAAGCCGTTCGGCCATGGCCATGCGCGTGTTGTCGAACATCGACGCCTATTTTGAAAATGGCGTGCCCATCGACCGGGTGGTTTGATTGCCGGACAAGCTCAACAAGATTTTAGTTGTCGGTGCTGGCGGCGCTTTGGGGCTGGAGATTTCGCGGCTCGCATCCGCACGCGCAAAAAAGGTTATCGGTACATATCGCACGAAACGTGAGGGCGTTGAACAAGCGATAGGCGAAGCGGGCGCCATTCCCATCCGGCTTGATATCGATGACCGAAAATCAGCACGCATGCTGATCGAAGACTGTGATGCTGCTATTTTCACGCCCATCCTGAGTGTTTCGTCGGTGGCCGCGCCCAATCTGGGCGACAAGCCGGCGATATTCTTCTCAAGCAATAACGTAGCGATTGATCCTGGCGCCGAGGTGTACGCGACGTTGTTAAGAGCGGAATGTTCGGTTCGCGAGGCGGCGCCGCAAGCGGTGATTTTGCGCCCGACCATGATCTATGGCTATGCCGGTGATGGAAACATGGCGTCGTTGGTGGCAGCCATGCGGCGCTGGCCGGTTATGCCGTTGTTCGGAAACGAAAGCGCGTTACAGCAGCCGGTATTTTATAAGGACCTTGCAAACGCCGCTGTTAATGCGTTGTTTGATGGCGCGGCTTGCGGCAAGACGAAAGCCGTGTCCGGTCCGGCTCCTGTATCCAAGCGCGCGCTCTATGCGGCGGCTGCGGCGGTGTCAGGGAAAAAGTCGCGCATCGTAACCCTGCCATCATCGCTGTTCGCAAATGCGCTTGCGGTTTTTGAGGGGCTTGGACTCAAAATGCCGGTGTCATCGGCTCAAATACGAAGAAGCGATCTCGACAAAATCCCCAAAGGTGAAGACGTAATCCTTACGCCAACGACGCTGGAAGAAGGGCTGAAGGACTTTTCTGGCGATAATTTGAAGTAATTCCAAAATACTCTCTAAGAGAGCCTTAACGGCGTGTCTTCATTCTTTTCCTCAGGGAAGTAGGGGATACGCCCATGCGAAAGTTTTATGCGCCTGTTATAGCGCTAAGCATTGTTGGTTGCGCAGGCATCTCGAAAGAGGAATGTCTTTATGCGGACTGGTCCGCCGTCGGCTATGAAGATGGCGCGGCCGGACGGCCAGTATCCGCCGTCTCTCACCGGCGGTCGGCTTGTGCAAAGAAGGCTGGCGTCACGGTCGATATGGTTGCCTATAACGCCGGGCGCGCCGAAGGGCTGAAACTTTATTGCCGGCCATCGAATGGCTATTCCATTGGCGCTGCGGGCGGACGTTATTACGGCGTTTGCACGGACGGTTCCGAACGCCTGTTTCTTTCGGCTTATGAAAGCGGGCGGCGTTTATTTTCTCTGGAACAGGATGTCGCCACGGCTGAAGGACGGTTGCATCAGGCGGAAGCCGATCTGCACAACACCGACGTTGCTATTGCGAATACGCAGATGGCGCTGGTCTCGCCGTCAACGCCCATGGCCGACCGCCCGGCGCTGCTTGTGGAGATGAAAGAGCTTTACGAGCGCAAGGAAGACATAAACGCCGCCTTTCCCCGCCTGAACCGCGATCTTTATGAGGCGGAACGCGCCCTTGCGGATTATGAAGATCATTTGGCCTATAACGGTCCATTGCCGCATTCAGCGACTGAGCCCACAAGGGCTGGTTACTAGGGCCTGTTTACCTGCCCTTGACGGCGGCCCGGCTGGCGCCTAGCTAACGGTCAGACGTCAGGAGATGAGTATGAGCGACGCGGCCCACACGGATATCAAAGCGAAAATCGACGCCAGCCCGGTGATGCTGTTCATGAAGGGCACGCCGCAGTTCCCGCAATGCGGATTCTCTTCTGTCGTTGTTCAGATTCTCGATCATCTCGGCGTCGAATATACTTCCGCCAACGTCCTTGAATCTGACGATCTGCGCCAGGGCATCAAGACGTTTTCGGATTGGCCGACAATTCCGCAGCTTTATGTGAAAGGCGAGTTTGTCGGCGGCTGTGATATCGTCCGGGAAATGTTTGAACAGGGCGAACTGCGCGGCTTTCTGGAAGGCAAAGGCGTACCCGTCGCGGCCTGACCACCCGATCTTTCTATAGTGAGCTAGGATTTACAGCGTTTGCTTGCGGGCAATCGCTCAAGTCTTTGTGAATCACCCCTAAACTGCTAAATAGATCGCCTGCATTCAGCAGACGCGGGGGATCATCATGGGTTGCATTCGATTTTTTGGTTTTGGCCTCACGGCTTTAGCGGCGGCTTGTTCAGGCGGCGGCGATTCCGTCGAAGAAGGGGTGCAAGACATGATGCCCGCTCAGATTGCGACTGCAGATGTGCAGCAAATAGAAAATGGCGAACAGAGCGCTTCAACGCCGGCGTCTGGGCAAACGCGGGGCAGGCAAGCGAGTGTAAAGGCCCTGCCTGACGGCGCGGTTCGCGTAAAACGAATAGAGATCATTGACCGGCACGGGTTTGAAAAACCAATGGCAGCGATGACCATGCTTGTTCCTGCCGACTGGCAGGGCAAGGGCGGCATCGTCTGGGGACATAATACCAATTGCGGCGCCGGGTCCGGCTACACCACTGATTTTTACGCTGCATCGCCCGACGGGTTATCGCGCGCGCATCTGTTTCCGTCCTACACTTGGGTCTGGAATAATTTCAGCGGCGGCGCCGGAGCAGGAGGTTGCCCATTTCTCCAGATCCGCAATGTCGAGGGCTACCTGAATTATCTTGTCTCCCAGACTCGCGGCGGTGCGCGCGTGCTCGACTTTCGTCCGCGCCCAGACATTGCTGCTACGTACAAGCAACTCGAATCCAATATGCCGATGGCGGGCGGCGAAATGCGTAGCTGGGTTGAATCCGGCGAGGTCTTGATCGCTTATAATGAAAACGGAACAGAGTTGCGGGAATCAATCGCCGCTGCTGTTGTTTTCAATATGACCATCCAGCATGCTTCCATGGGCATGCCTGCGAGCGAAATCATCACTGGCGCCGCAATGCCGGGTTTCGCTATGCGCGCGCCAAGCGGCCAGCTTGATTTTGAGTTTACGGAAATGTTGCGGAAAACAATCCGCCAAACGCCCGAGTGGTCACAGCGCATTGCGCGTCACAATTCAAAGATCGCCCAGACCAACCTTAAAGGCGCGCGGGACAGGTCGCGAATTATAGCGCAGACGGGCGAGGAAATCAGGCAGATTCAATCCGACACATGGCGCACGCAAAGCGAGAGTTTTGACCGCATGTCACGTGAAACATCTGAATCAATCCGCGGCGTCGAAACTTATAACGATCCCTATTATGGCGGGACTGTTGAGCTTGACCATACTTACGACAGCGCATGGCAATTGAATGACGGCACCTATGTGCTGACCAATGACACGATGTTTGAGCCGTTTCGCGATCTTGGCGTCGATGGTCAACGGTTAAAGGCCGTGGAATAGAGGGGATGACGATGAGATCGATTATAGCGCTTTTGGCGGCATGCAGTTTGATTGCAACGCCGCCCGCCTTTGCGCAAGACAGCTTTGGCGGCAAACCAACAAAACAGAATACCCAGCCCGCGCCGGTGCAAAATCAGCAGGGTGATAATCGCGTGCAATCTCAGCAGCCTAATGTGAGCCAGCCGCAACAAAATGTTACGAATAAAGCAGCGCCTCACTCTGACCCGCAAAGCGCGGCGGAATTGCAAGATTACGGCGTCGCTGCGACAAACCAGCTTCATACTGGCGCCATGCACGGGCCTACCCCGGCAAGTATTCCGGGCGGACAGGTCATTACCACGAAAGGCGTCGCGGAATTGATGCAAGGGGGCCAAACGCCTTATCTGGTGCTGGATATTCTTGGCGGGCAGGAAATTATTCCCGGCGCTGTCTTTGCTGTTCCTGCGCATCAGCCGGGTAATTTTAATGATCAGACGCAAAATGAGTTCAGCAGGTTCTTGATGCAGATGACCGGCGGCAACAAAGAAGTGCCACTGATCCTTTACTGTCAGTCAACGCAATGCTGGATGTCATACAATGCTGCGTTGCGCGCCATTAATATGGGGTACACGAACGTGTTATGGTATCGAGGCGGCATCGAAGCGTGGAAAGCAGCCGGTCACCAGACGACGTATCCGCAATAACCTAACTAAACTTACGGCAGCGGGTTTGTGAGCAGCAACTCGTCGTCTTCCTGTGCAGGCGTGAGATCCGGCGGCACATCTGAAAACATAAGTTTTGCCGGCGCTTTCGACAATTGATGGGAAAGCTGATCTTGTTCTTGCGCCCTTAACCGCCTGAACAGCGCATCTGCACGCGCGCTTCGCGATTGTGACGTGGTTCCCAACCGCAGGAATAACTCCTGCGTCGTCGTATCCATCCGGCTCATCGAAGCCCCCCGGCCTGTTATTCCGAAGCGCTCAGGGTGATTCGTTATGGTTAACGAAAGATTAACGACGCGAGCGTCAGGCTTTTACTTTCACATATGAACCGGGTGCATCCTCAATCGGTTCGAGTTTGCCGTCGCCCGGCGTGCGCGCCGGAACCTTACCCGGGCTGACATGGTTCAGCCAGTCAATCCAATACGGCCACCACGAACCTGGCGCCTTTTCGGCCTTGGCTTTCCACTCGTCGAGCGAGCCAGGCAATTCAACATTTGTTGAGTGGTGATATTTGTGTTTGTCCGGATGATTGACGACGCCAGCGATATGGCCAGATCCGGCGAGCATATACTGCACCTTGTCGTTGCCTTTAGACGCAAATAAACGCGCTGTTCTGTAAACGGAGTTATGAGGCGCGATGTGGTCAGTTTCGCCTGCCTGCATGAAAATGGGTATATCGACCTCACCAAGATCAAGCGCTTCGCCATCTATGATCATCTCGCCCTTGGCGAGGCGATTATGTTGATAGAATTCGCGCAAGTAAAACAGGTGCACCTTTTTCGGCATGCGCGTAGCGTCGGAATTCCAGAACAAGAGATCGAACCGCGCCGGGTCTTTGCCTTTCAGGTAGTTGTCGATCACGAAAGACCAGATCAGATCGTTGGAGCGCAGCATGTTGAATGTCGTCGCCATGGCGC
Source organism: Hyphococcus flavus (assembly GCF_028748065.1). Lineage (GTDB taxonomy): Bacteria > Pseudomonadota > Alphaproteobacteria > Caulobacterales > Parvularculaceae > Hyphococcus > Hyphococcus flavus. The sequence goes on along the minus strand of NZ_CP118166.1, from coordinate 3,008,850 downwards.
GTCCTTCGAGCACGCCGCCGGCCGCATCCATTTGCTTTTCGATAGCGTCGAGCTGTTCGTCATCGACAAACAACAAGAGATCGCCCGACTCTTTAAAGTCGGCTTGCGCCGTAAAGAATGTCGCCGAGTTCACCCGGTCATCGCCTTTACGCGCCATCAGGGCGAGAGCGGTAGAGAGCATGGTGCCGCCAATGCAATACCCGATCGTATCGGCGCGCTTCTCGCCGGTTGCTTTTTCGACAGCATCGAGCGCCTCGAACAGACCTTGTTTGATATAGTCTTCGAAAGTTTTGTCTTTCAACTCGGGGCTGGGGTTAACCCACGACATGACGAATACGGTGCGCCCTTGTGAGACAAGCCACGAAATGAACGAGTTCTTCGGCTGCAAATCCAGAATGTAGAATTTGTTGATCCACGGCGGAACAATAAGCATCGGCGTCTTCGCGACTTCATCCGTCGTCGGCGAATACTGGATCAACTGAAAAATCTCGTTCTGAAAGACGACCTTGCCTGGTGTCGTGGCGACATTTTCACCAAGTTTGAAAAAATCGAGGTCAGCCTGCCTGATCGCCAGTTCGCCATGACCGCGATCAATGTCTTCAAGCAGGTTCTTGAGACCCTTTAAAAGGTTCTCTCCCTTGCTCTCTATCGTTGCTTCGACGACTTCAGGATTCAGCATGGCGAAATTCGACGGAGAGAACGCGTCGATGAATTGCCGGGTAAAAAACTCCGCTTTCTTCTTTTCGTGTTCGTCATCGAAATCAACTTGATCAATCGTCGTTTCGAGCCAGCGGGCGAAAATCAGGTAAGACTGCTTGATGAAGTCAAGCATGTGATTTTCATTCCACGCAGGGTGGGCGAAACGCTTGTCGCCCGGCGTCGGTGAGATGGCGGGCTTCACACTTTCCCCGGCCATGCGTTGCGACATGGTCGCCATCAGCTTGGCGTAGTCGCCATAGAGATTGAACTGGCGCTGCATAACAGTGCCGGGATCCATGGAAAGACCTTTCATCATTTCCTGAAAGGCTTCTCCCACGTTCAATGGGTCGCTCGGCAATTCGCCCGTATAGCGGCGCATGTCGGCGTTTCGGTCGAAAAACTCGCGAATCACTTCCTGGCTGCGGCCGCTAATGTCCGTCAGGTACTCCGACAAAGCATCGAAATCCTCATAGAGCGACTTCGGCGGCGGCGGCAGTTGAGGTTCCTGAGGGTTCTCAACCGAGGCCATGCGGGAGGGATGAGGCTTCGCCGTCGTTTTATTGACGGCCTCACTAGTCTTTCCGCCCGTTTTCTTGGGCTTTTTCGGCTTGGCTGGTTTGTCTTTCGCTTGCGTCATGGCGCCAGATAGGGGTTAAAGGGTTCTGATTACCTTTATAGGATGGCTGCGTGTCAGGTGTAAAACAATCCAGCGCTTTATTTGCATCGCTATTGGCGGGTTTTGCCGTCTCAGGCTGCGCGAATAGCGAGCTGGCGCGATTTGCGCCGCCGGGACTTGTGAAAGTCGACAGGATAACCGATCCCGAACCGGTTAACCCGAACGTGGCGGCGCGCATCGCCGAGCGTAAGGCGGAGCCGGGCTCGGGCGAGTTTCCGGTCCTGTCAGAAACCCCCAGCGCAAATGCTCGTCCAAAAAAACCTTCCGAAGCCTCTGTTGAGGCGGATTTGAATGCGCTAGCCAGCGCGCGCGACACGCTCGAGAGCAATATGGCCAAAGCGCGGGCGGAAGCTGAAGCAGAAGCGGAGGACACGCGCAGGCTGCCCGAACGGCGAGATTCCCTGAAAGTTGAGGTCGACAAAGACGCTCAGGCGGCGGCGCTCGAACGCCGGGAAAAACTTGAGGCCCCGCCTGAGTAATACTCTCCAGTGCGGCGCAAATCTGTGTGAAAAATTAACAAGGAACGAAAGACCAACGATGTCTACTGACGAAAATTTCCTGGACCGCGTTTTGACCATGGAAGTGGGCCGCTGCACGGAAGCCGCCGCCATTGCTGCTTCAAAAATGATTGGGCGCGGCGACAAGGAGGGCGCTGATGACGCTGCGGTATGCGCATTGCGTGAGGCGTTTAACAAACTCAAGATCGACGGCACGGTGGTGATCGGCGAGGGCGAGCGTGATGAAGCGCCAATGCTTTACATTGGCGAAAAGGTCGGCTTGGGCGAGGGACCGAAAGTCGATATCGCTCTCGATCCGCTCGAGGGAACGACGCTGACTGCAAAGGCGATGGCGAACGCGCTGGCGGTGGTCGCCATGGCACAGGGCGGCACGCTGCTCCACGCTCCCGATGTTTACATGGACAAGATCGCCTGTGGCCCGGGTTATCCCGAAGGCGTGATCGATCTCGATGCTTCAGTAGAGGATAATATTTCAGCAATCGCCAAAGCCAAGGGCGTGCCGACCGAAGAGGTGACGCTTTGCATTCTTGACAGGGAAAGGCATGCGCATCTTGTGGAGGGCGCCCGGCGTATGGGGGCGCGCGTGTTCATGATTTCCGACGGAGACGTGGCGGGCGTATTTCATACAACGGAAGGCTCGACAGGTATTGATCTTTATGTCGGTCAGGGCGGCGCGCCTGAGGGCGTGCTGGCGGCGGCGGCGCTCAGATGTGTTGGCGGACAGATGCAAGGCAGGCTGGTGTTCCGCAATGATGACGAACGCGGGCGCGCAGAAAAAGCCGGCATCAAGGACCTCAACCGCAAATACGGATTACGAGATCTTGCGTCTGGCGATGTTATATTCGCGGCGACTGGTGTTACCAACGGCACCATGCTTGATGGCGTCAGGTGGGACCCGGGGCATGTCTCGACACACACAGTCGTGATGCGGTCCAAAACAGGCACTGTGCGTTACATTCGCGCCAAGTCCAAGCGTTAAGCTGCTGAATGCTCAACAAGTGTTTCAACTGACGGACGCTGGAATACAAGTGTTGCCACAGCGCCGCCGGCGCCGGTTTCAAACCTGAAACTGATGTTGTTTGACTGAGCGATTGTTGAAACGAGAGCAAGGCCAAGGCCGACACCTTCTTTGCCTCGATCATATCCATTGTTTGCCTGTTGAAATGGTGCTGCGAGTTGTTCAACCACGGCTGCAGGCGCGCCGCCGCCGCTATCAGATATGCGAACGGCCGTCTGATCCCGGTCGCATTTTATTAAAACGCTTATGTGGCCTTCGTCCTTGTTGAACTTGACGGCGTTGGAGAGAAGCTCCCGAATGGCGGTACGCGCCTCGTCGGGATTCGAAACCACGTCTGCTTTAAGACGCAGCGAGTCTACCGAAATGGTGATCGCTTTTGCGCGTGCTTCTTTGCGAATGTTTTGAATTTCTGAATTCACGACGTCAACGATGTCCACGGACTCATCGTTGCTGCTTTGGGCTTCTGAGCGCAGTCGTGAGAATTCGAGAATTCGGTTCACGAGCGTCAGCATTTCTTCGCCGCTGTCGCGAATGTGCGTTAAGAACTCCAGTGATCCGTTATCTTCACCAATGTCTTTTTGCTCCTGAAGCACTTTGGCGAAACCGATAATATGATTCAGTGGTGTTTTAAGCTCATGACTCATCATGGAAAGGAACGCATTGCGTGCGTCTTCTGCGCCATCCGACGGCGCGGGGGAGTTGGACGGAATAGTATCAGCGTGTTGGAATGCGAATTCATCCAGTGCTTCACGCAATGCTGATTTAAGTGTTTCGTGGTCGCATGGTTTCCGCATAAACCGCATGACGCGGCCTTCGTTGACTGCGGCGACCGCAGTTTCCTGATCGGAGTTACCCGTTAACATCAGCCTTCTGATCGAGGGTGCTTTTTCTTTTACGTGTTTCAACAGTTCAATGCCGTTCATGCCCGGCATTTGCATGTCCGCCACAATCACTGCGATATGCGGGTCATTGTCTATGACCTGCAAAGCTTCTGCGCCACTATTGGCGGTTACGATGGAAAACTCACCAGACAATCGCCGACGCAAAGCCGAAATAAGTTTCGGTTCGTCGTCGACCAGCAGGATTTTATCAGGCTGCGATGTCATCATTCGGCTCCTGTCGCGTGCTTTTTAAGATGTTTGTCTGCGGCAATTCGATATGGAACGTGGTCGCAAAGTCTTCCTTGTCGATCAGACTTAATTTGCCGCCGTGTCCTTTAACGATGCAGTCTTTGGCCAGCGCCAGCCCCTGACCGGTGCCCTTGCCAACAGGTTTTGTGGTGAAAAATGGATCAAAGATCTTTTCAACGAGAGCTTGCGGGACGCCGCAGCCGGTATCGCTGATGCTGACGGATACGCCGCTCTCATTCGCACGGCTTTCTATCTCAATGGTTCGCCGCTCAGGTTTAGCTTCATCGATAGCGTCAATGGCGTTTAGCACCAAGTTTAGGATTACTTGTTGAACTTGGCCCTTGCGGCACGGCACGCGCGGCAAATCGGCGTCCAGTTTCAACTCGATTTCTGCTATATGCTTTCGTCTGTTGCGGCAAATCGCAACGACGTTTTTAACAATAGCATTGAGATCAACCTCATCTTTTTCATCAGTACCGGGATGGGCGAATTCCTTCATCAACAAGACAATGTCACGGACTTGGCTGATGCCTTCGCGAGACTCGCTCAGTGCGGAGATGACTTCCGGTACGAGGTTGGTTAAGGAGATTTTTTCGTTGAATTCCTCAACAGCGCAAATTGCTTCTTCGTATGATGCGCCAGCCGTAATAGCGACTCTAAGAGCATCATATCGTTTGTACGAGCCGTGAATAAGCGCAAGAGCTTCTTCAAGATAATCAAGGTTGTCGCCAATAAACTGGATCGGCGTATTGATTTCGTGCGCGATGCCGGCGGAAAGTGCGCCGATTGCTTCGAGACGGCGGGCTTCATCAACCTGTTGTTGCATCTTCTTGCGCTTGGCGTCGGCGGCTTCCCGGCGTGAGGTGTCATGGAAGAACAATACGTACCGAACGTCTTCGTTAACAGGCCCTTTGAAGCCGCGAATTTCTACGGGAAATGAAAAGCCATCTATCCGACTGGCGCGCAAATTTTCGAGATCAAAAGGACCGTCAGCGCGTTCCTTCAAGGCTGCGCTAAGTCCAGGAAGAAAGTCATCAATAGAACGGCCGACCAGCATGCGCTCATTAGCGTGAAGCTGTGTTTCCGCAGTTATATTCGCGCCATGAATGTTGCAGTTTTCATAGCAAGTAATGATCATATCGGGCGAGGCGGACATGATGCCTGACAGGAGCGATTGGCTTGCCTTGAGGGCCGCTTTAGTCTCGATCAATTCATTGTCGGTCATGACGTGACGGATCCTGAAATTTTTCAAGATAAAAGCCCAATTTGTTAATCATGAGATTAACAAACGACTCGTTTATGGTTAGGAAAACGCTTCATCTGTTAACAATTTAAGCGCCAACCCGCGTCTGAAATTGAAAGAAACTGTTATGAGTGAAGATCTTCCAGAGTTGCCCGACCGCCTCAGTGTCAATCCAAACAGCAAATATTACAATGAAGCGATCTTTGAACGCGAAGTCGGCATTCGTCTCAACGGTCAGGAAAAGACCAATGTTGAGGAATACTGTATCTCGGAAGGTTGGATAAAGGTTGCAGCCGGCAAGTCCGTCGATCGTCGCGGCAACCCGCTGACGCTTACGCTGAAGGGCAAGGTTGAGGCCTTCTACAAGGAACGGAAGTAACACCGCAACAAACGGGCGGTGTTGATGTCGTTGAACGGATAGGGTTGCGCCTCCAATGATGGAGGTTAACGATGACCGGTGCACTCAAGCTCGTTCATTCTTCTGACGACCGCGATACGCTGCGCTGGCGGGCGGTGGAAAAAAGAGACCGCGCCAGTGACGGAAAATTCTGGAGCTGCGTCAGAACAACAGGTGTCTACTGCTTGCCGTCATGCGCCGGCCGTCCGCACCGCAAGAACGTGTTTTTTGTCGATACACGCGTTGAGGCGGAGGCGGCAGGTTTTCGCCCGTGCAAACGCTGTCGCCCGGATCGCTTTATTCAGGGAAGTCTTGATGAACGTATCAACGGGATCGATTGGAAGCGTGTAGGCGAGACGCTTGATAATAACGGTTGGGCCAAGCTTGGAAGACTGCTGAGTGATGAAGAATGCGCGTCGTTGATTTCAGGCTACAAGGATCAGGACAAATACAGATCAACCGTCGTGATGCGCCGTCATGGCTTTGGCGAAGGAGAGTATCGCTACTTTAACGATTGCGCGCCGGACCTCGTCTCTGCGTTACGCGTAGGGCTCTATGAACATCTTGTCCCGCAGGCAAATGAATGGATGCGCGCGCTTGGAAAAGAACATTCATACCCCGCCAGTCACCTTGGGTATCGCCGTCAATGCATGAAAGCAGGCCAGATGCGGCCCACGCCGCTGATCCTCAAATACGGTCCGGGCGATTATAACCGCCTGCATCAGGACCTTTATGGCGAAGAAGTTTTCCCCATTCAGATTGCGATCCTGCTCTCAGCGCCGGGAAAGGACTTCGAAGGCGGCGAATTTGTCATGACCGAGCAATCGCCGCGCCGTCAATCCCGCGCCATGGTAGCGCCGCTGGAGAAGGGCGACGCGATCGCATTCGCGGTCAACGAGCGGCCTATCAAAGGCGCAAAAGGCATCTATCGAGCGAAAATGCGCCATGGCGTTTCTGAAGTGTTGCGTGGCGCACGCTATTGCCTCGGCGTGATTTTTCACGATGCTGCCTGATCAGGCGCCATTGGGGGAAATTTTCGGACAGGATAAAAGGTGCAGTGACGCGAATCGGCGCCTTTTGTTTGCATGAATGTACCTAGTTTCACGCCCCTCACGGCTGACGCCGGCCTACCAGAAATGGCGTTGCCGCCGATGGGCGTTGCCGCCTCCGGCCGCTTTTGGCGTCTGCGTGAGGCGGACCCGCGCGCAACCTTGACCATCGCGCAGACGGCAGAAATCGAGCCTGTTCTTGCGAGGATACTTGCAGCGCGCGGCGTCAGTGCTGAAAACACAGCCCGGTATCTGTCGCCAAGCCTGCGGGAGGATATGCCCGATCCGCTGGTAATGAAGGATATGGACCGTGCCGTCGAACGTCTGACTAGCGCTGTCTTATCGGGCGAGACCATCGGCGTGTTCGGCGATTACGACGTGGACGGAACGACGGCGTCCGCCATTCTGAAATCCTACTTCGACTGGATCGGCGTTGCGTCGCTGATCTATCTTCCGGACCGCATCACTGAAGGATACGGGCCGAGCGCGGAGGCGTTTAAAAGTCTGCACCAGCAAGGCGCCGGCGTCATCGTTACTGTCGACTGCGGCGCGTCAGCCCATGAACCCATCGAAGAAGCAACGCGCGATGGCGTCGACATTGTTGTCTTTGATCACCATTTGATGAGCAGCGCGCCGCCAGCAGGCGCAACGGCAGTCGTCAATCCGAACAGGACGGATGACCTCTCTGGTCTTGAAAATCTTTCTGCTGCGGGTGTCGCCTTTATGGGAATGGTCGCCCTTAATCGCTCACTGCGAGACAAAGGTTTTTTTCAGAACAAGCCGGAGCCAAACCTGACGAGGCTCCTCGATCTGACGGCTTTGGGGCTCGTATGCGATGTGATGCCCATTAACGGATTGACGCGCACTCTTGTTGCGCAAGGGCTGAAAATATTCGGCGGCGAGGGAAATCCGGGACTGAAAGCGCTTGGCGAGCGTGCAGGCGTCAAAGGGCCGCCTAGCACATACCATTTCGGGTTTTTGCTTGGTCCGCGCATCAATGCGGCGGGCCGTATCGGTCATGCTCGTCTCGCCTTTGAGTTGATGACGACGGAGGATGTGACACGGCGGCGCGAGTTAGCAGAACGTCTGCATATTCTGAATGCGGAACGACAGGAAATTGAAGCAACTGTCCAAGAGGCTGCGTTGCGAGACATTGAAGGCAATCAGCGGCATGCGGACGATGTGATCGTTACGGCAGGCGAGGGGTGGCATCCCGGCGTCATTGGCATCGTCGCCGGGCGGCTGAAGGAAACGTATGATCGTCCTGTCATCGTCATCGGCCTGGATGGCGACGAAGGAAAAGGGTCCGGACGATCCATAACCGGTGTCGACTTGGGGGCGGCGATCAGCGCTGCAAGGAATGACGGCTTGCTGCTTGCTGGCGGCGGTCACGCCATGGCGGCGGGATTAACGATCGCCCGTAATAAGCTAGGCGCATTGCGGGACAGGCTAAGCAAAACATTGCGGGCTGATATTCAGCGTGCGCGGGAAAACAGAACGCTTGAAATCGATGCTGTTGTCGGCGCCAGCGCGGTGACAAAAAGCTTTGCGGAACTGATCGCCAGGGCGGGCCCCTATGGTCAGGGTAATCCCGAACCGGCTTTCGCATTGCTTAATATGCGCGGGACGCATCTTAAAACCGTTGGCAAAGGGCATTTGTCGCTGACCCTTAAAAGCGATACGGGCGAATCAGTGCGGGCGATTGCGTTTCGCGCGGGCGGCGAGCCGATTGAGGAAGTCCTGAGATCAGGCCGCCGCTTTCATGTGGCGGGGAAGATCCGGGCCGACGATTGGCGTGGCGGCGACGCCGGGCAGTTGCAGATTTCCGACGCCGCCTTCGCCGAGTAGGAAATTCGTGCAGCGCCAGCGAAAATGGGCTTGCATGGGGGCGGGGTGGCGCCTATACAGCGCTTCCGCCGGGTATTCGGCTATTTTGTGCGGGCCCTTCGTCTATCGGTTAGGACGCCAGGTTTTCAACCTGGAAAGAGGGGTTCGATTCCCCTAGGGCCTGCCACTTTCTCCGTTTTTAGCCGACTTCTGACTCGCCCTTCACGGCGCTGAAGGGCCTGAACCCCAGCATTTTGGCCAGTCAATCATTGATTTCAGGGTTTTTTTGGCGTCTATTAAGGATCGTTAACAGCGTTAGACCGAAGGGGTTAGGTCCATGAGGGGTATGATTGCACTGGCAGCTGCAGCGACATTGGCTTTTGCGCCGGTTTCGCAAGCTTTCGCCGCAACCGTTTCAAAAGACCAGATTGAGCAAAGCCTTACCCAGCAGGGTTATGCTGTTCAGGATGTGGGCCCGCACACGTTGTTCGTCCGCGTTGCGGATTACGATATCCGCATTGATGTAGTCGGCCCTGACGGTGACATTTCCTATCGTGCGTGGCTGTTTGAAGTTGATGGCAAAGACATCAGCTACAAGGTGCTTAACGAGTTTAATAACGACGTTAAGTTCGGCCGCGTGTATATCGATGAAGACGGCGATGTAACATTGCAAATGGATCGCAATGGCGCCGGCGGCTCATCCATCCAAAACATCGAATCCGATTTCGATGTGTTTTTGATGCTGATCAGCTCCTTCATGTCGCATCTTGAATCGCAAGTGATCGCTTAAATCTGAAAACGCCGGCTGATACGTCTGCAGCCGTAATGTTATCTAATCACCACAACTTCACGGCGAAAATCGCACGTGAGCGAACTAAAATAGTGCATTTTTTGCGCGAAGGGATTAGAGTTTTCGCGAACACGCCGTATAGTTAATAAAAAAACGCAACGGTTCAGGGCGCTACAGGGGTACCAAGAACAATATGGTCGAGCGGTTTGACGCATCGCATGACGACGATAATTCGCCTGAAGAGAGCGAGGAGTCGTTTATGGTTAAAGGCATTGTGAAATGGTTCGACCCTACCAAGGGGTACGGGTTCATCATCACTGAACAGGCTGACACTGACATACTTATACATTCGTCGTGTCTGAAAGCAGCGGGCATGTCGACCGCGCGCGAAGGCGCGACAGTTGAATGCGAAGTTGTGCGCAGAGCAAAGGGACTGCAAGCATCGCGGCTGTTGAACATTGATGAGTCGACTGCGGCGCCGATCACGCCGGCGGCGCCGGTGCTTGATCAAACGCCTGCGGGTGATTTCGTCCGTGCACATGTGAAATGGTTCAACCGTGCAAAAGGGTACGGGTTTTTGACGCGCGGCGAAGGCACGGAAGATATCTTTGTTCATATGGAAACCTTGCGACGCAGCGGGTTGGGCGAGTTGACGCAAGGCGACCGCGTGCAGGTCTCATTCGCGGCTGGTTCGAAAGGGCTTTTAGCCATCGACGTCAGGCCGGATCCTGACAACTAGCATTAGTGAATGACGGGGAGGGGCGTTATGAACAGTTTCACTAGAGGTGAAGCTGAAGCGTCAAAATTTGTTCTTCTCAACTTATCGCCATGAAATATTTTTAGCTCCCGCCATATAAAAGCTGGGAATAGTCTTATCTCATAAATTGAGCGTTTCCAGAAGAGTTAAGTATTTACTGGCCGCCAAATGATAATCGCTTGTCTGATAAAACAATCGCGGTCGTATTGAGGACGATTGTCGTCCGGTCCTAGCAGCATATAATAGATATCAGATGACTTACCGCATTGGCGTAGATCTTGGTGGAACGAAGGTTTCCGTCGCCGTTCTGAACAGCCGTAACGAAACGGTTTTTTCAGACAGGCTGCCCACGCCAGCCAGTGAGTACGGTGAGGTTATCGATACAGTCGATGCGCTCGTTCAAAAGGCGCTTGCCTTTATCGATAGCGTTGAGATTAATAAAATTGGCATTGGCATTCCCGGCGCCATGCATCAAAACGCCCACACTGTGAAAAACGCGAATATGCAGTGCCTGATTGGCAAGCCCTTAAAAGTCGATCTTGAAAAACGTCTGAACAGAGAGTTCGTTATCGCCAACGATGCGACATGTTTTACGGCGTCCGAGGCTGCTGACGGGGCGGCGAAAAACGAACGCGTCGTGTTTGGCGTCATCCTGGGCACGGGCGCCGGCGGCGGGATTGCTTTTGAAGGAAAGCCATGGGCGGGCTTGAACAGTCTTGCCGGTGAATGGGGGCATAATCCATTCCCGTTCTATGGCGCGCCTGCAAAAAACCGTAGCTGTTACTGCGGCAAGATCGACTGCAACGAGCAAGTCATTTCCGGTCCGGCGCTGGCGGCTGATTATGAGATAGCCGCCGGTAAGAAAATATCGACAAAAGATCTAGAACGGGCTGCGAAAAATGGCGACGAGGCCGCTGTCACCGTCCTTGATGAATTCCACGAGAATCTGGCCAAGGCCTTGTCCACGATCATCAACTTGCTGGATCCGTCCGCCATCGTGGTCGGCGGCGGCGTATCAAACATTTCGTCTATCTATCAGGAAGTGCCGCTGCGCTGGGGACGCTATGTTTTTAACGCGTCGCCCGATCCTGCCGTCATCGCAACAAAGCTCTTGCGAAATCGCTGGGGCGATGACAGCGGCGTCAGGGGCGCAGCCTGGCTGACCTGATGATTTAAGGGCATCCCTATGGCGTTGGGGGCTTTACATCGGCGGCAAGATGACCGATGTCAGCGCTTCGAAAATTCTCGTGCCGGGGCGTAGCGCAGTCTGGTAGCGCATCTGGTTTGGGACCAGAGGGTCGCAAGTTCGAATCTTGCCGCCCCGACCATGAGAATTAGCGCCGGAAATCGATTGGGAACCGCTGGACCATGTTCGCTCGCATCTTCAAGCCCTCGAAAACCGCCATGCAGTCTGGCCGCGCCAACACGGAGCGCTGGGTGCTGGAGGTCGAGGCGGAAACGGCCCGGCGCGTTGACCCGCTGATGGGCTGGACAAGCGGCGACAGTGTTACATCCGGCCAGTTGCAACTGAAATTCAACAGCCAGGAAGAGGCGGTTGCTTACGCCGAGAAACACGGGCTGGCGTTCAGAGTGGACGAGCCGCACCTGTCAACGCCGCAACCCAAAGCCTATTCTGATAATTTCGCCTTTCACCGCCGTAAACCCTGGACGCATTAGGGGGGCGGCCAAGGCCCCGTAGCTCAGCTGGATAGAGCACCGGCCTTCTAAGCCGATGGTCGCAGGTTCGAATCCTGCCGGGGTCGCCATTTCCTCCGGTCCGCGTTATCAAAGATTTTCACGGCTCCGTAGCTCAATTGGATAGAGCATCGGCCTTCGAAGCCGAGGGTTGTAGGTTCGAGTCCTACCGGGGTCGCCAATTTTCTTGATTTGCCCTTAGCGCCGTCCGCGCTGATGGTAGACACTGCGTTTTTTGTTGGAGGAGGGCGCGGGCGTGCCTTCCGGCTTATGACGGAACGTGATCCGGCCTTTTGTCAGGTCGTACGCTGACATTTCCACCGTGACGCGATCGCCGGCAAGTGTTTTTATGCGGTGTTTACGCATTTTGCCGCCGGCATAAGCGAGAATTTCATGACCATTATCCAGTGTGATTCGATAATTGCCATCGGGCAGCGCTTCGGTAACGTCGCCATCGAATTCAAGAAGCTCTTCTTTCGCCATTACCCACCTTGCCAGGCTGCAAGCTTTGTCTTTACGGGCTTCTTTCCTGCAGGTTTTTTGGGCTTCGCGGCTTCTTCAGCGCGTTCTGCGGCTTCTTTTTCAAGCCGTAACGCACGCAGCTTCTCCGTTTTTTTCAACGTCGCCCGGCGAAGTTTTTCTGCTTCGGAAAGGGCGGCTTTTTTGTCGCTATCGCGGAAAAATTTGCGCTCCGCTGCTGTCCCTGTTTTCTGCAAAACGGGTTTCCTTTGGATCTACTATTTAGCTTTGCCGCGCCGCGAAAGTCATAAGGCGCAATTGTTGTCGTGCAGTCGAAAACGCTTATCAGCCGTTATTGTCTGACGATTGTTTCTGGCGCCACATTTTGAAACGCGATGCGTTTGCTTTTTCTTTTTCAAGACGGAGTTTACGTAATTTGTTCGTCTGCTCGCGTTGAAAATTCGCTTCAGTTTCAAGGTCGCGCATGGCTGCTTCCTGCGCGCGCTGTTGCCGGGCTTGTCTATCTGCAATCATTTCAAATCCTCGGCGTTCTAGGTTGGATCAGGTGCGGATGCCCGGCAAAGCCCAAGAGGTTTTTTTGCCGGGCAATTGGTTTAGTCGGCGAGCGCCAGTTGGCCTGCGGAGGTTTTGTCGCGATCTTCTTGCAGTTCGAAAGTGACTTTCTGACCGTCATCAAGGCCGCGAATGCCAGCCGCTTCAAGCGCTGAGGCATGAACAAATACATCCTTGCCGCCATCGTCAGGCGCGATGAATCCGTAGCCTTTTTGTGAATTAAACCATTTCACTGTTCCAGATGCCATTTTTGTTTTCCTTTCAAACAGGCGTGATCGCCCAGTATAGCCAGGCATAAAAAGTGCTGCCGATGTTTGGAGGAGAGTAAGAAGCTTGGTTCAGAGGCCTAATAGCCGGCCTTCAATCATGGCGCATGGGGTACATGGACCTAAAACCGCGAAATTACAAGTTTTTCCCGAACAGTCAGAAAACGCCATAAGCAGGCCTTGGCCAACTGATCATCCCTTCTTCACTTGCTATTAACCCCAAGCTGCGCCATATGCGGCGTATCGGCCGCGTGTAGCGGGAGCCGCCACTAAGGCGAAATTTGTCCCTCCGGCCATTCATCCTGATAATCGGGCGCCCAGACACGCGGGTTCTCTTAGTGAACCCGGACGCTGTTGTTGCGCGCTTTTCTGGAAAGCGGCGCGCAGCGCCCAGAAAGATATTTTGTGACCAGCTTTAACGAACTCGGCCTTGCAAAGCCGCTCCTCACAGCGCTTGCCCAGGAAGACCATCAGACGCCAACACCTATCCAGGCGCAGGCGATACCCGCGCTTTTAGAGGGTCACGATCTTCTCGGGATCGCGCAGACAGGCTCAGGCAAAACCGCAGCCTTTACCTTGCCGCTCCTGCACCGGCTTTTTGAAACCCCGGGCAACGTGAAACCGTTGAGCCCTCGTGCGCTCATCCTGACACCGACACGGGAGCTTGCCGGACAAGTCAGAGACCGCGTCGCCGCTTATGGCGTGCGTACTTCGCTGCGCACCGGTCTCGTGATTGGCGGCGCGCCGATCAACAAACAGAAAAACATGATCCGCCGCGGCGTCGATATTCTTATCGCCACGCCGGGCCGGCTTGAAGACCTTATGAAACAGGACGCTGTTTCGCTCGACGCGGTTGAGTATTTTGTCCTCGATGAGGTCGATCAGATGCTGGATATGGGATTCATTCACGCGATCCGGGCCATTACCGCGAAGTTGCCTGAAGACAGACAGAGCCTGTTTTTCTCTGCAACCATGCCGCGGGAAATTGAGCGCCTTGCGAATGCACTTCTTCGCAAACCGGTTCGCCTGGAAATGAAGCGCCAGGCGCCGCCGAAAATAGAACAATCCGTCATGTTCATAACGAAGCCGGAGAAAATTGGCGCCTTGATGAAGATTGCAGGCGATAGCGCATTTACCAGCGGTCTTGTATTTTCGCGCACAAAACATGGCGCTGACAAAATCGTAAAGAGTTTGAACAACGCCGGTCTGCCAGCTAAGGCGATTCACGGTAATCGCAGCCAGGGGCAGCGCGAACGCGCTCTTAGAGCTTTCAAATCGGGCAAAGCACGCATTCTTGTCGCTACCGACATCGCTGCGCGAGGGATTGATATTCAGGGCGTATCCCATGTCATCAATTTCGATCTGCCAAATGTGCCGGAAACATATGTGCACAGGATTGGCCGGACGGCGCGCGCCGGCGCTACAGGGATTGCGATTTCTTTTTGCAGTCCGGAAGAACGTTCAGAATTGCGTTCAATTGAGCGGCTGACTGGCCAACGCTTCGGTGGGCCGGCGGGCAAAAAAAATGGGTCTCGGCCCGGCCGAAAACCGCCGCGTAGGCCTCACCGCAAAGGTAATGGCAAACGGCGCCCTAAAGCGAGCGCGGCTACTCTTCGCGAAGCTGACAAGGCGATTGCTGGTTTATGAGTTTGCGAGTGGCGACCAGGTTAGGGTTTATGATTTCAGCGAGTTTGAGATTATTCGCTGTCAGGTCGCCATTTCTTTTTAATCAACGAAGGCTCGCCCAACTCTCAGCATAGTTAGCGGTTTGACCACAAAGAGTATGTTGCTGGTATGCCGTTTTCCCTAAGCAGCCGCTGAATCTCATCATATGGATCTTTTTCGAAAGACGAGAAGGCTTGATAGGCCGTGTTCAGAATTTCTTCATCGCTTACATCGCTATCTGTTTGAGCGTTGACTGAGGGGAAGCGTCCGGCTGCAAATTTATTGGATTCTCTTGCACTGCGCTGCCGCAGCATTTCTGCAAAGAGATTCGCGACTGAGACGCGGTGTATTCTATCTATTCGCAGATAATCATCGCTTCCTGGCTCGCTTCGGATTACCCCAATGCACCGGTCATCAATTTCGATAGATGTGATAATGGTGGAGTCTTGAAATAAGCGAAGGCGCATGTCAGCCGAATAGCTTCTAGTCGAGTTCCGGCAATGCCGTCGCATCCACCTCGTCGCTTGCAGCGGCGAGTTCGAGCGGAACGACAACTTCCTTACGCGCGCTCGGATTCAGCACAACATACTGCGTCACGAAGCCGGCCTTGGCGATGCGCGCCTTTTGCGGGCTGTCGAGCCTGATCGTGCAGGGCGTTTCACAACTGCCAACGCCTTCGATCTCTACAAGCGCGCCTGGCGGGTCCGTCTGGAGGTTCAGTTTGTCACCGGCGCCGCCCAGAAAATTCATGGTCTGGCATCCGCCCAACAGCACAAATGTGAAAAGAACAAGGGTTTTTTTCATAACGCGACGCTCCGCTCCCTACGGTGAGGTTACTTTAACGCAGCATGCATCGCTGCGAAAGCGCGCTCAAGATCAGCTTTCAAATCATCAATATCTTCAAGACCGGCGTGAATTCTAAGAACGTGTCCTTCCTCTCGCCATTCGGTCGCCGTCCGGTATTGTTCGGGCCGTACATGCAGGCAGAGGCTTTCAAAGCCGCCCCATGAAAATCCCATGCCAAAAAGCTTCAACGCGTTGAAAAAAGCTTTCAACGCCGGCAGCGGCGCTGGCTTCATAACGACGCCGAAGAGCCCTGAGGCGCCGGAAAAATCGCGCTTCCAGATCGCATGGCCCGGGCATGACTTGAGCGCGGGATGCAGAATCCGATCAATCTCATCGCGTTTCTTGAAGAATTTGATGAGTTCTTCCGTACTCTCCTGATGGCGTGAAAGCCGTGTTGACAGTGTTCGCATGCCGCGAAGGGTCAGGTACGCGTCGTCTGCTGACACGTTTGAACCAAGTTGCAAAAGGGCGTAATAAATCTTTTTCGCAGTTTGTTCGTCGGCTGACGTTATCGTGCCGATAAGACAGTCGGCATGACCGGCAAGGTATTTGGTTCCAGCCTGAATACTGACATCGGCGCCAAGCTCTATCGGTTTGCAGTAATACCCGCCGCTCCAGGTATTATCGGCGACAAGTTTCGCGCCGCCCGCATGCGCGGCTTCGGCGAGCATCGGCAAGTCTTGCACTTCGAATGTCAGCGATCCGGGCGATTCCGCAAATACGACTTTCGTGTTCGGGCGCATAAGCGCGGCGACCTCTTCCTTGCTGGCGAGGGGATCGTAAAACGTCGTTTCAACGCCAAAGCGCTTCAGGAACTTTTCACAGAATTTGCGCGTCGGATCATACGCCGCATCCGTCATCAGGATGTGATCGCCCGTCGCCACAAAGGCGAGGATCGCCGCGTTACAGGCCTGCAAACCAGAGGGGGCGAGGCGGGTTTCAAAACCGCCCTCAAGCGCAGTGACGGCTTCCTCGAGTGCGCGGTGCGTGGGCGTGCCAAGGCGTCCATAGGTAATGGACTTCGCGCCTTCGAGATAATCATCGTAAGTCGGGAACAGATAGGTCGAGGCGCGCTCGACGGGCGGGTTCACCGGGTGCGCCGGGCGATGGTGCGGCCGGCCGGCGGCGGCTAACTTTGTGTCGTCTTTCATATCGGCCTTGTAGCCTGAATTGAGGCGGGAATTAAGCCGCTAAGGCTTAGAGGTTCTCAAGCTTTTCCACAAAACCCTTGCGCCTGTCGATCACGGTAAAGCCGAACTTTTGATAAAGCGGCAGCGCCGCCGGGTGGTCCAGCGTGCAGGTTTCAAGGCGAACGCGTTGAGCGCCATGGGACCACAACAACTCGACGGCGTGCGTCAGAAAATACCGGCCGAGCCCGCCGCCCGTAAAGTCAGGCGCCAGGCCAAAGAACTTGAGTTCATGAATTTGCTTATCGCGCGCGTCAATTTCCGCCATGCCGGCGGGCGCGCCATCGACGTAAAGAACATAAAAGTAGACATCCGGGTCCTGGATTATTGTCGCCAACTCTTCATCGCTCAATTTGCGGCGGCTGACCCAGTTCCAAGGCCCGCCGACAAGATCATAAAGATAGCGGTAAAAATGCACTGGCGGCGTTTCAGCACGCATCAAAGCGGTCTTGCGTGTGGGTGTCGGCGCGGGCGGCAGGAGGGGCCGTTCAGTCTGTTCAAGATACGTAATCGTGACTTCGATCTGATCAGCCGAAGTTCCGTTGTTACTTTTTTGCGTCGCTGACAACGGGGAATGTTGCGCTGTCATTTCTCTCATCTCCCCATTCGGCCCAGGAACCGTCATAGACCGCGTACGCGCCGCAGCCGATGAGTTCAAGCGCCAGCGCCAATATTGACGCTGTAACACCTGATCCGCAACTGGTGATGACCGGCTTCTGGCTCTCGACGCCGGCATTCGCAAAAATGTCGCGGATTTCGTCTGGCGTCCGAAAGACTCCGGTCTCCGTCAGGAGGCGATCATGAGGGATATTAACGGCGCCGGGCATATGTCCTGAACGCAAACCCGGCCTCGGTTCCGGCGCATGGCCCTCGAACCGCTCTGCGGGGCGGGCGTCAATGATGCAGGCGGATTTTGCGTTGATCGCCTTGCGGACATCAGCGTGGGAAGCGCTGAGTTTTGGGATCGGAACAGCGTTGTAATTGACTGGCGAGATGTTGATCGCATCAGCCGTTAAAGGGTGTCCTTCGCGCGTCCACTTCGGCAAGCCGCCATCAAGCACCGCAATGTTTTCATGTCCCATGGCGCGAAATGTCCACCAGACGCGAGCTGCAGAAAAGAGGCCTTTTTCATCATAGACAACAATGTTGTCCTTATCCGAAATGCCGAGCGCGCCGACAGCAGCTTCGAACTGCTTTGATGGCGGCAGCATGTGCGGCAGGTCCGTCGAATAATCGGAGATCGCGTCGATATCGAAAAAAACGGCGCCGGGAATATGCTGTTTGCGATATTTGTCGATTGCCTCGCCTTGGCCGGGCATACGCCAGGACCCGTCGATGATTTTCAGGTCTTTTTGTCCCAAATTCTCACTTAGCCAATCGGTGGATACCAGGGGTCCAAAAGAGTTCATGTTATCCCAACCAAGACGGCGCGGGCAGACCCTTCTCTTTCAGGAACGCCGGGTTGTAAAGTTTAGACGCATAGCGATGCCCATAGTCGCAAAGCATAGTGACCACTGTATGACCGGGGCCTAGCTCCCTCGCCAGTTTCACGGCGCCGGCGATATTAATGCCTGAAGAGCCACCTAGGCACAGACCTTCCTCCGTCACCAGATGAAACAATACGTCCAGCATCTCAGCATCGCCGATGCGATAGCCGTCGTCTATTGGCGAGTCTTCCAGATTGGCGGTAATGCGGCCCTGACCGATGCCTTCGGTAATCGAACCACCCTCTGTTTCTGCACGCCCATATTTTATCAGGCTGAAAATTTTCGAACCGCCCGGGTCCGCCACTGCTGTCTTGATAGAAGGGTTGCGCTCTTTCAGCGCCATCGATACCCCAGCAAGCGTGCCGCCGGTTCCAACGGCGCATGTAAACCCGTCAACGGCGCCGTCAGTCTGTTTCCAGATTTCAGGACCGGTGGTGGCGATATGAAAATCACGGTTCGCAACGTTATCGAACTGGTTCGCCCAGATGGTGCCGTTCGGTTCAGACGCGTTTAATTCGTCGGCCAGCCGGCGCGACCAGTGCACATAGTTATTCGGGTTATCGTAAGGGACGGCGTCCACTTCGATCAGCTCCGCGCCGTGTAGCCGTAAGGCGATCTTTTTTTCCTCGCTCTGGGTGCGGGGGATAACGATTTTTGTTTTATAGCCGAGGGCGGCGCCGACCATGGCGAGCCCTATGCCGGTATTGCCGGCGGTGCCTTCGACAATAACTCCACCGGCCTTGAGCGCGCCTGACAGTTCAGCGTCGCGAATGATCCCCAGCGCTGCGCGGTCTTTCACCGACTGCCCGGGATTTAAGAATTCAGCCTTGCCGAGAATGGTGCAGCCGGTTTCTTCGGACGCGCGCTTCAACTTTAACAGCGGCGTGTCGCCGATGAGATCGATGATGGAACCTGTTGCCGGCATAGTGTCTCTCTCTCAGATAATGAGATGTCGATATAAGCGAGTTCAGCGCCAACATGCCCCCGGCTCGCGCGAGTTTGAACTGAGTATTTCTAACAAGTTTTGCAGGAATAGTGTTTCGAGAATGCGCTTTTCGTGAGTCACAGGAAGCATTCGATATCAATTTTGCGATTTATCCACGTTCTTCGCCTCAATCCATACGGCTTCCATCTCATCCAAGCTTGCGTCTTTCATTGATCGCCCGCGCTCATCGAATGTCTTCTCGATATGTTGAAACCGTCGAATGAATTTTTGGTTGGCGCGACGCAGCGCGCTTTCAGGATCAATCTTTAAGTGACGCGATAAATTTGCGAGCACGAATAGCAGATCGCCAAACTCTTCTTCGATATGCGCTTCGTCAGAACCTTCGATCGCTTCGTGCAATTCTTCGGTTTCTTCCGCGATTTTTGAAAGCACGTCTTTCGCGTCGGTCCAGTCAAAGCCGACGCGCGCAGCACGTTTTTGCAGTTTTACCGCGCGAGAAAGGCCAGGCAGTCCGGCGGGCATGTCATCAAGCAAACTGTTCGCCCCCTTGGCGGCGCGCTCTTCGGCTTTTTGCTGTTCCCAGGCATCGGTTTGTTCTTCGGCAGTACGCATGGTCTCGCTGCCAAACACATGCGGGTGGCGGCGGATCATTTTCTCTGCGATGGCTTCAGCCACGTCGCCGAAAGAAAAGAGGCCTTCCTCTTTCGCCATTTGAGCGTGAAAAACCGTCTGGAACAGGAGATCGCCAAGTTCTTCTTTCAGCGCCGCCATATCGCCTTTCTCAATTGTGTCGGCGACCTCATAGGCTTCCTCAATCGTATAGGGGGCGATAGTGCGAAAATTTTGCTCCAGGTCCCATGGGCAGCCGCCATCAGGCGCGCGCAGGCGCTCCATTACATGCAATAAGGCGTCAATTTTCCGGGCGTCGGGAGAAGGGGTGTTCGACATGGGGTTCCAGTCATTTGAGGCGAATTATTCCAGCCATAATAGGTAAACCGGTCAAAGACCACTCACAGATTGGGGGAATATGACATGCGCTTGCATTTGCTTGCCGGCTCAGCCATTCAGGCAGAAAAGCCCCAGCGCGATGAACAACAGGAAGGAATAATGCGATGCCTATCCAGGAAGCGAAACTGATCTGGCGCAATGGCGAGATGATCCCCTGGGCAGAGGCGACAACGCATGTGCTGACCCACGGGCTGCATTACGGCACATCAGTGTTCGAGGGGATGCGCGCCTATGACACCAAGCATAACGGCGTGTGTATCTTCCGTAACCGAGAGCATATCGAACGGCTGTTTTATTCCGCGCGCATTTATAACATCGACATGTCCAAATATACGGTCGATGGCTTGATGCAGGCTTGCAAGGACGTGGTTCGGGAAAATGGACTGACGTCCGCCTATATCCGTCCTGTGGCTTATTTGGGGTACGGAGAAATGGGACCGTACTCCACCAAAGTGAAATCCGAACTCGCGATCGCCGCTTTCGCCTGGGGCGCGTATCTTGGCGAGGACGGTCTTAAAAACGGTATCGATGTTGCCGTGTCGAGCTGGCGGCGTACGGCGCCAGGCACCATTCCGGCGGGCGCGAAGGCTGGCGGTAATTACCTTTCAAGCCGCTTGATCGGCATGGAAGCGCGCGATCGCGGGTTTGCCGAAGGCATTGGACTTTCTCACGACGGTACGGTCAGCGAGGGCGCCGGTGAAAACCTGTTCGTCGTTTTGAATGGCCGGATCATCACGCCGCCAGCGGCCGCGTCAATTCTGTCGGGAATTACCCGCGATACGGCTATGACGCTTGCAAAAAAGGCAGGGCACGAAGTCATCGAGCAATCCATACCGCGTGAAATGCTTTATGGCGCGGATGAAATTTTCCTGACCGGCACCGCCGCTGAAGTCACGCCCGTGCGTTCGGTCGACAAAATTCCGGTCGGCAAGGGCAACCGTCCGGTGACAAACCAAATCCAGGATGCGTTTTTTGGCATTTTTTCCGGCGAAACCAAGGACGAATGGGGCTGGCTCGATCCCATCGTCTAAGAGCCAATCACACCGCCGTCTTTTTTACGTATAGCGAGCACCGCTGAGCGCGCCGTCATGGCCGGGTCGAAGTCCGGCCAGCGCGTCGATGGGTTTTCAAAAGTGGCGCCATTGCTGTCACCGGGATGCTGGACGGCAATAAATAATGTCCGTCCATCATCGGAAAAGCGCGGCCCGGTGACTTCGGCGCCAACGGGACTGCGGAAAAACGCCCGGCCCGTGCCGCGCATTTCCCCTTTGGTTTCCATCGCCCATAATCCGTCATTCGCGCCCGTCGCCGGATTGCCGTCCGTCGCCACCCAAAGCCGTCCGGATGGATCGATAGCGCAATTATCCGGGCTGCCGAACCAGCCATTGGCTGACGTTTGCGCATTCCACATGGCGCCGGATGAGGGGTCGTCAGGATCGCCGCATTTCACTAGAAACTCCCAGCGAGACTGTTTCGCCGTGAAATCGCCGTTTGGCTCGATAATTTCGATAATATGTCCGAACCGGTTTTCGGATCGTGGATTGGCAGCGTTCACCTGATCTTCAGTACGAAGATGATTGTTGGTCAGCATCACCCAAACCCGGCCGGTGCGCGGGTCGGGTTCCACGTCTTCAGGCCGATCCATAGGCGTTGCTTCCAGCAAGTCTGCGGCGCGCCGCGTCTCGATCAGCACATCTGCTTGTGAGTGAAAATCATTTTCCGGCGTCAAAAGACCGTGACCGAAGGTAAGTGGCAGCCAGTCGACGGTTCCGCTTTCGTTGAACCTCGCTACATATAAAACGCCTTCATCAAGCAGCGACATGTTTGCTTTCCTGTCGCCTTCGACAAACTTGTTTTTCGATACAAACTTATAAAGATAATCGAACCGTTCATCATCGCCGCTATAGACGACGACGCGACCGCTCGGGGCAATGACGCTTTCAGCGCCTTCATGTTTTGTACGGCCAAGGGCTGTTCGTTTCTTCGGTGTCGATGTGGGGTCAAGCGGGTCAACCTCAACGATCCAGCCGAAACGGTTTGGCTCGTTTGGTTCTTTCCCGAGATCGTAACGATCAAAAAATCGGCCCCAGACATAGCGCGGCGAACCGCCCACATTATAGCGCTTATGATTGCGTGTTTCCGGATGGTTTTCGGGCAGATCGCCGATGAAATATCCGTGAAGGTTTTCTTCCGCCATCAGATACGTATTCCAGGGTGTGATACCACCGGCGCAATTGTTTACCGTGCCGGAGACCGTCAGGCCATCAGGGTCCTCACTGGTTTTCATGCGGTCATGCCCCGCCGCCGGGCCGGTTAATGTCATTGGCGTGGTCGCAGCGGTGACGCGGCGGTTGAAGTGCGACTCCTGAAGCACATCCCAGCCATCGTCTTCGCGGCGTCTGATTTCGATAATACTGCCGCCATGGGCCGCCATTTCTGTTTCGCAATGAGTTTTCGTCATGCTTGCCGGGTAATTCGGCGCGACGCCCGGGAACATCATGGTCGCTTTCGTGTATTCGTGATTGACGCACAATAGCGCCCGGTCGGCGCCGTCTGCTTCAGGCGGCAGTGCGACAAACCCGATGAAGTCGTTGCTTTGGCCGAACTGTTTGTGTTGAGATTCGCTCGTTTGATTTGCAGGATCAAATGAAGGCGAGTCGGGAAATACCGGATCGCCCCAGCGGATCAGGACATCGGCAATGTAGCCATCGGGAACATGGTGCGTGCCGTCAACGCCTCGCGCGATCTCGGCAAAACTGAAAGACGATTGTGAAACGCTTTCCACGCCGTTTTCCGGCGCCGGCGCGGCGCATCCTCCCATGGCGACCGCCGAGGCTGCAACGCCGCCGCCAACAAAGGCGCGCCGTGAAATACGGCTTTCCACAAGATCGCCGATAGTATCGACCTTGGTCATATCGCGGCTGTTGCTAAAATAGTGGGTATCATCTGTCATGAAGTTATCCCGAGTTGACATGGCGGCATTTAAAGCGCGCGCCAAATCTCGTGTCCACCACGGGAATGTGACAACTTGCTGATGCAATGATAGTCGAGATATCAAGAGCTTAGCGGCATGACTGTTTGAAGTTCTCGCAAATCTGCGTTGAATTAAGTCTAGTTTGCATGGCGGATCAGAATAAGGGCAGGGCGCAAATGAGCATAATTCTTCGCTGGGTGTTTGTGGCGGTCGTTATCGCGTTGTTCGCGGGGGTTATGTATTTAAAGACACCTGCGCCGGCCCAGCTCGATGCGGCTGCGGCGATCGAAGCGGCCAAAGCCTATGACGCCCGCATCATACGCGACGCCTATGGCGTACCGCATATTTACGGAGCGCGTGACGCGGATGTAGCATTCGGGCTCGCCTACGCCCATGCCGAAGACGACTGGCGGACAATCGAAGAAGTCCTGTTTTTTGCGCGCGGCGAACTGGCGGAGCGGGCCGGTAAAGACGCCGCCATCACCGATTATCTGGTGCGGGCCATGGGCGCCATGGATGCGATCAGGGTCCGCTACGATACCGACTTGTCGGCTGAAACGCGCGGGCTGGCGGAAGGATACGCCGCTGGTCTCAATCTTTATTGCGCTGAAGAAAAGACGCGCTGCGCGCCGGGCGCGGCGCCCGTCACCGGCTATGACATCGTCGCCGGCTTCGCCACGCGCACGCCGTTTTTTTACGGCCTCGATGATCATCTGACCAAGGTCAACGAGGGTGATATTGAACTGGCGCAGCTTGGAACACAGTTGCGCGAAGCTTTCCTCAATGTACCACGCGGGTTTGACATCGGCTCGAACGCCATGGCGGTTGCGCCGGGACGCTCCGCAGACGGACATACGCGGCTGATGGTGAACTCGCACCAGCCTTATACGGGGCCGGTCGCCTGGTATGAAGCGCGCGTCAAATCAGAGGAAGGCTGGGACATGATCGGCGGCATCTTTCCCGGCGCGCCGCTGGTGTTGCATGGCGCAGGTCCCGCACTCGGCTGGGCCATGACTGTGAACAAGCCGGACCTTGTGGACGTCTACCAGCTCGATATCGATGATGCCGATGACCCTGCGCAATATAGGTTTGACGGCGAATGGCGCGACTTCGACGTGAAAGAAATAGAATTTCGCGTGCATCTGTGGGGGCCGTTCAGCCTGCCGGTAAAACGCAAAGCATACTCTACCGTCCACGGTCCGGTGTTCCTAACCGATAGGGGCGCGTTTGCGGTTTCCTATGCTGGGCACGATGAAATCCGCACCATTGAGCAATATTACCGGATGAATCGCGCGGAGAATTATTCCGAATGGCGCGCCGCCATGGAGATGCTGGCCATCCCCAGCCTTAACGTCGTGTATGCGGACGGCGACGGTGTGATTGCTTACTATTATAACGCGGCGTTGCCGGTTCGCGCAGAGGGCGTTGACTGGTCGAAAGCGCAGGATGGCGCCGACCCGGCCCTGACATGGAAAGGCTTGCGAACGCTGAACGACGTGCCGCAAGTGGTGATGCCCGCGTCGGGTTATGTGGTGAACGCCAATCATACGCCGTTTGAGTCCTCAGCGGATGCTGACAATCCAAACCCGGAAAATTTCCCGCCACACTATGGCGTTGATACGCGGACGACCAATCGCGGCATTCGCATTCAAACGCTCTATGGCGGTGATGCGTCGATCACGGGCGAAGAGTTCGTTACTTACAAAATGGATGACGTTTACGCTGAGGACTCGCGCGTCATGGAACTGGTGAACACGCTTGTTCAAACTTCGGAGGAAGAGGCGGGTGATCTTTCTGGCGCTATCGCCGTGTTACGCGCGTGGGACGGCGCCGTGACCACGGATAACCGTTCGGCGGCGCTAGCGATCCTGACGGCGCAGCGCGCGCGCGGGTATTTGTTAAACGATGAGAACGCCGAAACGCCCGATTATCTTAGCGCCTTGCACGAGACTGTTGAAGAGCTTGAAACCAACTTCGGCCGGCTGGACCCGGCATGGGGTGAGGTCGTGCGCCTCAAGCGCGGCGATGTTTCCCTTCCTCTTAATGGCGGGCCGGATACGCTGCGCGCCGTTTATCCCTCAAGCGAGGATGGCTATCCCATGAAAGCCGTGGGCGGCGACACCTATATTCTTTATGCGGACTGGTCAGGCCGCAATGACGTGGAAATCAAGACTATCCACCAGTTCGGCGCCGCAACCCTGGATGAGACTTCGCCTCACTATGCCGACCAGGCGCACATCTTCGCCGCCGAAGAGTGGAAGACGCCGCCGATGGCGCTTGATGCGCTGCTTGAAGAAGCGACGATGGATTATCGGGTGGGTAGATAGGCAAGTATTTGACCCGATAATATACGCTATTGGCCCAAAGCGGACGTTTGAAACGCTGGACACATTGATGTCTAAAAGCCGTGTGTTTGAGGACATTTGGTGTTGCAAGCTCTCGACCATCTCGTTGTCTAGCCCGTCGTCAACGCTCGTGGTAAGGAAGGCTCAAATTCAATCATCTGAGCATGGGGGTGTTCTAGTGTCAGCACGCACAAAAGGCCGAATTGCAGGTCTCGTTTATCTTGGGCTCGTGATTTCGGGGATTTTTTCCCTTGCTTATGCACCGGGCCAACTTATTGCTCCCGATGATCCGGCGACGACACTAGCAAATATGCGGGAGCAGTTTTCCCTGTTTCTCGCGATGATCGCGAGCGGCGTCATTATGGCTTTCTTTTTCCTTGTCCTACCGTTTACTTTGGCTCGGTTTCTATCCGTCTACGGTAAGAATGCAGCTCGATTGATGATTCTTCTTGTGGTCATGAGCATACCGGTCACGCTTCTCGCCCTCTGGCAGTACGGCGAACTCGCTCAAGCCATCGCTGACAAAGTAGCCACAGTTGAAGATGTGGACGCCGCTCGCGCCGGATACCGCCGCTGGATAACCGTCTCCACATTTTTCTGGGGCGCATGGCTTGCTCCCTATGGATGGTTGGTACTCAAGTCTGGGAGCATTCCGCGATGGTTTGGCGCGATGTTGCTGATTGGAAGCGTTGGTTATTTAACAGAACTCTTCGGCCCCATGTTCATCCCTCATTTTGATGAATTACCGTTTGTAGATTATGTGACGAAACCCGCTTCAATTGGCGAGATTGGCTCCTGCCTCTGGCTCGTCGTCTTCGGCGCCAGGGCGTCAAATTCCGGCAACTAAAATAATTCTGATCATTAGCGTGGTGCGACAACGTCGATTCAATCGGCGTCACTACCATGGTCAATGCTCAAAGCCTTGTCCACTTCCTCATGAAGCAGAGACAATCTTTCGCTAACTGGCAGGACACTAACATTTGTGTAATCTGAGTATGTAGCAAAATTGATATTTAGCGCATTCAAAAAAGCGGTATTTTTGCGCATTGCTTTATAATCGCAAGTAAATTCTGTCAAAATTGTTTCGCCAAACTCTATCGTGCTGTTATATCGGGCTTTAATGAGATCAGGATACTGATTAGCTAAGAACACAACAGTCCGCTGCGATATTGCTACGTGATCTTTTGTCCTGCTCACTTGTTGCAGGTAGGATAACAAGGCCAACTTGACTGCTTCATCCTCGATTTGATCGAGTTGGCCAGCAGAAATCAACTCGGTCGCCGTCGGCAATTCGGCGGGCGGAAGTGTAAGATAGGCAGACCATTCAATCGAGTTGCACACAAACGAGTTCAAAAGATCGGGCGTTGCTTCTATTCCGGGTGGAAACCCTTGCTTCATGGCGGGGAGCACTTCTGAAAGATCTAGATCATCGTCATAACCATTTGTATAGCGGACGATCGCCTTAAGCACTTCAACAGTGATCGGCCGAGATAAATCGTAACGGGCACGGCGGTCTGCAAGTTCAACGATATCCGTATGCAGGCGCTCCAGGTAAGCGCGCTCGCGCGCATCTCGCTGGCGGCCCTCGCTCCAATTATTGATCTGAAAGGCAATTAGAATCCCGAATACAACGATCAGGAAATCGAGTCCGACCGCTAGCCAATTCTGCGCCTTAACGTGTTCAGTCATGCGACGAAGTAGCACGAGTATCTCCCCGAATTATCGTTTTCATGCTTATAAGACTGATCTAGCGCCTTTTATACAACCAATAATTGCTTTTGAGGATAGATGCTCCGACAAACAACTAATGGCGAACAGCAGGCATTATGACGAGGTATTGATTTAGAAAATTCCGAATTTTTTCAAAGCAGATCCTGAAATTGGCTCGCCACGCTACGCCAATCTGGCGCGCATCTTTGCCGCCGAAGAGTGGAAAAAGCCACCAATGGCGCTTGACGCGCTGCTGGAAGAGGCGACACGCGATTACAGGGTGGGAAGCCGCTAGGCCTAGTAATTGATCTGATAATGTCTGCAATTGGTCTAAAAGGGACATTTGTCGATTAGTGACTGTGGGGTTAGTCTGGCACAATGACTCCTGCTGGTTATATGTTGAAGACGGTCCTTTTCCGTCCATCTTGGATTAAGAATCACGGTGTCAATGATATCTTCGCTGTCAGCTCATGCTTCTCAAAAGATTTCGTCGATTATATCAACTATTGGCGACACAATGGGTACTGGCTGTTTAATGCACCTGCCGACATGGATGAGATCATTGCTCGTGAGGGCGCAGATCGTTCAAAACTCACGTTATTTTATTATGAGGTTTACGAATACCAATTTGACAACGATGAGAAGACATGGTCGAAATTTGACGTTGAACAATCATTTGAAACCAATGTTGTGAAATCGGATGCAGCAACGCTGCAGGGATTCGATGTCGTATCATTCTCAGTTGGTACAAACCCCGAGTGCAGCCCGCTCTCGTGCAACTCTCTCGCGGATGAGTTACCGGTGAACAGGCACTGCCTTTTTCGCACTTTTTACGAAGCCAAAGAAGCGCTGATATCGGGTAAATTTGACGACGCCGAACCAGGACCATTTCGTATTTTTGCTATCTATTCGGTCGAAACTTAATGCCCGCTTTCAGCGAAAAGCAGACATTATGATGAGATACTAGCTCAGGAGATTCCGAATTTCTCCAAGGCTGCTTTCGCAATTGGCTCGCCCCATTCCTGGACGAAGTGGCCGGCGTCTGCGACTTCCATCGGTTCGGGGCAGTTTTTGATCACCTTACGGAGCATGTGCATGGCTGGCGGGCCAAGCACCGGGTCCTGCATGCCAATGGCCATAAAGCTCTCGCCGTTCCAGTCCTCAGCCCAGAATTTGCGTGCTGCGAGCGACGTCTCAACGCCTTCGCTGGCTTCGGGCGTCAGGTCCTCGCCCTCGGCTCCTTTCAGCATAACCAGTTCCGGGAATCGGCGTACGCCGCCCTTGTATGATTTGTCGGGGAAGGGCGCCGAATACGCGGCGGCTTCTGCGTCGTTCAACACAGGCGTTGCGCGTTTCATCAATCCGCCGACGTCTAGATCAGGTTGTGAGCGATTGAACGCGCGCCAGGCGGCGAAGCCTTCGCCGGCGTTCTCGCCAGCGGGAAGCCCCGTATTCATAACAATGAGGCGTGTGTAACGTTCCGGCGCCGCCATGGGCAGGGTCAAACCGAGCAATCCGCCCCAGTCCTGCACCACCAGGCAAATATCGCGCAGGTTCATATACTCAACGAACGCCAGCAGCGCATTCCGGTGAAAGTGATATGTGTACGTCTCATCATCCACGGGCTTGTCGGATCGGCCGAAGCCGAACATGTCAACCGCGACAAAGCGATGCCCCGCACCCGTAAAAACCGGCGCCATCTTGCGGAAGAGATAGGCCCATGACGGCTCGCCATGAATACACAGGAATGTCGGCCCTTCGCTTTGGCCTTCGTCGACATAATGCATGCGCAGCCCCTCATAGCCTGGCAGATCGTCGATATATTTCGGCGTGTAGGGCCAGTCCGGCAGGTTCGCGAATCGCTCGTCAGGGGTGCGCAAAGCTGAGACAGGGGATTCAATGGTCATGGCTCGATCCTTCTCGTTCCTGGTTTAGAATTATTGCAATCGATCACGCATCAGGTTCTGCTGGTCGCATTGAGCTTGCAGTCTCTGCAGGTAATTGCAAGCAATCGATGCAGCGAAAAAGGGGCGCAAGAAATGAAAAAAACAATCACGACTTTATTGTCAGCAATCACCTTGATGAGCGCAAGCGCAACACAACACGCAGCCGCACAAAATATAGGTGTCACTATCGACGCGGGGCTTGCGGAATTCCTGTTGAGTAAAGTGTGCAGCGGTGAAACGATTGACGAGGATGAAGTGCGCGCCATGCACGTCGTGCAAAGCCAGGTGAAGCATCATGATAACCTGACGGGCAACCGCGATATGGATGCGTTGATTGATGGGCTAAAATCGGCTGCGCAGTGCGAGACGCCTGAAAACGACGCCTATCTGTTCGGCCCGGTGGTGGAAGAAACCCAGAAATTTCGCGACGCAGTCGCGTTTTTCAAATCGCGCGCGCCGGAAATTGAAGCCTACGTAGCAGAAAGCCTCGCGGCCTACGCGCCAGCGGACCTCGAATATCAAGGCGAGCTGGTTCTGTCGATTGTCGGCAATAATTGCGGCGGATTTTCCATGGACGGGCGCTTTTACCTCGCGCTCAATTGCCTGCGTGACAGTTACGAACAGGAATTTTCAGCCGCAAAAATAATCTCTGCCCACGAAACATATCATGCGGTTCAATACGCGTTTTTTTATCCGTTCGAGGAAGACATCGCTCGTGTCAAAACTCGTGATGATGCGTTCGACTATCTTTTCATGAACTTGTTAATCGAAGGCACAGCGGAATACGCCGCCGATAGCCGCGAGGTTGAGGGCGAGGGATTGCTGACCAATCTGTTAAAACGCTTCGCCCGCAGCGGCTACCGACAGGCGGCGTATCTGACCCGGGTCTTTGGTTATACGGCGGATATGCTGAATGCCGGCGACGACATCAGGGCGCGTATTGAGGACGTTTACAATCTCGGTTTCGGCGGCGGCAACGGACAGGTGTTCTATTACGCGGGTGCGGTAATGGCTGGCCATGTGGAGGAAGCGTTCGGCCGCGACGCGCTGATCTGCATCATGGGGCAGCCGCCGGAACAATTCGTACGCGCCTATCAGGCCGCGGCGCTTCGTGCGTCGGATGAGGCTGTCCCTGTACTTGCGCCGTCCATGGTCAAGGCCGCAAAGCGCCTTAGTGACAAGCGCGAACGAAACCTCCGCTATGAGCGTTGCGTCCAATAACATCGCAGCGATTATGAATGTATTTTACGTTGTCTGACGCCAAGCTGACTTGCTGAAGGCGCTGAGCGCAAGCGACAGCAAAGCAAGCCCGGCGAGTATGATCATCGGGCTGATGCCCTGTAACAGCGTAAATATTGCAGCGCCGGTCATGGCCGCGAGCAGCAAAATGGCGATCAACGTATCCCAATTGAACACTGAGCTGAATAATAGCCTGACATAACGCAGCACCGGCTGAATAAAGACAACCAGCAGCACAAGCCCAACGGCGAGGCGCACGGCGCCGGCGTCAAAACTCATTGGAATGTTGACGATCGCATGGGCGATGATCGCCGGCATGACCGATCCTGTTGTGACGGTCAGCAACGCGAAGAACAACGATATAAAGATGAGGGCGCCCATGGTGAGGTACCCGAGCGCGTCGCCATTGGCGAGATACTGCGTGTGCAGCAAGGCGAAGCACAGGGTAATGGTGAACACCGCCGCGCCGGGCTTGAATGCTTCAAGCAGGCGGCCAAGCGCATAGGACCGCCAGGTCAGTTCCTCGATGATCGGGACAAGCGCGAAACTGGCGACTGCCGCAAAGATCCAGAAGCTCCTGTCCCACGGATTTGACTCCATCACCGTCCAAAGCGGCGTGTCCTTGCCGAGCGGCCAGATTTCTTTTGCAAGAAAGATCGATTGCGTCGGGATGGAAAGAATCCCGCCGGCGATAACGCCGAGCATAAGCAGACGAAGAAAACCGATCGGGCGCGTGGTCAGCGCATAGGACCGCAGCGATTTGCGCCCCCGCAAAAACGCGAACGCCAGGACAAGCGCCAGAACGACCCCGTATTGCAACGCGAACTGTTTGCCCATGGCGAGGCTCGCGGCGAGATAGTCCACAGGATCGCCGGTAAAGCCCAGCGCTTTGACGAGGCCCGGATTGAGAAACTGGCCGGCGGCGACTACGGCCAGCGTGCTGGCGCCGATCACCACCAGCACCTCCAACAGGGCGGCGAGTTGTGAGAGAATATCTCCCTTTCGTTCATGCGGGATGAAAACGATTTCCGGTCTGGCGATGCTGTACGTCATGAGGCGTGCTCCTTTTTGGAGCATTCATGACGGCGCAAAGCGTAATCGTCGTCCGGGCTTTGAAAAATCAAGAGTCTGGACGTTCGGCGCTAGCAATTACAATGGCTTGTGAGAGCGGTGCTGTTGCCGGAACTGGCTGGGCGTTTCGCCGGTCGCCTTTTTAAAGGCGGCGTTAAAGGCGGATTTGGAGCCAAACCCGGAATCAAACCCGATGGCGAGGACGGAGATCGCCCCGTTCTCCGGCGCTGTTAACAGCGCCTTGGCTTCGGCCACCCGCCAGCGGTTAACATAGTCGAAAAAGTTAGCGTCGGACTGACGGATCGCCGCCGTCACATCCGCGCGGTCCCAGCCGATCCCGTCCGCCAGCATGTCGATGGTCAGCCCGGGATCGAGATGCGGTTTCGTCTCCTCCATATAGCTTGCGAGCCGGGTGACCTGTTCGGGCGGCGCGGCAACGGCGCTGGCGGGCGAGGGCGCATCCTTGATCGCGCCGAGCAACACATTCTCTTTCAGCCCGTGATAGACGACGAAGATGATCTGCGCGGTGATCATGGCGAAGACGATGGTCAAATAGGTGCTGAGAGAAACCGCGCCGGCGTTGACGGCGATGTTGAAAATCAGGAACGCGGTGAGCAGGGCGAGCGTCGTCGCCGACCACACCCGCACCCAGTCAAACGCGGCGACTGCATCGTCGGACCGTGTCGCCTTGAGCGCCGCTTTTTTCGACGCTGCGAGTTTCCACGCCGCGACGGCGTAACCGCTCATGGCGAGAATGACGAGTGAGGGAAGCAGCAACAGCAATCCCAGAACCGAAGGCCCGGATATTATCACGGCGCCGTTCACATTCTGCGCGGCGGACAAAAGCCCGAGCATTGCGATCAAAACAAAATTCGCCGCCGACGGCAGGAAGTGCAGCCAGACCCGCCGCGGCGTCTCGCCGGAAAGCGCGCGCGCATAAAGCCACGACAGCGCCGGCGTCGCCATCAGCCCGGACGATGCGACCGCCGAAAAAACCAGCGCCGCCGCGCCGCCGATCATGATCGCCGCGATCCAGCCGAAGAACGCCGCCGCATAGGCGATCAGCCAGCCGGCGAGAAAAATATTTTCCGGCCGGGCATGGCGCCGGTTCAGCACCACAGCGCCGAGCAGCGCAGTAATGGCGAGGCCGATGCTGAGCAGAACCTGATCCATCGGGCGGCCTTATCCTTTTTTTTCGCGCGCGTCTCGGTATAAAGCACCGCCGCTTTGAATTTGGAGACGTTAATGACGGAACATACGTGTGATCTCGCAGTGATCGGATCTGGTCCCGGGGGCTATGTGGCGGCGATCCGCGCGGCGCAACTGGGCATGAAGACCGTCATTATCGAACGTGACGCGCTGGGCGGCGTCTGTCTCAACTGGGGCTGCATCCCGACCAAGGCGCTGTTGCGCACGGCCGAAGTCTACCACCAGATGAAGCACGCTGACGCTTATGGCCTCAAAGCCGAGGGCGTTTCTTTCGACATCGAAGCGGTCGTCAAACGCTCGCGCGGCGTTTCGGCCCAGATGGAAAAGGGCGTCGGCTTCCTCATGAAGAAGAACAAGATCGAGGTGGTGAAGGGCGTCGCGAAGCTGGAGAAAGGCGCTAACGCGCCAGTCGTGAAAGTAAAGACCGACAAGGGAGAGGATAAGGTAAAGGCCAAGCACGTCATCCTCGCCACCGGCGCGCGGGCGCGCACCATACCGCAAGCGGGGCTCGAACCCGACGGCAAGTTCATCTGGACCGCGAAAGAGGCGATGATCCCAGACGTGATGCCGAAAAAGCTGCTGGTGATCGGTTCCGGCGCCATCGGCATCGAGTTCGCAAGCTTTTATAACGCGCTCGGCGCCGAGACGACCGTAGTGGAAATGGTCGACCGCATCCTGCCGGCCGAGGACGAAGAGATTTCGAAATTCGCCGAGAAGCAGTTCAAGAAACAGGGCATGAAAATCCTCACCGGCGCCACGGTCGAAAAACTCGATAAGGGTTCGGACGCTGTGAAAGCGACCGTCAAAACCAAAGACGGCAAGACGCAAGAAGTGGAGGCGGATCGCGTCGTTCTCGCCATCGGCATTACGGGGAATACGGAGAATTTGGGGCTGGAAGCGCTGGGCGTTAAAATCGACCGCGGCCATGTTGAGGTCAATGAATGGCTGGAAACGGGCGTCAAGGGCCTCTACGCCATCGGCGACGTGGTCGGCGCGCCGTGGCTTGCGCACAAGGCTAGCCATGAGGGGATCATCTGTGTGGAGAAGATCGCCGGGCAAAAGGGCGTCCACCCCATGAATGTGACGCTCATTCCGGGCTGCACCTATTCCCACCCGCAAGTGGCGTCCGTCGGCCTCACCGAAGCAAAAGCGAAAGAAAAAGGCCACAAGGTCAAGGTCGGGCGGTTCCCGTTCGTCGGCAACGGCAAGGCCATTGCGCTCGGCGAGCCTGAAGGCATGGTCAAAACCATCTTTGACGAAAAGACGGGTGAGCTGTTAGGCGCCCATATGATCGGCGCGGAAGTCACCGAGCTTATTCAGGGCTTCGGCCTCGCCCGTTCCATGGAAGCGGTCGAGGAAGACCTCATGCACGCGATCTTCCCCCACCCGACGTTGTCCGAAATGATGCATGAATCTGTACTTGATGCTTATGGTAGGGTGATGCATGTTTAGTATTTTGTAATTAAAAACCACGTAACAAAGGAGGTGATAAAGTAAATATCGATTATCGGAGAAATAAAGATGCCGATTCGGGAAGATATTAAAATTGCAGCGGAACAAATAGGGATCACTTATCTCGTTCATTTCACTAGAGCGGAAAATCTCGATTCTATTGCCCGAAATGGATTGTTACCACGTTCACGTTTATTGTCCCATCGAGATAAGCCGACTTTTAATGATCAATATCGGCTTGATAAACAGTGTGGTGCCATTTGTTGCTCGCTACAATTTCCTAATTATAAAATGTTTTATAAGTGCAGAGAAAATCATAAGGACACGCAATGGATAGTGTTGGGAATAAAAGCTCGTATCTTGTGGACAAAGGATTGTGCTTTTTGTGTCGAAAACGCAGCGAGCAATAACGTAAGGCATTTACCAATTGATGAGCGAAAAACTGCCGCCGCTCTTAATGCATTGTACAATGAGCGGGATGGTGGCCCTACGCGGGAAAAAATGGGTATCAAGAAAGTTTGGCCAACAAACCCACAAGCAGAAGTTTTAGTCTTTGACACTATAGAAACATCTGAAATATTTGCTGTTGCGTGTAACGAGAAGAAGCTTGTTGATCAATTAACTCCGCGATTTCCGATGTTCAAAATCCAAAAAATTAGCGATCTATTTTGGCCACGGTTAGATTATTCACACTGGTGATGCATGGCAAAGAGGCCCATTTTTATTCCAAATTTGAAAGGCGAAGTTGGCATCACAGTTCGAATCTTAGAATTCGACTGGTATCCAGGGTTTGCTAAAATCCAAAAGCAAAGAAGCATTACTTCATTGCATAAAGCCGCAAAAGATATGGGTTGGGCTCCATTGTTGGAGGTGTCGACGAATTCAAACGAATCCCTAGGGGCTGATCTAAGTGCTTTCAATTTGAAATTCACTACAAAGAAGTATCAGAAAGAATTTTCTGTCGAGTCAGCTTTTCAGGGCAGTAAAGTTTTCCACCGTGCTGGTCCTCATAAGGAGTTGTATTTTTCTTCGCCAAGAGATGCAAAGAAATTTATCACGTCCTCAGATTTCGGTGGATTAGTAGGTTTTGAGTTTTTCAATATTCACTTTCCGTTAGAACCAAAAACTTTCTTTTATGACTGGCTATACATCAACGCTCTATTGCAGAACTTAGAATTACTGGATTTGGCTGAAAAATTTGTTGGCTTCAGTGATATTGCTTTTAATCCTCAGAAATCCATCAATTGCCAAGCTAAATCATTAGCTTTAGCTATTTCGTTGAATAATAGAGGTTTGTTGAAACCAGAACTTTGTGAACCAATGAAGTTTCTTGATGCTTCTGGTGGTTATTACAGCCAACAGGAAAATTGGCTTCAGAATAGTTTATTTTGATAACATCAAAATAAAATTATGTGTTGTTGTATGTGAGGAGACAATGACAAACCTTTCTCGGAATTTCATTAGCTATTTGATGCTCACGTGTCCCAGATTCGCAAGCAAATAGACCGCAGAAACCTTAAAGGAGAAGAGAAGCACTTATCTTACCACCAGCTTTCCGCAACTGAACGTCACCGTGTCGCCTTTGCGGCTTGAGGCGGAATAGTCGTTCGCTCTGGTGCAATTGCTTCGCTGGATTCCGGCTTTCGCCGGGATGAGCGGGTATCGGTCAATCTCTCAACACGTCATTGCGGCCTCCGAGCCGCAATCCTGTTTAATTCAAGGATAAATGGATCCCGGGTCAAGCCCGGGATGACGGATACGGAAGGATCCGTTGGAAGCATGCTTCCAACCAAGTCCGGCATGACGGCGTGGTGACATGATCTCTCCACTGGCGGCTCCCCACGCTTTACGCATGGGGTCCATCTTTCAGATTGTCATATAGACGCCGCGGTCAAAAGCCGTGGAGGGTCGAAAGGCGGATAGGTGAGAGTACCGTTTAACTACTCCCCATCCACTTCCGCATCCTCCAGCTGCGGCAGAGGTGCGTAACAGGCATAGGCGACCTGCAGCTTGTCGGATTTGCGGGTGACGGTGCAGGTCTCGTCAAAGGAGTTCTCGCAGGTTTTGCCCTCGTTCAGCATCCATTCGGGGTAGGCGCCGTGTTCTGCGGTTTCGGTGCAGAGA
This sequence comes from Hyphococcus flavus, assembly GCF_028748065.1. GTDB lineage: Bacteria > Pseudomonadota > Alphaproteobacteria > Caulobacterales > Parvularculaceae > Hyphococcus > Hyphococcus flavus. The sequence continues at coordinate 2,972,544 of NZ_CP118166.1, read as the reverse complement.
GCGCGCGCCGTAACCTGCTCGGCGGTTTCTTCAGGGGTTTCCTCTGGCGCTTCCGCCGCCTGAAACGCGCTGGCGGTCATGGCGCCGGCGGCAATACTGGCGACGGTAATAAACAGCATACGGATAGTGAACATGGTTGGCCCCTTGTGTGTCCGGCGTGACATGACAGCCGCCAACGCGGGTCCGGTACAAAGGCTTTTTTTGATCCAGGGCCGTCTTGCGCGCGAATCTGCGCCTCAGTTCGCCAAAGCGCAAGTCACTTTATTGCGCGCGAACTGGTTATTGCGTGCCCCTGGGGCCGCTATTTGCGCACGTTCAGCCGCCCGCAGCGCAACGTGACCTTGCCGCCCTTGCGGCTTGAGGCGCCGTAGCTCGTCACCCGCGCATTGGTGCAATTGATCTCAAGAAAATCGGAACCGTCGCCATTATTGTAGATGAGGAGGTCATCGCCGCCGGTTCGCCCGCCCGCCTTTGACACGCGGAACCAGATATCGAGGTCGGGTGTGTAACCGGGCTCCAGCACGATCGACACCGTGCCGCCGCCGTGACCGCCGCTCCATGTGATGTCGTTAAAGTCGACGCCGTCGACAACGCCGTCGCCGTTATATTGGGCGGAGGCGCCGGCGTCGACATTCGCGGCGGACAGTTTGAAAATGGCGCCGGCGTCAATCTCCGCGTTCGCCGCGCTTATGGCGGCAAGGCTCGCGGCGAAGACGGTTGTTGCTATACGGATGGGTTTCATGGGTCTCTCTCCCCTAGTTGGGCGCCGCCCCGGCGGTTTCCGGGGGCGGGGGCAGTATAACCCCAAACGGGCGCCGGGGGACGAAATTTAATACATTAAATTTCATCCCCGCCTTTCCCGGCGCCCTTATAGTGGCGGCTGGATCAGAAACGCGCCCGCACGTGCGCCGCGCCGGACGCGTCACACCGGACGCCATGCTGCCCGCAACGCGAAAGAAAGCAAAAGTTGTACAGGAATAATCCCCCAAAATTGTACAACAATCGGCGCTAGGCCTTACGCGGCGGGGGGTGGAACAGAAACGGCGGCAGACGGCGGCGTACAACTTTTCTGCCTGAGGCGGGGCGGTTAGCCTCAGGCCGGGCTAGGCCGCCGCTTGATGCAGACCTCCGCGACGCCGTCCTCGCCAAAGATGCCGAGCTTGCGCGCCGCAGCGGGGGAGAGGTCAATGATGCGGCCACGGACAAACGGGCCGCGGTCGTTGATCCGTACGGTGACTGTGCGGCCCGTGTCGCGCCGACGCACGCGCACGATCGTGTCGAAGTCGAGGCGCTTATGCGCCGCCGTCATCGCCTTCGGGTCATAGGTTTCGCCATTGGCCGTCGGGTTTCCGGCGAGGGAGCGGTGATAGTACGACGCAACGCCGCATTGGGGCTTCAGGCTGGGCGCCGGCGGAACCGCCATCTCCTCGCGCGCGCAGGCGGCGAGGACGAGCAAAATAAGAGCGACGGCGAAACGGTTCATCGCCGCCACTCTAGCACGGGTTGCGGGCGGCGCCGAAAGCGGGTTCAACGGCGGCGGGTAAAGCAAAGGGAACGGGAGAGAGGCATGGTCGCGCCGGCAAAATTCTGGGACAAGAGCGCCGCGAAATACGCCAAGAGCCCCATCAAGGACATGGCGTCCTATGAGGCGACGCTGGAGCGGGTGCGCGCCCATCTCTCGCGCGAGATGGAGGTGCTGGAAATCGGCTGCGGCACCGGCACGACCGCGCTGAAACTGCGCGGCGCGGTGAAGTTTTTCACCGCCACTGATATTTCCGGTGAGATGATAGCCATCGCCAAGGAAAAGGCCGGGGCCGAAGGCGCTGAAAACGCCGATTTTTTAACGGCGGCGATGGACGATCATCCCTTCGCGCCCGAACAGTTCGACGCGGTGATGGCGTTTAACCTGTTGCACCTGATTGAGGATGTTGACGGCGCGCTCGCCGCCATTCACGGGCTCATCAAACCCGGCGGGTTGTTTATTTCGAAGACGGTGTGCCTCGGCGAACTGACGCCGCTCTTTCGTTTGCTGCTGCCGGTGATGCAGCTTTTCGGTCGCGCGCCCTATGTGGCGTTTTATAAAACAGAGGAACTGGACAACAAGATTACCAGCGCCGGGTTCGAAATGGTCGAGACCGGTTACTATTCAGAGAAGTCGCGTTCGCGATTTGTGGTCGCGCGGAAACGATAAAAACAGGGTGCGCGCAATGTTCGCAACTGCACAAGCGTGGAGGGCAAGTTACGCCGGGCCTTCACTGTTCCGATTGACACTCCTGCGCCGTAGTTTATCCTGCCGCCCGTCGATGGGGGACTGATTTGACAAGCCAAACCACAAGCTATTACCTAGCTGTCCGCACCCTGATTGTGGGGCGTTTATGAACAAGGTGCTGATTGGCGCTGTCGCCTTCCAGACTGTTTTGATTATCGTTTTATCGCTGAGGTTCGGCGGCCTTGAAGCGAAGACAAACCAGATCGAAACAACACTGGCGGCGATAGAAGAAAGCCAGCCTGGCGCCCGGGAAATGACACAGCCACGCATGTCCGGTTCGCCATCTGGCGCCGGCTTAAGTGCGGAAGAGATGGAAGAAATCCGCTGGATCATGCGCGAGGAAATCGACGCGGTCACTGCAGCCATGGAAAAGAACACCATAACTGCTTCAGCGGCGACTGCGCCCGCGCGCGACATGCCGCAGGACGAGCGCAATCGTCTGTATCAAGAGTTTGAACAAGAGCTGAGTATTTTTATGGCTGGCAGTGGCGCCCTTTCGCAAGGCGATATGGCCAGCATAGAGAAAAAAATTGCCGGTCTGCCGCCTAGGGAGCGCGCCATGGCGCTGTCGCGCTATAGCAAGGCGTTAAGTGACGGATCGCTTAAAGGACAACTTTAGTAATCAGTAGCGTACCAACCATACGGAGAGAGGTAAGATGACCAAATTCAAAAAGGCTATTTTCATCGGGGCAGGCGCGACTTTCTTAGCTTCAGCGGCTGTTGCGGGACTATACCAGCCACAAGTCGTTGATGTTGACATGGCCGGCGGGTTTGCTGTTGGAGATATGATCACTGCGCGGAACGATAAAGACGATACGGTATTCGTCGGCTGCGGTATTCGCAGTTTAGAGACGAGCCCGACGGAGACGTTTGATTTCGGTTTCTGTCAGGCAGCGGACCCTGACGGCGAACAGGTAACCTGCTTTTCCCAGAATTCAGAGTTGCTTGACACGATACGGGCGAGCGCAGATGCAAGCTTTGTTACATTCAACTTTGTCGATGACGGCGCTGGTGGATTTAACTGCACGCGTATAGGTTTTTCAAACCAGTCGTTCTATCTTCTGGATGCAAAAGGCAAAACGAAGTAGCCATAACAATTCTAGTTAAAAACACGATGGCCGGGAGTGAAAGTTCTCCCGGCCATTTTAGTTTTTCTTGAGACTACGCCCGGCTTTAACGGCGTCGCGGCCAAATTTTTCGCGGATAGCGTCGATGGCTTTTTCCTGATTGGCGATACGTTCGTCAGGCGCGCCAAAAAGATCAGCCGGCCGCTCTTCGGCGGCGGTGACAAGGCCCGAAAAACCAACGCCGATTAGTCTGTACGCTTTTCCTTGAGCCGCTGTATGAAGTATCGGTTTTGCTGCGGCAAAGGCCGTTCGCGCGAGGTTTGACGGCATATCTAACGTATGAGAGCGTGTGATCGATTTGAAATCAGATGTTTTGAGCTTTAGGGTGATAGTGCGTCCCTCAAAACCTGAAGCCTTCATCCGTGCGGAGACTTTCTCACAAAGCTCCCACAAAACGTCTTCAAGCCATTTGACGTCCTTGATGTCTGAGTTGAACGTCGTTTCGGATGAAACGCTTTTGGTTTCGCGGTCCGGTTTGACTCGCCGCACATCCTGGCCTTGCGACAGACGGGCAAGGCGCAGCCCCATCTCGCCGTATCGTTTGCCGAGCGTTGCTACGTCCATCTTTTGCAATTGGCCAATGGTAATCAGGCCATCTTCGTGAAGCTTTCGGGCCATGGCTTTTCCCACGCCCCAGATCATTGTCACCGGCTGACGGGCGAGGAACTCCAGCGTCTCAGCTTTGCCAATGATTGAGAAGCCTTGGGGTTTGTCGAGGTCTGAAGCCATCTTGGCGAGAAACTTGTTATGCGAAAGTCCGATAGAGGCGGTGACGCCGAGTTCCTCTTTCACCCGCATTTGCAGTTTCGCTAAAGTGATTGAAGGAGGGCTTCCATGGACGCGCGCGGTACCGGACAGGTCCATGAACGCTTCATCAATTGATAACGGCTCCACCATCGGCGTCAGGTCAAGCATCATCTTCCTGACCGCGCGTCCGGCGTCAGCGTATTTCTGCATGTTGGGTTTAATTATTATGGCCTCCGGGCATGCCTCTCTGGCTTTGAACATGGGCATTGCCGAATGCACCCCGTATGTCCGGGCCACATAGCACGCCGTCGATACGACTCCGCGCACGCCGCCGCCGATAATAACAGGCTTGTCCGTGAGGCTTGGGTCGTCGCGTTTCTCAATGGCGGCATAAAAAGCGTCACAATCAAGATGCGCGATGGCGAGATCGAAGATTTCAGGATGGGAGATGATTCGGCCGTTCCCGCAGGCCTGACAGCGAGCGTTTGCGCCGGTTTGAGGCGTATAACAGGAGCGGCAAAAGCCTTTATGGACGGCCGAGTCAAACATTTAACAAATCGTTACCGCCTTAACATAACTCGAAAAATTGCCATTCGCGCGGTCAGGATAAACATTCGATTAAGACCTTTTGCGCAAAGCTTGCTTTCCAAGGCGCTGATTCGCGCCCTATGAGAGATATGACGGCAAAGGCGTATTATGTCAGCCATGGAAAAGCTCGATTATTCAACGCTCCCGAAGACGGTGCTGATCGTTGAAGACAACGAGCTGAATATGAAACTCTTCCGCGATCTGCTGGAAGCGCATGGGTATGAGACCCTGGAAGCGCGTACTGGTCCGGAAGCGTTAGAGGCGCTGAATGAATCCCGGCCGGACTTGATCCTGATGGATATTCAATTGCCAGAAGTGTCAGGGCTTGAGGTAACGCAAAAGATCAAGAGTGACCAGGAACTCGCTGATATTCCGGTGATCGCTGTAACGGCGTTCGCCATGAAGGGGGACGAGGAACGGATCAGGAAAGGCGGATGTGAAGATTACATCGCAAAACCAATCTCCGTTGTTTCGTTTATTGAGAAAGTGAAAAGGTATTTGGATTAGGCTTGTCCATTAATGGATAAGTTCTAACCCAGTGGGGGCTGCATGACGGCGCGCGTACTAGTCGTCGATGATCTCGAACCCAACGTCAAACTGCTCGAAGCCAAGCTGCGGGCGGAATACTTTGACGTGATTGGGGCGTATTCCGGTCAGGAAGCGATCGAACTCGCAAAAAACGAGAAGCCGGACATCGTCTTGCTGGACGTCATGATGCCTGGGATGGACGGGTTTGAAACGTGCCGCCAACTGAAAAGCGATCCTGACACCATGCATATTCCGGTGGTGATGGTGACAGCGCTTGATCAACAGGCCGACCGCGTTGCCGGACTTGAGGCCGGCGCTGATGACTTTTTGACCAAGCCCGTTGAAGATTTGGCGCTGTTTGCGCGCGTGAGATCTCTGACGCGTCTGAAGATGATGACGGATGAGCTGCGCGCCCGGTACGCAACAGGAAAAGATCTCGGTGTTGTCGGCAAGCTTGATACGGAAGTAAATCCGACAGAAAAACGTATTTTCATTATAGATGACAATGAAGATCAGGCATCGCGTCTTAAGGCTGCGATTGGCGAGGATGCACAGCAAATAGTCCACGAAACAGACCCGGAAGTCGCGCTCGGACGAGCGCGTTCCGGCGACTTTGACCTCATTCTTGTAAACATGTCGCTTGAGGCTATGGACCCGCTACGTCTTTGCTCTTCGATCAGGTCGTTTGAAGAGACCCGATTGACACCTTTGCTGGCTGTAGTTCGTCACGGGGATACGAGAAAGCTGGTTCGAGCGCTGGATATCGGGGTGAATGACTATGTAACCCGACCGGTTGATAAAAACGAATTAACGGCGCGGGTCATGACGCAACTGCGCCGCAAGCGCTATGTTGATCAGTTGCGTTCGTCGTTCCAGGTAAGTCTCGAGATGGCGGTTACCGACCAGCTCACCGGTCTTTACAACCGTCGTTATCTAGCGAGTCATTTATCTGCGATGTTTGATCGTGCGTTTTGGACTGGGCGTCCACTGGCGATCATGGTCCTCGATATTGATCACTTCAAAGTCATAAACGATACGCATGGTCACGATGTGGGGGATCGTGTGTTGAAAGAATTCGCCGACCGGATCGCCAATTCCATTCGGGGAATCGATTTGGCGTGCCGTTATGGCGGCGAAGAATTCCTGATTGCTATGCCGGATACAGACCTGGCGTTCGCGTCAGTCGTAGCAGAACGCCTGCGCGCCGAAATCGCAGAAGACAAGTTTACGCTGAACAACGGTCGTGATGAACTTGGCGTAACGGTAAGCATCGGCCTGGCGTCGACTGAGCACGGACTTGAAGACGACAGCGCGCAGAAGCTGATCAAACGTGCGGATGAGGCGCTCTACGAGGCCAAAACCGGCGGCCGGAACCGGGTTATTAACAGCGCGGCTTAATCAAAGAATTTTATAAACAAGAAAGCCGCCATAAAGGCGGCTTTGTCAGATCAAGGCCGGGCTACCAGCTTACTTGATTTTGCCTTCTTTAAATTCAACGTGCTTGCGAGCGACTGGATCGTATTTCTTGAGCACCAGCTTTTCCGTCATCGTGCGGGTATTCTTCTTCGTTACATAGAAGAAGCCCGTGCCGGCGGTTGAATTGAGCCGGATTTTAACGGTTGTCGGCTTGGCCATGGGTCGCTCCTGTTGGGCCCGCAATACGCAAAATGAGCGCGGAACATACTCGCGGTCGCCTAGGTGTCAAGCACAATAGAATAAAATTCAGGCGTCCGCAGCCGGGTCAGCGTCCGGGCCGGCAAAGCCGTGCATCTTGTTCACCCACTGAAGGCCTATGAGGGCGCCTTTTGATGCTGGCAATATCGCCCAGGCACTGACCGCCATTATGGGAAGCCAGACCGCGAACTGCATCCACAAAGGCGGGTCAAAAAGCTGTTTGGAGGCGAGGGCGAGCGGTATGGTGATGTGACCCACTAAAAAGGTGGTGATATAGGGCGGGGCGTCGTCCGCCCGGTGCCCCGATAAATCGAGCCCGCATTCAGCGCACTGGGGCGCGGTTTTGACATAGCTTGAATATAAGCTGCCTTCGCCACATCTCGGACATTTGCCGCGAGCGCCTCTAACCATCGCCGTTAACCATGGTTTCTCAGGCGCTGCTTCACCATAAGTTTCGCTAGCATTGGACATATAGTGCTTATGGGAACAATGGACGCGACTATCAACGCGCCCAAACATCGCGGGCAGGTATGAGCTCAGCCAAAGACCCGGCTGAAAATCACATCCACGTTCTTGGTATGATAGTTCAGATCGAAAAGGTGCTCGAGTTCGTTGGCTGATAGTTTTACTGTAACTTCCTGATCGCCTTTTAGGTTGTCCAGAAACGCGCCTTCGCCGCGCCATGCCGGCATCGCATTTCTCTGAACGAGGCTATAGGCCTCCTCGCGGGAAGCGCCCGCCTGGGTGAGAGCAAGGAGAACCCGCTGGGAAAAGATAAGGCCGCCGAGCCGGTCCATGTTTTCCTGCATGCGTTCAGGATAAACGACTAGTTTCTCGATAACGCCAGCCAAGCGATGAAGCGCGAAATCGAGATGCACGGTCGCATCTGGACCAATGCCGCGTTCAACGGACGAGTGCGAAATATCACGTTCGTGCCAGAGCGCGACGTTCTCCAGCGCCGGCGCGGCACACATCCTTACCAGCCGCGCAAGGCCTGTGAGGTTTTCAGTTAGAATTGGATTACGTTTATGGGGCATGGCGGATGAGCCTTTTTGCCCCTTTGAAAAATATTCTTCCGCCTCAAGCACTTCTGTACGCTGAAGGTGGCGAATTTCCGTCGCAATGCGCTCTACAGAAGAAGAAATCACTGCAAGTGCAGAAAAATAAGCGGCGTGGCGATCGCGCGGAATAACCTGTGTGGAAACGGGTTCGATTTTGAGGCCCATTTTATCCGCCACATGCGCTTCAACGGATGGGTCAATGTTTGCGAAAGTGCCAACCGCGCCGGAAATGGCGCAGACGGCGACTTCTTCCCGCGCTGTTTCCAAACGGCGTTTGCCGCGTTCAAACTCAGCGTAAAATCCAGCGAGCTTTAGTCCAAAAGTCGTCGGTTCGGCGTGGATGCCATGGCTGCGCCCTACGCAAACGGTGTTTTTGTGCTCAAGCGCCCGGGTTTTGAGTGCGGCGAGAACACGGTCCATACCGTCTAACAATAGATCAGCGGCGCGTGTTAGCTGTACTGATAAACACGTGTCCAGTACGTCTGACGAGGTCATGCCCTGGTGTACAAACCGCGCTTCATCACCGACGATTTCAGCAAGATGCGTAAGGAAGGCGATGACATCGTGTTTGACCTCGCGCTCGATCTCATCGATGCGCGCCACGTCAAACTCGGCGTCACGCGCCTTCTCCCAAATTTTCTGAGCGGCTTCTTTTGGGATGACGCCAAGCTCGGCGACCCTATCGGCGGCGTGGGCTTCAATCTCAAACCAGATTCTGTATTTCGATGCGTCTGACCAGATGGCGGCCATATCGGGCCGGGTATAGCGTGGGATCATGTCTTTCGTTGTTCCTCGGCAGGGTCGTAATCAATATCGAGCGTGCCCATAGGCGTATCGCTGTTTTGGGGCTGGGAAGGCTGTTCGCTTCTGGCTCCCCAAATCCACCAGCCGGTTCCCAGGCCAATGCCGAAGGCAATGAACAACAAAAACCAGATGTGTGCGGCAAGCCAGACCATGTCTATCCCATAACGCCGGTTTCAGCGCTGGTCGATAGCCGTGTAGTTGCGGGCAGGCGCGCCGGTGTAAATTTGGCGCGGGCGGCCGATTTTCTGATTTGGATCCTCGATCATCTCAGACCATTGCGCGATCCATCCGACAGTACGCGCCAATGCAAAAAGAACGGTGAACATGTCCGTGGGGAAACCCAATGCGCGCAGCGTAATGCCAGAATAAAAGTCAATATTGGGATATAGTTTTTTCTCAACGAAATATTCGTCTTCAAGCGCGATCCGCTCCAATTCCATGGCGACCTGCAAAAGCGGCTCGTTGCGGACACCAAGCGCATCCAGCACTTCATGGCAGGCTTTGCGCATGACTTTTGCGCGCGGGTCATAATTTTTGTAAACCCGGTGGCCAAAGCCCATAAGCCTGAACGGATCGTTCTTGTCCTTGGCGCGTTTAATGAACTCTGGGATGCGTTCGACATCGCCAATTTCTTCCAGCATGTTTAGCGCGGCTTCATTCGCGCCTCCATGAGCTGGCCCCCAGAGCGAGGCAATACCGGCGGCGATACAAGCAAAAGGGTTAGCCCCTGAAGAACCAGCCAACCGAACCGTTGAGGTCGAGGCGTTTTGCTCATGATCCATGTGTAAAATGAAGATCTTATCGAGGGCGCTTGATAGCACTGGATTGACTTCAAATTCCTCGGCCTGGACCGCGAAGCACATGCGCATGAAATTCGATGTGTAGTCTAGATCATTACGCGGGAACACGAACGCCTGACCAATTGAATACTTGTAAGCCATGGCCGCAATGGTCGGCATTTTTGCGATCATCCGATGGCTGGCGACAAGGCGCTGTTTAGGATCGGTGATGTCTGTTGAGTCGTGATAAAAGGCTGAGAGTGCGCCAACAACGCCGACCATGATCGCCATGGGGTGTGCATCACGGCGGAAACCGTTGTAAAAATTCTTGAGCTGCTCGTGCACCATGGTGTGCATGGTGATCGAATGATCAAAGCGCGTCTTTTCGTCCTTGGTTGGAAGTTCGCCGTTCAGCAAGAGATAAGCGACTTCGATGAAATTCGAATGCTCCGCCAACTGGTCTATGGGATAGCCGCGATAGAGAAGTACGCCTTCATCGCCATCGATATAGGTGATCTTGGATTCGCAACTTGCGGTGGACGTGTATCCGGGATCGAAAGTGAAAGCGCCGGTTTGCTTGTAAAGGGTTCTTATATCGACGACGTCTGGCCCATGCGTAGCTTTGAAAACTGGCATCTCAGCGGTTTTCCCGCCAACCTCGAACGTCGCCACATCTGTTTGATTTAAATCGCTTTTCATTTCTCAAACCTTTTCTTTACCGCAGCGCGTCATGGAATGTTGCGGCGCACACTAGCCAGTTTACCTCAGAGACGCCAGTCCCGAGGTCAAGCGGTCTGATCTGCCAGCCGCGCTAGCGCTTCCTCGCGTCCGAGGCCGTATAGCACCTCGCCGAGCCCTGGCGAAGGCCGCCCTGCCGTCAGCGCCGCCCGGGCCGGCTGGCCGAGCGCGCCAAAGCCAATATTTTTCGTCTCGACCAGTGCTTTCAGCGTCTCATCCAGCTTTTCGGCTGAGGACCAGACGGCTTCCTCTTGGAGAACCTCAATTAGCGAAGCGAGGATTTCTACTGCGCCTTCCTTGCGGAGCGGCTTTGCCGCCTTTCCCTCAATCTGGAGCGGCCGCTGTAGGAACAGATATTCTGAGACACCCGCCACTTCAGCAAGGTTAGCGCAGCGCGATTTCAAAAATGAAGCCGATCGCGTTAGCCGCTCAAAATTATCTGTATCAAGAGTGACGCCGGCGCCGGATAGAAAAGGAGTGGCGCCTTTGACGAAATTATCGTCGGATAGTTCTGCTATGTAATGGCTGTTCACGTGGTTTAGTTTATCGATATCAAGTCTGGCCGGCGCCTTGTTGACACCTGATAAATCAAATGTTTCCTTGGCGCGCGTGAAAGGAATTATCTCTTCATCCCCATGCGCCCATCCGAGGCGAAGCAGGTAGTTCGCAAGCCCTTCTGGCAAATAGCCCTGATCGCGATAGGCCTCGACGCCAAGGGCTCCATGCCGTTTTGAGAGTTTTGCCCCGTCCTGACCGTGGATTAGGGGCACATGACCAAAGACTGGCGTGCTCCAATCAAGGGCTTCGTAAATTTGTTGCTGACGAGCAGCGTTATTGAGATGATCATCACCGCGGATCACATGCGTAACGCCCATGTCATAATCATCAACGACAACAGCCAAGTTGTAAGTAGGTCCGCCATCGCTTCGCAATATGATCAAATCATCAAGCGCGGAATTGGGAAAAGCTACACGCCCCTGAATAGCATCTTCGATTACTGTTTCGCCGTCGCGTGGCGCTTTAAATCTGATGGCATAGGTTTTGTCAGCAGGTGCGTCGTCAGTATCCGCCTCGCGCCATGGGCTCTCAAACCTCACGCCTTTAGCCTTCGCTCGATCGCGTGCTCCGGAAAGTTCATCAGGCGTCAGGTAACACCGGTAGGCACGCCCTGATTGGAGTAGCTTTTCAGCAATCTCTGCATGCCGGTCCCGGCGAGAATATTGCGAGACCGGATCGCCGTCCCAATCGAGACCCAACCATTTCAGCCCGTCGATGATGGCTGCCACAGCTTCCTCAGTATGCCGCGCCCGGTCGGTATCTTCTATGCGCAGGAGAAATTTTCCCCCGCGCCCGCGTGCATAAAGCCAATTAAACAGCGCCGTGCGGGCGCCACCAATATGGAGATACCCGGTGGGAGAGGGTGCAAAGCGCGTAACAACAGGGGCGGCTGATCGGAAATCTTGGGACATGACTTGCGAAATGGCTCTTTTTTCAGTTGCATGAGGTGTGTGGTTCTCGCGGCGGGCGGGATAGCACGAGACTTTCCCGGGGCCTATGCCTGATCCAGAACTAGATCATGACCGCTGAAACTTTCGGCGAAATAGCGGATTATCCCTCTAAAAGCAGGATGCGGAGCGCGCCATCCTTAAGGCGGGCCTTATTTCTCATTGGCAAAAACGCGGCGGTTTGGGCCAAGGCTGACCTGTCTCGTATAACCCTCTGGTCGCCAGTCGCTATTGCCCTGGGGGTCGGTCTTTACTTCAGTCTGAAGTCTGAACCTGGTTGGCAAGTTGGGGTAACATTCCTATTCGTCTCTCTATTAATCGCTTTTCGGATAGCACGGTTGCGGCTCATCGCGTCCGCTTTTGCGCTTGCCGCCCTTGGGTTTGTCGCTGCTGACTGTCGGACGTATCAGGTCGCGGCCCCGCAGCTTTGGCGAGATATCGGAATCGTCGAAGCAACCGGTCGGCTGGTATCCGTTGAAGAAAGTGAGGCGCGTCGCCGTTATGTGATTGCTCTCCATTCAATCGCAGGGCTTGCACCCGAGGATACTCCGGCGCGGGCGCGCATTACCTGGCGCGGAGAAGGATTTGACGCAGCACCAGGCGACGTGATTTCCATTCGCGCCGGACTGTCCCCACCGCCGCCGCCAGTCGCCCCAGGCGCGTTCGACTATGCAAGACAGCTTTATTTTCAGCGGATTGGCGCAGTTGGTTTCGCTGTTACTGCGCCGGAAGTCATAGAGACATCAGGCAAAACAGCCGGTCAAAAATTCATGGGTTCTGTTGAGACCATGAGATTCAACCTGTTCAAACGCATTACGACAGCCGCGCCGAGCGAAGGCGGCGCTATCCTTGCGGCGATCGTTACCGGCAAAAGGGACGCTATATCTGAAAGTGCAGAGAACGCGTTAAGGGATACTGGGCTTGCGCACTTGCTTGCGATTTCGGGCCTGCATATGGGTATGGCGACCGGGTTGATATTTTTTGCTGTTCGTTTTGGGCTGGCTGCCTCTGAAACGCTCGCGTTGAGGTACCCGATCAAGAAATGGGCTGCCATCGCGGCGCTGGCCTCCGGTTTTTTCTACCTGATTTTATCCGGAGGCGGATGGTCTGCGCGGCGCGCATTCATTATGGCGGCGATCATGTTCGCCGCGATACTAGTCGATCGCCGCGCACTGTCGCTACGAAATGTAGCGATAGCAGCGATTGTCATTTTACTGACGACGCCGGAGGCGTTGTTCCATCCCGGGTTTCAGATGTCTTTTGCTGCTGTGACGGCGCTGATCGCTGGCTATGAATGGTTTGGAAGACGCGCCAGCCCAGACCGAAACTTCAATGCGTTGGCCAAGACAAAACGCTATGTCGTAGGGCTGGCCGCCACAGACACAATTGCCGCGCTCGCTACGGCGCCATACGCGCTTTATCACTTCAATCGTGTTGCGATTTATTCGCTTCCGGCGAATGTAGCCGCTATGCCGTTGATGGGGTTCTGGATCGTCCCAGCGGCGATTCTGGCACTGCTGTTATCTCCGTTCGGCTGGGATGGCTGGGCCTGGCGGTTTGCGGCGTCGGGCATGGATTTAGTCTTGCTGATTGCCGGAAAAGTGGCGTCATGGCCCGGCGCTGTTTCTCTCACCGCGCAGTGGCCTCTGGCTGCGATGCTTGCATTGACAGTGGGCGGTCTGTGGCTGTGCTTATCGCGCGCGCCATGGCGGCTGGCAGGGATTGCCGCCATACCTCTCGCCATGTTGATGGTCAGCAAAACCCGTCATCCAGACCTTTTTGTATCCGCAACAGGATTAAATGCGGGAGTTGTTTTAAGAAATTGGTCTGACGGCGAAACTATAGCTGTATACAATACCCGCCGAGAAAAGTTTGCCGCATCAATCTGGGAAGAGTCAGTTGGGTTTGATCCATTAACGACTAAACCAATATCTATGCAGAGTATTTATGCATGCGATGAAGGTGGCTGTATTGCCGAAATTGGCGGGGAGGGATCAGCGACAGCTGCGTTCGTAACCGACAGGTCAACGCTGGCAGAAGACTGCGTCCGTGCTGATCTCGTTGTGGCGTTTTTCCCCGTCAGTTCAAACGATTGGCGCGATTGCGAAGCGGTTTTCATCGACAGACGCTCGGCCTGGCGCCGCGGCGCGCATTCAGTAAGGGTCAAAGGCGACGGCGCGATAATCGTAAAGTCATCTGCCTCCGTACGCGGCGATCGCCCATGGACGGGCGGCGGCTAGTGATACCGGCGCATCAGGCCAACCAGCTTGCCCTGCACACTGACGCGGTCGGGGCCGTAAATGCGGGTCTCGAAGGCTGGATTGGCGGCTTCCAGGGCAATGGACGCGCCTTTCTTGCGCAGGCGTTTCAGTGTTGCTTCTTCATCATCCACGAGCGCGACGACAATCGAGCCGTTTTCCGCACTCTCGCATCGTTTGATGACGACAAAGTCGCCATCCTGAATGCCGGCATCAATCATCGACTCCCCTTGCACTTCAAGGATGTAATGATCGCCCTTGCCGATAAACGCCTCTGGGGCTGAAAACCGATCAACCTCGTGCTGGATCGCCTCGATCGGCGTGCCAGCAGCAATTCGTCCTAGAACCGGCAGGTCAACGACGCCTTCATGCGGTGCAGATCGCGACGGTTCCCGCCCCGCCCTCCCGCGATTGAAGTCTGCATTGACCACAGCCGGCTTAAATCCGCGCTGCTCAGGGCTCGGCGTCGCATCGACCTTGGCGCCATCGGGCATCTTTAGAACTTCAAGGGCTCTTGCGCGGTGAGGCAGACGGCGAATAAACCCGCGCTCTTCAAGCGCCGTGATCAGACGGTGGATACCGGATTTCGATCTGAGATCCAGCGCTTCTTTCATCTCGTCAAACGAGGGCGAAACACCGGTTTCCGAAAGCCGGTTATTGATAAAAATCAGGAGCTCATGCTGTTTTTTGGTGAGCATTTTAGCCTCCGGTTTTCGCGTTCTGGTTGCGCAGTGCGATTTAGTGATCAACGAGCGGCTGCTTGCATGACCGAAACGACAAAAGAACAAAACGACAACGATGTTCTATGGTTGTTCTAATTGGTCGTCAACACCTGACGCTAAGCGGAGGAAATTGGGGTCAACAGACGTCGAGTCGCAGTTTCAACGTCACCCTGTCGCATAAGGGTTTCACCAACTAGAAATGCTTTGGCCCCATGGCTTGAAAGCTGGATCAGATCCTGATGGGTCGAGATACCGCTTTCGCTGACAAGAAGGGTCGATGAAGGAGCGAGGCTGGAAAGTTCTGAAGTTACACTAAGAGAAGTCTCAAAAGTGGATAAATTACGGTTATTTATTCCTATAAGATGGGAATTAAGCTTAATAGCCCGCTCCATCTCATCACTGTTATGCACTTCGAGAAGGGCGTCCAGCCCCAATTCTTTTGCGGCGGCTGTCAACTCAGCAGCAAGTGTATCGCTCACACAGGCCATGATGATGAGGATGCAATCAGCGCCCCAGGCGCGAGCTTCCGCAACCTGATAGGGATCAATCATGAAGTCCTTACGCAGGATCGGCAGCGAGACGGCGCTTCGAACCTTCCGTAAATACTCAGGCGACCCTTGAAAGCTGGGGCTATCGGTAAGTACCGACAAGCAGGCTGCGCCGCCAGCGTCATAGGCTTTTGCGATTGCAACTGGATCGAAATCCTTGCGGATCTGGCCTTTCGACGGGCTCGCCTTTTTTACCTCAGCAATGAGCGCAAACCCATGTGCGGCTTTTGACTCCAGCGCTTGCTTAAAACCGCGTGGCCTAGACATCTCTTTGGCTAATGCCTCGAGCGAACTCAGTGGAACATCGGCTTTCGCTACAGCGACTTCAGTTTTTTTGTAGGCGATAATATCGTCGAGAATGGTCATACGAAGCCGTTTGAGTATTTGACGAGCTTTTCCAAAGCTGACTTGGCGGCGCCAGTATCAATCGCCTTTTCAGCCATGCGAGCGGCGGCATTGATATTCGGCGCCTTATCGGCAACCACCAAGGCTGCTGCAGTATTGAGTACAGCAATATCTCGATAGGGACCTTTGTCTCCGTTCAGCAGCCTTAAGATCGCGTCGGCGTTTTGTTGCGGTTCGCCGCCAACCAGATCTTCCGGTTTTGCATTCGGCAGCCCGGCATCCTCCGGCGTTACTTCGAATTCAGTGACAGCCCCATTCTCGAGCGCCGCAACATATGTGGGCCCGGTCGTTGTCAGTTCATCGAGCCCGTCTGAGCCGTGAACGACCCACGCCCTTGTAACGCCAAGGTGAGGCATCACTTCGGCAATCGGTCTGACGAGGTCGCGGGCGAACACGCCCATCACCTGGCGTTTTGCGTTCGCCGGGTTGGAAAGCGGTCCCATGACGTTAAAGATTGTTCTGACGCCAAGCCCTTTGCGCGCGGCGGCTACATGCCGAACCGCCTTATGGTGAAGTGCAGCGAACATAAAACCGACATTGGCGTTATCGATACAGGCGCGGATTGTTTCCGGCGTGATATCCAGCTTTACCCCTAACGCCTCCAGCACTTCCGATGACCCGGACTTTGACGATGCGGCGCGGTTGCCATGTTTGGCGATGCGCACGCCGCAGCCCGCAGCAATTAAGGCGGCAGCCGTAGAAATGTTATAGGTTCCTGCGCCATCTCCACCCGTGCCACAGGTGTCCAGAACGTCTTCGGGCGCGTCGACACTGAGTGCGAGATCACGCATGGTTTGCGCGGCGGCAGCGATTTCTTCAACGGTCTCACCGCGTGTTCTGAGCGCCGCCAGAAAGCCTGCAATTTCGATGTCGCTGGCGTTGCCTGAGAATAATTCAAGCATGGCTTCGCGCATCTCGCTCGCATTAAGCGGCGCGCCTGAAATCGCCCGGGCGAGGTGTTTATTGAACTCGGTCATTGCGTTCTGATTATTTTCAGAAAGTTGCCAAAAAGCTTGGGACCATGTTCTGTAGCAATGCTTTCTGGGTGAAACTGAACCCCCATGATCGGTAAATCGCGATGAGCAATAGCCATGATCTCTTGATCGTCTTCTGATCTTCCAGTGATGACCAGCTTTTCTGGGATACACGAGCGGTCAGCCACGAGTGAATGATACCTTGCGGCTGTAAAAGGCGAGGGCAGGTCAGCAAAGAGCCCAATTCCCTCGTGCGTTACTCCACATGTCTTGCCGTGCATCAATTTTCCTGCATGTACGATCTCCCCTCCAAAACTTTGCGCAATTGATTGCATGCCAAGACAAACCCCGAAAATCGGCGTACGCGTGTCTGCAGCAGCGCAGACGAGTTCTAGACAGATGCCGGCCTCGTTAGGGGTGCGGGGTCCTGGGGACAAAACGATGGCTTCCGCCCCAAGGCTCAAAGCCTCTTGCGCCGTTATGGCGTCATTGCGCATAACACGAACTTCTTCCTCCAACCCGCCGATCAGATGGGCCAGATTGAAGGTAAAGCTGTCATAATTGTCGATCAGCAAGATCATGCGGCCCGAGAATCAGCGATATTACTCATGTTTTCATGGTTTAGCGCTGCAGGCGGCGGACGCAAGCGTTGCGAACTCTGCTAGGCGGTAATTCGGGAATTTGACAAGCGCCTGATCGGGCGGGTGCTGAAAAAAGCGGGCGACAATGCTCAAACGGTGGCGCAGAAAAGTCTGGAACCAGAAAAATCCGCGGATGCGGCCAGGCGCCTATGCCGGTAATGCCGGGATGGTCGCAACCGTCGCCGTAGCCTTTGCCGGTCTGCTGGCTGGCGCCGTCGCAGCATATGTAAGCGAAAGAGGGGTGTCCGCCTCTGCTTATTCTACCGGTTATAGTGAAAAGAAAGCGCCAAATTCTGTCCTGGCGATGGATCGGAAAGCTGAGGCGGCGCGCGCTGAAGTTGTCGCCGGCATTCTCTCTGGCGAGCGCCCGCCCGAACGGCTTATCGCGCCGTCAAATTTCATGAAACTTCAGCCAGAAGCGGTGTTGCCTAAAATTATTCTTATTATGGATGATATGGGCGTGGACAAACGCATGACAGAGCGGGCGATCGCATTGCCTGGCCCTATCACCTATTCGTTTCTTCCCTATGCCCGGAACGTGTCGTCAATGGTTGAAACTGCCAGGCTTGCTGGTGGAGAGATTATGCTCCATCTGCCGATGGAACCACGTGGCGATGCTGACCCCGGACCTTATGCCTTAAGAACCCGCATGACCGGCGGCGCTTTCATTGACAATCTTGAATGGAATCTGTCTCGCTTTGACGGTTATGTTGGCGTGAATAACCATATGGGGTCAAAATTGACCTCTGATGTCGCAGCTATGAAAACCCTAATTGCCTACTTAAACCGGGAAGGTCTGTTTTTTCTGGATTCTCTGACCACGAATAAGACCATGGTCCGCGCAGCAGCGCGTCAAATCGGGGTTGATGTTTATTCAAGAGATGTTTTTTTGGATGATGCTGTCGGCAATGTGGAATCTATAAAAACACAACTTGCATTAGCGGAACGTATTGCGCGGGAAACCGGTTATGTCGTCGTGATCGGTCACCCTCGCAAAGAAACGCTGGATATTTTAGGGCCTTGGCTTGCTAGCGCGCCAGTTCGCGGGATGGAGTTGGCCTTTGCCAGCGAGTTACCGGGAATAATCGCTTCAACACAGCCAGCAACGATGGCGCAAGCGCCATCGTTGAGGTTTTAGGTCGCTCTATTCCGCCTTTTCTCGAGCGATATATGCGTCAACCAATTCGTCCAAAATTGGCAGAGCGACCGCGCCGTTTTTCAATACGACATCATGGAAGTCAC
Organism: Hyphococcus flavus; assembly: GCF_028748065.1. Lineage (GTDB taxonomy): Bacteria > Pseudomonadota > Alphaproteobacteria > Caulobacterales > Parvularculaceae > Hyphococcus > Hyphococcus flavus. The sequence continues at coordinate 2,953,934 of NZ_CP118166.1, read as the reverse complement.
GGATGTCGAATTCATCCCCGAGCTCATTCATCGCCTTTTCTCTGAGGTCGAGGATCTTGATCATCCCGATTTTGTAAGACAGTGCCTGCGCCGGAATATCGATATAACGCTCGACTTCTTTCGTAGCTTCCGTTTCCGTCATCGGATTATTGTCGAGCATGAACTTGATCGCTTTTTCACGCGTCCATTTTTTAGAGTGAACGCCGGTGTCTACAACGAGTCGTGCAGCGCGAAGCATTTCGTTTTGCAGCCGCCCGAAATCCTGCATCGGGTCAGTAAAACGACCTTTTTCCTTTGCTAGCCGTTCAGCATATAGACCCCAGCCTTCCGAATAAGCGCCGAAGAACGCAAATTTCTGGAACATTGGCACACCTACAAGTTCCTGCTGGATTGCAAGCTGAAAGTGATGACCGGGCGCGCCTTCGTGATAGGCGATGGTCTCCATCTCGTGCTTTTGCTTTTTCGTCATGTCCTTAAGGTTGGTGTAGTAAATCCCCGGACGTGAGCCGTCAGGCGCCGGACGATTGTAAAAAGCGATCGGCGCGGTTTCTTCGCGCCATTCCTCTACCGCGCGGACTTCAAGAGGCGCTTTGGGGAGCACGTTAAAATACTGATCGACATCCTCATAGATCGAGTCGATATAGCCCTTGGAAGCATCAAGATACGCTTGTTTCCCTTCAGGCGTGTCGGGAAAAAAGTTTGACGCATCTGTTCGAAGAAAGTCGAAGAACGCGGGCAGATCACCATCAAACCCAACCTCGTTCATAATGGTCGCCATTTCGCCGCGTATGCGTTTGACATCGGCAAGACCAATCTTGTGTATTTCACTTGCTGTCAGGTCAGACTCTGTCGTCCAGAATTCAATTCGGTTTTCGTAGTAAGCCTTGCCATCCGGCAACGCCCAAACGCCGTTTGGTCCATGAGAATCTTCTCTAAGCTCTTCAATCCTGGCGACGACTTTTTCTATGGAAGGTTTAAAGACATTGTTGAGTGCATTTTCAGCATCAGATATGAGACGCTGTTTTTCTCCGGCATCAATTTCAAGCGCGTTAACTTTTGCTTTGAAGTCGGAGAACAGCGCAGCTTCATTTTCTGAATCCTCAAAGGGCGCCCCTGTAATCAGGTTTCGGGCATCCTTGATGACAGGGTCAAATGAGAATGAAGTCGGCACGATATCGCGTTCAGCCGCCATATCTATGCCTTCGATCAACTGTTCGGTGGCCGTTGCCAGATTATTGATGCGGGAAATATATGCTTCGGCGTCAGAGACGTCATCAACTCTATGTATATTCTGTAGAAACGTAACTGGGAAGGTCAGCGGATTGTTCATGGTTGAGAAGGCGTAACCATGAAACCGGTATTCATGATCTCGGATTGCGCGTTCTTGCAGAAACTCAAAAATGCGATAGCTCACCCGTGATTGTTCTGTGAGGTTCTCAATATTGAATTCGCCGCGTAGACGTTCCAGATCACCGACAGTCTGTTCATGATCGCGAACCGCTTCTGCGTCTGAGAAATCATCCCATTCGCCATATCTGTCACCCTTCATGCCAAGCTGGGCCTGAAACATCGGCGACTCGGATAGTTCTCGCTGAAAAATTTCTTCAAAAAAAGCTGACAGACGAGCGTCCTCAGATTGTATAGTTTCTTGCGCCTCCTGTGCGACGGCTAGTGACGGCGCGCTCAGTGATATAAGCGCCAGGGCAGTTGTTGCAGACAATAGGTGTTTGAGTGATTTCATCTTGATCCCCTTCAGACCTTGATTTGAACACTATGGTTTCACGCACATTCTAGCGATTTCTGGCTCAAGGGAAGCAGAGGGTTTGTCGCGGATTAAATACGTCTCATCGCAAAATCAGGAGTGATTGCGATTCAGCGCAGCATCTGCGGCGGCGAAAAGTGCTTTTGCTTTGTTTTCGCATTCATTTTGTTCAGCGGCAGGGTCGGAGTCGGCGACGATTCCGGCACCGGCCTGAACATGCATGACGCCGTCTTTCACTATGGCGGTTCTTAAAGCGATGCAGGTGTCGACATTGCCGTTTGCCGAAAAATAGCCGATTGCACCTGCATAGACGCCTCGTGGAGATTGCTCGAGTTCGTCGATGATTTCCATGGCGCGGATTTTGGGAGCACCTGAAACAGTTCCGGCGGGAAAACCGTTAACAACAGCGTTGACTGGATGTTCGTCGTTACGCAACGTCCCAACCACATTAGAGACGATATGCATGACGTGGGAATAGCGCTCAATCTTGAACTGATCAGTAACGCGGACACTGCCGATTTCGGCAGAACGGCCAACATCATTGCGCCCTAGGTCAAGCAGCATCAAATGTTCCGCCCGTTCTTTTGGATCGTTGAGTAACTCTTTCTCCAAACGCAAATCATCTTTTGGTGTTTTCCCGCGTGGGCGTGTGCCTGCGATAGGTCTGATCGTGATTTCACCATCACGAACACGTACTAGAATTTCGGGACTTGAACCGACAATCGCAAACCCGCCTAACGAAAAGTAGTACATGAAGGGCGACGGATTTGAGCGCCGTAAAGCTCTGTAAAGTTCAAAGGGCGGCGCGGAAAACGGTCGGGAAAACCTTTGGCTTAATACGACTTGGAAAATGTCACCGGCACGAATGTAGTCCTTCGCGCGCTTTACCATGTTCACATAGTCAGATTGTTTAGTGTTTGATTGATGGTTCGTGTTCCGGGCAGCCTCGGCAGGTTCTGTATTAAGGTGTGAAAGCGAGGATTCAAAACGCGCAACACAATTTTCGAGCCGCTTGGAAGCTGTCTCATAAGCGGATATGGCCGAGACGCCTGTTTCCGGTCGTACAGGTGAATAAAGCAATATTTCTTGCTTCACATTGTCGAATACAGCGATGATAGTAGGACGAATGAAAATAGAATCGGGCGTATCCAGGCCGCCGGCAGGTTTATCACCTAGCGATTCTACCTGACGGATCATGTCGTACCCTAGGTAACCAAAAACGCCTGCGGCCATCGGCGGTGCGTTTTCTGGCGGGGCTAAAGCTGACTCCGCCAATAGCGCTTTCAGGTTATCGAGCGGTGCGCCATCTTGACGCTCAAAGTGCGCGCCGTCAGACAAGGCGTTACGGTTGATTTCTGAATATTCACCGCAACATTTCCAGATGACATCGGGTTCAAGTCCGATGATTGAGTAACGTCCCAGTTGTTCGCCGCCTTCGACGGATTCAAGCAGGAATGCATTGTCGGTTTTTGTAACGAGTTTGAGATATGCCGACACTGGCGTTTCAAGATCGCCTACCAGCGTACGTTGCAGGAGTTGTGGCTTACCCGACTGATACGCTGCTTCAAAATGCTTGAAATCGGGTAAGGCCGTCAATGTCGTTTCACTGTCTTAAAGGCTGTCATTAAACAGCGCGTCGATCTGAGACTGGTTTAACTTAACGCCGTAGTCTTCGCGCAAGCTTAACACAAACGCTTCTACAAGTTCCTGATCGAGTTGATAGCCAATCATCTGTTTAAACTGATCAACCTGTTCCGGCGGTATTGTGCTCGGAGCGTAGCCGATCTCGCGGATCTCTGCGACCACTTGAGTGCCGGAGTTGCCGACTTGTCCGGAAATTACATCATTTAAATCAGCGAAGAAAATGCTGTCGTTGAAGCTCGCGGAAATAACATCATTTTGAAACCTGCGGTCGATCACGGTGACAATCGGCGCGCGGTTGAATGTATCGGCCACATCCTCAAGGCTTTCGCCAGCTTCAACACTCGTGCGAATGCTCGTGACGGTTTGAGAAATACGATCGCGCCGTTCCTGATTGCGCCAGCGCTCTTCAACTTCATCACGCACATAATCAAAGGGCTTAAGCGCCGGCGGCGTGATTTCTTTCAGCCCAACAATATAGTAACCATCATCTGAGCTTAGACGAAGCGCCTCGCTCTGGTCTCCTTCTTGAAGAGCAAACGCCTCTCGCAACACATCGCCCGGGACTTTGTCGATGATTGCGCCCCCGGGAGAAAAACTCACACGATCGATCGGCCCCACGGTTTCGACAGAAAAGCCGGCGGCTTCCGCGGCATCTGCGAGGGCGGCGCCTGTGTCGCGCACTTCTTCGATTTCATCTATCGCATCAAGCATCCGACGGCGGACGTCCTGCGCCAGATAATCTTCCTCAAGCTGGTCTCGAACTTCTTCGAAAGTCGTCGTTTCAGCAGGGATTAAGCCAGCGATCTGAATAACAGTCCAACCGAAAAGCGATTGAATAGGGTCTGTAATTGATCCTTCTTCAAGGCCGTCAGCGAAAGCAGCTTCTGCAACGCTTGGGTCAAGGATGTCGCTTCTTTGCGCTTCCGGAAAGGTTGCGGCTTCAAGGCTCATGCCTTTTTCACTGGCGATGTTTTCAAACGGCGTACCCGAACGGAGCGATGCCACGGCGGCAAGCGCTTCGGCCTCGGTTTCATAGGTGACTTGATAGATTGTCCGCCGTTCTGGCTTGTCATAAAGTCGTTCCTTGCCAGCGTCATATAAACGCTGCAGCTCTTCTTCCGGCGCCTCTAGATCTTCGCGGAAATCAGCAGAGCGCAACAAAAGCATATCGAACGTGCGATACTCTGGCGCTGTGAAGGTACTCTCATTCTGTTCATAAAAAGCTTGAAGATCATCCGGGCCTGGTTCCGCCGCTACGCCGGCCATCTCATCGGTAACCGTGAGGTAAGCAATGCGACGACGCTCTGTCTCGCGAAGAAGAATGGCGTCGACAAAGGGATCAGCCGCCGGCGCGCCAGCGGCTATGGCTTCGATTAGCTGCGCGCGTTGCAGGTCTGCCTTTATCTGACGTTCGAATTCTTCAACTGTAATCGAATTCCCATAAAGAATGCCTTCAAGTGTCGCTCTATCGAATTGGCCAGTGGCGGGGTTTTGGAAAATCTCGTTTTGCTGAAGATAATCCCGTACTGCTTCGCGCGGCATGGCGAGGTTCATTTTATCAGCGAACTGGGTCAACACGGATCGCGTTGCGATCGTATCAATAACCTGATTGGGCATGCCGTTCGCAATCGCGTCTTCCCTCGAAAGAGAACCGCCGGATTCACGGCTTTGACGCTGAAAGACCTTGTTAAACTCAGTTTGAATGTATTGCTGCGAGAAATTCTTGTCGCCGACTTTAAGCGTTGAGTTTGAGGCAAAGATTTGGGATGCGCTGGGCACGCCCCACAGCGCAAATGCAAGAATCAACAAGATGACGACCAGCCATGCAATTGGGCCTTTGAGCGTGTTGCGTACCTGACTGAGCATCTTTACTCCTTGATTTTCATACCCTTATTTCAGGGCGTCCCTGTAGCTTTCGGCGCGTAACCTAGTCGCGCCCAAGCCTCGCGACAAGAGCATCCGCGCCTCTACTGGACAGGCCAGCGGGCATCGCTTACTCCCCGTAGACCCATTCTCATCACAGGAAGGACGCCATGAAGCCGCTAATCGCAGGCAATTGGAAAATGAACGGTCTCCAGGCTGCACGCTGTGAGATCGAAGCGTTGATAAGGAAATTCGCCGGATCGGCGCCTGATGACCGGGATGTTCTGATCTGTCCGCCAGCGACTTTGCTGGCGAACTTCGCCAGCGAGTATGCGGATGAAGCAATCCAGATCGGTGCGCAGGACTGTCATGCGGAAACGAGCGGCGCACATACGGGCGATATCAGTGCAGAGATGCTGGCTGATGCCGGCGCCGCCTATGTAATTGTGGGCCATTCGGAGCGACGGGCCGATCATGGCGAGACCGATCAGGTCGTCATGTCGAAAGCCCAAGCCGTTTTGCGTGCCGGGCTGACGCCAATCATCTGTGTCGGTGAAACACGAGAACAGCGCGAGGCCGGAAAGGCTTTGGACGTGGTCGGCACACAGCTTGCCGGTTCGTTGCCTAAAACGGGTGAGGAGATAGTCGTTGCCTATGAACCGGTCTGGGCGATCGGCACTGGCCTCACGCCAACGCTCGAAGACATTGGCGAGATGCATGATTTTCTTCGATCAAAAACCCCGGTGAACACAAGATTACTCTACGGAGGTTCGGTGAAACCGGGTAACGCGAAAGAAATTTTGGCAGTGACCAACGTCAACGGCGCACTCGTCGGCGGCGCCAGTCTGAAAGCGGATGATTTTTATCCGATTGTTCAGGCATCAACAGGTCAGATGTAGGAGCAGTGAAGGCGGCATGCGGATGAGTTTGGTCATCTTAGCAGCATTGTTGCTCATTTTGTCCGGTGTCTCGGGGTGCGCAAGCTGGACTGCGGAGCGCAAGGCGCCGCCAATCGGGGCATTTATTGAAGTAGGTGACGAGCGCATACATGTGGTTGATGCCGGGCCACGCAACAGCGACAAGCCTCCGCTCATTCTTATACACGGCGCCAGTGTAAATCTGCGCGACATGAAACTGGCCCTTGGCGATACTCTATCCGCTGACCGCCGCGTCATCATGGTTGACCGCCCTGGGCGAGGGTACTCGACGCGCAATGGGCAGGGACATCAGCTTACGGTTCAGGCAAGCGCGATCAAGGCTGTCGCGGATGAACTCGAAGTCGAAAACCCGGTCGTCGTTGGGCAAAGCTTCGGCGGCGCCGTCGCCCTTAACTACGCGCTGCAGTACCAAGAAGAAATGAGCGGTCTCGTTCTGTTGGCGCCGGTTAGTCACGAATGGCCCGGCGGCGTTGCCTGGTACAATAATGTATCCAGTTGGCCGGTCGCAGGCTTTTTATTACGCAGATTGTTAGTGCCGATCTACGGCCAGTTAACAGCGGAGAAGAACATCAATGGTTCGTTCGCGCCAAATGCTGCGCCTGAAAATTACTATGAGAACTCAGGGCTTGTGCTTTTGTTTCGGGCGAGAGATTTCAAGGCAAATGCATCCGATGTCTCAAATCTTAAGGATCAGATCCTTAAACAACAGGACCGTTATGGTGAATTACGTTTACCAGTATCTGTTGTAACAGGAACCGCTGACACCACGGTCAGTCCTCAAATACATTCAGCACAATTGGAGCAGGATATTCCAGGCGCCACGCTGACTTTACTACCTGGTACGGGGCATGCTCTGCATCATGTGGAAACGCAAAAGATTATCGACATTATCAACTCGATGTCTGAACAGGCGATCCCATGACAGATGCTATTGAAAAACTGCGAAAGCGGCTTCTTTACCTTGCAAGCTACCGTGGATTTAAAGAGGCGGATTTGCTCATCGGCGGCTTCGCCAAAGCGCACTTGCCGGAAATGAGCGAGAATGAACTCGCTGAATTTGAAACGCTTTTACAGATCAATGATCGAGAGCTTTATGCTTACGCGACCGGGAATGTGCTGGTTCCGGCTGAAATCGACGGCGTTGTTATGACGAAGCTCAAAGCGTTCAAGCTTGCCGCCGTTTAGGGCTTGTTAACTTAACGCAATGGCAACTGGCGGGCGCTAAAACCCTTGCCATGAAACGACTGTCTAGCCTTTTTCTGATCCTGAACCGCAAGAGTCTGATCATCAGCCTTCTGGCCGTGGCGTCAACGTGGCTAAGCCTGAGGTTCAACATCGTTGCGGATTTTCCCCTTACACTGATCTCGACGGCTGTCGTGTTTCCGATCGTGTTCTCAATCGGGCATGCCTATAAGCGCCGGGAGAATGCGCTTGATGATTATGGGACGATCAAAGCCCATGGACGCGCAATATTTTTCGCTGCGCGCGACTGGCTGCCGGATCAAAGCCCGGCAAGACTACGGCATGCCGAGCGGGTGCTGAAAGAGCTTCTGGTCAGTTGCCGCGATATGTTCAAAAGCCCTCTGTCAGAAATGCCGGAATATGAAAAACGCGTTTACGCGGCGTTTTCCAGCTTATCGTTATTTGTGAAACGAATGCGTGAAGATGGATTGGCTTCGGGTGAGTGTTCCCGCTGCAATCAGTATATTTCAAAAATGGTGGTCTCTTTCGAAAGTATCAAGCACATTTACCAATATAGAACGCCGCGCACATTACGGGCGTTCAGTGATTTTTTTATTGTAGTATTGCCGTTGCTGTACGGTCCTTACTTCGCCCATGAGGCGGCGGCATACGCGCCGGCGCTGATGTATGTGATGCCGGTGCTGTTTGCGCTGATCCTAGTTGGGCTTGATAATATTCAGGACCATCTGGAAGACCCGTTCGATCAGATTGGTGAAGATGACGTCGCCATCAACGCGGAAAAATTCGTTGATCTGCTCTCCTGCGGCGGGGAAGAGGTGCCAAAGGCAGCTTAAAAAGTTGCCTAACTAAGCCTTGACGCCTAAATCCCATCTGGAACGCGATCGCCAAATCCGGCGACCGCGCATTTCGCGTTGAGGAAAAGTATGGCGGACGGCGCAAAAACTATGGTTTCAGGGGTGGTGGCGATCAGCGCCGAGGAAGCATGGACGCAAGATGGCACCCTTGATGTTTATGGCGCGCCGGAGGGAGCGGATGCGCTGGCTGTCGCCGATGCAGCACGCACGAGCGGCGATATCGTCCTCCATATTGCCCGCGACGGCGCACGAGCGGCCGCAATGGCGCAGAGCCTCAAATTTTTTGCACCAGAAATTCCGGTGATCGAATATCCTGCCTGGGATTGCCTTCCTTACGATCGCGTATCGCCATCACCTGCGTCGACGTCAAAACGTATGGCGAGCCTCTCCGCAATTCTGAAAAGGGGGCCCGGTGCATTCATTGTCATCGCATCGATTAACGCAGCAACCCAAAAAACGCCGCCACGAGAAATTGTCGAGAATGCAACGCTGAGACTGTCCCCGGGGGAAATAATGGAGATGGAGGCTCTTAACCGCTATCTCAGTGCGAACGGGTACGCACGGTCTTCAACAGTCCGCGAACCAGGTGAATATGCCGTACGCGGCGGGCTGGTCGATATCTTTCCGCCGGGTGCTGATGAGCCGGTCCGTCTCGACTTTTTTGGCGACACATTGGAAAGCATACGCGCTTTTGACGCCGCAACGCAACGGACGACGCGTCAGCTTTCTGGCTTCTCACTCGCTGCAGCGAGTGAAATCTTGTTGTCTGATGAGACAGTCTCACGGTTTCGAAAAGGCTATGTTGCTACGTTCGGACCCGCAGGAGACGATCCCCTTTATGAAGCGATCAGCGCAGGGCGCATGCATGCTGGTGCCGAACACTGGTTGCCGCTGTTTTATAAAGAAATGCATACGCTCTTTGATTTTGTCGGCGATGCTCTTGTATTTACCGATCACCTCGCAGGGGAGGCAACGGAAGAGCGCCGTTCTCAAGTCGCGGACCATTTTGAAGCGCGTGCAGAAGATACTGCTATAAAACGCCCTAAAAACAGTGATTTTTCCGCACCTGTTTACAGGCCGCTCGACCCTTCAAAACTCTATCTGACGGAATCAGAATGGAATGAAAAGCTGGCAATCACTAATTTGCGCCCACTTTCGCCATTTGCGCCGCCGGTAAATGTTCGCGCCTTTAACTTTGGCGCCAAGGTCGGTCGCAGTTTTGCAGCTGAGCGTTCAGCGGAAAATATCAATGTCTTCGATGCTGTAAACGCACATGCGGTAAAACTCGCTGATCAGAACAAGAAGGTGATCATTTCATGCTGGTCCGAGGGTTCAGCAGACCGCATGCGGACGGTGCTGAGCGACCACGGCGCGAAAAACATCTCTCATATTGAGAACTGGAGCACGGTTAACTCAATAACTGAAACAATTGTCACTGCCGTGCTGGGGCTTGAGAGCGGATTTGAAACGCAAGATGCGGCGTTTATTTCAGAGCAGGATATACTGGGTGATCGCCTTGTTCGGCGAGGGCGAAAGAAACGCGCAGAAAACTTTCTTTCCGAGGCCTCGAGCCTGTCATTAGCAGACCTGATCGTTCATGTGGAACACGGCATTGGTCGTTATCACGGGCTGAAAACACTGGAAGTGCAGGGCGCCCCGCATGATTGTCTGCACCTCGAATACCATGGCGGCGATAAACTTTTTCTGCCGGTTGAAAACATTGAGCTCCTGTCGCGCTTTGGATCAGACGACGCTGGCGTGCAACTCGACAAGCTGGGCGGCGCAGCCTGGCAAGGGCGAAAAGCGAAGATGCGTGCGCGCATCAAAATGCTCGCTGAACAGCTCATTGCGATAGCTGCGAAACGCGCCATGCGCAGTGCTGACGTCGTGTCGCCGGGCAGTGGTCCGTACGACGAGTTTTGCGCTCGTTTTCCTTATGCAGAGACTGAAGATCAGGAAAATGCAATCGCCGACGTAATTGAGGATTTTGCCAAGGGACAACCGATGGACCGCCTAGTGTGTGGGGATGTGGGTTTCGGTAAAACCGAGGTGGCGTTGCGCGCCGCCTTTGTCATGGCGATGACTGGCCGACAGGTTGCCGTGGTAACGCCAACAACGTTGCTCGCACGTCAGCACTACAAGAACTTTTCCGAGCGCTTTAAAGGATTTCCGCTTAAAGTCGCGCAACTTTCGCGCATGGTTTCGACAGCGGACGCCAAGGCTGTGAAAGACGGCGCTGCCGCAGGAACCGTCGATATCATCATCGGCACCCATGCATTGCTGCAAAATACGATAAAGTTTCGTGATCTTGGTCTCGTCATTGTCGATGAAGAACAGCATTTTGGCGTGAAGCATAAAGAACGCCTCAAAGAGTATCGCGCTGATACTCATGTGCTGACGCTTACGGCAACGCCGATCCCTCGCACGCTGCAGCTTGCCATGAGCGGCATTCGCGATCTTTCCTTGATCGCTACGCCGCCTGTTGACCGTCTTGCCGTCCGCACCACTGTCGGTCCGTTCGATCCTGTGGTGGCGCGGGAAACATTGCTGCGTGAACACTATCGTGGCGGGCAAAGCTTTTATGTGGCGCCGAGAATCGCTGATCTCGATGATATTGCTGAATTCTTGAGCGACGAACTTCCGGAACTGAAATTCAAAATCGCTCATGGTCAGATGGGTTCCGGCGAACTTGAAGACATCATGACGGCGTTCTACGAAGGCAAGTTTGACGTGCTTGTTTCTACAACAATTATCGAATCTGGCCTCGACATTCCCACCGCGAATACGATGATTGTTCACCGCGCCGATATGTTCGGTTTAGGCCAGCTATATCAACTCCGCGGTCGTGTTGGACGATCGAAACAACGCGCCTATGCTTACCTGACCGTAAGCGCGCGCAAGAAAATGACGGATGCAGCGGAACGGCGGTTGAAAGTTATGCAGTCGCTCGACACGCTCGGCGCCGGTTTCACACTGGCGAGCCACGACCTTGATATTCGAGGCGCGGGTAACCTTCTCGGGGAAGAACAGTCGGGTCACGTCAAAGAAGTTGGCGTTGAACTGTATCAGCACATGCTTGAAGAAGCTGTCGCCGAATTACGCGAGGGGAGCGCTGTAAGCGATGAACAATGGTCTCCGCAAATCAATATCGGTACGACGGTGCTTATCCCTGAAACTTATGTAGCCGACCTAGATGTACGCATGGCGCTCTATCGCCGCCTTGGCGACGTCACGTCTCAGGAAGAGATAGACGGCTTCGCGGCGGAGCTTGTCGATCGTTTCGGGCCGATGCCTTCCGAGGCGGAACATCTTCTGGAAATCGTTTCCATCAAAAGCGTTTGCCGGCAAGCTGGCATTGCTAAGATCGACGCCGGTCCAAAAGGGGCGGTCATAACGTTCCATAAAGACCAGTTTGCAAATGTCGCAGGGCTTATTGAATTTGTTTCGAGTTCGCCACTGGACGTGAAACTGCGTCCGGACCAGAAGTTTGTTATTCGTCAGGAATGGGCCGGGGAAAAAGCGCGGCTCAAGGGCGCCAAGAGAATTGCCGATACTATTGCGTCAATTGTTGCGAAAGCGGCTTGATCGATTGGGCTTCCTGCAAGCCTTTCAAGGCAAGCGCGACGCATTCTTCTATACAGTGACCGGCAGGTCTTGCAACGGCAGCAATGTCCACCTTAACGCCGTAATGCAGTTTATCTCTTTCACCTTTGAAGGCAGTATTCTCCATTACGCCCCTGATGCGAAGCGCGGTCTGTCGCGCGTCATGCTCGGTTGTTGCGGGCGCAAGAACAAGAAATGAATCGGGGGCTATTCTCGCTGTCGTATCTTCAGCGCGCGTCACTCGGTTGATGATCTTTGTTGCCTGATGCTGGGCGCTACGACTGAAAGGTGACTCGTTATTGTCTAGTGCGGAGGCATTGATTTTGATGGCGATTAACGCCAGCGGACGACCGGACTGATCGGCGCGCCCGCAAATACGCGCCCCATGCTCTGAAAGAAACAGTGATGTAAAGGCGCCTGAGGACTCGTCCCTGATCGATTGACCGGTGCAGGCATTTAAGAAACGCCGCATAGTTTTTAAAAGACGCGCTCTACGCGCAGCCGTCTGACACTTCGGTAAAAGATCCGAAGCGATGTGACGCATTAAAATGAAATCGGAAGCCCCGCGAGGAACAAAGTCTTCTGCGTAGTCGACGTCAAGCAAAGGGTAAATTACCGGCAATGCATTGTGTTTGGGATGACGCCGTAATGCTTTGGCGAGGCTCATCAGCGGGTCGCTTTCGCGCGATGGCAGGAAGATCGCACAATCAAATCGTGAGGTTTCAATTGCGCGCATGGCCTGTCCAGCTGAGAACACACACATGCACTGCTCGCTTTCCGGGCGAAGGGCGTTGATAGCCGTTAATGCGGCGGGGCCGGCCTCTCCCGCGATCAATACACGCAAACCTAATGGCGGTGCCGCGATTGGCGGAAACTCGCTAAGGCGATTGAGTGTCGCAAGTGTTTTCAGTCGTTCGCCAGCTTCCTCAGCCACATTTCTTAGCCGTAATAGATGCCGGCATTTTGCGATTAAAGCATCGGGCTTTGCGCCGATACAGACGACTTCGCCATGTCGCCGCAACGCCATTCTTGCCGTATCGTTCAGATAGGGATCGACCACAATGAGTATGGAAGATTCAGGCGACTTACGTCGTAGTAGAGCGGTAATCGACTGGGCTTTTTTTACGGAAACATTCTTACCACGAAGATCGATCAGGCTAAGATCGGCGCCATAAGCCTCATCAAGGCGCACAAGAGCGTACCCTGAAACGGAAAATGCTTCCGCTAGTGCGGCGAAGTCGCTTTCTTCGCCGCCTACATAAGCAAAGCGAGCTTTGGGGGTCGGTCGATCTTGCCCGTGCATGAACCCATCCGGCATTCGGCGTAAGAGCCGTTCATTATTATCGACGCGGCTGGCGCGTTACCGGTAATTTATTCAAGATACGGGCCGAATTATCGCCTTCATCTTCAGGTTGAGTCTCAACAGATTCATTCAACGAAACGGTGGTTAATGGCTTGCTTGAAAGACAGATGTCTTCTTCGCCAATGGTCGGGAAAATTCCATTGGCGGCGCGTTCTTCATAACATGGCAGTGCGGCAAGAAACTCCTGAGGCTTATGGTGCGGCCCGGCTTCACGATAAAGATGCGCGGTTCGAACGCCCACGTACCGCCAATGCCATGGCTCATAAGGGTCATCGCCTGGCAGGTAATTGTTTTCAGGCGGGTAGGACAGAATAAAACCAAACCGATAAGCGTTTTCTTCAAAGCACTGAAAACTCCGATCACTTTGGCGCATGAACCGGTCGTTAACATTAATATCTGCGGCAAGCCCCGTCTGGTGTTCGGACATCCCCGGCGGTGTAACCGTGCCTCGGTCGAGATTGCGTTCATAAAGAATACGTTGCGTAGCGTAAGAACGATATCCAGATCGCAACGAAATACGTTCGCCGGATTCTGACCGACACAAGGAAATCAATTGCGCCAGGCGGGCCGGCATGTTGGCTTCACGAGGATCAGCGTTTTGATCGCCGGCTAGCCGTAATTTCATTTCATCAATGTTGGGAGATTTGCTCGTTGGAATGGAGAATTCAGCAGCGGAGACGAGATCGCCCGGTGCATAGTTTGATTGCAGAACAAAGTTTTGGGAAACTGGGCGGTTGATGTCTTCGCGCCGGTCGCGTTCCTGATTGGCCGAATAGCGCTGGGCGCCGAAAGCATCCCTGAACAAACGCCGCATGTGTTCTTGTAATGCTTGTGCTTCTGTCAAGCGGCCCTGTTTTTCATAAACGCTTGTCAGCAACTTGATGTATAGGCTGAGATCAGGGCTGTTTGCGCCTTTAACCTCTTCCTGAGCGTGAAATGCATCGAGGTAAAGTTTTTCGGCGTCATCGAGACGACCCATACTTGTATAAACCGGCCCAAGGACCAGCGTTAATTGGACAGTATCCTGATGATCGCCACCGAGAAGTTTTTCGCGTATATGATAGGCCGATGACAGCAACCCGGCTGCGGCATAGGCGCCATCATTTTGCATAGTGAAGAAAGCGCCAAGAGACGCCATGTGATTCGCAACAGCAAGCTGTTCTTCGCGAGAGCCTGTTGAGGGAATATAAGGGCGTGCGTAATTGACGGCTTCTGCAAACAGACTGCCCGCGGCGCTGGCTCTCGAAACGTAATAGGAGCTCAATGCATCCGGATCTTCGCCAATGCCGCGAGACGCATCATCGCCTGCCAGTTCGAGGAAAGAAGCGTATATTGCGACGGCGGTTTCTATATCGCCGGATAACAACGCCGCATTTGCGAGTTTGTCTTCGTAACGGGCTCTTTTTCGGTCGGAATAGGTGCGAGCTGTATTTGTGGCCAGGGCGTCACGATAAAGCACTGTCGCGCGTTCATACTTCTTGCGTGCAAACTGTGCATCCGCGACCTGAAGCATGGTGGCCGCAAGGTCTTCCGCTGTTTCGCCTTCATGGGAACGAAGCCTCAGGGCGCGTTCCCCATGGATTGCAGCGCGCTTTTGCGCATTATGTTCTAAAAGCCAGTCGAATCGCGCCTGCGCCGCTGCTGGATCTACCCGGACAGCAACATTAAAATAGGCGGAATAGGCAAGCGCCAGGACCAAAAACGCCCCGGCTAGATAAATCGGCGAACGCAACGCCATTGCCCCTTGATAACCCCTCTTGGCCCCAAACTACACGATGCGTGACTTTATCACCCGTTGCTGCGTGAAGCGAGCCTTTCAGAAGAATTTTCCAGAAGCTGGTGTCTTGTCATGGTTTTCGCTAAGGCGGCGGATATTTCCATTTATGGTTAAGGGATTAGGCGATGAAGGGTTCGGGAAGGCGGCGAATTTACCTCATGCGGCATGGGCATGTGGATTATTTTGCACCGGACCTGACCGACCCGAGGCAGGTGCCGCTGACAGAGGAAGGGCGTGAACAGGCGCAAACAGCCGGCCATGCGCTGCAGCATGCTCATTTTGACATGGCGGTTTATTCGGGCCTTCCCCGAACGCGCGAGACTGCGAAAATAGTCCTGTCGAGCAACCACTCAGCGCCTGATCTGGTGGCTTTCGAAGGCCTTGAGGAGGTCAAAAGCGGTTGGATCAAGGCCACAAGCCGTGAAGAGCTGGCTGCGCGGTTAGCCTACAGTTTTGACGAGGCGGACGCCCCCGGCGCACGGTTTCTTCCCGATGGGGAGACTTTTTCAGAAGCTCAGGGCCGAATAACGTCCGCTCTGGAGGACTTGGTTCTCGGCCATATTTGGCGCTCCGCCCTGGTTGTCGCTCATGAAGGCGTTAACCGGATAATTCTTGGTTGGGCTTGCGGCGGCGGGCTCGCTACGATCTCTGCTTTTGAACAGGATCTGTGTTGCATCAATCTATTAGACGTCGATGTGACGCCTGCCGAGAGCGGAAATGGTCTACAGATCGAGCGCGTGGCGATTAAAGCGTTGAACATGACTGCGCACGATTACGTGAAGAAAGGCTTGGATCGATCCAGCCTGGAGCACCTTTTCGACGTTGATTTTGGCGGTTTGCGTCCCAAAAAAGACTGGGCGGCGGAATAACACAAATATGGCCATCCCATTTGGCGCCTTAATCCTTTCGCATTTTTGTGGTTAACTCTCAGTTTGGGGATATCCACGCGAGGGAGAAGTTGGATGCCGTATGGTGTAAAGCGCGGCGTTAAAACGCCAGGAAATTTCACAGCCGGTGACATGATGGGATTAGCCTTATCGGGCTCAGCTGGCATTATTGCGGCGCTCGTTACGGATTACCAACAGTCCGGAGAAGCATCGGCGC
Source organism: Hyphococcus flavus (assembly GCF_028748065.1). Taxonomy (GTDB): domain Bacteria; phylum Pseudomonadota; class Alphaproteobacteria; order Caulobacterales; family Parvularculaceae; genus Hyphococcus; species Hyphococcus flavus. The sequence continues at coordinate 2,937,823 of NZ_CP118166.1, read as the reverse complement.
TTTTCACAATCAACCAGTGGGTCGTACAGCTCGGTAGTATTCTTGGCTTTACCGACATTCCCTTATGGATGGTCGTTGTGGGCATGACTATGGTCGGCGCAGGCTCCGTATTTTATTTTCAGCCGATCACCAGGCAAGGCGCATTTGCGCAAGGTTTTGGTTTGCTCGCTGTCTTGATGACCGCAGTGCCGGCAAATCTCGCCAGCGGGCTGCAAGGCATCAATGATACTTTGCCGGGGTTGGAGACGGTTTCGACCACGAGGGAAGCCTCAGTCGAAGCGAAAGTCCATAAAGCAAGCTATTCGCCACAAGGAACGGTAACGCTGGTGCAGGATCGTGATGGTCCGTCGATGTACGACGTACATCTGACTATCAATTTTCCGAATGGTATTTCTGATCAAGTGAGCACGATGATCCGCCGCGGCGAGTTGCGCGGCAGGCTACATAACGAAGACACGAACCAGACCTGGGATCTTTTTAAATCAACTGGCGGGACTGTGAGACAAAGCGGCAATTCGCTTGTGATTCATGCCGGCGTTCCTGCCCGCTCGCAAAACGCGCAATTATGGGTGCGGATCGAGGCGAAAGGCTACGCCATACAAATTCAGTCCTATTCCGCATCTTTGAGTGATGTTGTCGAATGGGATATCGAAATGGTTCCCTCGAGCACGCCTTTGTTTATTCAACGCCTAGGTAAGAGCTACTGGTTCTAGTTTCCAACAACTAAATGGCGTTTTTTCTCCTGAAGAAAGCGTCTGACGGATGCGTCAGATGCAAGGCCGATGGCACGGTCATAACAGGCCGACGCTTTAGTTGTATTCCCCAGGCTCATCAAAATATGCGCACGAACAGCCCAAAAAGGTTGGTAGTTGGTGATCTCAGCATCATCCAGAAGATTAAGACAGTTGAGTGCTTGTTTGTACTGTCCGCTATTGGCGAGTGCCGCCGCAAAACCAACGTGAGCACCTAGACTTGGCGCAATTTCCAGTAGTCGCCGGTAAAGAAGAACGACGTCTTCAGAAACGTCTCTGCCTGTGAGGCGCGAATTCGCATGGGCGGATTGAATGGCGGCCTCAAGTTGATAGCGGCCCGGTTTTTTTAAAGACCATGCGCGCGCCAGCGCCTCTTCCGCTTTCTCAATAAAGGACAAACCCCATTTTCTCACGTCCTGCTCTTCAAGCGGCACATAAATATCGTTATGTCTGCGTGCTTCGCGCCGAGCCTCAGCGTGTAGCGTTAAAGCTAACAGTCCCCAGACCTCTGCTTCATCAGGTGCGAGCTTTGTGAGTAGCGTTGCGAGAAATATGGCCTCATGAGCAAGGTCGCTTGATCCTTCGTCCGCGCCGTCAAAATCGTTCCAGCCGGTACCGAAAGCGGCGTAGATGGAATCAAGCACAGCGTTTATGCGTTCGGGTAACACCTCGATCGCCGGCGTTTCAAACGGGATCCTGGCGTCTTTTATTTTGCGTTTCGCGCGCACCAGCCTGGCGCTCATGGCTTTTGGCGAAATCAGAAAGGCTGAGGCAATACGCGCCGCATCAAGGCCGAGCACAGTCTGAAGCATAAGAGGGGTACGGACGCTCGCATCTATGGCTGGATGTGCGCAGGCAAACATGAGTTCCAGGCGCTTATCGGGTATGGAGCGTTCAGAATTCGCCTCATCTTCAGTTTCTTCTGCTGCAAGCAGGAGTGCTGAAACCGCTTCCACACGTGTTTTGTTTTTTCGGGCTTGATCAATCAGCTTTCGCCGCGCTGTCGTTAAAATCCATGCTTCGGGCGAGTTCGGCAGACCTTTTTCCGGCCAGTTTTCAAGAGCGGCGCGGAACGCATCGGCAAGGGCATCTTCCGCCGCCGCTACGTCGCCGGTTCTTGCGGATAGCCATGCAAGCAAACGGCCGTAGGATGCGCGGGCGGTTTCTTCGGCAATCGCCCGCGCGTCAGCCATGATTTAGCCTTCGATATTCCAGACAGGGCGGACTTCAACATGACCTAGCTCCGCACACGGACAACGCGCTGCCCAGTCCAGCGCCTCGTCAAGATTTTTAGCGTCGATCATGTAGTATCCGCCGAGTTGCTCTTTTCCGTCGGCAAAAGGGCCGTCCTGCACTTGTGTCTGACGCACCCGTTTCGCCTCTCGCGAATGGACCAGCGGTTCGCCGCCGATAAACGCGCCGGATTTTTTCAAGGCCTCAGAATAAGCCATATAGGATCCGAAAATCTCATTACGCTTGTCTTCAGGCATTTCGTCCCAGACATTTTCGTCATCATAGAGAAGAAAGAGATACTTCATTATTCTTCTCCCTCGTATTCCATGACTGGTCTGGCTTCAACAACACCGTTCTTCGCCGCTGGACACCGCGCAGCCCAATCGGCGGCGGCGTTCATGTCGGCCGTATCGATGATGAAAAAGCCACCAAGCTGTTCTTTTGCATCCGGAAAGGGACCGTCCTCGACCTTGCGAACGCCGTTGCGAACAGAAACGACAGTCGCCGACGACGGCGGTTCAAGCGGCGCGCCGCTGATGAATACGCCCTCTTTTGTCATGGCGTCGCCATAGGCGTACCATTCACCCATATAGGCGTCGAATTTTTCTTTGTTGTCGCGTAAGGCGAAATCTTCTGGCGCTTCACTGGCCAGCAACATGACTTTCATAAGGTAACCTCCTGATCCGCGCATATCCGCGCTTTGTATAAACCAAGACGTTTAATTCTGCGCGATTTCTACACGGCGCCAGAATTATTCGCCAAATAGCCGGAGCAAATTATTCCTGACGTTCAATAGGCGATTATGTGTTTGGCTTGGCGCGTTCACATCACGCAAGTCAGCCAGGGTCTGTTCTATCTCAAACAAAAGGCCGCGTTGTTCAGCCGAGCGGATGCGGCTTTTCACCCATCCAATACAACAGATGCGCTCGCCTGTCGTCACTTCGTCAACCCGGTGAACGGAGGATGAAGGGTAAAGAACGAGGCTGCCGGCCGATCCTTTTATTCTGTCTTCATGCCCTTGGTTGTCGATGACGAGTTCGCCTCCCGCATATGTATCCGGGTCGGTCAGAAATAACGTGAAGGAAAGATCGGTGCGGAGATTGTTAATGTATGGCGCATCCACATGATCGCCATATGACATGCCTGGGCTATAGCGGTTGATCGTTGGGCGAATGAAATCGGCCGGCTGCGCGGCTGCCTGAAAAACCGGGTGTGCACGCAGAGTATCGAGAATTTTGCTGACCGAGCCTTTAACGGGCGGCGCGCTGGCGGCAGCCTGCGTGTTTGATTTTACGGACTTCGCCCCGCCCTTTGCTGTTTCTTTTCCATCGCGCCACAGCGCAGGATCGCCCACAGCACTAACAATCGCCTCACACTCTGGCGCGGACAAAATCTTGTCGATCTGCAACAGCATCTATTTCCCCAGTTAAGAATCATTTGCATCTAGTTGCGGTTCCTATAGCATGAGGTCGAAATGATTGGAGGGGCAAGATGACCAGACGCCTGAAATTGATGACAAGTCTTTCAACAATTGCTGCTGTAAGCGCGCTTAGTCTTGCTGGTTGCGGCGGCGAAGGGGAAGGCGAAGGGGCCGAAGGCGAAAGCGAAGGAACACCCGTCGCTGCATCAGGTGAGAGCGAAGGGCTTTCGGCTGAATCTGAAGGCGAGGGTGAAAGTGAAGGCGGCGAAGGCGAGAGCGAAGGCGCTGTAGCCAGTGGAGATCCCGCTACGGATGATATTGAATACCTTAGACTCCTCGGTCTGGTACGTGGGCACCTTGTTGCATTTTATGAGTTATATCAGGGTGGCGAAACAACGATGGCGCTCATGCACGTCAAGCACCCAGAAAGCGAGCTTTACGCCTCTCTCGCTCCAGCAATTGCAGCGCGCGGACTCTCCGGCTTTGCTGACGAGCTTACTACACTCGCAAACGCCGCAGAAGTAGGCGGTGAAGTCACGGAACCTTACAGCGCTGTGATCACACAGTTAAATTCGCATGCCCCTGGATCAAGTGTCGCGCAGCAACTCCTTTCAATCTCGCAAATCGTTCGCACAGCCGGTGATGAATTCGACATTGGCGTAGAGGACAACGGTTCCATTTCAAACGCACATGAATACCAGGATGCGTACGGTTTTCTGATCGCATCCCGCGAAATCCTTTCAGGTATTTCGACCACCGATATCAATGCGGTTGAGGCCATCGAAATGGCGCAGGAACAGATCGCGCTTGCACTCGGCGTGTTCGAAAGCCTCACCGCCAGCGAAACCGAAGGGGAGGCCTCGACCCTTTATGGCGCGGCGGCCCGCATAGAGATTGCAGCTCGCGGCCTGATGTAGAAATCAAAGGCGTATAGACGCCTCCGTATAAATGTTCTATATTTGTTCTCATGCCGCAGGTGGAGAACATCGATAGCCTGAGAGACCGGTCAGGGAATGTGAAAAGCTACCGGCCTGTAGACGGGCTTGCCTACCTGTTTATTGATTTTAACGCCTATTTTGCTGGCGTTGAGCAGCATGACTATCCAGAACTGCGCGGCCGCCCGGTCATCGTGTCTCCCCTGAAGTCCGAGCATACGAGTGCGATCGCCGCAAGTTATGAAGCACGCCCCTTTGGGATAAGACGGGGTACGAAAATAAGCGAAGCGCGAGAGCTTTGTCCTGATATTGCCGTCATGCCCGCACGCCATGACCGGTATGTCCAGGTTCATAAACTTCTGATGGCTGAGATCGAACGGCATCTGCCGCTTGAAAAAGTCTATTCCGTCGATGAGGCGGCTTTTCGTTTGTCCCGTTCTGAACGCGAGAAGGAAAAAGCGATCAGGACGGCCGAAGCCGTCAAACGCGGCCTCGCTGAAAATGTCGGGCCGGCATTGCGTTCTTCAATCGGACTGGCGCCGAGCAGACTTCTCGCCAAGCTTGCGGCGGAACGGGTCAAGCCGGATGGGTTGACTGTACTTGAGTTGCAAGACCTCCCGCATTCGCTGGCAAACATGCCGCTCACGGATATTCCCGGTGTGGGGTCTGGCGTAGCGGCGCGTCTTGCCCGTTCAGGGATTACGGATTTTACCGCGCTCTGGAACATTGAACCCAAACGCGCCCGCGCCATATGGGGGTCAGTGCAGGGCGAACGCTTCTGGTACCAGTTGCACGGTTTTGAAGTTGACGAGCCGCCAACCAAGAAGTCCATGATCGGTCATAGCCGGGTTTTGTCGCGCGAGCATGAAGCGCCAAACGAAGCGCGGATTGTGGCGCGCGCATTGTTATTGAAAGCCGCCAGCCGGCTTCGTCATTATCACATGTTTGCATCTTCTTTAAGCCTTTCGATCCGGCTTCGCCCGGATGGCGGCTGGGCGAAGGCGCGGCGGTTTTCACATTCTCAAGACAGTTATCTATTTTTGAAATCGCTTGATGACATGTGGGGTGAATTCCTCGCTTATCGGCGAAAGGAGTTAGCGGCGGGCCGGCTTGGCGGTGTAACGGTTTACCTTCATGGGTTGTCAAAAGCGGGGGATGCGAGTGTCGAACAATTCGATCTTTTTGAAGAACCAGAGTTGAAACACGGGGATGGCCGCCGCGCCGCGCTTTGGCGCGCCATTGACCAGATTAACGCCGACCCGGATTCAAAATTTCGCAGGCTTGGAAACATCCGCGACAATATTCTCCCACCGGCGCATCGTCATGTGATGCTGGCAAGCCAGGCTGGGCTCGACCTGAACTACCTCGGTGCGAAGATCGCTTTCTCCCGCGTGCCGGAAGAGGCGGAGTTCCTGTATTGAATTATACCTCAACGCCCGGTGCGATTGGCTCTTCCAGGTTTTTGGCGCGAACGGAAAGATGCGACGCCATAAAGTGAATAGCCGATAGCATTTCCGCTGTCTGGTCGGCAGAGGGATACGTCGCCCTCAATTTCACATGCCAGCCGAATGTTTTGACCAGCCAGATTGAAGTTTTGTAGCTCACGCCGTTGCGTTCGCCAATGTCAAAACCACCAGCGATTGGTTCTTCGATACCGTCCAACAAAGCCGCCACTTCGGCGCTTTCATCACCGGCTTGAGGCGACGCAATTGAAACTGACGCAGGGCCTTGAACGTCAAAAGTCTGATAGATTGCTGCGCCAGCATTGGCGGCATGATCTTCCAACGTGATTTCCGGCCAATAGCTGGCGAAAACGGTGATCATATCGCTGTTGTCATTAGCGACGTAATGGCATCCGACGTCACGTCCGATATCGTCGAATTGCAGAAGGCGTTCGAGCACGAAAACGCGCGTATCTTCGGAAATCTGAATGCCGTAAGGGCAGCCAAGCCCGCTCTCCAGATGGGTGTATCTGTTGTCTACATCGCTCCATCCCGCCGGTGGCAGGGCGTTTTGGGTTCTGACAAAGTACGAAGCTGTGGCTTCTTTACCTTCTATGTTGCGAAAGGATTTTTCACTCGCGCTGAGATTGCCGGCAATGCTTTCATGTTGAGACAGTTTCGTATCTGTGGACGCGTTAAGCGGCGTATCAGAAACATCAAGAGTTGCTTGCCTGAATGAAAATTTCTGAAGTATGGAAACGCGCGAGAGGTCGTCAAGGCCAAGAAGATCATGTGCGGAAGATGCAAAAGCCAGCCGTTCTGTTTGGGGAGCGCTGGCGCAAGCAAGCAGCAGCAACGGTGTTGCAAGAGCGGTGAAAAAACGAAATAGCATGAAACTTCCTGACAGGTTTGAGTACTTTAAGTAAGAGAATGGGATCAGTTGTCGCCTCGACGCCAGAATGGTTTGCGATCAGTCTTGTCTGAGGCTTGCGCTTTCAACTCTTTCGGGTTCCAGGGCCCATAGCTGTAACTTCTCGCGCCAGGTTGCGGCTGATAGCCGGTCAGCGTCACGCGATGTTCGGCAGTAGCTGCATGCGGCTCTTCTTCAAGATACTTGACGCTTTTTGTGCGTCTTAGGGAATCCGGGAATAGCGCCATCATCTCCATCAGATCTTTCGGCATATCGTTGGAAACATTAAGGCCCAGCTCTCGGGCTTCGCCATAGGCAATAGGATAATCATGGGTCCAACGACCGGACGAAAGCTGTTCGGAGATGCCGATCGCTGCATTTTCCGAAACCGTTCCGGTCAATAGCTCACGAGCGATCTTTTGAAGCTGCGTAATAGCCATTGCGCCGACATCGGCTAGCACAAGCGTATAGTCTTCAGTGCTTTGTATAGGCTTCTCGTTGGCGACCCGAACAACGGATGCGGCGGGCAAGCCCCCGATTTGCGGATCGATCGGGCCCAAAACCGCATGCTGGCTCAAAACAATCTCATCAGCAGCAAGCGCGATCAGCGTGCCCCCCGACATCGCGTAGTGCGGGACGAAGACAGTCGTCTTGCCGGGATGCGCCTTGATCGCACGGGCTATCTGCACGGCGGGAAGCACCAACCCACCGGGCGTGTGCAAAATTAACTCAAGCGGCTTGTTCGATGGCGTTTTCCTGATTGCATCGAGAACATCTTCGGCATCATTCAAGTCGATATAGCGCAACATGGGTATGCCAAGCAGGCCCATGGGCTCCTGACGATGCACAATCGCGATAATGCGGCTTTTGCGTTTGCGCTGGATCTTGGAGAACTTGTTGACAAGTTCGGTGTGCTGCTGGCGCGCGCTGATGCCGCGCATGATAAAGAACAGCAAAATCAATAATATGGGCAGCGCGCCCCAAAGACCTTCCATGCCCCGATTACCCCTCTACGCAGAACAACCCGAAGAGCTTACGGACTTTTTGGCTACGGGGAAAGGGCAGGCGCGCCCGCAGCCCGGAAATCAAAGGCTGATCAGGCCGTTACGGCGCATACTGTCGGCCAGAATGGTTTCCATAAGCTGCGGGTGGGTGAACCCAGCATAACTCGCGGCTTTGCCGATCACCTTTTCCGACCAGAGATTGCAGTTCAGATTAATCTCAATGAAATTGATTTCCCCCGCATTGCGATCAAGGCGAAACTCTAGCCTGCCGAAGTCAAACGGCTCGAACCGGCGGGCGACACGGTTCGCCAGTTCAGCAACCTTCGGCGCCCATTCCGGGTCGTCAAAAACCTTGAGCGTGCTTTTTTCCGTATTCGGTACAAGATCGCGTTTTTCATAGTAGGTCCATAGACGAGATGTATCTTCACGCTCATAAATCAGCATGGGAAGCATTGCTGGCCCGCCAACGCTGATAAAAGGAACCTGAACGTCATAGCCATCTAGATAGGGCTCGACGATGGCGTCATGTCCCTGCGCATGAATGTCAGCGACCGCGTTAGCGACATCCGGCCAGTTATATGCGTCAGAGATGCCCCAGGACGCGGAAGATGCGTTTGGCTTAATCACCCAGCGTTCAGCTTTGGGGCAATCTGGTTCCTGCACCGGCGCGCCGCGGCGATAACAGGCCCAGGGCGCTGTCGGAACATCCGCGTTTTGCGCAACAAGTTTAGAGAGGTCTTTGTCGTCCCCTAATCCGCGGATGATCGGACTGCCGCCGACATAGGGAATGCCGTGCATATTGCATAGAAGCGGGATCATCATTTCCGAATTCATGAACCCGATGCGGTTTAGCAACGGAAACACAAAATCCGCTTCCGGTTTTTCGTATAGCGCACGAACCTTGTCGGCGATCTGAAGGTTCAGGTTTAACGACTCAAGGCTTGATCGAACCTCGTGGTGGTAGATCGCGTGGTTACCGTCTTCAGGATGTTGGCCGCCGCCCCAAAGCGCGTGTTTAGCTAGAAAAAGGACCCGAATGCGCTTTCTGGCTTCATCAGGAATTTGCAATGGCGCAACCGCGCGTGAGGGGTCGGTGTATGGCATGGGTCAGTCTTTCCGTTCGCGGGAACGACCTGTAATCGTCCTGCGAGGCGTTAATTTTAGCGCCTTCATTGAAGAACTCAAAGGCAAAAATTCAAGAATTTAGGCTGGTATTGATAACGCTGAGGCGAATTCGCCTAACTCGTTTCACGCCGCGCGAGAAAAGCCAGCCTCTCGAACATATGGACGTCCTGCTCGTTCTTTAAAAGTGCGCCGTGCAGCGGAGGTATAGCCTTGCGCGGATCACGTTCGCTAAGGATCTCCTCTGGCAAATCTTCGGACATCAAGAGTTTCAACCAATCGAGCAGTTCCGAGGTCGACGGTTTCTTTTTCAGGCTGGGTACTTCACGTATCTCGTAAAAGATCTTCATAGCGTCGCCAACCAGACGCTTCTTGATGCCAGGATAATGAACCTCAACAATCTCTGACATGGTATCTGGATCGGGGAATTTTATGTAATGGAAAAAACAACGGCGCAAAAATGCGTCCGGCAATTCTTTCTCGTTGTTTGATGTGATGATCACGATTGGGCGCTGTTTCGCTGTGACCGTTTCACCTGTCTCGTAAACATAGAACTCCATCCGATCGAGTTCCTGAAGAAGGTCGTTGGGAAACTCGATATCCGCCTTATCGATTTCGTCAATCAACAAAACAGGGCGCTGGTCGGCGGTAAACGCCTCCCACAGCTTTCCCCGCTTGATGTAGTTCTTTACATCGCGAGCCCGTTCTTCACCGAGCTGACCGTCTCTCAGGCGAGCGACGGCGTCATATTCATAAAGCCCTTGATGTGCTTTGGTGGTCGATTTGATGTGCCATTCAAGAAGGGGGGCCCCAAGCGCCTTGGCGACTTCAATCGCAAGAACTGTCTTACCCGTGCCGGGTTCGCCTTTGACCAGCAACGGTCGTTCCAGCGTCACGGCGGCGTTTACAGCCACTTTCAGGTCTTCTGTCGCTACATAGTCTTTCGTACCGGCAAATTTCACTCAAACGCCCCTTTTCCTCAAAAAACATCAGACGAATATAGGGATGGCGTCTTCCAACGCAATTCTGCGACGCAGCACCCCTTTGATTTTCGCGGAGATTTCCGGCAGCTTCCCGGCAAATACAATTCAAGGGGACTTAAATGCGCCTTTACGCCTTTGCTGCCATTGCACTTATCGCCGCTGGTTGTTCTTCGCCAGAAACGCCTCAACAGAGCACAGAGCCAGAACAGACCATAGAGGCTCCTGCGAATGTTTGGGTTGATGAGTCGGTTGCTGAACTGACACGTAAAGACGGTTTCCTGACATTGTTTGCTGATGAACAAGGCGGCAAGGTTTTCGCGGTCTTTCCAGCACCTGATACTGAAGGCGTATCGCTTAGGGCTATTTACGCTTCAGGCCTTACATCTGGCCTGGGTTCAAATCCTGTTGGGTTGGACAGGGGTTTATTCGACAACGGTTCTTTGGTCGCGTTTCGGAAACTGGGCAACAAGTTGATCGCCGAACAGGAAAACTGGACTTATCGCGCGAGTTCCGACAACGCGCTTGAACGTAGAGCTGTAAGAGAGTCATTTGCCCGTTCATTTTTATGGTCTGGCGATATCAGCGCCACAGGTCCGAACGGTCAGATACTCGTTGATATTTCAAGTTTTCTGACGCGGGACTCTCTAGGCATAGTTTCATCCTTGAAGAACCACCCGAGAGGCGGGTCATTTTCTATAGCGAGTGATAGGACCTTTCCCGATGCAGCGAACGCACTCGCCTTTCCTGACAATGTTGAATTTGACGCCTTCATGACGCTGACGAGCGATAGTCCTGGTTCGGAAGTGCGTGCAACGGCGGCTGACGGCCGGTCGATCACGCTGGTGCAGCATCATTCATTGGTGCGCTTGCCTGAAGCAGGTTATGAGCCGCGCGCGTTCGACCCCCGTTCCGGTGCAATTGATGTTCCGCATTACGATTTTTCATCACCACTGGAAGAACCAATTCTGCGGTCTGTTGCGCGAAGGTATAGGCTGGAAAAAGAAGACCCCACACAAGCGGTAAGTCCGGCAAAAGAGCCCATCGTGTTTTATGTTGACGCCGGCGCACCTCCGCAAATCAGTGAAGCGCTGATTGAAGGCGCATCCTGGTGGGCTGATGCGTTTGAGGCGGCCGGTTTTGAAAACGCCTTTCGTGTGGAACCGCTGCCTGAAGGCGTTCACCCGCGAGACATTCGCTATAACGTAATCTCGTGGACCCACCGTCAGACCCGTGGCTGGTCCTATGGCGGCGGCGTTCATGACCCGCGCACCGGAGAAATGCTTAAAGGAAGCGTTATTTTGGGTTCCCAACGGGTACGTCAGGACAGGATGATCTTTGAAGGTCTCGTCGGCGCAGATAATTCGGGTGAGGGCGGACCGAATGATCCGGTGACCATCGCCCTTAATCGCATCAAGCAACTCTCTGCGCATGAAGTCGGCCATTCACTGGGTTTTGCACATAACTTTGCGGCTTCTTCCAATGATCGCGCGTCAGTAATGGACTATCCGGCCCCGCTAGTTTCCGTAAGCTCTGACGGAACGCTTGATCTTAGTCAGGCTTATGATGACGGCATCGGCGAATGGGATAAGCTTGCTGCAACTTGGCTTTATGCTGAATTTCCTGAAGACGCTGACGAAGAAGAGGAGTTGGAAACCATTCTGCGCGAAGGGTACGCCAGCGGTTTGATGTTTGTTGGCGACCGGGAAGCGAGAAGCGTTGCGACGGCCCACCCTTATGCAAGCGTTTGGGACAATGGCGCTGACGCAGTCGCTATGTTGCGACAGACTATGAACGTGCGCCGCATAGCCCTTGAAAATTTTGGCGCGCGCGTCATCAAGGATGGCTCTGGCATGGCTGAGATGCGCAGCGTGCTGGTGCCGATCTATCTTTACCATCGGTATCAGATCGCAGCGGCCGCAAAATCAGTCGGCGGATTTGAATTTTCCTATAATGAAAAAGGGGACGCGCTTACGCCTGGCGCACCCGTTAGTGACGAACGCCAGCGCGAAGCCTTGGCAGCGCTTGTCGAAACACTGGATCCCGCCGCGTTGGCGCTGCCTGACAGTCTCGTGAATCAACTGACGCCACCACTTGGCGCCTTTGGCTCGAACAATATTGCGGAAACGTTTGCGAGTGAAACAGGTCCGGTATTTGACGTGCTTACGGCGGCGGACAGTGCTGCTGCCATCACTATTGGCGCACTTTTGCATCCTGACCGGACGGCTCGGCTGGCTGACTATCAAAGCCGGCAGCCGTCGCGCCTTGGCGTCAACGACGTGCTCACCTCAATTGAACAGCAGATTTTTGCGAGTCAGCCTTCGGCAAGGAGGCAGGCGATTGCGCAACGGCTTCAGACACGATTTGTTTCTACACTGATTGCATTGAGTGGCGGCGCGCCTTCGGAAGGTGAAGCTCAAGCTGCCGCTGTAGGGCTTTCAAACGGAGCGGGTGCGACGGCGCCATCAAACGTACAGGCGATAATTGATATGTATCTAAAGGGCCTTCGCACCCGATTATCGCCAGGTTTGTTGGAAGGACAGACACCCGATCGTGCGCACCGCGAATGGTTGATCGCCAATATCGAGCGGCATTTTGATCGTCCCGCGCCAGCGCGTTCCGGCGTTGTCGGCGCGCCCGACGTCCCGCCGGGAAGCCCGATCGGATCGCCGGGGTTTATGGAAACGTGCTGGCACTGCGAGTAATCTAGATCATCGGGCGATAAGGTTAGATCATTTGATGATCTAGATTCTTATTTGTTGCGCCGGATTTGCGAAAACCGGATTCGACTTTTTCGCCCGGCTCTCTAGCTTTTCAGGCGTTTGACCATCGCGATGCGCGGCTTTGCATGAAAGCCATACTCAGCCTCAGTAGACTGAACCGAGGCTAGCTCAGGCTCGTCGGCGCCGGGCGTATAATCAGAATAGCCGATTGAACGGTAAAAAGGCGCGTTCCACGGCACCTCGGTGAAAGTAGTCAGGGTGATCGCAGAATAACCGGCGTTTCGCGCCCATTCCTCACCCTTATCGATCAACGCTCGCCCGATACCGTGCTGTTGAAATCGCGTGGCGACGGAAATTTCGGTAATGTGCGCGTGTCCGTCTACAGGCCATAACAGAATGAAACCGGACGGCTCTCCCTCGCTTTCCGATACGAAGAGGGCGCCTTCATTGATGCCGCGCAAATGCTCTTCCTCGTCGCGTACGGCTCCATCCGCACAAAAGTCATAGCCAACAGCGCGATAGGCTTGTGCAGCATCATGTTCAATTTCGCATAGGGCCGGAATATCTTCCTTGACGCCCGTTCGGATCGAAAACGTCACGCTGTCAGACCGATTTCTTTGAGGCGTTGCCGGAGAAAATCATCGGCGCGAATATCAGGGTGTTTTGCGCCGCCATTACGGCAGCTTTCGATGCATGAAAGCATAGCGTCAGGATGAGGGTGCATGAAGAATGGCATGGAATAACGTGAAACGTTCGGCCCGGTCGGATTGACCACGCGATGGGTAGTCGCTGGTATAACGTCATTCGTAATCCGCGCGAGCATATCGCCCGCATCAACGATCAGGTTTTCCGGGTCCGTATCAATCGCCAGCCATTTGCCGTGGCGGTCCAGAAGTTCCAGCCCGCCGCCTTCGGCTGCGACAAGGATAGTGATGAGGTTGATATCCTCATGCGCCGCTGCGCGGATCGCGCCGGGGTCTGCGCCATCAGGAATTGGCGGGTAATGCAACAATCGAAGAATTGAGTTTCCATCGGTCGCCATGTCGCGAAAGTAGTCGCGTGGCACATTGAGCGACGGGGCCAGCGCTTCCAGCATAACAAGGCCAGCTTCTTCAAGCGCGTCGAACAGTTCGAGAAATGTATTGCGAAACTCTGATGGCTCGTCCGGCCAGAGGTTTGGCTCGTATATTTTTGCAAGCGGAGAAGTTGGCTCAAACTCACGGCCCACATGCCAGAACTCTTTCAGGTCCGGGTGCTTTGAATCCTTAGCGTGTTCCTTACCAAACGGCGTATATCCGCGCTGGCCGTCCGCTTGAACAAAGGGTGATTTTTCTGCGTCGCTCAGAGCGAAAAAAGCTGCACTTTGGTCGTACGCGCGAGCTAATAACTCATGGCTGACTTTGTGATCTTTTAATATGATGAACCCGAAATATTTGAACCCTTGAAAAAGAGCTGCTTCGAATTCGGCGCGCGCAGCCGCATCGCCGTCTGTATAGGCGCGAAGGCTCAGCTCAGGCACAGATGTATATTTTTGGGTCATGTCGCTCGCTATATTCAAAAGACGCAAACGGGCGTGGGTTTAAGTCCTGCCGCGATCACACGCAACACGCTGGCGTAAAGAATTGACGAAACTGAGCGGCAAGCCGCATAACATCCGGCGATGGACCCAGATACCAGCACCGATGATATAGAACACGGTCATAGTCCGCGAGCGATTGCAGAGCGGTTAAAGGAAGGGCCGGAGATCAATTATCTCCGCGACTGGGTGCTCGGCGGGATCGACGGGGCGGTTACCACCTTTGCCATTGTCGCCGGTGTCGCGGGTGCGGCGCTTTCAACCAAGGTCATTCTCATACTGGGGGCCGCAAACCTTCTCGCTGACGGGTTCTCCATGGCCGCTGGAAACTACTCCGGGGTCAAAGCTGAAAAGGATGAGTATGAACGTCTCAAGCAAATGGAACTGCGCCATATTGCGTTGACGCCGGAAGGTGAAAGGGAAGAGGTCAGGCAGATTTTCGCCGCCAAAGGTTTTGAAGGCGATGACCTTGAGCGCGCTGTCGAGATCATCACCGAAAGTCAGGAACGCTGGGTGCGCGTCATGCTCGAGGAAGAACACGGCGCGCCAAAAGTAGAGCGTTCAGCGGTGAAGTCGGGACTTATCACTTTTGCGGCGTTCTTTATCTGCGGAGCTGTTCCCCTGGTGCCGTTTCTGTTCGGAGGGTTGAGCAACGCGCTAGTCGTTGCCAGCGTCATGACGAGCGCCGTGTTTTTCGGCATCGGCGCGGTCAAATCGAAATGGTCAACAGCGCGTTGGTGGTGGTCTGGCCTTGAAACATTCGCTATTGGCATGACGGCCGCCGGCGTCGCGTATCTGGTCGGGGCGTTGCTGAAAAGCTGGGTAGGGGTGTAGTCCTCGGTTCCCAGAGGAGACACAAATGAACATCACTGACATCATATCTCGCCTAGGCGTTGACGAAGCTGCACTGAAAAACGGCGAACTCATAGTCGATACGCCGATTGACGGCTCCGAGATCGCGCGGATCGCCATGGATGATGCGGCGGGCGTAGAAACAAAGATCGCCCAATCTCAGGACGCGTTTTTGCAATGGCGATCTGTCCCGGCGCCGCGGCGCGGAGAACTTGTCCGGCTGCTGGGTGAAGAGCTGCGCGCCCACAAGGAAGACCTCGGCAGGCTGGTCACTATTGAATGCGGGAAGATCCTGTCCGAAGGGCTCGGCGAAGTGCAGGAAATGATCGACATCTGCGATTTTGCAGTTGGTCTTTCACGGCAATTATACGGATTGACGATCGCCTCTGAACGCCCTGGTCATCACATGCGTGAAGCGTGGCAACCATTGGGGCCGGTCGGCATTATCTCGGCGTTCAATTTTCCTGTCGCGGTCTGGTCATGGAACGCGGCGCTGGCGCTTGCATGCGGCAACTCGATCATCTGGAAACCGTCGGAAAAAACGCCTCTGACGGCACTCGCGACACATGCGCTGCTGCACCGTGCAATCAAGAAATTTGGCGACGCGCCAGCTGGATTGTCATCATTGATTATCGGCGGGCGTGAAACCGGGGAACAACTCGTGGACGATAGAAGGGTCAGGCTTGTCTCCGCTACCGGATCAACGCGCATGGGCAGAGAAGTAGGTCCCCGCGTCGCCAATCGTTTCGGCCGTGTTCTTCTCGAACTCGGCGGTAATAACGCCGGCATCATCGCGCCGTCTGCTGATACAGAACTTGCGTTACGGGGTGTTTGTTTCTCAGCGGCTGGCACAGCGGGTCAACGATGCACGACATTGCGGCGCCTGTTTGTTCATTCTTCGATTTACGACGAGTTTGTGCCTCGGCTGAAAGCCGCTTACGCGTCTCTGCCCGTGGGGGACCCGCTTGAAACTGGAACGCTAGTCGGTCCTTTGGTTGACAAGGCTGCGTTTGATCGGATGCATTACGCCCTTGATCGCGCCAAGGTGCAAGGCGCGACTATCACAGGTGGAGAACGCGTCGGCGACAGTGGCTGGTATGTAAGGCCCTCCTTAGTAGAACTCCCCAAACATGACGGTATCGTTTGCGAAGAAACTTTCGCGCCAATTCTTTATGTAATGAAATATAACGACCTTGATGAAGCCATCGAAATGCAAAACAACGTAGATCAGGGATTGTCGTCCTGCATATTTACCCGAGATGTTCTCGAGGCTGAGCGTTTTCTGTCCGCGACGGGGTCTGATTGCGGCATCGCCAATGTGAATATAGGCCCGTCAGGTGCAGAGATCGGCGGCGCATTTGGCGGCGAAAAGGAAACGGGCGGGGGCAGGGAGTCCGGTTCCGACGCCTGGAAAGCCTACATGCGCCGCCAAACCCAAACGGTAAACTATTCCACGGAATTACCTTTGGCTCAGGGCGTTAAATTCAATATTTAGAGGTCCGCAACCAGGGTTTTAATTAGCGGCTAAGCTTTATTATACCTGTGCGCGCCATTCATCGATGCGTTTTTTGGCTTCTTCTCGTTCAATGCCGTAACGTTCTTGAAGCTTGCCGGTGAGCTTTTCGACATCGCCTTCGACTTCCATCAGGTCATTGTCGGTAAGCTCGCCCCAGGTTTCTTTGGCTTTGCCTTTAAGCTGGGTCCATTTGCCTTTGATCTGATCGTCGTTCATCGTTTTTTCCTTTCATTGGCTCCATAGAGTGAACACAAAAGAACTGGCTCGGGTTCCGGTTGCAAAAAAAGAGGCGCTTTAAAAGCGCCTCTTGAGGGAACACCGTGTTTTGTTCTTAGACGGGCGGTCGGCCGCGAACTGCACGCGCAACCATCGCCAACAGGAACAGTACGATAAAGATAAAGAACAGAATTTTCGCAATGCCGGCAGCGCCAGCGGCAATGCCGCCAAATCCGAAAACAGCAGCGACAATAGCGATAATAAAGAATGTGAGCGCCCAACCGAGCATAGCAACCTCCTTTGATCAGCGCACTTCGTTAAAACGTCATCTTTAAATGACGGTTCAAGCTCTAAACACGCAATGATTTGAGGCGTTCCAAAATTTGTTTGGTGAAAAGCGCATATAAGTACGCGCTACGTCAAATTTTTTGGAATTATTGCGAACTTTTCAGGCAATCTTGTGTTCGAAAATTATGGTTCAAGGTAGCTCGAACATAGAAGTAAACATCCTCGGTGAGGATTATGTACGACAATATGTAAATCAGGAAGATTTACCGGACAGTATTCGCAAGTCTGTGGAACAAATGCTTATTGATGACGAACGGGCTCGTGCGCTTGCCCGAAAACTGTCGAACAGTAAGCCCATTCGAATTTCCTGGCGCCTGCAACAACACATTAGATTCGCAATCGCTGAATGCTGCGCCGTTCTTAGTGATTATATGTATTATTCACAAAAGGCAGGCGGATCGTCGCTGCTTGAGCGGATCGCTGCGGAATGCGCCGAACGGAGGATGGAGATTTTATCAGGCCTTTACAGCTTGATGCCGGATGCGCCCCGGAGAGAGAGCAATGTTGATATTTCACCCCGTCAAATGGAACGTATTAAATTGGAGGGTCCCGGCCTGAGGGCTTTGTTGCGCCGCGATCGCACATTAAAAGCCGTCCTGGAACGGGCATTTGAAGAGGTTCAGCAACCGCTGATTAAGACGCGAATCGCTGACTGGATTGCTGCAATCGAAGGCGATCAACAGTTGGTCCGCTGGCTAGAGCGCCGTAATCCCTTTATTGTCGAGCCACAAAGAACTGCACGATATCAATAAATTAGCGGGTTTAGGACCAGATTTCCGCCAGGATTGAATAGCCACTATATCTACTAGCTTAAGCTACAGTATTAGCGTAAGTAACGTCAGTTGATCAAAAGATCGTTGATGTGGAGTGTCCTGGCGCAATGCCCGAACGTGAGAATCTGAAAAGAACTGAAAAACTTCAGCTTATGCTGGATGAAAAAGAGCTTCAGGCAATTGACGATTGGCGCTTTGAAAACCGCATGCCGACACGTGCGGCCGCGATCAGGGAATTATTGCGACGGGGTTTGATAGCGACACCGCATTTCGAGGAACCCGATGCAGAAGCCACAACTCGTGACTTTGGCGTTGTAGACGAGACTGTGGAAGCCGCATTGAAAAGCAGCGCTGACAAGTCTTAGCGTTTTTTAATTACTGTCCATAAGTTCAGATTTGGCCGATATGAAGTGAAGTTCATGACTTCATGTTCACGCCTAACATGTAATTTTTGAAAGCTTAAATCCATTGTCATGAGACTTCTGTAACGTGCGCTTCTGAGAATGTGGCGACCGTGTGGCGTGATTTTTTCTGTGTAAAATTCTCACCTAGAAATCAGGCCCTTACGAGCACCCACGTAACCTGATCAACATACGTATGTGACGGCTGTTGCCGCGCTTTCATCAGCTCTGTCACTTGCCCTTCCTCCACATCTTATTGTCGTTGCGCTGATGCTGTTAATGACTAAGTCTGCGTTACAGGCATGAGCAACTTAAGTTCAACAAATGGCGTACACGAATTGTTTTGATTTTCGTTTTCTTTGTGCATATCCAAATCAGCACCCGAAACAAATCGAGGTGAGAAAAATGACCGCAACGTTTTCTAAAGATGAACTTACTGAAATTCTTCCGGCGCTTCACAGGTTTGCGCTTTCTCTTACGCGTAATCAGGAGCGGGCAGAAGATCTTGTTCAGGACAGTGTTGAGAGAGCTTTGCGTAAGGCAAGCTATTATCAACCGGGCACAAATTTTCGCTCATGGATGTTTACGCTGTGCCGTCGCCTGTTTCTCAATCAAATTCGTAAACAGAAAACACAGGGCGTGCATGTCGATATTGACGATTCTCCGCAATCGACTTTTGCTGCGGCGCCGTCGCAAGAATCTGCATGCGAATACCGTGAGGTAATGGAGCAATTTGAAAAACTGCCCGAACGTGATCAGGATTTGATTTCGCTGGTTGCTGTTGACGGGATGAAGTACGCCGATGCGGCCCGTAAAATGAAAACACCTGTCGGTACAATCCGATCACGCTTGTCGCGGGCGCGAACGCGGTTGAAAGATATGTCTACAGCCGCCCCCCGTAAAACTATGGCGAAAGCAGCTTGAAGAGATTAATATTTAAAATGAACGGAGGGCGAGACATCGCCCTCCGTTTTTCTTGAAGTTACTTCTTTTCTTCATGGCCGACCAACATCGCGTTAAGCATCCATGCAGCCTCTTCATGAACGCCAATTCGAGCGGTTAATAAGTCCGCTGTGTAAACATCTCCAGTATTGTCAGCTTCTTCCACAAAATCTCTTAGCTGCGCCGCCACAGCGATGTGATCGCTTGCCAATTCGGCTATCATGTCTCCCGCTGAAGGCGTACCTTCAACGTCACGAACAACATCATTGTCCGCATAACCAGCAAGTCCGACAGGGGCCGCAAAGCCTATTGCGCGTATTCGTTCGGCAATCGCGTCCGCGGCCTCAGCAAGATCCAGGTATTGTTCGTCTGTCAGCTTGTGCAGGCTATAGAAAAGCGGCCCTGTCACGTTCCAATGATATGCATGGGTTTTATGGTAGAGCGTATAGGTGCTGGCAAGAGCGGCACCCAGCATGCCTGCCAGTGTTTTCCGATCAGACCGTGCTACGCCGCCGCCACCGCCGAGTTCTATGGCTCGCGCTGAATAAATCTCGTTTGTCATCATTCCTCCGTTTGTTTTGCATCCACTAAAAACAACACGCAAAAAGGCGATGAGTTCAGTGAAAATGGGGAACGAATACGACTGGTTGGTGTTTATTGTACAAGCAATCAATGGAGCAAACCATGAATGGCAAGAATTTAGTTGTTGTGATTATCGTAGGCGTACTGGCTGTCTTTGGCGCAATCTATCTATTTGATGAAGCAAATGACAGCGATCTTGAAAATGCCGCAGAAGATGTCGGTGATGCAATTGATGACGCAGCCGATGAGATTGATGACTCGGTCAACGATAATAACTAAAACTTTGCCTAGTGTTATGCAAAGAGCGCCTCGTTTACGGGGCGCTTTTTTTGTTGTTGCGAGATAAATGCGCCGGCAGAGAGCGGGGCCGGGGGCGGATGTCTCCGCCGGCGCTGCGCGTCCTAGTCCCCCTAAGACAACGCGCACCAAGCTAACGTGAGGGCGGTCTGATAGTTCCGGCGTCGGGCACAGCCAATTATTACAGTTAGTACAAGGATGAAATATGTCTAATATATCTACAGACGTTGCATTGTGTTTGGGTAGCCACAACTAAGGCATTTGCCAGGGTACTCAAAACCGCGATTGCTGCATCGATCAAGTTCGCAGCCGCTTTCCCCGCAGTTGGAGCATCTATAGACCGGCTTGCCGCATGTCTGTCTGTTTCGTTCGCCTTCACAGGATGCGCGCTTCGCAAGAGGAGCTTGTTGCGGTTTCTGGCGACGCCATCCGCTCACCAGCAAAAACACAATGAAGAAGACAATCGGCGCTGCGAGCGTTTTAAACGCTAACTCCATGGCGACGAACAAATCCATTGCTGTCCCTCTTGCGATGTTGGCGCCAGACCTATTCTAACTCTTGCCATCTGATGACGACAAGAACGGCTATAGAGGCAGTTGTGTGCCGGGTAAAATCTGCAACCCCGGGCGGGTAAACTTCGAGGAATCCCGCATTTGGTGGAAGGTTATCCTCATCTTTCTGGCAGGCCTTATATTTGGCGCGTTGTTTTAATCGCCAGATTGAGGAGGTGTTGAGTGCTGCATCAGGAGTTGGGTTCAGAGACGAGTAACCGCTCGCACGAGGGCACGAACAGAATTGTACAACATAGCTCTGAGTGTTTTGTACAAGATGACGTCAGAACGCAGTGAGCACGGGCAATCCAGCGTAGCGACGGAGAAGAAAGGTTGTACAGGAAATTCTTCAAGTGGCGGAGGGGGTGGGATTCGAACCCACGGAACGCTCACACGCTCAACGGTTTTCAAGACCGCCGCATTCGACCACTCTGCCACCCCTCCGGGCCGCGCAAGAGCTAAACGGCCCCAGCGCGAAATGCGAAAAGCACAGATAACGAACCGCGGGAAAATGACAAGCCGTCTGGACCAATTCACTTCAAGTTGCGGGCTGCCTGCGAGTCGACTAATGCAGAAAGGCGGCAATACGCCGCTTTTGTCAGTGAGGCGTTAACGTTTCCATGTCCAAGCCCTTCCGTCTGCTTTTGGCTTTATTCACGCTTGTCGCCGTCGCTGGTTGCGCCACACAGCGGACAGCTAGTCCGGGCGACGCTTCGCCCCATTATAAAATCGGCAAGCCGTACAAGGTTAACGGCCGCTGGTACCATCCAAAGGAAGACCCAAACTATGTCGAGACCGGCGTCGCTTCCTGGTATGGCGCGCAATTCCATGGCCGTCTTACAGCTAATGGCGAGATTTTCGACATGAACAGGCTCTCGGCCGCCCATACAACGCTGCCGCTGCCTTCCATGGTGGAAGTGACAAATCTTGAGAATGGGCGGTCAATTACAGTACGGGTTAATGACCGCGGCCCATTTGCCCATAACCGTATCATCGATATGTCGCGAGAGGCGGCCCGCAAACTGGATTTTGAACAGCAAGGGACTACGCGGGTTCGCGTGAGATACGCTGGCCCTGCGCCGCTGATGGCAAGGGCGGCGCCTTCTGATCGCAGCAGACCGCCTCAGGAAGAACCCATAGACAGGGTAGCGCGCGCTGCGGAAGTCAAAGAGCCGTCCGACACATCTGGGCCTCCTGCAGCCCCTGAGACTGACGAGATTTCTGAGCTGTTGACCAGCATCGAGAGCGCGCCAGCGTTAACTCCTGGGGCTGAAGCGTCGTCCATCGCAGAGGCTTGCAGTCCGGCAGAAGGCGCTTGCCAGATCCCGGCAGCAGATCTTTCGACGCCAGACCCCGATGATGCGCGACTGATTGATCCGAAATCAAGTCCGGCAGCCGCGCCTCAAGCGCTCTACATCATCCGTGTGGCGGCGCTGACGAACCTCGATCATATCGACCGTCTTCGCACCGAGTTGGGTGATGTCGGAACTTTGCGCCTCTCGCGGGTGGAGACGGAAGCCGGGGCGGTGTTTTATCGGGTTAACCTTGGCCCATTTTCATCTATAGAAACAGCCGCTCAGCGATTGGAAGCGGTGCGCAAAGCAGGTTATGGTGATGCAGCGCTGGTCACGCTGACGCCTTAACTCTGTCGTAAAATCAACAGGTTACAAAGACATCTTCCTGACCAGTCATAATGCTTCGAGGAGCTAAACTTTGAGATTCTTGAGTTTTTTCACAGTAATCACGTCCGTTCTAGCCTTGGGCCTGTTTCATGGGGGCGCCGCCGCACAAAATGGACCGGTAGAGACCGCCGCCGAGTATGCGGTGATTATGGACTATCGGACGGGCGAAATTCTGTTTGAGAAGAACGCACGTGTACCGACGGCGCCAGCCTCAATGTCAAAGTTGATGACTGTGGCGATCGTTTTTGAACGGCTGAAAGATGGTTCTCTACAGCTCACCGATGAGTTTGATGTCAGTGAGAAAGCCTGGAGAGAGCGAGAGGGCTCATCCATGTGGGTACGGGTCGATACCGCAATCCCCGTGCTTGACCTTTTACGCGGCATTATTGTGCAGTCCGGTAACGATGCCTGCATCGTTGTTGCTGAGAATATATCCGGGTCAGAGGAAGCTTTTGCGGAGCTTATGAACCGCAAGGCTCGCGAATGGGGGCTAACGGATTCCACATTCGCTAACCCTCACGGCATGCCGCACCCAAACCAGAAGATGAGCATGCGGGATCTAGCGCTTCTTTCCAGAAAAATTATTTCAGAATATGGCGAGTACTATGCTCTGTTTGCGGAACGTGAATTCACCTGGGAGCGAATTCGGCAGGAAAACCGAAATCCATTGTTGGGATTTGTTGATGGCGCGGACGGCCTGAAAACTGGTCATACGGAAGAGTCCGGGTACGGATTGGTTGGCTCAGCGGTGCAAAATGGCGAACGCCGGATCGTCGTGGTTAATGGTCTCGATTCAAATCGTGAACGGACGACTGAATCAGCGCGCTTGATACGTCTTGCATTCAATGATTTCAGCAATAAGACATTTTTTGAGCCAGGAGACATTGTCGGCGAAGCTGAGGTGTTCAAGGGCAAGGATAAATCCGTACCCTTAATTGCGCGCGCACCCGTGGATATGATCTTGCATCGAACGCAGTTTGATGACTCTCAGGCGACTATAGTTTATGAGGGGCCGGTTGCGGCGCCCATTCGGGAAAATCAACAAATCGGGTTTTTAAAGATTACTGCTTCCGATGGTAAAGTGCGTGAGTACCCGCTATTTGCCGGCACATCTGTCAGAGAAGCCGGCGTATGGGGCAAGATAGGCATTGCTGCGAAAAAGCTGCTTGCCAAGCCACCGAGTGACGAGGTCGCATCCGCGCAAAACTGATGGCGACAAAACAAAAGCCAAATGGCGTTTTTATAAGCTTTGAAGGCGGCGACGGCTCCGGCAAAACAACCCAACTAAAACTCTTGGCTGATGCAATGCGCGGTCTTGGTCATGAAGTCGTCACAACTCGAGAGCCGGGCGGTTCCGAGGGAGCAGAAGAAATCAGAAAGCTGATTTTAGAGGGCGACGCCGACAGATGGTCGCCCATGACAGAAGCTTTGTTGATGTATGCGTCGCGCCGAGACCATCTGGAGCGCACCATCAAACCAGCTCTTGAACGCGGTGCGATTGTGATAACGGATCGTTTTGCAGACTCAACAATGGCGTTTCAGGGAATTGCAGGCGAATTGGGGGAAGAACAGATTCTAATTTTGCACAAACTCGTTGTTGACAAAAACGACCCTGATTTAACGTTGATTTTTGATTTGCCTATCGAAGAAGGATTGCAACGTTCAAGCGAACGTGGCGGCGAACAACGGTTTGAATCTAAAGGAAAAGGCTTTCAGGAAAATGCGCGGCAAGCATTTTTGAAGATTGCAAAAACCTGTCCAGATCGTTGCGCTGTCATCGACGCACGCGGTGATGTAGCTGATGTGGCGATCCGCGTTATGGAAACTGTAAAACAGCGTTTGCCCAGCTTGTTTTAGCCCACACAGAACGCATGGCCAGGCTGTCAAAAAAGGCCTAGACCTCTTAGAGTATCGGAATGGATCATAATCTCACATTGCCGAATGAAAGATCCAATCAAATTGGCCTGACCAATATCGAGAAGGATATCCGTCAAAAAATTTCGAATAGAACTTTATCCCATGGCTGGATTATTTGCGGCCCTGAAGGTATCGGCAGAGCAACTCTTGCATTTCGAATCGCAAGAGCGCTGCTTGCTCCGGAAGCTCTGACAGATGAACACAGTCTGAACATGGATGCGAGCGAGAGGGCCTTTCGGCTTATCGCAGCAAAGGCGCACCCAGACCTCTTTGTTGCTGAGCGGCTTTGGGATGAGAAGAAAAGCCGATACCAGAGCGAAATTACTGTGGAAACCGTGCGCGAGCTAAATGCATTCCTGAACAGAACAGCATCGGGTAAAGCGCGTGTCGCAATTATAGATACTGCTGATGACATGAACAGAAATGCGGCAAACGCATTACTCAAAGTGCTTGAGGAACCACCGTCACACACTTTGATATTGCTCCTGTCTGCATCGCCCGGGCGGTTGCTTCCGACCATCCGCTCCCGCTGCAGGAAAATAGGCATACCGCGAATGTCTGACGAAGAAATCCGGAATTTCCTAAATGCGGAAGGAATAGACGCAGAAACAGCGGCCACCGTCACGCCTTTTGCAAAAGGGCGTCCGGGTTATGCCCTTAGCCTGGCAGAGAGCGATGGTTTTGACGCCATCAAACTTAGCCGGCAGTTTCTGACTGCCGCCCGGGAGGGACAGGATTTGTCAAAAGTCATTGCTGGCGTTTCCGGAAAATCAGGTGAGGGGCGCTGGCCTGTTTTCTGTAATATGGTGCTGTCGGCATTGTCCAATGCAGCAAGGGAAATTGCTGCAGACAATGAAGGCGTGGGAACGTTTAAAAACGTACCGGCTGAAGCTCTTCTAATGACTTGGGAGAAGCTAACTTTACTGGTCGAACGCGGCGATACGCTCAACCTCGACCGCGCGCAAGTTGTGCATGCTATGGCGTATGATTTGCGATCAACGTTACAAAACAAGGTTGCGTAAAATAATGCTGGTAGATAGCCATGTTAATCTGCACTCTGAGAAATATTCAGACGACATTGCAGAGGTCATAAAACGAGCACGCGATGCTGGCGTCAGGACGCTACTCACTATTTCCGACCAGCTCTCGTCGACTGAGGCCATAAAGGAAATCGCTGATGCTGATCCTGACATCTGGCGGAGCGTTGGCGTTCATCCGCATCATGCCAAGGACTACTCTGAATTGAGTTCCGAGAAACTCATTGGCTTGGCTTCGGACAGTAAAGTCATCGGTATTGGCGAGTGCGGCCTGGATTTCTACTACGAATATTCAGAACGCTACGTGCAGGCGGATGTCTTTAAAGCGCACATTGCAGCCGCGCGCGAAACACAATTGCCGCTTATTATTCACACGCGTGACGCTGATAAAGAAACTCAGACGCTTATTGAACAAGAACATAGGGAAGGGGCCTTTACCCCTCTCCTCCATTGCTACACAGGCGGACAGGCGCTGGCGAATGCCGTGCTTGAGCTTGGCGGGTATATTTCTTTCTCAGGCATTATTACCTTCAAAAATGCTGACGATGTGCGCGCGATCGCCAAGACGACGCCACTTGATCGCGTCATTATCGAAACCGATTGTCCTTATTTGGCGCCTGCGCCAATGCGTGGACGCAGAAATGAACCAGCATATGTAGTCAATGTAGCGGAAAAGCTCGCTGAATTGAAAGAGTTGCCGATCGAAGACATACAAAAAGTCACGAGCGACAATTTTTTTAGACTCTTTTCTCGAGCAAAGGATCCGAGAGAGCAGTAATGTCGAGTGATTTGCGTATCACGGTACTTGGTTGTGGATCCTCTGGCGGCGTGCCCCGTTTCGGTGGCAAGGAAGGTGCAGGCGAGTGGGGGGCATGCGACCCTGAGGAGCCAAAAAATCGGCGGACACGCTGTTCCATCCTTGTGCAGAAAGAACATCCTGAATTCGGTTTTCAACATGATAAAGTCACCAGTGTTTTAGTTGATACATCACCTGATATGCGTGCGCAGTTGCTGGCGGCGAGGTGTTCACGTCTCGATGCCGTTCTGTTCACGCATGATCATGCAGACCAGTCTCATGGTATTGATGATTTGCGTGTTTTCGCCTTGCATATGCGTAAACGCATTCCGGTTTACATTGATTGTGAAACATCTGGCGTTCTTTTGGATCGATTTAAGTACTGTTTTGAGCAAGCGCCAGGAAGCCCGTATCCAGCAATACTAGATTATAAAGCGATGCCGGAATGCGGTGAAGAATTTACGGTGTCGGGGCCAAGTGGCGAGATTCCGGTCATACCATTTTTGCAGTATCACGGGTCTGTAAATTCCCTTGGCTTTCGATTTGGTGACGCGGCATATTCAAGCGACGTTGTTGGCTTGCCGCAGGATAGTTTTGATATTCTTTCAGGTGTGAATATATGGGTCGTCGATGCGCTTCAATACGAACCACACGGAACCCATGCGCATCTGGATCTTACACTTGAATGGATCGAAAGGGTTCGTCCCAGATACGCAATGCTTACCAATTTACACATCCACATGGACTATCAGACACTGAAAAGTTTTCTACCAAATGGCGTGGAACCTGCCTATGACGGCCTGATTATTAAGGCGCAAACGCAATAAAGCGTCACTTCGCTGCCGGAGTTTGGCCAAAATCTTCTGCCCGAATACTTTAGAGCTTTAGCGTTTTTGACAGACAACAGTCATTCGAAATGCTATAAGGGGTAAGCGATGGAACTTCGGTATTTTCTTCCTCGAGCGGATTTAAGACAGTTTGTTCGAGCTTACTATTATTTTTCGACTGAGACGCCGTCGATACAACCTCTTTGTGCTGAGCTTGGCAATATCCGCGTACTACTTAATGGCGGAGGTGTGTTGAGCACGCCAAATGGCGAGAACCACAAAATTTCTCAAGCGTTTTTGATTGGTCCCACCCTTGGCGCCTACACTATGGCTGCTGATGCGGGAACGCGCGTTTTCGGTGTTGGCATCCGGCCGCAGGGCTGGGGTATGCTTATCGGCATGGAGGCTGATGAAGCGGCGGACCAAGTCATAGATCTTTCAGCATTTGCGGGCGGCCGGGCTGCGACCCACATCGAAGCTATTCGCTGTGCGCGTGATTTTGATACTATGGCTACCGCAGCAGATAGGTTTTTTTCTAATTTATTGGCCATGCGACGAAGAGAGCTAAACAGCTACCCTCAGGCACTGGAAAAATGGTTGATGGATCCCAATGAACCTGGTCTGGATGCATTAGTGACTGCGATGGATGTATCCAGGAGGCAAACGGATAGATTGGCAAAGAAGTTTTTTGGCGCCTCGCCAAAATTCCTGCAACGAAAATATCGAGCCTTAAGAGCTGCGGATCGCGTGCGAAGTGGCGCTGAAAATTGGATGGATGCCGCAGGACAAGGTTTTTATGACCAGTCACATTTCATCAAAGAATTTAGGTCCTTTATTGGAGTGACGCCTAAGCAATTCATTACCAACCAGGCCGAACTGATTTCTGAAATTCAAATGCGCCGACGTCAAAAACAGCCTGATTTTTTCTTGGGCAGCCTTTAATCATTACATCCATCCATGACGGCCAAATTTTCCTATAGTTGTGAAATACTCGCTTTTAAGTTTGTGAAACCGATTGGGAGAATACCGCTTCCAAGGCACATTTTTGGGGGAGAGAGCCTTTCGAAAGCTTGGCCTTGGTTTCATGAAAATGCGCCGTTTGCTTATGCAGCCGGCGCATTTTTATATCCTTTTGCTTATGCAGCCGGCGCATTTTTATATCCTTCCTTATTACAGGATTTGCGACAATATAAATTGTGCGATAAATAGGTTCTAATCTGACCCTCTTATATTGCTTCCGAAGAGCTCAGTTTACAGCCATGTCCCTCGCGAGCTGATCAAGTAATCTGACGCCAAATCCTGAGGCGCCAGCAGGAACGGTAGGAAGAGGATCCGTTCGCCAATCGACACCAGCGATGTCTAGATGCGCCCAAGGCGTTTCAGCCGTTATAAACGAACCTATGAATGCAGCCCCTGTGCTTGCGCCTGGCGCGCCTGTATCAGCATTTTTTAGGTCTGCAATAACCGATACAATCTGTTTGTCGTGGTTTGGGTGTAACGGAAGTCGCCATAAATCTTCGCCAGATAGTTCTCCAGCATTAATTAGCTTGTCTGCTATTTTATCATCCCGCGTAAATAAGCCACCATATTCATCACTCAATGCGCCTCCAACAGAGCCTGTTAGCGTCGCTACATCCACCAGTAGCTCTGGATTGTAACGTTCCTGCGCATACCAGACAGCATCAGAAAGGACGAGACGGCCCTCAGCGTCTGTCGACATGATTTCAACCGTCTTGCCAGACATAGTCCTAACAACATCTCCGGGCCGTTGCGCGCCTCCATCAGGCATGTTTTCCGCTAATGCGGCGATTGCGACGACGTTCACAGGTTCTCTTGATTTTGCAATGGAACTAATCGCACCGACGACAACAGCCGCACCAGTCATGTCGGCTTTCATTGGCCACATTCCGGCTTTTGGCTTAAGTGATATGCCGCCAGTATCAAAAGTTATCCCTTTGCCGGCATATACCAAAGGCGCCTCGTCTGGACGTCCGCCACTATAACGGATGATCATAATTTGCGGAGGTCTTGTACTACCCTGCCCAACCCCCAAAATCGCGCCCATTCCTAGCTGTTCCATGTTCCGAACATTGAGTACGTCAATAGAAACATTTGGCGCACGGTCAATCAATTCACGTGCTCGCCGGACGAACTCTTCAGGATACAGAATGTTTCCTGGTTCTGATTGCATATCACGCGCCCAGCGCACCGATTCAGCAAGATGTCGATATCTATCTTCGTAAGTGGCGATTGCGGTGCTAGAGTTTTGAGTAACGAATGCTATAGTTCCAGATACTGGAGATGTGTCGCTTTTGTATGAATCAAAACTGTACTGGCCGATAGCGGCTCCAAAGCCCGCACTAAGTATGCTGGCGATGTCGTCGCTATCGGTAATAACAAAAACCGTATCCGACTTACTTGTTCTAGCGGTCTTGCCGGCATAACCACCAAAATCTTCCCAATCGCGTTTTTTCATTAGATCGTCGCCTAGGCCTATCAAATGGATTTCTCCAAAATCAATTGCCCCGTTATAGATAGTGGCGATCTGTCCGGCATTCCCTTCAAAATTTGATGCTTCTATAGCTCGTTGAAGCCGCAGTAACTCATCATTGCCAATTAGCGCATCCAAAAACTGCGGCGGGTTGTTATCACGCATCGCGATGATTAGCGCACCTTCAGGCTTCACCGTATCCGTGAATGTGACTTCACGCTGCGCCCATGCAGACGAAGTGACAAAAAAAACTAGAATAGAGTACAACACAGCCTTCATTAGGCCCCTCCGCAATCGAATTGTTATTACAAGTAGGATAAATAAAAGTGGGAAATGGGCAACCCTTTGCAGTAGGTATATACGGCCGAAATGATCGCACGCATTGCAACCACTATAGCAGCAATCCTGCTAGCAATTTATGGCATATTCGCAGCTATTTCTCCCCTACCTTTTGGGGTTCCGCTGGTTGTGCTGGCGCTAATCATGTTCGCTGCAGTCAATCCCTCCGCACGGCCATTGGTTTTATGGATGAGACGTCGATGGAAGTGGTTTGACTATCTTGTACGCAAAGCCGCCGATAGGTCACCGGCGCGTTTTAATGAAACCTTCCAGAATACAGATCCCGCTAATCATCCACAAAAAAACAGGCAAGAAACAGAAAACAGGAAAAATTAGTTATAACGTATACGGACTACGTTACTAATGGAAATTATTTGATCTACAGCTGAATAGTCTCGAGCAGCGTATGTGCTCAAGGATTGTTCAGATTTCAAAACGCTGTACACATAGTCACGATTATGGTGATGAGACCGATAAGAAATATCGTTAATAATTTTTTGCATGGTTCTCGCAGGGACAGCCGATGAAGCTAACAAAACTGTCTCAAGATGGGCCTTTCGGTCTGTATATTCGCGCGAAATGAGGAAAAACACCTCGCCCGCTGTATCATTGCATTGGAAGCGGCGGGGCTGAATTATGACGACCAAGTACACATATTGGTCAACGGCTGCACAGATGCAACGGCTCAAATTGCGGCCACCTTGGCATGCGCTGACAAGCGGATTGAGGTTCACCACCTGCCTGTTGGAGATAAAGCCAATGCCTGGAACGAATATGTTCACCGTATCTCAACTACTGAAATAAACACCCACATATTTCTTGACGGTGATATTCGCCCGAGTACCGCGTCGCTATCAGAACTCGATCGTTGCTTTTACTTGAATCGAAATGCCTATGGTGTCGCAGCTTTACCTATCACAGGCCGTAGCCGAAGAAGTTGGTCAAAGCGACTCTTATGTGAGCAGTATATTAGCGGAAATCTCTACGCTTTATCGGCAGCAGCTATTTTACGGTTTCGTTCAGGGGGTATCTATATGCCGATTGGCGCCAAAGGCGAAGATGGGTTACTGACCTATATTCTTCTTACAGATTTCAAAGGTGGCGCTGACGACAGTTTTCTTCATAATATCGAGATATGCGTCAACTCGACTTTCGAGTTCGACTCTCTGACGTTTAACATTGACGATTGCAAAACTTATATAAAACGCCTCACACGATATTCAGAACGTCATTTTCAGAAAACAATATTATACGAAAAGCTAAAGCGCGAAGGTTTAGCAGCGCTGCCGGAGAATATTTATGATATCTACACGCCTGCTGCGATAGCGACTGCGCGCCCTCGCCTTCACCCTCTCGACGTAATTTTTGACCTTAATACAATACGCCTATTGCGGCGGCGTCAGAGTAAGAAGCGGCGTATATATAGTCGTGCTTAACTGGATTTTTCTACCTGTGTAAATTCCAGTTCCACTGGTGTTGCACGGCCAAAAATTGATACTGAAACCTTCACGCGTTCTGAGATTTCATCAACTTCTTCTACTACGCCGGAGAATGAAGCAAAAGGACCGTCCGTAACTCGAACACTTTCTCCGATATCGAAAGTGATAGTGGAACGGGGGCGTGTTTCGCCTTCTTCTATAACGCCTCGGATACGGTCCACTTCTTTTTGTGGAACAGGCATTGGCTTGTTACCCGAACCAAGAAAACCGGTCACTTTGGGCGTGTCTTTGATTAAATGGTAAGTATCGTCATTCATAACCATTTTCACGAGCACGTAACCAGGGAAGAACCGTCTTTCCGTATTGACCTTTCGGCCTCTCCGCACCTCTGTTACTTCTTCAGTTGGGACGAAAAGCTCCTCGATAAAATTCGAGAGACCTTTTTCCTTGGCTGCAAGAAGAATTGCGTCGGCTACCTTTTTTTCAAAGTTAGAGTACGCGTGAACGATGTACCAATTGCCGGCCATGTATGTATCCGTGATTTTCTTTGTTAACGTGCAACACATTCAATGGGGAGAACATTGCAGACAGCGAAACGCAAGCCTTGATCAACAGCAAAGAAAAACAACCCCATAATCGCCACCATGATCAGGACCATGATTGTCGAGACGATAGTTTCGTTCCTCGTAGTCCACGTGACTTTCGCCGCCTCGTTTCGAACCTGCTGAATAAATTCAAACGGGCTAGTTTTCTTTTTCTTTTTAACTTCAGCAGCTTTGCCTTCAACTACTTGGTTTGAGCCACTAGATTTGCCTTTTTTCGCCATTACAGACCATCCTGTTGCAGGAAGACACAGTTTCTCGGACGCCTATTAGACGCTAACTGATCTTCAAGCGATTTTGGAAGATGGGCCTTAGGTAAAGCTTTTATTTTCCAGGTCAAGCACTAATCAGGAAATCAACTACTCGCGTAGGCGGCCCCAGCTCTTCTCATACGGGTTTTCCACGCCTATAGGGCCTTCGAACCATGGCTGGCCTCCTGTGGGCCCTGCAAGAACGTAATTTGATAAAATGACCCCAGGAAAGGCCTCTGCCAAGGCCTGGTTCACGGCAAGGTTCACATCCCCCCCGCTCAGACCGTCTTCCTCCCCCCATATAAAGGATTTGTAGATTTCTCTCCTCATTTCTGCGGGTTTTTCGAAATGCGAGCCTCCTTCATAGGCACCGATAAATGGTACGCCAAAATTCTCAGCCAGCGCCGCATGCGCCTTCCACATCCGCAGCACCCAAGGCAACGTTGCGATGTGATTTGGCGGACCCTCAAGCACCCAGGTCGCAATTGCGCCTGTGTCATTGGGGTCAATGCTGGACTTAAAGAAATCTACCGATCCCCAATAAGAAGCCACTGATACTCCAAATGAGGCCGAATGAGCAGCCCAATCCTCGCCTTGAGTCATTAGGTATGTTTTCGCGGCTCTTAGCGCCTCATGCGTTGTCGATGGGTTAGCCGCCTGGCTTTCAACGACATAGATCAAACGCTGGTTTCGGTCAGCACGCTCTAGCGCAGCATCTAAAGCAAGTTTCCATCGCGCCGAGGCCGCGCCGTAGCCAGTTCTGGCGTCGCCACCGCCAATCTCGGGCGCCAGCCCCTGACCAAGAGCCAACGCATATCGCGTGGTGAGGTTGTACTGACCGGCGAAGTTCCAAACCTCGTTTGCAAGCGTAACATAGAGGGGTCTGTCTTCTGGATAATCAGAGAGAATAAGCGCCTGAACAAATCTATCTGCATAAACGTCCCAGGCCTGATTTTCGAGAGTAGCAGTGGCATTTAGACGTACTTGCGCAGAAATATTGTTGAGCCATTTACCGACATCCTGATCGAAAATATCTGATGAAAAAATATCAAGATCAGAGCCAAGTGTTATGGGTGCGTGAACCCACAAGGCGGAGTCGGCTTCCACCCCTAAAGAAAAGACCGCATCAAAAGGCATAGATTGATAAGGGGGGCGAAGCGGAGCTCGGTCCGCTCCAACAAATGACTCCCAGGATTTATTACCCCAATAAGCTGCATCGTTTGACGCGACATCACTAATGCCACGCACAAGCGCCCGATTTGCTTCCTGCAAATCCATCATTCGAATGATGTCATATTCCGATACAGCCTCAATGAACACTGGATTGTATATTTTACCTTCGTGTAGCGCCGTTTCATTTTCCGCTCTATAAAGTCGCAATGCTGTCAGCGGCGCATCCAATCGTTTTATTTGTATTGCTGCATGATAAGGTGTGGCGCCACTAGCGGCATCTCTTTTAAATTCTACTCGGTTTCGATCCGTCTTTTTTTGCAAATGATCTGCAACATAGAGCATTGATAGATCTGCCCGTTCATTGTCAGCAACTTCCCATTCTAAAACCCAGTTGCCATCGTAAAATGTTTTATCATTGGCTGTAAAATAAACGTCGCTGGTTAGCGTGTTCTTGTTTGGCAAACTAC
This sequence comes from Hyphococcus flavus, assembly GCF_028748065.1. Taxonomy (GTDB): domain Bacteria; phylum Pseudomonadota; class Alphaproteobacteria; order Caulobacterales; family Parvularculaceae; genus Hyphococcus; species Hyphococcus flavus. The sequence goes on along the minus strand of NZ_CP118166.1, from coordinate 2,904,227 downwards.
TTGGCAGACCGGTAACTAAATCAATGTAACCATTCTCAAGCAAATCTGCGGTATGCATATCACCGCCAGACCAGCGCATCTCACTTGCGTGAATAATGTTGATGTAGGGCTCTTCGATATTAGAGGGCGCAGGATACCATGGCCCAACCTGCAAGATAGGCTTGGGCGCTTTCTGTGAGGCTATTGCTGTTTTTACTGGTTTGACATTTGTAGCGCCCTCCTCGCTGCTCTGCGCTGAACATGCTGTTGCAATCAATAAGAGGGGCAGAATCCAGAAAGTTAATGGTTTGCCATTCATGCCATGTTTGCTCCATACGGAATACTCTGGGCATTGTAACTGAGCGGGCCCTGGATTTCACCTATGGCTAAAGTCGGCAAATTTCCCTTAAATCCATAATGTATGGAAAATGGCAGGGGCGGAGGGACTCGAACCCCCGGCCCTCGGTTTTGGAGACCGATGCTCTACCAACTGAGCTACACCCCTAGGCCCAACACGTGCATTAAGCCTGAAGAGCAATTTATTCAACTGTTTTCGATTGATTTTCGCTTTACCCAGTCGATTATAGTGTTCGCTGCCACGTCCTCGGCGGGCTGACCGTCTCCAGCCAGGCTGTCTATCAAAGCGGGGAAGCGGTGTTTTTGGAAGCGGCGCGCATCATCTGATTGTAATAAATTCAGCAACGATTCAGTGACATCAGGAACCGAAAACCGGCGTTGTACAAATTCGGGGATCACCATTTCCTGAGCTGTTATATTGATTAACGATGCATACGGTGTGGTGACAAAGAGATCGACCCATATCCCAGCGATAGGATCTAATTTGTAGCAAATGACCATCGGCGTACCATGGATCGCCAGCTCAGTCGTGACGGTTCCGGAAACAGCCAAAGCAACATCAGCAGCAGCAAAGGCATCATATTTATCTGCGCTTTGAATAATTCGGACAGGCGCCGGCCAATCGTGAATTAGTTTTGGGATAAGTTCCGTTACAGATTGTGCTGCTGGCAAGACCACGCTGAGCCTGGGCTGATGTTGTTTTATCATGCCAAGAATTTTACCGAACGGCTCTATATGCTGCCTCAACTCACTCTTCCTACTCCCTGGGAGTACGGCAATTAATGGTCCATCATGATCGCCATAGTTTTTTCTGAAACGAGCAGCATTTCCCTTATTTGAACGGGCATGTTGAAATTCAGAATGCCCTACCGCTTGGACTGGTATACCGAGTGGTTCGAAGTAAGACGTTTCAAACTCAAATAAGCATAGAAGACCGTCAAATAAATTTGCCAGCTTCTGAGCGCGCCCAGGTCTAGAGGCCCAGACTTGGGGTGCGACATATTTTATTCTCTTGATTGCAGGCGCCGCTTTCTGCATGCGCTGCGCAGTTAATTTTGAAAACATCCAGCTATCAATAAAAACAGCTAAGTCTGGTTGTTCATCACAAGCGGATTGTAAGAGCAAATCTGCGGCTCTGCTTGCGGCCGGTATAGCTTTTAATACGCTAAGCGGGCCAATAACTGAAAGCTGAGCAGTATCAAATATGCTTTTTAGTCCATGAGCGGCGAGTTTAGGGCCACCACAACCAATAATTTGTAAATTCGGCTCTCTTCTTCGTAAGGCTCTTATTAGATTTGCGCCTAACGAGTCGCCAGAGGGTTCGACTGCGCTTATTAACAACTTCATTGGGCCTTCTCTTCAAGCGTCGAACTCAGATAGGAAACAACCATAAACAAAAACGCCAGCTTGATCAGCTATTGCGATGGCTTCACTCTGATCGAGGAACAATGCTTTACTTTCTTCTACCGCAACACCAGCAAGTCCTGCTTTAGCTGCAAGGCAGACCGTTTGGGCGCCGATCGTCGGCAAGTCGATCCGTAAGTCCTGGCTTGGTTTAGACCGTTTAACCAAAATGCCGTCCTTGGTGATACTCCTTGGGAAAGTCGCGCAACGTTCAAGCATTGCATCTGTTCCTTCAGCCGCTTCAATGGCGACTACAAGGCCATTAGCTACAACAGCACCCTGCCCGACATCATATGGGTCCAGCGCTGCTATCAACTCCGAAGCTTTTTTAATGTCTTTTAGATTCGTCTTATTAGGTAGCACCTTCCCATAAGCGCCGGGTTTCACTACAAATTCATTAATCGCCTCTTCCGCGCCTATAATTTGAAATCCTTCCGCTTCAACTATTTTAATTATAGTATTCAAGATATGGCCGTCGCCTTTTACCGCAGCGGCTGTAATCTTCGGAAGCAAAGAGAGACCACGCAAGTCAGTATTAAGTGCAGAAAAGTCCGGTCTGCGAAGAATGCCAGCGAAAACGACTGTATCGCAGTTTTCTCTTTCGAGGATTTTAAAAAACTTTCCAACCTCGCCAACAGAACATTGATCGCCGTTATACTGCAATAAACCCTTATTTGCATCATTTGTGAGTCTAATCACATGAAATGGGCGACCGCTATCCTTACAACTCCTGGCTATATAAAAAGGTAGACGACCGTCACCAGAAACAATAGCCAGCTTAGTCCATGAGGTCATGGTGTTTTCAGTGTGCGATCTGGAGCCATAACGGCTCTAGCCTGCGTTTCGTCAATAAATTTTATAACCTTCATGACTTCATCCGAAGAAAACGCCGACCGAACAATTTCAAGACGTTCCTTGAACGTATGATTACTTGAAAACAAGAGTTTATACATAGAGCGCAATTCACTAATAGCATGACGTGAAAAATTTCTACGCTTTAGACCGACAACATTCAGCCCAACAAGGGTTGCATGATTTCCCATTGCTGAAGCAAACGGAATCACGTCAGCAGCAACGGCGGCGCACCCGCCAATAAATGCATAATCGCCAATCCGCGTAAATTGATGAATTGCACATAAACCGCCCAGAAAGGCGTAATCGCCTACCTTTACATGGCCGCCTAATGTTGCATTATTAGCAAATATTACGTGATCTCCTACATGGCAATCGTGTGCAATGTGAGAGCCAGTCATAATAAAAGTATTTGACCCAACACGGGTTACGCCCCCGCCCGATTGCGTGCCACAGTTGATCGTTACATGTTCGCGAATGATGTTGTTGGATCCAATGACCAAGCTTGTCTGCTCACCGTTATATTGCAAATGTTGCGGTGCCCCTCCGAGCACGGCGAAAGGGTGGACTAACGTATTCTCCCCAATTTCTGTCTCGCCCTCGACTATGACATGACTGTTTAGCTTTACGCCATTATGCAATTTTGCTTGAGACCCGACAAAACAAAAGGGCCCAATATATGCGTCGCCAATATCCGCGCCGTCTTCAACAACTGCTGTAGGATGTACGGTCATAAGGTTGGATTAAATTGCTTGCGCCAACATTGCGGAGTAATTTGCCTCAGCCACTCGTTTTCCATCAACTGTCGCGACCCCTTCAAACTTCCAGACTGGCGGCCGTCTTTGGGAGGTGCGCACGGCAATTCTTAGTTGATCACCAGGAATAACAGGCTTTCGAAACCGTGCTTTATCAACCCCCATAAACAATACGACTTTCCCTTCAACATCTAGCCCTTCCGTGTACGCCACATAGGCGGCGGCGGACTGAGCCATGGCCTCAATAATCAACACTCCTGGCATCACTGGCTTTTGGGGAAAGTGACCCTGAAAAATCTGGTCACTATAGGATACATTTTTCAATCCAACGGCGCCTTCCCCCGGCTTGATATCAACGAGGCGATCGACAAGCATAATCGGATAACGATGCGGCAGTAGCTGCATTAATTCGTCTACTTCCAAGACGCTTTTTCCAGGTTCAATAGTAGACATGGGCTTACCCATTCCTTTTTTTTGTTAAGCGCGAAAGCATTGATATTTCTCGAAACCACTCTTTAATGGGTTTTGCGGGGCTCCCGCCCCACTGTTCACCAGCCGGGACATCGCGCATCACGCCAGACCGGGCAGCAAGTTGAACACCAGACCCGATATTAATGTGATCAGCAACGCCGACCTGACCACCCATGAACACGCCATCACCAATAATGCTGCTGCCAGAAACTCCTGAAAGCGCGGCTATAACACAGTCATGACCGATATGAACGTTGTGGCCGATTTGAACCAGATTGTCGATCTTCGATCTGGCTCCGATCATTGTGTCTCCTAACGCGCCTCTATCAATCGTAGTATTGGCGCCGACCTCTACATTATCTGCAATTAGAACGCGCCCTAGCTGCGGCACCCTTAGTAGGCCTGCGTCGGTTTTAACAAAACCAAAGCCGGCCTGGCCGATACGGGCGCCAGAACAGATATGCACATACTCCCCAATTATCGAATGGGTGATGCTGCAGGAAGCCTCAATGACGCATTGATTACCAATTACGACGCCTGGCCCTACAAATACTTGTGGACCGATTATTACGCCTTCGCCAATTTCTGCGGTATCAGCAATGACAGACGTTTTATCGATCAGCTTATCGCCGGAAAAGCTCTCTGCGCGATTAAATTCGGTACGTGAAGCGTGAAGTCTGTCGGCAGCTTTTGCAAATGCGGCTTTAGGCGAAGGTACAATGGCAATTGGTCCGTTATTTGATATATCTTGTGCTAACTTATCTCTGGTAAAGCACAAGCCGAATGAAAGTTTTTTTAGCGCCTGAACATGTACCGCAGTTTCGCAAAAAATAACGTCATCTGGGGTTGTTGGCTCTTCACAGGAAGAGACTTTTTTGAGAACTCTTTCCGGATCGCCTACAAGTAGCTCCGCTTTGGTCAGATTGATTAGATCTCCGACCGTTATAGGAGAAAGCAGATTATAGAACCTAGTATCTGGCATGGGCATTTAAATGAAATGTTGTAAAAAAGCGGCCGGCATGAGCTGCCGGCCGCTTTTATGCAAAGATGTCGGCCTCGCTTAGTTATTTTGGCTTCGCGCCTTAGCCTGAGCTTCTTGCGCTTCTTTGATCTGCTTTTCGATTTCCGCCAATGAAATCTTCTGCAATTCAACTGAAGGAAACTCTTTATCAAGAGCGGAGATCACTTCTTGTGTGACATCCGTCTCTGGAGCCGCGTACATGACCGATGCGCGATCCAACAGCACTGTGGCACCGCGGCGTTCCACGATCTCCTTCAGGATCGGTTGGCTCTCAACTAATATCTTCGCTTGAGCTTGCTGTACCACTCCTGAAAAAGCCTGTTCCATAATTTGCACGCGCTGCGGAAGTCCATACTGTGATCGAGCAGCAAGGTCCTGTTGTGTCTTTTGCCGAACTTCATCGGACATTAATGATGAGTTTTTCTGGAAACTATCAATTTCTTCCTTGAGCTTGCCGGCTTCGGCTTCAAGCTCTTTCTCGACGCTGGATTTAACTTTCTGCGCCTGTTCCGGGATTGTTTTCCCTGCTTTCGATTGCGATATAAGTTGTCCACGATCTACCACCAGAATTACTGGCGGCCTATCAGCACTTTGTGCTTCTGCGTTGTTTATGATTGCTCCGCCAGTAAAACCAACCGCAGCAATAGCGATAGCGCCTGACAAGGCAATAATCTGCTTTTTCATTTTACACCTCTATACTTTAAAAGCTCGTCCCCGCGCTAAACCGGAATCCTTCGGTTTCGTCATACTCTTCTTTGATCAAAACCTCAGCAAAATCAAACCTTACAGGACCGAAAGGTGAATCCCAGCTCACCGTAACACCAGCGGAAACGCGAAGCGATAAATCATCCTGAATTGGCGCCAGATCCGGAATTGAGTCCCCATCTGAATCCACAAAGAAATCCATATTAGAATTCAATGACTTAGTCGAATCATCAACTAGGCCAACAGTGCCGAAGTCACTAAACAGGGCTGCTCGAATGCCGTATTCGTCTGGTAGTGGAAGCGGCAGTAGAATTTCTGCGCTACCAATTGCGTATGCTTTGGCGCCAATAGACTGCCCAACCGGTTGGCCTCTATTCGCATCAAATCGCGTTAAATACCGTGGTCCTACCCCTGCAACCTCAAAGCCTCGGAATGTGGATGCACCTTCAAAAAAGCGATCAGACAAGCGAACATCATCGCCGGCGTAACCATCGATATACCCTGCTCGTCCTTTCAAAGCGCCAACAAAACCAGCAAAAAGTGGTTTGTAGTATGCGCCATTAAGTTCTGTTTGATAGTAATTTACATCTCCGCCTAACCCGGCAACGCTCACCGTGGCGCCTGCACGCCATCCACGTGTTGGCGTAATGGGGTCATTGCGTGTATCTAAATTCAAACTAAACCCAACCAGTGATGTAAGGAAATCGCCTCTTGATTCACAAGTTGGCGTCAATGATTGAGCCAGAAAATTACAAACGCTTGATGAAACCCTTAAAACTTCATTGCCGTCAGTATCTGTACCTTCTGCAGTTTGATAATCTTCATTCAACACTAGCCCAGGCAACAGGATCGAAGCCGGATCGTCATTTATTCCAATATCCTGAAATGAAGGACTGTCAATCGTTACGCTATCGCGTGTTAACAGGTAATTGATTCCACCCCGTGCGTATTCGGAGACCTGAAAACCAGCATTGAGACCAAAGCCGATCCGGTTTCGTATGAATCCAGACTCCCTAAAGTCAGTACGCTGATTGAATATTGATCCGCCGGCCGCTAGGTTCCGATCGAGAAAATAAGGTTGCGTGAAACGAAGATCGACTTGCCTGGTTCTTGAACTCGCTTGAATACGGAAACGTAAAAACTGTCCCCGCCCCATCAGGTTTCGCTCTTCGACGGACAAATCAAGAATGAAATTTTCGGTGGAGGAAACACCAACCCCGACACTGAATGAACCCGTCGACTGTTCTTCGACGCTTACATCAAGCTCAGTCCGGTCAGGTGCTGATCCGGGTCTCTCTTCAATCTCAACTTCCTTGAAGTACCCGAGTGATCTGATGCGCGCCTTTGAGCGATCGACCAAAACGCGATTAAAGGCATCGCCTTCCGCAAGGCGGATCTCCCTGCGGATCACCTTATCGAGGGTGCGCGTATTACCCTTGATATTAATTCGCTCCACATAGACGCGCGGACCTTCATTCACCTCGAAAGTAATATCAATAGTGTTTGATTCGGCATGACGGATCAGGCGTGGATTAACATCAACAAAAGCATAACCGACGGATCCAGTCGCAAAGGTTAGTGCTTCAACAGCTTTTTCAATCTTCTCAGAGTCAAAAACCTGCCCTGCTCTCAACGGCACGTAATTGACAAGAGCATCTCCATCTAACTTCGCCAGCGTGGTTTTAACACGGACTTCACCGACCGTGTATTGCGGTCCTTCATCTACCGTAAATGTAACAAAAAAGTCCTTGCGATCGGGTGTCAGCTCGGCGACCGATGAAACAACAGAAAAATCTGCGTAACCATTTTGGCCATAGTGCTGGCGGAGCAATTCGCGCTCATACTCAAGCCGGTCAGGGTCATAATTGTCGTAGTTGGTAAAAAACCGCCACCAACGACTCTCCTTGGTCAAAATCACGCCACGAAGCTCATTATCCGTGAAGATGTCGTTGCCGATAAAATTGACCTTGGCGATGCCGGTTTTCGGTCCTTCGGCGATCTCAAAAATCACATCAATCCGGTTTTGCTCAAGCGGCGTAACTTTCGGTGTTACAGTTGCCGCAAAACGTCCCTTTGCCCTGTATTGTTCGATAATGGCCTGAACGTCGGACTGCACTTTGGCGCGCGTATATATTCCCCGTGGCGCCAGTTCGATTTCTTCACTGATTTTTTCATCTTTAATGCGCCTATTACCTTCGAACAGCACCCGGTTTACAATCGGGTTCTCGACGACTTCAATTAGCAGGATGTCGCCCGGTTGCATCTCAAGCTTAACGTCGGAAAACAATCCGGTTCGAAACAAAGTTTTAAGAGAAACGTCGAGTAACTCTTCATCTGCAGGCATCCCGGCTTGTACTGGCAGGTATGACGCAACAGTCTCAGGTTCTATTCGCTGATTGCCGCGAACGGCGATCCCCTGAATTATTGGAGCCGGTTCGGTTTGGAACAATGTTTCCGCAATGGCGGCGCCCGCTTGCGCTTGCTGCGCTCTTACCTCTTCCGGGGATTGCGGCGTCTGCGCTATGGCGTTGCCCGCCACTAACACCGCTGCTGTCAGTAAAACCACAAAGATGCGTATCACGCCGCCCCCCGACTTATACAAACTCATGCCGTCGCCTTAGCTGAATGATGAAAGCAGATTGTTGATGTCGTTCCAGGTCACAAAAATCATGAGCGACGCAAGAAGTACGAAGCCCAACCGAAATCCAATCGCCTGCGCCCGCTCTCCCAACGGTTTGCCTGCGATAGTCTCGTATGCGTAATACATCAGATGGCCGCCGTCGAGAACCGGAATTGGCAATAGATTCAAGAAACCAATGGAAACAGATACAACCGCGGCGAGAAATACGAAATTGATTAGGCTCGCCCTCACTTTAAGGCCAAGAACAGGCGGTTCGCGATAGGTTGCATCATCAAAGCCGGACATGACCGATTGCCCGGCATACTGAGCCATTTTGATTGGCCCGCCGAGTTGCTTGGCGTTTTCCTGGCCCATAATGATTCGGCCCAGATACTGTACAGTCAGCGTCAAAATACGTCTTAGTTCATCGAAACCCGCGGCCACAGCCTCGAGCGGACTGTACTGTTTGAAGCTGATTTGATCTGCGCCCGGCCCGGCTATTCCGAGCTGCCAGCGCTCTATCTTATTGCCAAACCTGTCCACATCCTCGATTCGGCGCGGCGACACAGTGAGAAATATATTTTGACCATTACGATCGACTTCGACGCGCAATTCCGAGCCGCCGCTGACCAAAACCGAATCAACGACGTCATCAAACGAATCAATATTTTTGCCGTTGATGACGAGAATTCTGTCTCCTGGGTTAAAGCCGGCTTCTGCAGCAGGGCTATTTTCTGTCACGCCGCCAACAACAGGCTCAACAATTCTCTGACCGAGGGTCATGTAGAGGCCTGCGAAAATGACAACCGCCAGAATGAAGTTCGCAATAGGGCCGGCAGCCACGATTGCTGCACGTCGCCAGACCGGCTTGAAATGGAAGCAGACCTTTCGTTCCGCTTCGGTCATACTTTCCGCTAGCACTTCTTTCTCACCTGGCGCCGGAAACTGTGTTGACGCAGGCTTGCTTTCTGTTTTCGACGGAACTTGAGAAGCGGCGTTTAAATCACCGAAAAATTTTACGAACCCGCCCAAGGGCAACATGGAAATTCGCCACTCGGTACCTTTTTTGTCCACCCAGCGGAGCAGGGGTTTGCCAAAACCGATTGAAAAAACGTCAACGCGTACGCCCAGCATTCGGGCTACCGAGAAATGTCCGTACTCGTGAAAAAACACGATGATCATCAGCAATATCAGAAATGCGATGATCGAAACCGGCAAAATTATCAGGGCCTCGAGCAGGTTCTCAGCAGGCAACATCAACTTGGTTCCGTTCTTTAAGCTGCCGCTTTCGCGGCGACGAATTCCTCCGCCATCCTGCGCCCCTGCGTATCAGCGTCGATAACCTCTTCCAACGTTGAAAGGCTCGCCGGGCCATTTTGCCGCCCAGTGCGATCAAGTACCTGCTCGGTAATTGCAGCAATATCAAGAAATTTAATTTTGCGCTCAAGAAATGATGCGACAGCGACCTCATTGGCGGCATTCAGAGCGGCAGGCATTATGCCGCCTGCATTGATAGCCTCACGTGTAAGCCTGAGTGCTGGAAACCTTTTAATATCAGGAGGTTCAAAAGTTAATTTGGCAACTTCTGCTAAGTCTAGTCTAGGGCTTGGGCTCGGCGTTCTATCAGGCCAGGCGAGAGTGGTGGCTATAGGGGTGCGCATATCAGGCGTGCCAAGCTGCGCCAACACTGACCCATCTACATATTCTACCATAGAGTGTATCACCGATTGTGGGTGTACCAGGATCTCAATTTTTTCATGTTCCACAGGGAAAATATGAGCAGCTTCAATCAGCTCCAATCCCTTGTTCATCATCGTTGCGGAATCGACCGATATCTTGGCTCCCATCGACCAATTAGGGTGTGCAACCGCTTGCGCCGGCGTTGCTTGCGCCATTTCTTCTAGCGGCCAAGTCCGAAAAGGGCCACCGGAGGCGGTCAAAATTAGCCGTGAAACCCGTTCCGGTTGATTAAAATCAAACACCTGAAAAATGGCGTTGTGTTCACTGTCTACTGGTAACAAAGCCCCGCCCGCTTTTTTAATAACGGCCATGACAACCTCACCAGCACAAACAAGGCATTCCTTGTTGGCAAGGGCGATATCGGCGCCACGCTCCGCAGCTTTTAGCGTGGGTTTCAATCCCGCAGCGCCGACTATCGCCGCCATAACCCAATCAGTATCGCGACTAGCCGCCTCTTCGACAGCAGCAGCGCCAGCGCCAGTTTCAATATCAAGATCACTCACGGCGGATTTTAGGTCATTCGCAAGTGTTTCATCCGCAACCGCGATAAACTCCGGTTTGAATTGTCGTGCTTGCTCGGCCAGTCTCTTGACATTCTTGTTGGCCGTCAGCGCAACAACATTAAAGTTAGCTTCGCCAAGTCCTTCAGCGTGCTCGAGCACACTTAAAGTCGACTCGCCGATCGACCCCGTAGAACCCAAAATGGCTATTTTGCGCATGCCGGTGCTGCCGGCTGCTTTTGTCTTCCCCATTGTCACCCCTGAACCTTTTCAAACATCATATAGACAAGAAGCCCACACGTCATCGCTGAAGTGGCGAAAATCATGCCGTCCAGCCTGTCCAAGGCTCCGCCATGACCGGGAATAAACCCCGAAATGTCCTTGAGGCCGAAATTGCGCTTGAAGCCGGATTCCACAAGGTCGCCCAAAACCGAGGCAGCGCCTAACCCTCCCCCAATAATGAAAAACGCTAGAATTGAGCTCAAACCTAGAAAATACCAGGCAGAAAGCGCACCGATCAGGCTACCGCCAAGCACGCCTCCTCCAATCCCCGCCCAGGTTTTTGAAGGCGATAAAGCGTGGCTGATTTTAGGACCGCCAATGAACTTACCGAAAAAAAAAGCTCCAGTATCGGCAGCCCAGACGACAGCATATAGCAGAAAAGTGAGTTCTTTCCCACCCTGCACATCTAGTCGTAACCAGAGCAAAGCAATGCATGGAGCAACGATGTAGATCGCTGCGCCCCCCATCCACACACCCACTCCTATCAAACGCTTAGACAATATTGCGGCTCCAAGTCCGCTAGATAGGCATATGCACAAAGCAACCAAGTAACTTCCTGCAGCGGCGAAATACATGACTGCGCACGCACCAACTGCAAGTACGTAAAAACCAGATGATAAAGAACGGCGTTCAACCATGCGCGACCATTCGAAAATCATGACGATACTTGCGAATGCGATCATAGCCGAAAAATATGCGCCACCTGCATACACGCAGAAAACAACGATTGGCATGAGAACGGCCGCAGATGCAATTCGTTTAAAGAGCGCTCTCGATGCTGCAGGAGGAAACGAACCTACTCTATGACTTGAGAACGTCACTCAATTAACTTGTTGCGTTACTGACGCCGCCATAACGGCGCTCACGGTTGCAATATTCATGAATGGCGCTTTCAAACACTTCCGCTGTAAAATCCGGCCACAGAACATCCAGAAAAAGGTATTCGGAATATGCGGCTTGCCACAGCAAAAAATTAGAAACCCGCTTTTCTCCACTCGTTCTAATTACAAGGTCAGGGTCCGGCACGCCTTGGGTGTCAATGAATCTATCAATCGTACCTTCGTTTATATCTGAAGTATTGAGTGCGCCGGATTTTACAGCCCCGACAATAGCTTTGGTCGCCCTGGCCAACTCGTCACGCCCGCCATAATTGAATGCGATCTGCAGAACGAATTGATTATTATCCTTAGTTTCGCTTTCTGCTTTTCGAACTAGCGCCTTTAGATCAGGCGACAAATTATCCCGATCACCAATAATACAGACCCTGACACCTTCCCCCTTAAGCCTGGGAAGATCATCGCCAATAAACTGACGTAACAACCCCATCAGATCACGCACTTCGCCAGCGGGCCGACGCCAATTCTCAGTGGAAAAAGAATAGAGCGTCAAATATTTTAATCTTAGGTCGCGCGCCGCTTCAACGGCGCGTCGTGCTGCTTTTACGCCCTCTCTATGGCCATCACTGCGTGACAGTCCCCTAGCCTTTGCCCAGCGTCCATTGCCATCCATGATGATTGCAACATGCTTTGGCGCTAGCACATCACCATGAGAGGGTGACGATGTTGTATCTTTCACAGGCGAAGCAGTCATAACCTAACCTGTTCAAACAGTACGCTACTAAACAAATATTCTGTTGCCCCTGACAACCTACATTCCACTTCAAGTTATACCTGCATTATCTCGCCCTCCTTGACGGAGAGCGCCTCATCAACTTTCTTTACGTATTCATCGGTTAGCTTCTGAACATCTTCGGACAGCTTTTTTTGTTCGTCTTCACCGCCGTCAGCCTTTTTTACGGCTTCCATGCCTTCGCGGCGGACATTCCGGATAGCGACTTTCGCCTGCTCAGCATATTTTGCCGCTACCTTGGCAAGCTCTGCGCGACGTTCTTCTGTCAGAGGAGGAATTGGTACGCGCACACTCTGTCCATCTACAACCGGATTTATTCCGAGACCTGCCTCCCTGATGGCCTTCTCTACTGCGCCCACGAGCCCCTTATCCCAGACACTGATTGTAATCATGCGAGGCTCAGGAACACTGACTGTTCCAACCTGGTTCATAGGCATTTTCGAACCGTATGCGTCCACGTCAATGGGCTCAACAAGATTGGCGGTGGCGCGGCCGGTGCGCAGACCTGAAAATTCAGTTTTGAGCGAAGCGATAGCGCCATCCATACGCTTGCGAAGGTCTTTTATGTCCAGATCGCTCATTTCTTGCTCCCTTTCTTCTTGTCGCCTGATTTTACGGTGAAAATCAGCTTGTGTCTTGTTCAGATTATGGCTTGTTGTCACTTATAACTGTTGCGGGGCCTTTGCCTGTCAATGCGCCCACCACGCCGCCGCGCTCGCCAATCGGAAAAACGACGATTGGAATATTGCTTTCGCGTGTTAGTGAGATAGCAGCCTGATCCATAACCTTGAGATCGCGCATCAAGACTTCATGGTAGCTGAGGTGGTCAAAACGCTCAGCCTCAGGATTGGTTTTAGGATCGTCGGAGTAGACGCCGTCAACTTGCGTCCCTTTTAGAAGAGCGTCACAGCCCATCTCAGCTGCACGCAAAGCTGCGGCGGTGTCAGTTGTGAAGAACGGATTGCCTGTTCCAGCCGCAAAAATAACGATGCGACCCTTTTCCATGTGCCGAAGCGCGCGACGACGAATATAAGGTTCGCAAATCGCAGTCATTTCTATGGCCGAAAGAACGCGTGTGAAAAGCCCCATACTCTCAAGCGCATTCTGCATAGCGAGCGCGTTCATCACGGTCGCAAGCATGCCCATATAGTCAGCGCTTGCCCTTTCCATGCCTTGAGCCGCCGGCGACACGCCACGGAAGATATTCCCCCCTCCTATCACGAGAGAAATCTCTGCCCCTAGTTCTTTTGCGTCTTTCACTTCACTCGCGATCCGCTGGCACGTCTCGTTGTCGATGCCGTATTGACCGCCGCCCATCAGCGCTTCGCCACTTATTTTGAGGAGAATGCGTCTGTATTTTAACGGCCCGAATTTTTTATTTGACGAAAGCTGGGGCATCTGGTGGCTTTTCCTCGAATCGCAGTGCTTACCTTAACGCCCTGAGGCGACATTGGCAGCCCTTCCCCCAGTTGCCTTGTTCGGCTTATGAAAAAGCGCCGCAGGGCTCTCCTGACGGCGCTTTTGAAGGGTTTGGGGCATATCGTCAAACGTGAAAACGTTGGATCAGTCCTCGTCTTCGCTTTTCTCGACGCCATCACCCAGTTCTAGCCGTGCGAAGCCAACGAGTTCAATTGGTGCGCCAGCGTCTTTTGAAGCGTTTTCGAGGACTTTGCCAACCTTGGTTTCGCCGTCAATCACAAAAATCTGCTCCATAAGCACGGATTCTTCGTAGAACTTACGAAGCCGTCCCTCGACCATTTTCTCGATGATATTTTCAGGTTTGCCAGACGCACGGGCCTGATCGGCGAGAATTTCTTTTTCCTTGTTCACGATTTCTGGATCAAGCTCCTCAACCTTGGCTGAGAGAGGGCGCGCCGCCGCCACATGCATGGCTATCTGTTTGCCGACTGCTTTGAGTTTGTCTTTATCGCCTGAGGATTTAAGTCCGACCAAAACTCCGATCTTGCCAGCGCCATCTGTGACCTGGCCGTGAACGTATGAAGCTACAACGCCTTCATCGACGACCACGCCTTGCGATCTGCGAAGGTTCATGTTCTCGCCTATCTGACCAACCATCTCAGCGACATGCTCATCAACAGATTTGCTGGCGCCTGGAAATGTCGCTGCACGTAGTTTATCAAGATCGCCATCGACGCCAACCGCCGTCTGAGCGATATCGTTAACCATGTTCTGGAAAAGTTCATTACGCGCAACGAAGTCGGTTTCTGAATTCACTTCGACGAGAACGCCAGTTGCGCCGGCGCTATTATTTTCTACCGCAATCGCCACAAGACCTTCCGCGGCTGTGCGGCCGGATTTTTTCGCCGCTTTGGAAAGACCTTTCTTTCGCAGCCAATCAACTGCCGCTTCCATATCGCCGCCGGTTTCATTCAGCGCCGTTTTGCAGTCCATCATGCCAGCGCCGGTCATTTCGCGCAGTTGTTTTACTGTCGCTGCTGTAATGCCAGACATTACGTGCTCCTATCATTTCGGGCCGCCAACAGATTCGGCGGTTTAGTTCAATACTGGTTATTCTTTTCAGTTTTAAGATGCTGAGTGCTAAGCTGTGGCTTGCTTTGGTTCAGCCTCATTTTCATTTGGTGCGTCCGCCGTTTCTTGTTTGGGCGTCTCGCCGCTGATCGCGGTATCGGCAGGAACATCTTCCATGGCTCCGATATCAACGCCTAAAGCCGCTTGGCTTTCGCCAATGCCATCAATGACAGCATCAGCAACGAGATTGCAATAAAGCGCGATGGCCCGAGAGGCGTCGTCATTACCAGGAATAACGTAATCAATGTTATTAGGATTGCAGTTCGTATCGACAACAGCAATGACAGGAATGCCAAGCTTTTTGGCTTCTTGGATGGCAATAGCTTCTTTTTTAACGTCAATGACGAACATCAGATCGGGCAGACCCCCCATTTCGCGAATGCCGCCAAGTGACGCCTCAAGGCGCTCGCGCTCGCGATCAAGCTGAAGCTGTTCTTTTTTCGTAAGACCAGATCCGCCGCCAGCAAGACGTTCTTCCATATCCTTTAGTCTTCGAATGGAATTTGAAATTGTTTCCCAGTTTGTCAGCGTACCGCCTAGCCAACGCACGTTCATGTAGTATTGCGCGCACCGTCTGGCTGCTTCCGCCACAGGACCTTGCGCCTGACGCTTCGTACCAACGAAAAGAACGCGTCCGCCTCCGGATACAACATCCCGCACTTTGACAAGCGCCTGATGTAACAGCGGTACGGTTTGCGATAGATCGACGATATGAATGCCGTTGCGTTCACCGAAGATAAATTGCTTCATCTTTGGATCCCAGCGGTGTGTCTGGTGGCCGAAATGAACGCCAGCTTCCAATAGCTGACGCATGGAAAATTCTGGCAGCGCCATATTCCTTGCTCCTTCAGTTTGTCCGCCGCGGTGTGTGTTATCTCCGGTCAGCTTCCTAGCGTTCCGGATCACTGAGGATCACACCGCGTGAGAGATGGCGCGGCCTATACTCGGGATTTATGGATTACGCAAGCGCAGCACGAGATCAATCTGCCGCCTAGAAATCACTCAAGAGTTGGTATCTTTTTACAATCTGGAAAGCCGAGCAAGTATGGAGGTGAGTGATCGCTCACTTTTAGGTTTATTGTTTGTGGAAGCTCAACTTAAGCGAAGTCATAGAGACTCACCCTGTTTTTAGCCAACCTATCAATCGCAACAAGATCGCGAACAAAAGATTCAAAAGCAATTAAAGGGATCATATTCGGTCCGTCAGAGGGCGCTTTATCCGGATCAGGATGTGTCTCGGCAAATACAGCCGCCACGCCAACAGCTACTGCGGCTCTGGCAAGCGTCGGCACAAACTCCCGCTGTCCGCCAGAAGTTGTTCCCGCACCACCTGGCGTTTGAACGGAGTGTGTGGCATCGAATACGATGGGACAATCCGCTTTTCGCGCCATAATAGGGATGGAACGGAAATCGTTGACGAGAGTGTTATAGCCGAAACTGGCCCCGCGCTCTGTAAGCAGCACCCGGTCGTTGCCTGACGCCCGGATTTTTCCTGCTACATTGGCCATATCCCATGGCGCCAGAAACTGGCCTTTCTTGACATTAACCACACAGCCAGTTTGGCTTGCAGCGACAAGAAGATCTGTTTGACGGCAAAGAAAAGCCGGGATTTGCAAAACATCAACGACCTGGCCGACTTCGGCGCATTGACCGGATTCATGGACATCCGTCAGCACAGGCAATCCAGTCTTGTCTCTGACTTCGGCGAGAATGGGCAACGCCGCTTTCATACCAATGCCGCGCGGCGATACAGCGCTAGTACGGTTCGCTTTGTCGAATGAGGTTTTGTAAATGAGCCCGATGGCGAGCCTTTCTGCGATTTCCTTTAACGCCGCCGCGCATTCCAGAGCATGGTCCCGGCTTTCCAGAGCACACGGTCCAGCGATGACCGTTAAAGGCAAGTGGTTTGCAATCGAGATCGTTTTCCCGTTACCGCTGACCTCAACGATTTTTCCAGCTTTCGCCATTCTTGCGCTCCTGCCGCGATTCCGGTGAAACATCACATGGACTGCCCAACCGGGCAGGACAAGTTATCTTATGGTATTCATTGCTTTATGACAGACCCACTCGCTATCGCCAGAGAAGTTCTCACCCAGGAAATACGAGGGCTTGAACTGTTGAAATCCGCGTTGGCCGAGGATTTCGCCAGTGCAGTCGCGCTCTTGAATAGTAGTGATGGGCGTGTCGTCGTCACCGGCATGGGAAAGTCCGGTCATGTGGCCCGAAAGATCGCCGCCACCCTAGCCTCGACAGGAACGCCAGCCATGTTTGTCCATCCGGCGGAAGCCAGCCATGGCGATCTCGGCATGATTTCCGCTGATGATGTCATTCTCGCTCTGTCAAAATCCGGCGAGACAGCTGAACTCGGCGATCTCTTAGCCCATGCGGCGCGTTTTACGATTCCGATCGTCGCGATTACGGCCGAAGCAAACTCAACGCTTGCCAAGGCTGCTGTAGCTTCATTGATACTTCCTGATGCGGAGGAAGCTTGCGACCAAACCTTTGCGCCGACAACGTCAACAACAATGATGATGGCACTAGGCGATGCTCTCGCGGTGGCGTTGCTTCGCGAGCGCGGATTTACTGCTGGTGACTTTCAAGGGTTCCATCCTGGTGGTCGTTTAGGAGCGGCGCTTAGGCGCGCACGAGATCTGATGCATGGATCTGATGCACTCCCTCTCGCATCGGCTGATGCGTCAATGTCTGAAATAGTAAAAATCATATCGGATGGCGGCTTCGGATGCGTTGGCGTAGTCACCAATGAAGGTCAACTTGAGGGTATCATCACTGATGGCGATATACGCAGGCATTTTGATAGCGCCGCCAAAAATAAACTTGCTCGCGATGTCATGACAAAAGAGCCCCGCACCGCCACACTAGATACTTTAGCCGGCGATGTCCTCGCTCATATGAGCCGCAATAAGATTACGGCTGTTTTTGTTATCAATAATGGAAAGCCCGTTGGCATCATTCACGTTCATGACTGCCTTTCTATCGGCGTCCTTTAATTTCAACTTCGCTGGAACCATATTAGGCTAATGACTGATCGCCCCGTTATCGTCTGGTTCAGAAACGACTTGCGCATTGAGGACAATCCCGCGCTTTTTGCCGCAAGAGAAACTGGCGCGCCAGTAATTCCGCTTTACATACTTGATGACAACATTCCGCACGCGCCGGGCTCTGCATCGCTTTGGTGGTTACATCACAGCCTTTCGTCATTAGCAGAGACGCTCGAAGGCAGAGGAGCAAAACTCATCCTCCGCTGTGGCGACAGCCAAGATACTCTGAAGTTACTGGCGGATGAAACGAATGCATCCCACGTATTCTGGAATCGGCGCTATTACGCGAAACATATCGAGATCGATAAAGCCCTGAAAAGCGACTTAAAAGAGCAAGGCATTACAGTTGAAACATTCAACGGTTCTCTATTGCGCGAGCCCTGGGAAGTCGAGACAGGTTCTGGCGGACCCTATCGTGTGTTTACGCCGTTTTGGAAAGCATTGAAGCGGCTGGGGCCAGCTCGCATAGACACTGCCCCCAATTTACGAAAAATATCAGGACCTTCAAAGTCGCCAAAAAGCGAAAAACTTTCCAGCTGGAATTTACTTCCTAAAAAACCGAACTGGGCAAAAGAATTCGTAACCGCCTGGAAGCCAGGCGAACAAGGCGCGCGCGACCGGCTCAACCATTTTCTCAATGACGTTATTGACGATTATGCTAGTGGGCGAGACCGCCCTGATAAAGACTTTACCTCCCGGCTGTCTCCGCATCTTGCTTTTGGGGAAATCAGCCCACTGCAAATTTGGAAATCGACACACGAAAAAATGGCGGAGGGAAAGGTTTCCGATAACGCCGCCATGAAGTTTTTATCGGAAGTAGCGTGGCGGGAGTTTTCTTACAACCTCCTGTTCTACAACGAAGCTTTGCCCAATGAACCGTTACGTGAAAACTTCAAAAATTATCCATGGCGAGACGACCCGGACGGACTTAATGCCTGGCAAAAGGGAATGACGGGATACCCTATCGTCGACGCTGGCATGCGCCAGCTATGGCGAACAGGCTGGATGCATAATCGGGTGCGAATGATAGTTGCGAGCTTCCTGATTAAAGATCTGCTGATTCCCTGGCAGGAAGGTGAAGCCTGGTTCTGGGACACGTTGGTTGACGCGGATCTCTCTAACAACTCCGCAAGCTGGCAATGGGTTGCAGGCTGCGGCGCCGATGCAGCACCCTACTTTCGGATATTTAACCCAATAACCCAAGGTGAAAAGTTTGATCCTGATGGGGAATATGTGCGTGAGTTTGTACCGGAATTGAAAAAATTACCGAAAAAACATATTCACGCGCCATGGAAAGCCCCTGAGGGCGTCCTTCACGATGCTGATATAAAGCTTGGAAAAACCTATCCTTTTCCTATTATAGACCACGCAAAGGCGCGCGAACGGGCGCTTGAAGGGTATAACGAGATAAAAGGAGCGTAAGTCTCGTTCGCAGTGTTTTCACAGAAAAGCCCAACGGCTGACAGGGAAGACGCTACCATGAAACAGGACGCAGATTTTCAGACATACCCTTTCTTCTTTCGGCAAGTGTTGAAGATTGCTTCAAGGATTCAGTTTGGTTCACTGACTTTTAGTCTGCCGGACGGAAACTCAATCACTTTCGAAGGCGTTGAAGAAAAAGACGCACAAGGCCTCATTCACGTTAAAGATTATTCGTTCGCGCGACGTACAATATTTGGCGGCGACATTGGTTTTTTTGAAAGCTATGCGGACGGTCAGTGGGATACGCCTGCCCTGGCCGACTGTCTTTATATCTTCGCACGAAATGCAGAACACGTGCAGGATGCCTTCAAAGCTTCTCCGGCTGTTGATTTCCTTCAAAACATTCGCCGAACGTGGGATAAAAATACGAAATCAGGCTCGCGCCGAAATATCGCGGCTCATTATGATCTCGGCAACAGCTTCTATAAAAAGTGGCTCGATCCGACGATGACGTATTCATCGGCGAAATTCGATTCAGCCCCAGTCGGCTTGAGTGATGCGCAGATCAACAAATATCGCAGTCTCGCGACAGCAATTGATCTCAAAGCTGGAGAGCATGTGCTTGAGATTGGTTCGGGATGGGGCGGTTTTGCTGAGTTTGCCGCAAAGGATATCGGGGCAAGAGTAACAGGACTTACGTTATCACCCGCTCAGTACGAATACGCCCGGGAACGGATATACAATCAGGGTCTGAATGACCTGGTTGAATTCAAACTTCTAGATTATCGTGATGTTGATCAAAGCTTTGATAAAATCGCATCCATTGAAATGTTTGAAGCTGTAGGTAAAGAATACTGGCAGTCTTATTTTGAGAAAGTAAGAAATTCCCTGAAGCCCGGCGGTATCGCAGGTCTGCAAATTATTACTATTGCTGACCGTTTTTTTGACCGCTATGTGAAATCAACTGACTTCATTCAACGTTATATCTTTCCAGGCGGAATACTGCCAAGCGATAGAATACTAAATGGGCTGGTTAAAAAATCCGGCCTAACAATACGCTCTTCTACTGCTTTTGGCGAAGATTATGCACGTACACTGCATGAATGGCGCAAAAGGTTTTTGTCTGCTTGGGACGAAATCAGCCCGCTAGGGTTCGATGAGCGCTTCAATAAACTCTGGCGGTTTTATCTCGCCTATTGCGAGGCGGGATTCAAAGCTGGAACCACAAACGTCAGTCAGATTGCAGCGCAGCGCACCTAGGCGTCTTGGCGCTTTACTTCTACCAGGCGCTGATCTTTGATAACGAACACTCGGTCCATGCGCTTAGCGAGGCGCTGATCATGCGTTGCAATAAGCGCTGATAACCCTTCTTCTCTCACGAGCTTCAAGAGTGCGTCAAAAACGACGTCAGAAGTTTTCGGATCAAGGTTTCCTGTTGGCTCATCAGCGAGAAGAATTTTCGGTCTATTCGCCAACGCACGGGCAATCGCCGTGCGCTGCTGCTCGCCGCCGGAAAGTTGACCCGGTTGATGGTTTAAGCGCTCACCGAGCCCCATTGCTGTTAATAACCGCTTCGCTTCTTTCTCGGCCTTTGCTTTGTTAATACCTGAAATAAGCTGAGGCAGAGCAACATTGCCAAGCGCCGTAAATTCCGGGAGTAGGTGATGAAACTGATAAACAAACCCGAGCGTATCACGGCGAATGCGCGTGCGTTCAGCATCGTTCAGGCCTGAAGTAGCGCGTCCGAGAATTTCGACTTCACCCGCTGAGGATTGCTCCAATAGCCCCGCGATATGCAACAGTGAGGATTTGCCTGAACCTGATGGCCCCAAAAGCGCAGCAGTTTCACCGGCCGCCAGTGTGAAGTCGATATGTTCGACTACAACAAGGTCGCCATAGCGGCGCGCGACATCATCAAGGCGGAGAACTGTTTCACCCCTATTCATACCGCAGCGCCTCCACCGGATCGAGGCGCGCTGCGCGCCAAGCAGGATAAAGCGTCGTGATAAGAGACATGAAGAGTGAAAATCCGGCAATAAGGGTAACCTCCTTTAATTCTAATTTCGCGGGAACCCCGTCAAGGAAGTAAACCTCTGCTGGAAACAAGTCTGTTCTGAATATCGCTGAAAGTCCGTTCTCAATAGCATCTATATTCAAGACGAAAAGCGATCCGAGCATAATCCCAGCTATTGTGCCAAGCACACCGATTAGCGCGCCAGACAGAACAAATATCCGCATGACCGACCCTTGCGTCGCGCCCATGGTTCGCAAAACGGCAATGTCGCCAGTCTTGTCCTTCACCAGCATGATGAGGCCTGTAATGATGTTCAGAGTCGCTACGATCACAATCAGGAACAATACAAGCCGCATCGCAAAGCGCTCGATCTGCAACGCGTTGAAGTAACTTTGAAAGCGCTGTTGCCAGTCGCGAATGCGCGTATCAGGTGCAACGCTCATCAACGGTTCACGATAAGATTTTATCTGCTCGGGATTTTCCACGAACACTTCGATCATCTGCACAGTGTCATCGTCAAAACCGAAAAAGAGCTGCGCCTGTTCAAGCGGCATATAGCCATAGATAGCATCATACTCTGCGTTACCGACATGAAAGACAGCACCCAGTGTATAAGTCTTGCGCCTGAGAGTCCGTCCAAAGGCGGTTTCAGGACCTTGTCCGGAGATCAACGTAATGGGATCGCCGACGCGAACACCGAGCTGACTGGCGATCCTGCTGCCGAGAGCGATTTCAGTCCCGCCTTTTTCGCCTATGCCAAAATTTTCAAATGAACCTGTAACTACATGGTCAGCGCCGGTGACATAACGGTTACGCAGAATATCGTCGCGCCTGACGCCGCGAACGACCATGCCGGTTTCACCGTTAGCGCTGGCGAATACAGGCAACTCAATGAGCGGCGTTGCGTCTCTGACGCCCTCCACCTGTGTAAGCGCTCTGGCAATAGCATCATAGTTATCAACTGGCGTATCATCCGCGTGCAGTACATGCGCATGACCGTTCACGCCTAGAAGCTGGTCAAGAAGCGTCAACCGGAAACCTTGCATGATCGACATGACGCTAATCAGCGCCGCTACCGCAAGCATAATCCCTGCAAACGCAATGATCGAAATCAAAGAAACACCCTTACCGGATTTTGTGGCGGCGAGGTAACGGCGGGCCACCATCCATTCAAAAAATGAAAACGGTCTTGTTCGAGCAGGGGTAAGTGTCGTCTCGCTTGCCATGAATTATCGTTCCGTTCGGCGTTTTAAGCGTATTGCAGCGCTTTCAAGACGGCGCTCCCGACATGCTGCGCTACAGTATCGACTGGCATCGTTTCCTTAGCGCCGTCAGCCCGCGTTTTCACTTCCGCCTCGTCGTTTTCGAGCCCACGCGGGCCAATGACAACCTGGTAAGGCAAACCGATCAGATCCATTCGTGCAAATTTCTCTCCCGGGCGAGCGCTCGTATCATCGTAGAGGACTTCGACGCCCTGGCTCGTTAATTCTGCGTAGAGTTTTTCGCACGTCGCATCACAAGAATCGTCGCCTGCACGCAAATTGACGAGCCCCACATGATAAGGCGCAACAGGCGTCGGCCACTTGCATCCACTCTCATCGTGGTAGGCTTCGATGATAGCGCCTAACAGACGCGACACGCCAACACCGTATGAGCCCATCTGAACGGGAATATCGCCAGCGTCAGGCCCGGCCACAACGGCGTTCATCGGCGTGGAGTATTTATCGCCAAAGAAGAAGATGTGCCCTACTTCTATGCCGCGGGCTGAAACGCGATTATTCTCCTCAACGTTCTTTTCGAACGCCGCCTCATCGTGCATCTCGTCAGTTGCTGCGTAATGAGCCGTGAACTGATCGATGACAGGTTGCAGATCACCGTCAAAATCAATGTCTTTATTTGGCGTATCCATATCTACAAGCTGGCGATCGCAGAAAACAGCGCTCTCGCCTGTTTCGGCGAGTACAATAAACTCGTGGCTTAAATCGCCGCCGATGGGGCCTGTTTCCGCACGCATAGGGATAGATTTCAAACCCATCCGGGCAAATGTGCGCAAATACGCCACGAACATTTTGTTGTAGCTCGCGCGAGCGCTCGCCTCATCGATATCGAAAGAGTAGGTATCCTTCATCAAGAACTCACGCCCGCGCATAACGCCGAAACGTGGACGTATTTCGTCACGGAATTTCCACTGAATGTGGTAGAGCATTTTCGGCAGGTCCTTGTATGACCTCACCCCCGCCCGGAAGATTTCCGTGATCATCTCCTCGTTCGTGGGGCCATAAAGCATGTCGCGATCAGCCCGGTCCGTGATTCGCAGCATCTCTTTGCCATAGGCGTCATAACGGCCGCTCTCGCGCCAGAGATCGGCTGACTGGATCGTCGGCATCAGCATTTCAACAGCGCCGGCCCGGTTTTGTTCTTCCCGCACGATCTGTTCGATTTTCTTGAGCACGCGAAAGCCCAGCGGCAGCCAGGCATAAATGCCCGCTCCTTCCTGACGGATCATGCCGGCGCGAAGCATCAGGCGATGCGACGCGATCTGGGCGTCGGCAGGCGTTTCCTTCAAAAGCGGCAGGTAGTAACGGCTCAGGCGCATTGAGAAATCCGGATAAAGGCTTCGCGGAGCCTTCTAGGAAGGCCCGGCCCGATTGTCTATCCGGCGTCTTTATTCGCTGTCGCAGCCGCCAAGCGGTCTCTGACCTGGTGACGGATCATCGGCGCCATCGGCATAGCTCGCAGCGATTAGCAGATCATTGGCGCCATGCGCGGAACAAGGTTCCGATGAAGCAGGATCAGGCTGTTCCTGTTGAAAGGAAAGCACGACCGTTTCAACATCGGCCTCTGCAGGCCCGCTCCTGAGATAGGACTGCGCAAAGCTCGCAACACCCCAATAGGCCAAAGCCATAATGACGATCAGAACCCGCATGGCTACTGCTTCTCCCTGCAAAAGGCGCCGGAATTGATGATGCTGACGCCGTCCGGCTCAACGCGCAGATCAAACCGCTTGAGCAAGCGCTGGCTCGCCCATCCTTGTCGGTCGCGCTTGCGAAAAACGATCACGCTGGTTTCAGGGCGTTCCGGCGTATCCGCGTTAACCTGAATGATGGCGCCGCTATTGGCCGCCAAAAGGTAGGTCTGATCGGCCTGACACGGGCCGGGTCTTATGAACAGCGTATCACCCGCTGCGCCAGCCGCGGCTACGGAAAAGGCAATTCCTGCGATAACCATGCGTCCCGCCTCCATAATGGCGGCGATGCAGGGTTTGTGCCTTGTTAAGGGTTAATGGAGGTGGGTTTTGCGCAGTAAGTGTCCGTAAAAGCGCCGTTGGGCGCCTGCCGGCGCATTCTCCGCTTTCAAAAGCGCCATAGGCGCTTTCCCGGTTCCGCCCCGAAAGAGGCTTGATTTCGCCCGGCTGCGTTTGCTTCGCAAACGGTCCGGGCTCATGGTGCGGTCGAGAAGACTCGAACTTCCACGGGTTGCCCCACAGCGACCTCAACGCTGCGCGTCTACCAATTCCGCCACGACCGCACGTCCTGAACGGGAGCGCGGTGGATAGCAAAACCCTCCGGGCCTGTGAAGACCGTATCGAAGCGAAAAAACTGTCGAATTCCGATCTTTTACGACGTTTGACGCCAAGCCCAAGCCCGCGCCCTGGATTGCGGACTTGTGATCCACGGCCCAAACCGCCATTTACGTCGCCATGGCGGAAACTTTTATTTCGGCGCACCCGGGCCTTGAGACGCCCCGCACCAAGCTCTGGAACGACGCCCCGGTGGCGTGGGCGACGTCGAACAAGCGCGTGGACTACGAGCAGGCTGTCGCGTTCATGGAAAAACGGGCGGCGGCAATCAGGGCTGGAGAGGCCGGGGAACTTGTCTGGCTGTTGGAGCATCCCGCGCTCTATACAGGCGGCACGGGCGCCAAGACCGAAGATCTTCTGAATGCGGACCGCTTTCCTGTCTACAAATCCTCGCGCGGCGGTCAGTACACATATCATGGCCCCGGGCAGCGTGTGGCCTATCTGATGCTCGACCTTGAAAAGCGCGGAAAAGACATTCGTGCGTTTGTAAACGCGCTTGAAGAGTGGATCATTCTTATGCTCGCCGAGTTCAATGTGAAAGGCGAACGGCGTGACGGCCGCGTGGGCGTCTGGGTGGACCGCACAGCGCGAGGCGGCCCCTTGCAAGAAGACAAGATCGCCGCCATTGGCGTGCGTATAAGACGCTGGGTCAGCTTTCACGGCATCGCCCTCAACGTCGAACCGGACCTGTCGCATTTCACCGGCATCACGCCTTGCGGCGTTAGCGAACCGGGCCTTGGCGTCACCAGCCTTGTGGATCTCGGTCTGCCCGTCACCCTCGACGACGCCGATATGGCGTTGAAACGCGCTTTCGGAAATGTTTTCGGTCCAACCCATGACGCCGCTTCGCCGCACTGAACGGCGGAAGGTCAAGCTGGCGTGCGGAACGGCTTACTTCTCCGCCTGTTCAGTTCTGTTCGGTATAGAACCATGTAATGGGCCTCAGCCGCGTCCGATAGATGCGCTTCCATCTCCGCCGTTTTGACGCGTTTCGCAAAGCGGCATCCCGGTTTTTCACCCTCGCAGATCGGTAGCCCGTCAAGAAACGACTGTATGCAGTCGCAGTAAAAGTCGCGAGGTCTTGCCTTGCGAGCGCCTAGCCGCCTTGCCGTGTTCGCAAGAATGCGCGGCGCAACCTGCCGCTCAACGAAACGGTGTGCTGCAGCGATGTTCTCTTCGGTGATGGCGGGTTTCTTTTTTTCCGGCTCGCTTTTGGCGCCGGCTCTTTTGCTGCGTTTGCGTTTTTCTTTGATCATTCGCTTTCCTTTGCATCACTCCATTTCGCATTGGCGCCACACAGAATTTCAATAGCCATTCCCCGCCGCGGTTCATCAAAACCCGGACGCATCATTTTGAGAGGCTGCGCGAGACGCGAAACATCCTCATAAATTTTAAAACACGGACGCATCGCGTCTCGCGCGCGGCTTATTCATCATCGCCAACCGATTGCGGCGGGCGCGCTTCATAGGCTTCGTGAGCCTTCAGCGCGTATCGCCCCGCGACTCGGTTGCAGCGACAGGCCGGGACTAAGCCAATGTCCGATCCCTCGCCCGCATGGATTACAAGCGTTTGGGATAGCGAAGGCATCGACCGCCCGCGCGCCGCGATCGGACCGGCTGAGGTACGGGAGCGCTCAACCCCTCTCGGCAATCCGACTGAGGCGAAGCATAAGGCCGCTGGAAAAGTGGGGGATAACCACGCACCAAATGCGGGATTCAGGCCGATTTTCATCACAAAAGGTGTATTTCCAGCAACTCGATTCGCTCTATACGTGTTGGTAAAGCGTCTGCAGCGGTGCCATCAAAACGCCGCGCAAGCGCGAACCTGGAGGACGTTTTGTCAAAGCGGATTCTCGTTACTGGCGTCAGCGGCTTTATCGCGAAGCATGTAGCGCTCCAATTACTGCAAAAGGGATACGACGTCTGCGGCACCTTGCGCGCCCTTAACAAGGCGGATCAAATCAAAAAATCCCTTTCTGACGCAGGCGGCGACATCTCGCGTTTGTCCTTCGCCGCCGCCGACCTCACCAAGGATGACGGATGGGAAGAGGCGGCAAGGGGGTGCGTCGGCGTCATGCATGTCGCTTCCCCGTTTCCCGTGGCGCAACCATCGAACCGCAATGCGCTCATACCGGCGGCGCGCGGCGGCGTCCTGCGTGTGTTGAAAGCCGCCGACAAGTCAGCGCGTATCGTGATCACGTCTTCCATGGTGGCCATGATGTACCGGCCAAACAGGCCGGAAACCTTCACCGTTGAGGAAGCCGATTGGACGGACACATCGTGGAAGTCATTGTCAGCCTACATCGTATCCAAGACTGAAGCAGAAAAAGCCGCCTGGCAAACCGCCGTAGACGGCGGATACAAGCATCGGATCACGACCGTTAATCCCGGACTGGTGTTCGGCCCTGCCCTTGACGATGATATCGGCGCATCTCTGGATGTCATTCGTTTGCTGATGACCGGCGCTTACCCGGCTGTGCCGCCGGTCAGTTATCCTGTTGTCGACGTGCGTGACGTCGCGCAGATTCACGTAAACGCTCTTGAAAACCCTGAGACAAGCGGGCGCCGATTAATCGCCGCCAGCGAAACCTTGTCACTTTCCGATATCGCCGAGATTTTGCGTCAGGCGTTTCCAGACCGGGCGGGCAAAATACCGAGCCGGGTCCTGCCTGCCTGGCTGGTGCGGCTGCTGGCTGTGGTTGACCGCAACATTGCGACTGTGCTCGCCGATTTGGGCTCAGTCCCCCAAGCCGACAGTGACTATGTTCGTGCGCTGACAGGGGTTAATTTTCGCCCGGCGCGGGACGCCGTGATTGATGCTGCGCGATCTCTGGAACGTATTAAATCGATTTAATGTTCAATTTACCGGCAAATAAGTGCTGAATTTGGGGACTTTTTACCCTGTTTCGTGTTTACTCAGTCAGTAAGGATTTCAGGAGTAAGTTAAATGTCGTTAGTGCGCAATTTTTCAGTGATGGCCTTCACTGCGTTTTTTTCATGCAACGCGATGGCTTTTCAGGAAAATGATGACGCATCAACAGCCGATCCGGCGGCTAGCGCTGAAACAGAAAGCGATACTTCCAATTCTGTCGATGCGGACAATATGGCGGATTTGCTGAACAGCCGCCAGCAACTCCAGCAATCGTTCACCTTACAGAGAACTGTTAACGGTGAAGTTGTCGAAACTGAAAAACGCACTGTCACCTACTCACGAGACCAGCCCTATCGCGAAACCGAAGCTGGAAAGACAACCGTTCAACGTCTCAAAGAGCGTTATGACCGGGAAGCACTGACCAGAACCGAAGCATTCGAAGAAGCAAAGCTGGATTTTGTTATCGCCGATGCAAACCGTGACGGGGCCATGACGGCGCAAGAATTCGCGGACCTCGTCAATACCTGGCGCCTGAACGAGGCGCGTCAGGCAGAAGCGCCAAATAACGAAATCGCACAACAGCGAAAATACGACGCCTTTCTGGCGGAAATTGATCCTGACACGGCGGAAATGCAGACCAAGGCGTACGCGCTTGAAAAATTCGCCTTTATGGCCGGAGCGGCGGAAACCCTCAGCCTTCAGGATTTTATCCGGGAAACCATGCTCGACTTTGACTCAATGGATGCCGACAAAGACACGATCCTGACTGGCGAGGAACTCGCGCGGTTTCGTGCTCTCAACCGCGGCGAAACGGTTGATCAGTAATCCGCAGCCACTAAATTTAAGAAACGGGCGATGCTGGCGAACTCGGCGCCAAGGCGCGATTGGCGCGCCATTGCCTCTTCATCAACGCCCCATCGTTGTTCCTGAAAGCGTTCGTCAACCAGAGAAGCTTCGAATATTTCTTCAGGCCCGTAGGCGTTGCGCCACAGCGCTAACGCCAAGACGGCGGATCCGGTTATCGCCGTCGCCAGCCTCAGGGCGAACAACGTTTCCGGTGGCTGTTCAGCGAGATGGGATCGCACGGCGTCGATAGACAGTTGCGGTTGGCTTACGGCGATAATCCCTTGCGTTTTCATCAGAGGCGCGCCGAATTCGGCGCGCGCAAAATCAAGATAAGGGTCCCAGACGGCAGCTTGCCTTTCTACCAGCTCGGCAGGTTCGTCCGCGCGATAGCAAACAAGATCGGACCCCAGATAGTTGAGGATTTCATCAAGCCACGTTTGCGCCGCGCTCTCGCCGCCATCAATCGCCGCCGCCATGACGCCCGTTAATGGCATGCTGATTTGATCGATGGTCTCACTTTGAGCGTCCCACTCCCCGGCAATCGCATCTGCCAGTGCTTGTGTCGGAGCCGTCAGTAAGTTTTTACCGCGTGTGCGCGCGGGTCGGCTGTCGAGCAGAATGCGATAACGCCCGTCCAATTGATCGGTGGCGACGTCCTTGTAGAACCGTTTCGGCGACACGTTCCCGGTCACTTCAACTCCTCTGGCCACTCGCAGGTTGCCTCGCCATTGAATGCGAAAAACGACCAGGTCTCGCGCATGTGCCCGGTCAGGGGAGCTTGCAGCGTCATGCGGCGGCCAGATTTCGGGTGCGGAAAAGACATGGAACGGCAAAACAAATGCAGCTTTTGCGATACGCCCTCTATCCGCGACTGGGCGCTGCCATATTTGCCGTCGCCCACAACCGGGCAGCCCATCGCAGCAGCGTGCACCCTTAACTGGTGGGTGCGCCCGGTGACAGGCTGCATCGCCAGAAACGAAACAACCCCGGCCTCTTCGATGATCTGATAATGCGACACCGCCTTTTTGGCTGTCTCGCCATCGGCCGGCACGACGCGTTCCTGTTCGCCATCGCCAATCCGCACCATCCGTTTGGCGATGGGCAGGTCGATGGTCCCCTCGCGCGGCCTCGGCATGCCGTTGACAAGCGCCCAGTAGGTTTTTTCAATATCACGCCCCTTGAACATGTCGCTCAAGCGTTGCGCCGCCGGCCGTGTCTTCGCCACCAGCATTAAGCCGCCCGTATCCTTATCCAGACGATGTACGAGGCGCGGGCGCTCGCCGTCTTTCGTCACCGAGGCGAGCATGCCGTCAATGTGGCGCCTGGTTTTCTCGCCGCCCTGTACCGCCAAACCAAATGGCTTGTTCAGCGCAATGAGCGATTCATCCTCATAGAGGATGAGCTTTCTGATCTCTTGTTGATCTTCCACACTGAACTGGCGCTGTTTTTTTGCAGCTCTTGAACTGTCCAATGGCGGGATGCGAATTTCATCGCCAGGCTCCAGCCGGCGATTTGATTTCGCCCGGCCACCCGATACCCGCACCTGCCCTTTGCGGAGAAATTTTTCCAGCTCGCCATGACGCACGGACGGGAAATGGGCCTTGAACCAGCGGTCGAGACGCATTCCCGCCTCATCATCTTTGACTGTTCTTGTCTGTACGCCGCTCATACCGCCTGCCGCCCAACAAATAACCCAAGCAATAATCCGCTTACGGACAAGAGTACGGAAGCCAGCACATACATCCCTGCGATGGTCAATGTCCGGTCGCGGTAAAGCGCGACGACATCCAGTGAGAATGTCGAAAACGTTGTAAAGGCGCCGAGGAGACCGACCGTTAAAAAAGCGCGCAGCGCCGGGTTAGCCGGTTCGCGCGCTGAAAGCCAAACGATAACCAGCCCCATAGCGAACGATCCGGCGACATTCGCCGCCAGCGTGCCCCACGGAAAATTCGGACCAAGCCAGTGCAGCGCCACACGCGAAACGCCGTGGCGCGCCATGGCGCCAACAGCGCCGCCCGCCGCAACAGCCAGCCAGATATGCGCGTTCATTGCTTGCTCCTCATAAACGGTGTCAGGATTAAGCCTAAAAACGGTTTATCTTCAATGGATTCGACGCCTATTTTCATCTTTGGCGTGCGTTTGGTTTTGCTTTGTGAATGGAATAACCGGTCCCAGACACTGAAAATCGCCCCATAGTTTGAATGCGTATCGCGCATCACGGCGTGATGATGCACCCAGTGGATCGAGGGTGTGATCATAACCCTCGATAATCCGTTTTCGAACCGCTCAGGCAATTGCAGGTTTGAATGATGAAAAATAACAGCGCAAAGCAATACCGTTTCAAACACGATCACATGCGCGAACGGGATTGCGAGTACGGCGATGGGGATAAGCCGCAAAGCGGCTGAAACGGCGACCTCGCCCAGATGAAAGCGAAACGAGCTGGTTGAATCCAGAAACTCATCGAAATGATGCACCTTGTGAAAACGCCACATGACCGGAACGCGATGCCATGCGCGGTGGAGCCAATACGTCCACAGGTCGAGTAGAATGATATCCCCGGCAAGGACGAGGACATTCATCTGCAGGCTGTCTGTCCGAACCCAAAGAAGTTGATTAGCGCCGAGCGCCGTCAGCGGCGCTACGATAATCGGTGAAGCGATCAGGACAATCACCCATAAACCAAAATTACGAACGAGCCGCGCTTTTGACGCAGGATAAGGCGTAGCAGACAAGAGCCGCTCTCCCATAAAAAACACGAGAAAACATACGCCTACAATTAAAGCTTTAAGGCCCAGGGGCGTAGCGGTGACGGTATCCCATAACGCCTGCATCAGCCTTTGGACTTTTCCTGCCGTTTCTTATTCCAGTAAGTGAGTCGTTTCGCGATTTCCTTGTCGAACCCGTATTGGGACGGATGATAGAATTCTTTTCGATCCATATCCGGCGGAAAATAGTTGAGACCAGCAAAACCTTCGTCCGTATCGTGATCGTAGACGTAGCCTTCGGAATAGCCGAGGTTTTTCATGAGTTTTGTCGGCGCGTTCATGGCGTGCGGCGGCGGCATCAGCGAGCCCGTGTCGCGCGCGGCGCCTTTGGCCTGTTTAAATGCAACATGCGAGCGGTTGGATTTCGGCGCCGTCCCGAGATAGGCGACCAATTGGCCAATGGCGATTTCGCCTTCGGGCTGGCCGAGGAATTCGTAAGCATCCTTGGCGGCAATGGCGAGCGGCAACGCCTGTGGGTCGGCATTGCCGATATCTTCTGACGCGATCACCACGAGCCGGCGTAATATGAATTTCGGGTCCTCACCGCCGGCAAGCATGCGCGCGGCCCAGTAAAGCGCAGCATCAACATCCGAACCGCGGATGGATTTTTGCAACGCACTGGCGAGGTTGTAATGGGACTCCTGCCCCTTGTCGTAGACCGGCGCACGGCGCTGAACGAGTTCGGCAAGCTCTTTGGGTTCAACCGGCTTTCGGCCCTCAGGCTCAGCGAAGATTTCTTCCGCCAGGTTAAGCACAAACCTTCCGTCGCCATCGGCCATCATCCGAAACGTTGCGCGCGCTTCGCCGGTAAGTGCAAGCGTGCGTCCCTTCTCCGCCTCAGCACGTTTTAACAGTTGCTCAAGCGCGTCATCGTCTAGCCGGTTAAGCGTAAAAACCTGCGCGCGGGAAAGCAGCGCAGCGTTGAGCTCGAATGACGGGTTTTCAGTCGTGGCGCCAACAAGCGTGATGACGCCCGCTTCCACATGGGGCAGGAACCCGTCCTGCTGCGCCTTGTTGAAACGATGAATCTCATCGACGAACAAGAGCGTTCCCTTTCCCGCCGCCCGTCGCGCCTTGGCGCGTTCGAAGACTTTGCGCAAATCGGCGACGCCGGAAAAGATCGCCGAGATCTGTTCAAACTCAAGCTTGGCGCCGTCCGCGAGCAGCCGCGCGATAGTCGTCTTGCCAACGCCGGGCGGGCCCCACAGGATCAGCGACGAAAGACGCCCGGCATCCAGCATCCGCCTTAACGGCGCGCCTTTTGCCAACAGATGGTCCTGCCCGACCACATCGTCCAATTTTGTTGGCCGCAAACGATCCGCCAACGGACGGGGCGCGTCGTTTTCAAGCCCGGCGGACTGGAAGAGGTCTGACAATGCCGTTCCTTTCAACGCGGCTACGCGCGTGGAGAGTTGGCCTGAATTTACAAAGCCCTCATCCTGAGGCGCTTACACAAAACCAAAATCTGATGTCATTGCCGGGCTTGTTCCGGCAATCCAGTTCAAGCCGCCAACATTACTGGATCACCGGGACGAGCCCGGTGATGACAGTTCTGAAGGCTTTGCGAATTCCGCATCTTACACTTTTGAAAAACACCTAAAAATCCAAGATGGGTTAGCATAGCCGGTCACCGCCCCACGCGCCACGGCACGATGCGCCCGCCGGTATCGATTTCAAGCTCCCAGCTTCGCGCCGGCTTGGCGATCTCGCGGGCGAGTTCAGCCGCTGTGTTCACGGCGCGCCCGTTGACCGAGACTATCTTGTGGCCGGGGCGCAGCCCTCGTCGCGCTGCGAATGAGCGCGATTGCACCTCTGAAACCACAACGCCTTTCGACAATGGATCGAGCCCCAGTTCCTCACTGTATCTCGGTGAGAGATTGTCTACCGTGACGCCGTTCAGCGGATGATTGCCTTCTAGTGCACGCGGATCGCGCTCGGGCGTTTCTGGCGGCAGGGAAAGCGTTAATGTTGCGGAGCGCTCTCTCCCGTTGCGCACGAACTTTACGTCTGTGCTGTCGCCGTCATTATTGACGCCGATGCGATATTGCAGCGTCTGCGCATCAAAGACGGGCTGTCCATCGACTTCGATGATGACATCCCCTGGCTCTATGCCGGCATTGTCCGCAGGACCATTCTCCCAGACGTCATCGACAATGGCGCCGGCCGGCCGCGCCAGTTGCAACGCCTTGGCCATGTCCGACGTCACCGTGCTGGAGGATGCGCCAAGCCAGGGGCGCACCAGCGCCGTTCCGCTGATGGCGGACTTGATGACCTGCTGTACAAGACGCGAGGGAATAGCGAAACCGATGCCGTTTGAACCGCCTGAGCGCGAATAAATCGCCGAGTTAACCCCGACGAGCCGCCCGTCGATATCGATCAGGGCGCCGCCGGAATTGCCCGGATTTATAGCTGCATCCGTCTGTATAAAGAACGAGTAATCGGAAACCGAAACCGCCGTACGCGCCAGCGCCGAAATAATGCCGTTGGTAACAGTCTGGCCGACGCCAAACGGATTACCGATGGCGAGCACCACATCGCCGACCTGAATGGAGTCAGAGTTCGCGAAAGTCAGATACGGAAGCGGTTCATCCACATTGATACGCAATACGGCGAGGTCCGTCTGCGAGTCAGCCAGCACAAGCTCGGCTTCATACTCACGCCGGTCGCTGAGCACGACCTTGATCTCTGTCATGCCTTCGATGACGTGATTGTTAGTGACGACAACGCCATCCGGGCTGACAATAACGCCGGACCCGAGCGAGTTCTGCACCCGCTCGCGCGGCGCGCCGAAATCACCCCCGCCGAAGAAGCGTTCGAAAAACGGATCGCCCGCGAATGGGCTGCGCTGTTGCACAACGCGCTTTGTATAGACATTGACGACAGCCGGCGCTGCGCGTTCCACAACCGGCGCGAAAGAGAGTTTCACCTCACCCAGCGATTGCGGGACCACGCGCGGCGCGGACCCGATCTGCTCCGCCGCCATTTCCGGCTCGATCGTTTCAGTTGCAGATTGCGTCTCAGGCGCTGGCTGCGCGCAAGCGGTATTAACGGCAAACAGTAACGCGCCAAATCCGGCGAAAACGAAACGGAACATGAAACTAGCCTCCAAATGAAGAACGCGCGGGAAATATATCCCCGCGCGCCCTCTATTCAAACAGTAAGTCGGATTACGGCTTGTCTATTCGTCGTCGTCATCGTCCTCAACGCCCATGACCGGACCTGAATCCTGGCCTTTCGCGTCTTCATCACGGTCGACAAATTCGATAACCGCGAGCGGTGCGTTATCGCCGTAGCGGAAACCCGCTTTCATGATGCGGATATAGCCGCCGTCGCGCTCTTCGTAACGCGGGCCCAAAGTGTCAAACAGCTTCTTGGCCATGTCCTTGTCGCGGATCGATGAAATCACCTGGCGGCGCAGGTGCAGCGAACGCCCCTCGTCTTTCGAGGCATGTTTCGCCTTTGTGACGAGTTTTTCAACGATCGGGCGAAGTTCCTTCGCCTTTGGCAAGGTCGTAGTGATCTGTTCGTGCTTGATCAGCGCGCAAGCCATGTTGGCGAACATCGCTTTGCGATGCTCGTGGGTGCGGTTCAGTTTTCTGTGCGCCATCCCGTGTCGCATGGCTTTTTCTCCTTAAAGCTGACGTCCCGTCAGTTATTCATCAAATTTCTTCGCGAGGTCTTCAATGTTATCCGGCGGCCAGTCCGGCACGTCCATGCCGAGATGCAGGCCAAGACCAGCCAGCACTTCCTTGATCTCGTTCAGCGACTTGCGGCCGAAGTTCGGCGTACGGAGCATTTCCGCTTCCGTCTTCTGGATGAGATCGCCGATATAAACGATGTTGTCGTTCTTCAGGCAATTTGCAGAGCGGACGGAAAGCTCAAGCTCGTCAACTTTACGCAACAGCGCCGGGTTAAACGGCAGCTCTTCGCGCGCATCGCCGCCCGTGTCCTTGGTCGGCTCGTCGAAGTTGATGAAGATCTGGAGCTGGTCCTGAAGAATACGCGCCGCATAGGCAACGGAATCGTCAGGAGACATAGAACCATCGGTTTCGACTTCCATGATCAGCTTGTCATAGTCGAGAACCTGGCCTTCGCGCGTGTTCTCGACGCGATAGGCGACCCGTATAACCGGGGAATAGAGACTGTCGATCGGGATCAGACCGATCGGCGCGTCTTCTGGGCGGTTCTGCTCAGCAGGCGCATAGCCCTTGCCCGTGTTGACCGTCATTTCGATCCGCAGATTTGCGCCTTCATCAAGGTGACAAATCACATGGTCCTTATTGAGAATTTCAACGGCGGACGTCTCTTCAATATCCGCTGCAGTGACGAGGCCCGGCGTGTCCTTTTTGAGAACCAGCCTTTTCGGACCATCGGCATGCATGCGCAACGCAAGCTGTTTAATATTGAGAACGAGATCGGTCACATCTTCCCGGACGCCCGGAATGGATGAGAACTCGTGCACGACGCCGTCAATCTGGATCGACGTAACCGCCGCGCCCTGCAGCGACGACATAAGGATACGGCGCAGCGAGTTGCCAAGCGTAAGGCCAAAGCCGCGCTCAAGCGGCTGGGCGACCATAACGGCTTTACGGCTGGAATCCGTACCCGGCGTAACGTCGAGCTTTTGCGGCCGGATCAGCTCAAGCCAGTTTTTCTCAAGAATATTTGTGGAATCCATGTGGATGTCGCTCTCTGTTCGTCAGTGTCAGAATTAAACGCGGCGGCGTTTACGCGGACGGCAGCCATTGTGAGGGATTGGCGTGACGTCTCGAATAATCGTTACGGTGAGGCCTGCCGACTGCAGCGCGCGCAACGCGCTTTCACGGCCAGAACCCGGACCGCGCACTTCAACGCTCACCGTCTGAAGCCCGTGTTCCATGGCTTTCTTGGCTGCGTCTTCTGCAGCAAGCTGCGCAGCGTATGGGGTCGATTTGCGTGAGCCTTTAAAACCCATGCCGCCAGCGGACGACCATGCAATCGCATTGCCCTGCTCGTCAGATATCGTCACCATGGTGTTGTTGAACGACGCGTTCACGTGAACAACGCCGGTGGAGATGTTTTTGCGTTCGCGGCGCTTAACGCGCGTAGCAGCAGCTTGTTTCGCCATCTTTTTTTATCCCTTATTTCTTTTTGCCGGCGATCGGCTTGGCTGGACCTTTGCGCGTACGTGCATTGGTATGTGTACGCTGTCCACGAACCGGAAGCCCGCGACGATGACGAAGTCCGCGATAGCAACCCTGGTCCATTAAACGCTTGATGTTGACGGCGACGTCACGGCGAAGATCACCTTCCACCATATAATCGCTGTCGATCGTCTCGCGGATCTGCAAGACTTCAGAGTCAGACAGTTCATTCACCCGCCGCTCTGGCGTGATGCCTGCTTTTTCACAAATTTCAGCAGCTTTGGCTGGGCCAATGCCGTGAATGTAACGCAGCGCGATGGTTACGCGCTTGTTCGTCGGAATGTTGACGCCTGCAATACGGGCCACGGGATTCGTTCCTTTTTCTTCGTTCTCCGCCCTGGTAGAGGCCGGGCAAGCCGTCTTTCGCTGCTCGCAGCACACCGGCCGCGAACCGCATAAAGCCCGCGACGGCGCATGGCGAATGCCGCGCCGAGCGAGCTGATCTCCTGTTGGCGGAGAGCGCGTTTGATAAGCCTACGCGCGGCCCGCCGTCAACCGTTTTTCCGACCTATTTTAGGCCGAAATCGGGTCTAAAATCGCGTCGAGCGCGGCCGAGACGTCTTCGACTGTCCCCATGCCGTCCACGGCGCGTAATTTCCCCTGTTTCTCGTAATACGGGATCAGGGGAGCCGTCTGCTCGCTGTAAACGCCGAGGCGCTTCGCGAAGGTCTCTTCATTGTCATCGGCGCGCACTTCCTCGCCGCGCGCCTTGGTCTCTTCAATGCGGTTGCGGAGGCGATCGAGCAGCGCCGCCTCGTCCACTTTCAGCTCAATCACCGCATTCACGGAGAGGCCTTTTTTCGCCAGAATCTCGTCCAGCATTTCCGCCTGAACCAGGGTCCGCGGAAAGCCGTCCAGAAGGAAGCCCCTGGCGCAATCGGGCTCTTCGATCCGGTCAGAGACGATGGCGCCGACAATTTCATCAGACACCAGATTGCCGGCGTCCATCACTTCCTTGGCTTTGACGCCAACAGGCGTTTTCGCCGCCACGGCCGCCCTCAACATGTCGCCAGTGGACAATTGAGGAATCTTGTAGCGTTCGACGATATGTGCCGCCTGCGTGCCCTTTCCCGCGCCGGGAGGACCGAGGAAGATGACGATCATCGCCTGCTCCCGCGCAATTTCGACTTCTTGATCAGGCTCTCATATTGCTGGGCGACCAGGTGCCCTTGAATCTGCGAGACCGTATCGAGCGTCACCGAGACCACAATGAGCAGCGACGTGCCCCCTATGTAAACCGGTATCGATTGACTGTAATTGGCTTTGAGAATTTCCGGCAGAATACAGACAAAGGTCAAATAGGCCGCGCCAATCATAGTCAGGCGCGTCAGCACGAAATCGAGATACTCGGCCGTTCGGGAACCCGGGCGGTATCCCTGAATGAACCCGCCATATTTTTTCAGATTATCGGCAACGTCTTCAACGTTGAAGACGACGGACGTGTAGATGAACGTAAAGCCGATAATCAGGAACGCATAAAGCGCGATATAGGCAGGCCGTTGCGGCGCAAAGAGATAGGTCAAATTCTGCAGCCAGTCCGGCGAGCCATCGCCAACGGCGCCAGCGGCCGTGGCAGGCAACAATAAAAGCGACGAAGCAAAGATCGGCGGAATAACGCCGGATACGTTCAACTTAAGCGGCAGGTGCGATTTCTCACCTTGCGTCATCTTCTGACCGACCTGTCGGCGCGGATACTGAACAAGGATCCGCCGTTGAGACCGTTCGATGAAAACAACAAACGCAATGAGCGCCAGCGCCAGAGCAGCGATAACAAGAATAGCGCCGCCGCCAACGCCGGCCCCGGTCCGGCCCTGATCGAGAAGACCGGCAATCGCACGCGGCAATTCTGCGACAATGCCGGCAAAGATGATCAGCGATACGCCGTTGCCGACGCCGCGCGCCGTGATCTGTTCGCCAAGCCACAAGAGGAACATGACGCCGCCAACAAGCGTCACAACCGTCGTCACCAGGAAGAACGGTCCGGGATTGGCCACCACCGGAATGCCGCTGCCCGCATTCGACGAAAGGCTGATGGCGATAAAATAGCCCTGCATCGTTGCAAGAAATACGGTGAGATATCTTGTGTACTGATTGATCTGACGGCGTCCCTGCTCGCCTTCTTTCTTGATCGCTTCAAGCGACGGGATAACAGCCGTCATCAACTGCATGATGATCGATGCGGAAATGTAAGGCATGATGTTGAGCGCGAAAATCGCCATCCGCTCAACCGCGCCGCCGGCGAAAATGTTCAGCGTCCCCATCAAGCCGTCTTGCTGGCTTTGAAACGCCTGCGCAAAGGCTTGCGGGTTAATTCCAGGGATTGGGACAAACGTGCCCAAACGATAGACAATCAATGCGCCAAGCGTGAACAGCAGGCGTTTTTTCAATTCTTCCGCCTTCGCGAAGGAAGACAGATTGATATTCGAGGCAAACTGTTCCGCTGCTGATGTCATCTTAAAGCTTCACCTGGCTGGTTAGGGAGCGAATTCCGCCCATGTGGGGCTGCTGTTCACAAGCGGCAACCCTTCCAAGGAAAATGGCTTATTCGCCGCCTTTAAGCGTTACGGAGCCGCCGGCCTTTTCAACGGCTGCTTTTGCGCCCGCCGAAGCATGCGCCACCTCGATCTCGAGCTTGGCTTTGAGCTCGCCAGTGCCAAGAAGGCGGATGCCGGCCTTGGCGCGGCGGATAACGCCGGCCTCTTCCAATACGGAGGCGTCAATTTTCTTGGCGGCGTCTAGCTTGCCGGCATCGATAGCCGTCTGCAGCCGTCCAATATTGACCTCAACGAAAGCAAGGCGATTTGGCTTTTTAAAGCCACGCTTCGGCAAGCGCATGTAAAGCGGCATCTGACCGCCTTCATAGGCGCGGATGCCGGAAACGCCAGAGCGTGATTTCTGGCCTTTAACACCGCGGCCACCGGTTTTTCCTTTACCGGAACCAATACCGCGACCAACGCGCATCCGATTTTTACGGGCGCCTTTATTATCTGAAAGTTCGTTGAGTTTCATTTTATCACCTCGACTTGCGACGATGCTTCATCAGGGAAAGCTCGCCTCGCCTGTTATGCGCGAATGCGCGATTTACTCTTCAACAATCTCCACCATGTGGGAGACCTTGCGGATCATGCCGCGGACCGAAGGCGTATCTTCCAATTCACGCTCGCGGCCGATTTTGTTCAGCCCCAGACCAACCAGCGTTGCACGCTGGTCTCCCGGCCGCCGGATCGGGCTGCCAGTCTGGCGAACTTTGATGGTTTTTTTCTGAGCCATTATTCGAACCTCTTACGCCGCGTCTGCGCCGGCTTCAGCATCGCGATTCCTGGTTGTCAGGATTTCGGATACTTTCTTGCCGCGTTTCGCCGCCATGTTTCGCGGACTGGTCTGGTTTTGCAGCGCGTTCACTGTCGCGCGAACCATGTTGTACGGATTTGACGAGCCGATCGACTTCGCAACCACATCCTGAACGCCGAGCGTTTCAAAAATAGCGCGCATCGGACCGCCGGCGATAATACCGGTACCAGCAGGCGCAGAGCGAAGAACGACCTTGCCTGCACCCCAGCGGCCATGGGCGTCATGATGAAGCGTGCGGCCTTCGCGCAAGGGAATGCGAACAAGGTTGCGTTTCGCTTCCTGGCTGGCTTTCCGGATCGCTTCGGGCACTTCGCGCGCCTTGCCCTTGCCGAAACCGACACGGCCTTTCTGGTCGCCGACAACGACAAGCGCAGCGAAACCGAAGTTTTTACCGCCCTTGACCACTTTCGCCACACGGTTGATCGCGACAAGCTTATCGACGAATTCGTCGCGCTCTTCGCGTTCACCCCGGCCTTTGCCTTGACCGCGTCCCCGGCCGCGTCCTTCTTCTCGAGCCATTAGGATCTACTCCTTAAAAATTCAAACCGGCTTCACGCGCGGCTTCCGCCAGCGCTCTTACCCGGCCGTGATACATATAGCCGCCTCGATCGAAGACGACGCTTTTGACGCCGGCTTTAGCTGCGCGTTCCGCAAGTGTCTTGCCGACTTTTGCTGCGGCGTCCTTATCGGAACCCTTGCCAAATTCCTTTTCGAGAGACGTAGCGGAAGCGAGCGTCTTGCCTTGCTTGTCATCGATGATCTGCGCTGAGATGTTTTTCGATGAACGAAACACTGAAAGACGCGGACGCTCGGTTGAGACGCGCTGAAGCTTGGCTCTGGTCCGCGTCGCCCGCGAATTTTGCTGTTTTCTTTTCTGATCGGCCATTGCCGTAATTCCCTGTTCGAAGCGTTACTTCTTCTTACCTTCCTTACGGAAGATGTATTCGTCAGCGTATTTAATGCCTTTGCCCTTATACGGTTCAGGCGGACGCATGGCGCGGATTTCAGCCGCAGCCTGACCAACCTTTTGCTTGTCGATGCCCGAAATCACGATTTCCGTAGGTTTCGGGGTAGCGATTTTGACACCGTCTGGCGCCGGATAGTCGATTTCATGACTATACCCAAGCGCGAGATTGAGGGCGGCGCCCTTCATTTGCGCGCGATAACCAACACCGACCAGTTCAAGGGTCTTGGTGTATTCGTTCGTCACGCCTTCAAGCATATTGGCGATCCGCGTGCGGCTCATGCCCCACATCGAACGCGCCGGCTTTGAATTATTGACCGGCTTGACGGAAATCTCGTTATCCTCGAGCGCGACCGTGCAAAGCTCATTGACGACGAACTTTAATTCGCCCTTCGGACCCCTGGCGTTCACCGTTTGCCCATCGACGTTGACAGTAACGCCGCCGGGAACCGGGATTACCTTTTTACCAATGCGGGACATTTTATTCTCCCAACCCTTAGTAAACTTCGCAGAGCACTTCGCCGCCGACATTGGCGTCGCGCGCTGCCGCGTCTGACATGACGCCTTTCGGCGTCGATACGATTGAAATGCCAAGGCCGTTGCGAACCGTAGAAAGGTCGCGCACCGAAGAATAAACCCGGCGGCCCGGCTTGGACACGCGCTTGATCTTTTGAATGACCGGCGCGCCTTCGTAATATTTAAGCTCTACGTCAAAGCTAGGCTTTTCGCCTTCTTTTTCCGTACGCGAGTAGCCGCGAATGTAGCCCTCGCTCTGCAGAACATCGAGAACCCAACCGCGCAGCTTTGACGCCGGTACGTTCATCGTTGAATGACGGCGCATCTGCGCATTGCGGATACGGGTGATCAGATCGCCGACAGGATCATTGATAGCCATCTTGTTTCAGGCTCCTTACCAGCTCGACTTAACCAGGCCCGGAATTTTTCCGGACGAACCAAGATCGCGCAAAGCGATCCGCGACATCTTCAATTTGCGATAGAACCCACGCGGACGGCCTGTCACGAGACAGCGGTTGCGAATGCGCGTTTTCGACGAATTGCGCGGAATTTCCGCAAGCTTCAACGCCGCCATGAAACGCTCTTCACCAGGCTGTTCCTGATCCTTAATGATCGCTTTCAGCCGGTTGCGTTTGGA
Source organism: Hyphococcus flavus (assembly GCF_028748065.1). GTDB lineage: Bacteria > Pseudomonadota > Alphaproteobacteria > Caulobacterales > Parvularculaceae > Hyphococcus > Hyphococcus flavus. The sequence goes on along the minus strand of NZ_CP118166.1, from coordinate 2,862,151 downwards.
CTCAAACTTTTTCGCCATCCGGCGGCGTTTGAGATCGCGCTCGACCATTGCTTTCTTAGCCATTGTATCTCCTCTGTAAGCCGGTTTCCGACACTCGGACCTTGCTCAACGCTTTCTTATTTACGGAACGGGAAATTGAATTCCCGAAGCAGTTCACGCGCCTCATCGTCGGTGCGAGCGGAGGTGCAGATAATAATGTCCATGCCCCGGATTTTGTCGACCTTGTCGTAGTCGATTTCCGGAAACACGATGTGTTCTTTAAGGCCCATGGCGTAGTTGCCGCGGCCGTCAAAACTCTTGGCGTTCAGACCGCGGAAGTCACGCACGCGCGGCAGCGCGATCGTAATCAGGCGATCGAGAAACTCGTACATGCGATCCTTGCGCAAGGTCACCTTGCAGCCAACCGCCATGCCTTCACGCAGCTTGAAGCCGGCGATGGATTTCTTCGCCTTGGTGATGACCGGCTTTTGGCCTGAAATCAGGGTCAGATCCTGTACCGCCGCATCAACGGCTTTACGATCATTCACGGCATCGCCAACGCCCATGTTGATGACGATCTTCTCTAGCTGAGGCGTCATCATCTTGTTCGGGAACTTGAACTTGTCGTCCAGCTTGCCCCGAATGGCGTCGTTATAAAGCGTCTTCAGACGCGGTTGATATGTGCTTGCTTCAGCCATCGATTACCTCACCCGACGCTTTCGCGACGCGTACTTTCTTATCACCGTCAACCTTGAACCCGACGCGTGTCGGCTTGCCTGTTGAAGGATCTTTGAGCGCAACATTGGAGATATGGAGCGGCGCTTCTTTCGAAATGATGCCGCCCTGCTCCGTCTGCGTTTGCTTCTGGTGCTTCTTGATCAGGTTGACGCCGCGCACGACCACACGGTCCGCCTTCGGCATCACCTGGATCACTTCGCCCTCGGCGCCGCGATCGCGGCCTGCAAGGACAATCACCTTGTCGCCTTTTTTAATCTTCGCAGCCATGACTACAAAACCTCCGGTGCGAGCGACACGATCTTCATATGCTTGGCGGCGCGAAGTTCGCGCGTCACCGGGCCAAAGATACGCGTGCCGATCGGCTCTTTATTGCTGTTGATCAGGACAGCGGCGTTGCGGTCGAAACGGATTACCGATCCATCGCGGCGTATGATGTCTTTCGCCGTCCGAACGACAACGGCCTTCATGACCTGGCCTTTTTTAACGCGGCCGCGCGGGATCGCTTCCTTTACGGACACGACGATAATATCGCCCACGCCGGCGTATTTGCGCTTTGCGCCGCCAAGCACCTTGATGCACTGAACGCGCTTGGCGCCGGAATTATCGGCTACGTCCAAATTTGATTGCATCTGAATCATGATGCCGCTCCTGATGGGCTCATCGCCCGCTTGACTTCAAACCGTTCGCCTCAGCGAACCTCTTAACCTTTCGAGCCGTGCCCGATAACTTCCCAGCGCTTCAGCTTTGACTTCGGCGCACATTCCTGAATTCGGACGAGATCGCCCGCCTTGTAAGCATTCTCCGCGTCATGCGCGTGAAACTTGTTCGAGCGGCGAACTGTCTTTTTGAAAAGCGGATGCGTAAAAAACCGCTCAACATTCACGACAACCGTTTGGTTGCCTTTGTCGCTCACAACAGTGCCTTGCAGTATGCGTTTGGGCATTTTTTTCGCCTCTGATTCCTAGTTCGCTCGGACTTTTTCACCGAGAATGGTTTTCAAACGGGCGATGTCCTTACGGACTTCGCCGATGCGTGCGGTCTTTTCGAGCTGACCCGACGCCTTTTGAAAGCGCAGGTTAAACTGCTCGCGCTTGAGCTGAAGAATACGGTCCTTCAACTCATCGGGGGTCAAATCGCGTGCTTCGCTGGCTTCCATCGTCGTCGTTCCTTATTCGCCAATACGCGTTACGATGCGCGTTTTGATCGGCAGCTTTGCAGCGCCCAGCGCCAATGCTTCACGCGCGGTTTCATCAGTGACGCCGTCAATTTCGAACATGACCCGGCCTGGCTTTACCTTCGCCGCCCAATATTCGACGGAGCCCTTGCCCTTACCCATGCGCACTTCCGTCGGTTTCTTGGAGACCGGCACATCCGGAAAAATACGGATCCAGACGCGGCCCTGACGCTTCATGGCGCGGGTGATCGCACGGCGTGTCGCCTCGATCTGACGCGAGGTGATGCGCTCCGGCTGCACGGCTTTCAGACCGTGTGAGCCAAAGTTCAACTCCGTGCCGCCTTTTGCGACGCCCTTGATGCGCCCTTTGTGCATCTTGCGGTATTTTGTCTTCTTCGGTTGCAGCATCTTACTGTTCCAACTCGTTTCCTTGCAGACCCACTAGCGGGCAGGACGATTATCGCGCCCGCCGCCTGACACGCCGCCAGTTTGAGCATCAATCAATCGCTTTTCCTGACCCATCGGGTCGTGTTCCATGATCTCGCCTTTGAAGATCCAGACCTTGATGCCAATCGCGCCGTAAGTCGTTTGCGCGGTAGCAACGCCGTAATCGATGTCAGCGCGAAGCGTGTGAAGCGGCACGCGGCCTTCGCGGTACCATTCCATCCGTGCGATTTCAGCGCCGCCAAGACGGCCGGACACATTCACGCGAATGCCAAGGGCGCCCATTCTTTGCGCCGTTTGCATCGCGCGCTTCATAGCGCGGCGGAATGCGACGCGGCGCTCAAGCTGCTGCGCGATGTTTTCCGCAACAAGGGTCGAATCCACTTCCGGCTTGCGGATTTCGACGATGTTCAAAACCGTTTCTGAAGAAGACAGTTTCGACAGCTCGCCGCGCAGCTTTTCGATATCGGCGCCTTTCTTGCCGATGACGACGCCCGGGCGCGCTGTGTAAATCGTCACCCGGCATTTCTTGTGCGGACGCTCGATCACGATGCGCGAAACGCCGGCCTGTTGCAGGCGCTTCTCTAGATATTTCCGGATCGCGAGGTCTTCATGCAGCAAATCGCCATAGGCGGATTTGCCGGCGAACCAGCGCGAATCCCACGTCCGGTTAATACCGAGGCGCAAGCCGATAGGATTGACTTTCTGGCCCATTAAGCGGCCTCCTCAACTTCTTTCACGACAATGGTGATTTCGGAAAACGGTTTATGAATTCTGCCGACCCGGCCGCGTGCGCGCGCTTTCCAGCGCTTCATCACGAGGTTTTTGCCAACGAACGCCTGATCAACAACAAGCGTATCGATGTCGAGGTCATGATTGTTTTCTGCGTTCGCGATGGCGCTCTCAAGCACCTTCTTGACGTTGAGCGCCACACGCTTGCGCGAGAAAGTAAGGTCGGCGAGCGCCTTTTCCACTTTCTTGCCGCGGATCATTTGCGCCACAAGGTTAAGCTTCTGCGGCGACGTACGGATCATACGACCTTTCGCCATCGCAGCAGTTTCGCTTACGCGCCGGGGATTTTTCTTCTGCCCCATGATTACTTCCTCTTCGCCTTTTTATCCGCGCCGTGACCGTAGTATGTGCGCGTCGGAGAAAATTCGCCGAACTTGTGACCGACCATGTCTTCGGTGACATGGACAGGAATGAACTTCTGTCCGTTGTAGACATTGAACGTCATGCCGACGAATTGCGGCAGGATCGTTGAACGGCGCGACCAGGTCTTGACCCCGCCTTTATGTTTTCCGTCCTGCGCTTCTTCTGCCTTTTTAAGCATGTAGCGATCGACGAACGGACCTTTCCAGACTGAACGTGACATATCGTTTAAACTCCGTCGCCTTATTTCTTCTTCCGCGCGTGCCGCGAGCGCAGGATGAATTTATCTGTTGCTTTATTCTTGCGTGTCTTGGCGCCTTTGGTCGGCTTGCCCCACGGGGTCACCGGGTGACGGCCGCCAGAGGTCCGGCCTTCGCCGCCGCCATGGGGGTGATCAACCGGGTTCATGACAACACCGCGTACGGAAGGACGCTTTCCCTTGTGACGGTTGCGTCCGGCCTTCCCAATTGACTGGTTCATATGATCCGGGTTCGACACCGCGCCAACCGTCGCCATGCACTCGCCATGGACAAGGCGAACCTCGCCAGACTGCATGCGAACCTGCGCCATGCCGCTGTCACGGCCAACGAGCTGCGCATAAGCGCCAGCCGAACGTGCGAGCTGACCGCCTTTGCCCGGCTTCATTTCAACATTGTGAATGATCGTACCGACCGGGATCGACTTCAGCGGCATCGCATTGCCTGGCTTCACATCGACTTTCGTTCCGGAGATGACTTTGTCACCGGCTTTCAGGCGCTGTGGCGCAAGAATGTATGCCTGCTCGCCGTCCAGATACTTCACTAAAGCGATGAAGCCTGTGCGGTTCGGATCATATTCGAGACGTTCAACCTTCGCCTCGATATCAAACTTGCGGCGTTTGAAATCGATACAGCGATAGGTCTTTTTCGCGCCGCCGCCGCGACGGCGGACGGTAATGCGACCCGTATTGTTACGCCCTGCGCTCTCGGTCAGGCCTTCAGTCAAAGCCTTGACCGGCTTGCCCTTCCAAAGTTCGCTCTTGTCCACCAGCACCAGCTGGCGGCGTCCCGGCGTTGTCGGTTTGAATTTTTTCAAAGCCATTGGTCTTAAAACCCCGCCTTAAAGTCCTGTGGTCACGTCGATTGTGTGACCCTCTTCAAGCGTCACGATCGCTTTTTTTACTGTTGAGCGCGTGTAAGGGCGCCCGCGAAACTGTTTGTTCTTGCCTTTGACCCGCAGGGTGTTGACCGCTTTCACTTTTACTTTGAATAGCGTTTCAACCGCTTCCTTGATCTCCGGCTTTGTCGCTGTGATCGGTGTCTGGAAAACAACCTGGTTGTTTTCTGACGCGATCGTCGACTTTTCCGTGATCACAGGCTGGATCAGCGTGTCATAGTGCGCTTCCGCGCCTTGTACTGCTTGTTTCTTGCTCATTTGAGGCGCGCCTCCAGACCTTCAACGGCCGCTTTAGTAAGGACCAGTTTGTCCTTACGCAGAATGTCGTAAACATTAGCGCCGATCACAGGCAGCATGTCGACGCCCTTAAGATTGCGCGTCGCCAGGCCGAAATGCTCGTCAACGCTCGCGTCAACGATCAGCGCATTTGAAATTTCCAGCTTTGAAAGCGCGTCAACGAGTGTTTTTGTTTTCGCATTTTCCATTTTCGCCTCGTCGATAATGACGAGCGAGCCGGATGCCGCTTTCGACGATAACGCATGCTTCAGCGCAAGCTGGCGCACTTTTTTCGGCAGTGAAATCGCATGGCTGCGCGGACGCGGACCATGAGCCTTGCCGCCGCCACGGAAGAGCGGCGCCTTGCGATTGCCATGGCGAGCGCCGCCGGAACCCTTCTGACGGCCAAACTTCTTGGTCGTGCCGCTGACTTCGTTACGCTCTTTGGTTTTGTGCGTGCCCTGCTGTCTTTTCGCCAATTGATAAACGACACAGCGGTGCAAGATGTCTTTGCGCGGCTCCAGCCCAAAGATCCCATCGTCAAGATCGATGGACCCGGCTTTTTTATTCTCAATGCTGAGGACGTCGGCTTTCATTATTCGTCCCCTTCTTTTTTCGTTTCTTCTGCAGGCGCCTGATCATCGACTGGCGCGCCTTCAGCGACCATTTCCGCTTCCGGAGAATCGGGCTCCGGGCTGTCGACTTTTTCTTCATCAGCTTTCGCGGTCTTCAATCCAGCCGGCGTCGGCACGCCTTCTGGCGCAGCGCGCTTGACTGCATCCTTGATGAACACCCAGCCGCCTTTTGGCCCAGGCACGGCGCCCTTAATCAGGATCAAACCGCGATCGCCATCAGTGCGAACGATTTCAAGGTTTTGCGTCGTCACACGAGCCGCACCCATGTGGCCGGCCATCTTCTTACCTTTGAAGACTTTACCCGGATCCTGACACTGACCCGTAGACCCGTGTGAACGGTGCGAGATCGAAACACCGTGCGAGGCGCGCAAGCCGCCAAAGTTATGACGCTTCATTGCGCCGGCAAAACCCTTACCGATAGAGGTGCCAGTAACGTCAACTTTTTGACCGGGAATGAAATGTTCGGCTGACAACTCAGCCCCGACATCAATCATGTTTTCGTCAGAAACGCGGAACTCAGCCACTTTCGCCTTAGGCTCAACATTCGCTTTGGCGAATTGCCCGCGTTCGGCTTTCGTGACGCGTTTTGCTTTCTTGGCGCCGGCGCCGAGCTGAACAGCCGTGTAGCCGTTCTTGTCAGCGGTGCGCTGACCGACAACCTGACAGCCTTCAAGCTGCATCACCGTGACCGGCAAATGATTGCCGTCCTCGGTGTAGATGCGCGTCATGCCCATCTTTTTTGCAATTAATCCCGTACGCATCGTCAAATGCTCCTTCACGCGCCGAGTTTGATTTCGACATCGACACCAGCCGAGAGGTCGAGTTTCATGAGCGCATCAACCGTTTGCGGCGTCGGATCGACAATATCGAGCATACGCTTATGGGTGCGCATTTCGAACTGCTCACGGCTTTTCTTGTTCACATGTGGAGACCGGTTGACGGTGTAACGCTCAATACGCGTCGGCAGCGGGATAGGCCCGCGCACATTCGCGCCAGTACGTTTCGCCGTGTTGACGATCTCGATCGTCGAAGCGTCGAGCACGCGATGATCAAACGCTTTTAGCCTGATGCGGATATTCTGTTGCATGTGTCTAACGCTTCGTTCTTTTCAGTTCGGTTTCTTGGTTCTCAGAGTCGAAAGCGCGGGCCGATTGGGGCCGGCCCGCGCTTTTATTTCTTATGCCTACTCTACAATCTTCGAGACGATGCCAGCGCCAACGGTGCGGCCGCCTTCACGGATAGCGAAGCGAAGCTTCTCTTCCATGGCGATCGGCACGATCAGCTCGACATTAAGCTCGGCATTGTCGCCCGGCATAACCATTTCCGTACCTTCTTTAAGCGTAACAACGCCTGTCACGTCAGTCGTACGGAAGTAGAATTGCGGACGGTAGTTCGCGAAGAACGGCGTGTGACGACCGCCTTCTTCTTTCGTCAGAATGTAAGCCTCAGCAACGAATTTCGTGTGCGGCGTAACAGAACCCGGCTTGCACAGAACCTGACCGCGTTCAACGCCGTCACGCTCGATACCGCGCAAGAGAACGCCAACGTTGTCGCCGGCTTCCCCGCGATCAAGCAGCTTGCGGAACATTTCAACGCCTGTGCAGGTCGTTTTCTTGGTGTCTTTGATGCCGACGATTTCTAGTTCGTCGCCAACATTAACAACACCGCGCTCAACACGGCCCGTTACAACCGTACCGCGACCGGAGATCGAGAAAACGTCCTCGATCGGCAGAAGGAACGGCTGGTCAACCGGACGATCCGGCGTCGGGATGTACTTGTCGACTTCTTCCATCAACTGCTTGATGGAGTTTTCGCCGATTTCAGGGTCACGGCCTTCAAGCGCTGCAAGCGCCGAACCTTTGATGATCGGAATATCATCGCCCGGGAACTCGTATGACGAAAGAAGTTCGCGAACTTCCATTTCGACGAGCTCAAGAAGCTCTTCATCGTCAACCTGGTCGACTTTGTTGAGGTAAACAACAATCGCGGGAACGCCAACCTGACGCGCGAGCAGGATGTGCTCACGCGTTTGCGGCATCGGGCCGTCTGCTGCGTTCACAACCAAGATCGCGCCGTCCATCTGCGCAGCGCCGGTGATCATGTTTTTCACGTAGTCGGCGTGGCCCGGGCAGTCGACGTGAGCGTAGTGACGGCCATCCGTCTCATACTCAACGTGCGCCGTGGAGATCGTGATGCCGCGTGCTTTTTCTTCTGGCGCCGCGTCGATCTGATCATAGGCTTTAAAGTCGCCAAAATATTTCGTGATCGCAGCCGTCAGCGTCGTTTTACCATGGTCAACGTGACCGATGGTGCCGATGTTGGCGTGCGGTTTTGTACGTTCAAACTTTTCCTTCGACATTTCACTTCTCTCCGTCTTCTTTGACGTCTGTCGTTAACTCTTGCCCGTTGTCTCTTGGCGGGCGGCTCACATCACCGGCTAGCCCGCCAGTTTCGCTTTGACTTCATCTTCAACCGCCTTCGGCACGCGCTCGTAGTGATCGAACTGCATGGTGTAGTTCGCGCGCCCTTGCGTCGCCGAACGGAGGTTGTTGACGTAGCCGAACATGTTGGCGAGCGGGACCATGGCATGGACCACGTTCGCATTGCCGCGCATTTCCTGCTCCTGGATCTGGCCGCGGCGGGAGTTAAGGTCGCCAATAACCGTACCGGTGTATTCTTCCGGCGTGACAACCTCGACCTTCATGACAGGCTCCAGCAGCGCTAAGCCGAGCGCAGCTTTATTCTCACGCAACGCGCCACGTGCTGCGATTTCGAAAGCCAGCACGGACGAGTCCACATCGTGGAAGGCGCCGTCATAAAGCTCGACCTTGAAATCGAGAATCGGGAAGCCGACCAATAAGCCGTTTTCGCGAATGGAGTTGATGCCCTTTTCGACACCCGGAATATATTCCTTCGGAATAGAGCCGCCAACGATCTGGCTTTCGAAAGAGTAGCCCGATCCCGGTTCCTGCGGAATGACGCGCATCTTGATGCGAGCGAACTGACCTGAACCACCCGACTGCTTCTTGTGGGTGTAGTCGATGTCAGCTTCATTCGAGATCGTTTCACGATAAGCGACCTGCGGCGCGCCAATATTCGCCTCAACCTTGAATTCACGCTTCATGCGATCAACGAGGATATCGAGGTGAAGTTCGCCCATGCCTTTGATAATCGTCTGACCGGACTCTTCATCGGAAGAAACGCGGAAGGACGGGTCCTCAGCCGCAAGGCGTTGTAGCGCGATGCCCATTTTCTCCTGGTCGGCTTTTGTCTTTGGCTCGACAGCCAATTCAATAACCGGATCTGGGAATTCCATCCGCTCAAGCACGACCGGTTTCGCCGGATCGCACAGCGTATCGCCCGTGGTTGTGTCTTTCAGACCGACAACCGCGATGATGTCGCCAGCATAAGCCTCTTTGATTTCTTCGCGGCTGTTAGAGTGCATCTGGAGCATTCGTCCGGCGCGCTCTTTTTTGCCTTTAACCGTGTTCAAGACCTGCGTGCCAGCCTCAAGCTTGCCAGAATAAATACGGCAGAACGTAAGAGAACCGACAAACGGGTCATTCATGACTTTGAAAGCCAGCATGGAAAGCGGCTCGTCGTCAGAAGACTTGCGTGTCACTTCTTCGTCGCTGTCAGGCAAGACGCCGCGAATTGACGGCACCTCAACCGGGCTCGGCAGGTAATCGACAACAGCGTCAAGCATCGGCTGGACGCCTTTGTTCTTGAACGCGGAGCCGCACAACACAGGGTGGAACTCAACCTTGCACGTACCCTGACGGATCAGACGCTTGATCGTCGCTTCGTCGGGCTCGTTGCCTTCAAGGTAAGCTTCCATCACTTCTTCATCGAGCTCGACGACCGTCTCGATCATCTTCTCGCGATATTCATTCGCTTTCTCGACGAGGTCGGCAGGAATGTCTTCTTCATGGAACGCAGCGCCCAGGCCTTCTTCTTCCCAGATAATCGCCTTCATTTTCAGAAGATCGACAACGCCGGCGAAATTGCTCTCAGCGCCAATTGGCAACTGCAGAACAACTGTCTTGGCCGCCAGGCGGCTATGAATCGTGTCGAGGGAATAATAGAAATCAGCGCCAAGCTTATCCATCTTGTTGATGAAGAACATGCGCGGGACATGATACTTATCGCCCTGACGCCAGACGGTTTCCGTTTGCGGCTCAACACCGGCATTGGCGTCAAGAAGCGCCACAGCGCCATCAAGCACGCGTAGGGAACGCTCAACCTCAATAGTGAAGTCAACGTGTCCTGGCGTATCGATAATGTTCAGGCGCTTGTCATTCCAGAAGCACGTCGTTGCAGCGGACGTGATCGTGATGCCGCGCTCCTGCTCTTGCTCCATCCAGTCCATGGTCGCGGCGCCGTCATGGACTTCGCCGATTTTGTGGGACTTGCCTGTGTAATAAAGGACGCGCTCGGTTGTTGTCGTCTTGCCCGCATCAATGTGGGCCATAATGCCGAAGTTGCGATAGTCCTCAATTTTATGCGTGCGCGACATGGCTAAAAGCCCTTACCCTTGAATTCCGTTACCAGCGATAATGCGAGAACGCGCGGTTGGCCTCTGCCATCCGGTGCGTGTCTTCGCGTTTTTTGACAGCCGCGCCCCGGTTCTGGGCGGCGTCCATCAACTCATTCGAAAGCCTGTCGACCATCGTCGTTTCATTGCGCGAGCGCGCAGCCGAGATGATCCAGCGCATGGCGAGCGCCAATTTGCGGTCCGGACGAACCTCGACCGGTACCTGATAGGTCGCACCGCCAACACGACGTGAACGAACCTCAATCGCCGGCGTAACATTGTCGAGCGCTTCTTTAAACAGCTCGACCGGCGGACGGCGCAGCTTGCCTTCAATCTTGTCAAAAGCGCCGTAGACAATCTTTTCAGCCGCCGGCTTTTTGCCGTCGACCATGACGTAGTTCATGAACTTGGAAACCGTCTTGTCTCCGAATTTAGGATCCGGATGAACGACGCGTTTTTCTGCGCGGTGACGACGTGACATCTCTTAAATCCCTTACTTCGGACGCTTGGCGCCGTACTTCGAACGGCGCTGCTTGCGGTCTTTGACGCCCTGGGTGTCAAGAACGCCACGAATGATATGATAGCGAACGCCCGGAAGGTCCTTCACGCGGCCGCCGCGGATCAGCACAACCGAGTGCTCCTGCAAATTGTGGCCCTCGCCCGGGATATAACCGATGACTTCATAGCCGTTGGTCAGACGAATCTTTGCAACCTTACGAAGCGCCGAGTTCGGCTTTTTCGGTGTCGTTGTGTAAACGCGCGTGCACACGCCCCGCTTTTGCGGGTTGCCTTCCAAAGCCGGCACTTTGTTAATCGCGCGCTTTGGTTTTCGCGGCTTACGGATAAGCTGTTGTATCGTCGGCATTCACCTGTCTCCGGCTACGCTTCTCGCGGGCGCCAAATCTAAAAACTCGCGCGCCATGGACCTACGTGACCCACGACGCAAACGAGCGGGGCCCCGTCTGGCGGAACGCCGCTCAAAAATACAAACTGTCTTCAGCTAAAAGCGGCTGCGTTTCAGCGGCGTTTCGAGAGAAACCCCTGACGGCCAGCCATTCAGCGGCGCGAGACATAACTGTGCGAATCGCGTGGGTCAATACGCCAACCGGCTTTTTCCGCTGATTTCTTACGAATTATCCAACGGCAGGCTAAGGGCGGCTTTTATGCAGCGTTTCCAGGGTTAATTCAGCTCGTCTTTTGTACCAGACATCTACGGCGTTCGCCCTGCCCGCCTTCAGCGCTTTTTGCGCGGCCACAGCCAATTCATGGCGATTCTTGTCCAGATTGGCCAATACAGCAGCGCTCTTGTTGATGTGACTGAAAGGCATCAACACCGCCGCCGCATCCGTCTCAGCCCTTTCGACACAATATGGGATATCAAAGCCTATTAACGGCAGTCCTGCGGCATACCCATCGAAGATCATCCGGGGGGTTTCTTCCGCTGTGGGCGTGAACAGGAGGGCATCATATTCAGCCAGGCTTCTGATCAACTCAGGGCCGTAAGCTATGGCTCCTAAAAACCGTATAGCTTCTGACGCCCCTAGTTCAGCCGTCACCTCTTCCAGACGCTGTCGTTGAGAGCCCTGGCCGATAATATCGAAGGTAACGTTCGCGCCGGCTTCACGCGCTTTTGCGACTATCCGAATCCCAGCCTCAACGCCCTTTATGGGCTCAAGACGGCCGCAATAGACCAGCCGTAAAGGCCGATCACCCTTCATACTCGCTGTCCTGCGCTCCACAAGCGTTGAATCGATGACGTCATGCAGGCTGTATGAGGTATCGGCTATATCGTGGACATTATTGCTGTAAACGCCGTACCGCGAAATCAGCGAACGCCCCTTCAGAAAAGATAAATCGGCATGGCGAACGCAATATTTGACGGCCCTGTCATCAATTTCGAGATAGACGCGCTCTTTTAGTGTCAACCCACGCCCCAACGCTTGGGCCGCTTGTGGAATGCGCACGCGCTCATCCACATCGCGAAAAAACACAGTCATTAGTTTCGCGGCGCGCCCTACCTTGAATGCATCAAGATCAAGTGTGCGAATATTATCATTGCAGGCAAAATGACCGATTGCGCAGCCTTCTGCCGCCCGCGCCACATCATTGCGCCAGATGTTCCGATACTTCACCCAATAGGCTGCAGCTCGGCAATCGAGCGGAATTGAGGGGATGGCCTCGATATCAAGACTGTCAGCAGGTTGCAGCAAATGCGAGCTTGGACCGCTCGCTGGCAGAACCGGCGCCACAACTTTCAAGCGATTGATGTGATCACCTAACGATTCACGCAGTAAGGACAAGGCGCGATGCCAGTCCGTTTGATAAAACAACCGGTCGCCGTCCCGAAATACGGGAATTTGTATGGCGAGAAGATAATCAAACGGTTGCACGGCCATCCCCGGTGCTTATTCGTATGAATGGAATTGTCAATTTATCCGGCCATGAGAACGAGCCGGAAAATTGCCTCGAGGCCGCGCATATTGGTTACTACAAAAACGGCGGCCCTAGGGCCGCCGTAAATGTTTTGAGACGTGCTCAAACGCTTATTCCGCAGCGTCCTGACTAACAGTTTCTTCCGCCACAGGCTCTTCAGGCGCGTCTTCCGACGGACCTTCAAGAGCCGGCGTATCGGAAACGCCTGCGCGCTTGGCGCGTTCTTCGAGCAGCACCTGGTCGCGGCGCTCGGCCTCTACCTGATGACGGGACATGGCCCCGCCAGTACCGGCCGGGATGAGACGTCCAACAATGACGTTCTCTTTAAGGCCTTCCAGCGTGTCGATCTTGCCGTTTACCGCTGCGTCGGTCAGAACGCGTGTCGTTTCCTGGAACGACGCCGCAGAGATGAATGAGCGGGTCTGCAGAGACGCCTTGGTGATGCCGAGCAGAACCGGCATTGCCTGCGCCGGACGCTTGCCCTGATCTTCCAGCTTGGCGTTCATTTCTTCGAACTCAAGCTTGTCGATTTGCTCTTCTTTCAGGAAGAGCGACTCGCCGGGATCGGTGATCTCGACCTTTTGCAGCATCTGGCGAACGATAACCTCAATGTGTTTGTCGTTAATCGGCACGCCCTGCAGACGGTAAACTTCCTGGATTTCATCGATGAGGAAGTCGGCCAAAGCCTCGATCCCCATGATCGCAAGAATGTCATGCGGCGCCGGATTGCCGTCCATCAGATATTCGCCCTTGGCGATGAAGTCGCCATCCTGAACCGCGATATGGCGGCCTTTCGGAACGAGATAATCAGACGGCTCAAGGCTTTCATCGGTCGGGATGATCTTGATGCGGCGTTTGTTCTTGTAGTCGCGGCCAAACTCAACCTTGCCGTCGACATTGGCGATGATGGCGTGGTCTTTCGGCCGGCGCGCTTCGAACAGTTCCGCCACACGCGGCAGACCGCCGGTAATGTCGCGGGTCTTGGCGCCCTCGGTCGGGATACGCGCGAGCACGTCGCCCGGACGGATGTCTTCACCGTCTTCGACGGAAAGAACCGCTTCGACCGGCAACATGTAGCGCGCCTCGCCGCCTGAAGAGAGTTTCAGCGGCTCGCCCTTGTCATCGACAATGACGATAGCCGGTTTCATGTCAGCCGCACGCGGGTTCGCGCGCCAATCAGTAACAACGCGGCTGGCGATACCCGTCGCTTCATCGGCGACAACCTGCATCGAGAACCCTTCTTGAAGGTCTTCGAACTTAATCTTACCGGCAAGCTCCGTCAGGATCGGCATGGTGTACGGATCCCAGTCAGCGAGGCGCTGACCGCGCGTGACTTTCGATCCGTCTGCGGCGCGCAACTTGGCGCCGTACGATACTTTGTAGGATGCGTGTTCCTTGCCGTCGCTGTCGAGGATTTTGACGAGCGTGTTGCGTCCCATGACGACCAGATCGCCATCGGAGTTTTTCAGCACATTGCCACCATCGAGCTTGACTGTACCCTCGTGGCTCGCCTCGATGAACGACGTGTCGCCGACCTGCGCCGTGCCGCCAACGTGGAACGTACGCATGGTAAGCTGCGTACCCGGTTCGCCGATCGACTGCGCCGCGATGACGCCGACAGATTCGCCGATATTAACCGGACACCCGCGAGCAAGGTCACGACCGTAGCATTTCGCACAAACGCCGACTTTGGAATCGCACGTCAGGACTGAACGTACGCGGACCTTCTGCAGCCCAGCGCCTTCGATCTCTTCGGCTTGCGCTTCATCTACCTCGTCATTGGCCTTGCCGAGAACTTCGCCCGTTTCCGGATGAGTGATGTCTTCCAGCAATGTCCGGCCAAGAATGATCTGTGACAACGGCACGACAATTTCACCGGAGCGAACAACCGCCTCAAGCGTGATGCCGTTGGTGGTGCCGCAATCGATTTCGCGGACGATGCAATCCTGCGCCACGTCAACCAGACGGCGCGTCAGGTAACCTGAGTTCGCCGTCTTCAACGCGGTGTCGGCAAGACCTTTCCGCGCTCCGTGGGTCGAGTTGAAGTATTCAAGAACCGTGAGGCCTTCTTTAAAGTTCGACGTGATCGGCGTTTCGATGATTTCGCCGGAAGGCTTCGCCATCAGGCCGCGCATGGCGCCGAGCTGACGCATCTGCGTGGGCGAGCCTCGAGCCCCTGAGTGGGACATCATGTAGATGGAGTTCGGCTCTAGCTGGCGTTTTGTCTCCGGATCGAATTTCGTTTCGGAGATTTCATCCATCATCGCATCGGCGATTTTGTCCGTACACTTCGCCCAGGCGTCGATGACTTTGTTGTACTTCTCACCGCGCGTGATCAGACCTTCAGCATATTGCTGTTCGAATTCTGACACCTGCGCACGGGTTTCCTCAACCAGCTTGCGCTTGGCTTCAGGAATGACAACGTCGTCCTTGCCGAAAGAGATGCCGGCCTTACAGGCTTCCTTGAAACCAAGATCCATGATGTGGTCAGCAAAGATAACTGTCTTCTTCTGACCGCAGTGACGATAAACGATATCGATGAGGCCCTGAATGGTTTTTTTGGTCAGGAGCTGATTGACCACGGAAAACGGCACATCAGAGTTACGCGGCAGAACCTGCGCCACTTTCATCCGGCCCGGCGTTGTATCAACGACCTCGCTGATCGGGTCGCCGTGTTCGTCAACCGTGTTCCAGCGCGCCTTGATTTTGGAGTGCAGCGTGACGACGCCGGCGTCGAGCGCGTGTTCGATTTCTTCCAGCGTTCCGAAAACCTTGCCCTCGCCCGGCTCGCCCTCTTTATCCATGGTGATGTAGTAAAGACCGAGAACGATATCCTGCGACGGCACAATGATCGGCTTGCCGTTGGCCGGCGAAAGAATATTGTTGGTCGACATCATCAGGACGCGCGCTTCGAGCTGCGCTTCAAGCGACAGCGGCACGTGCACCGCCATCTGGTCGCCGTCGAAGTCAGCGTTGAACGCGGTACAGACCAGCGGGTGAAGCTGGATCGCCTTGCCTTCAATGAGTTTCGGCTCGAACGCCTGAATGCCAAGACGGTGGAGCGTCGGCGCCCGGTTCAACATAACAGGGTGCTCGCGGATCACCTCGTCGAGAATATCCCAGACTTCAGGGCGTTCTTTTTCGACAAGCTTTTTCGCCTGTTTGACCGTGGCCGAGAGACCCTTAGCGTCGAGGCGCGAATAGATGAACGGCTTGAAGAGTTCGAGCGCCATCTTCTTCGGCAGGCCGCATTCATGCAGTTTCAGTTCCGGACCGACAACGATCACCGAACGGCCGGAATAATCGACGCGTTTGCCGAGAAGGTTCTGGCGGAAGCGGCCCTGCTTGCCTTTCAGCATGTCAGACAGCGATTTCAGCGGACGCTTGTTGGTGCCGGTGATGACGCGGCCGCGGCGGCCGTTATCGAACAGCGCATCGACAGATTCCTGCAGCATGCGCTTTTCGTTGCGCACGATAATGTCCGGCGCACGCAGTTCGATCAGGCGTTTCAGGCGGTTGTTGCGGTTGATAACCCGTCGATAAAGATCGTTGAGGTCAGACGTCGCGAAGCGGCCGCCATCGAGCGGCACAAGCGGGCGCAATTCCGGCGGGATCACCGGGATAACCGTCATGATCATCCATTCCGGGCGGTTGCCGGACTCAAGGAAAGCCGTGATCAGTTTCAGGCGTTTTGCGTATTTCTTGGTTTTGAGTTCCGACGTCGACTCGGCGATCTCAACGCGCAGCTTTTCAGCTTCTGCTTCCATGTCGATATTCGACAGGATTTCGCGGATCGCTTCGGCGCCGATTCCGGCGGTGAAGGAATCCTCGCCGTATTCTTCCTGCGCCTGCAGATATTCTTCTTCCGTCAGAAGCTGGTTCGGCGTCAGCGCGGTGAGGCCCGGCTCAATCACAATGTACTGTTCAAAATAAAGAACGCGCTCGAGGTCTTTCAGCGTCATGTCGAGCATCAGCGAGATGCGCGACGGCAGCGACTTCAGGAACCAAATATGCGCGCAAGGCGCTGCAAGTTCGATATGGCCCATGCGCTCGCGGCGAACTTTCGTCAGGGTGACTTCGACACCGCACTTTTCACACACGATGCCTTTGTACTTCATGCGCTTGTATTTGCCGCAGAGGCATTCGTAGTCCTTTACCGGACCGAAGATGCGCGCGCAGAACAGGCCGTCACGCTCCGGCTTGAAGGTGCGGTAGTTGATGGTTTCAGGCTTTTTGATTTCGCCAAACGACCAGGAGAGAATTTTCTCCGGGCTCGCTAACGAAATACGGATCTTGTTGAACGTCTGCGCGGGGGCAGTCGGATTAAATACGTTCAGAAGTTCCTGTGACATGAAGTCTGCTCCTTCGATGGAAGCGCGCTTGACGCGCTCCTACTCAGCAAAATGCTTAAACTGGAACTCGCTCGACAGAGGCTCGCCATTGCCTCCAGCAAACTCCGTGACCTTAATCCAACGCTTGTTTATCTCGATCTCACTCCAACCGGGATCAAGACAAGCGCTGGGTAATTTGGCGACAGCAATCTTTTCATCATCAAGTTCAACAAAAATATTGCCGCTAACTTCTGTAATGCAGCGACCCTGCGTCCGATAGGGACCAATCTCGGCATGAACCTTCACCAAGTGCTCGCCCACACGGCATGTAACTGGCGATGAAGCGAGCTTGCTCAATGTAAAGACTCCATGACCAGCCAAGACTTCTTCCATTTGCGCAGCATCAGTCTGAAAATAATCCGCTGAGACCATCTTCCCCGTCGCAGTGAAATAATCCGCATCCTCTACGCATTGCACTTCTACAATTTGTTCAAGCCCATCTGCATATCCAGACACCGTCATTGCTACATAAGCAACGAACATCGGCAGAAACTGAGACAGACGGATAGGCATTCTCTTACCCGTTCTGAAGCTCGACATTAAGGCCGAGCGAACGCATCTCTTTGACGAGCACGTTGAAGCTTTCCGGAATGCCCGCCTCGAAGCTATCATCGCCGCGGACGATGGCCTCATAGACTTTCGTGCGGCCGGCGACGTCGTCCGACTTCACAGTGAGCATTTCCTGTAGCGTGTAGGCCGCGCCATAGGCTTCGAGCGCCCAGACTTCCATCTCGCCGAAGCGCTGACCGCCGAACTGCGCCTTGCCGCCCAGCGGCTGCTGGGTAACGAGCGAGTATGGGCCAATCGAACGCGCGTGAATCTTGTCGTCGACCAGGTGGTGAAGCTTGAGCAGATACTTGTAGCCCACCGTCACCTTACGCTTGAACGTCTCGCCGGTTCGACCGTCAAACAGCGTCACCTGACCAGACGCATCAAGACCGGCGCGTTTCAACATTTCCAGAATGTCTTCTTCATTGGCGCCGTCAAACACAGGCGTTGCAATCGGCACGCCGCGGATGAGGTTCTGGCCGAGTTCCTTCAGCTCCTCATTGGAGCGCGGAAGAACCTGATCATCGCCGTAAACATCCTTGAACTGAGCAACGAGGTCGTCACGGGTTTTCGAGCCTTGATCCCATTCTTCGAGCACCTGCCCGATCTGGTGACCAAGACCGCGACACGCCCAGCCGAGGTGGGTTTCGAGAATCTGCCCCACATTCATGCGTGACGGCACGCCCAGCGGATTGAGCACGATGTCGACCGGCGTTCCATCTTCAAGGAACGGCATGTCCTCCATCGGCGCGATTTTCGAGATCACGCCCTTGTTGCCGTGACGGCCGGCCATCTTGTCGCCCGGCTGCAGCTTGCGCTTCACCGCGACAAAGACCTTGACCATCTTCATGACGCCAGGGGGGAGTTCGTCGCCGCGCTTCAGCTTGTCGACCTTGTCCTCGAAGCGGGCCTCAAGGCGCGCTTTCGATTCGTCGTACTGCTTTTTCAGCGCTTCGATTTCGCCCATGACATTGTCGTCAGCGACGCCGATCTTCCACCACTGACCACGGGAAAGTTGCTGTTCCAGCACCTCTTCCGTAACGGCGCCCTTTTCAAAACCTTTCGGTCCGGAAACAGCGTCTTTGCCAAGCAGCAATGGCTTCAAGCGTCCGTAAACGTTCCGCTCAAGGATCGCGAGTTCGTCATCGCGGTCCTTGGCGAGGCGTTCGACTTCTTCGCGCTCGATGGCGATGGCGCGCTCGTCCTTGTCGACACCGTGACGGTTAAAGACGCGAACTTCCACAACGGTACCGGCGACGCCCGGCGGCAGTTTCAATGACGTATCGCGAACGTCGGAAGCTTTCTCACCAAAGATGGCGCGCAGAAGCTTTTCTTCCGGCGTCATTGGCGATTCGCCTTTCGGCGTGATCTTGCCAACCAGAATATCGCCCGGATGAACTTCGGCGCCGATAGCGACAATGCCCGCTTCGTCGAGGTTACGCAGCGCTTCTTCCGATACGTTCGGAATGTCGCGAGTGATTTCTTCCGGACCCAGCTTGGTGTCGCGCGCCATCACTTCGAATTCCTCGATGTGGATGGACGTGAACACGTCGTCGCGCACGATGCGCTCAGAGATGAGGATCGAGTCCTCAAAGTTATATCCATTCCATGGCATGAACGCGACGAGCACGTTCTTGCCAAGCGCGAGCTCACCAAGATCCGTTGACGGACCATCAGCGATGATATCGCCTTCACGAACCACGTCGCCAATTTTCACCAGCGGACGCTGGTTGATGCAGGTGTTCTGGTTCGAACGCTGGAATTTGCGCAGATTGTAAATATCGACGCCCGGCTTGGTTGGGTCTTTTTCTTCCGTGGCGCGAATAACAATGCGTTGCGCATCGACTTGCTCGACAATGCCCGGACGTCGAGCCGAAACGGCGGCGCCGGAATCACGCGCAACAATGCTTTCCATGCCGGTGCCTACGAACGGCGCCTCAGCCTGCAACAGCGGAACGGCCTGACGCTGCATATTCGAACCCATGAGCGCGCGGTTCGCGTCGTCGTTCTCAAGGAACGGGATAAGCGCGGCCGCGACCGAAACGAGCTGTTTCGGCGAGACGTCGATATAAGCCACGTCTTCGCGCGGAACGAGAGTCGCGTCGCCGCCGACGCGGCAGTTGACGAACTCGTTCATCAGCTTGCCGCTGTCACTGACTTCAGCATTCGCCTGCGCGATAGCGAAGCGTTGCTCTTCCATCGCGGACAGATAAATGACGTCGTCCGTCACTTTGCCGTCGATGACGCGGCGATAAGGGCTTTCAATAAAGCCGTATTTGTTGACCTGAGCATGGGTCGCCAGCGAGTTGATGAGACCAATGTTCGGGCCTTCCGGCGTTTCAATCGGACAGATGCGGCCATAGTGCGTCGGATGAACGTCGCGGACCTCAAAGCCTGCGCGCTCACGGGTCAGGCCGCCAGGGCCGAGCGCCGAAAGACGACGCTTATGCGTGATTTCCGACAGCGGATTGGTCTGGTCCATGAACTGCGAAAGCTGGGATGACCCGAAGAATTCGCGAACCGCTGCAGCAGCAGGTTTCGCATTGATCAGATCGTGCGGCATCAGCGTATCGAGCTCAGCGCTCGACATGCGCTCCTTGATCGCACGCTCCATGCGCAGGAGGCCAATGCGATACTGGTTTTCCATCAGCTCGCCGACAGAGCGAACCCGGCGATTGCCGAGGTTATCGATATCGTCGATGTCGCCACGGCCGTCGCGAAGGTTCACCAGCGTTTTGAGAACGGAAAGAATGTCCTCTTTACGTAATGTGCGCAGCGTATCCTCCGTCTCGAAGCCGAGACGTATATTCATTTTCACCCGGCCAACAGACGACAGGTCGTAGCGTTCCGGGTCAAAGAACAGCGAATAGAACAGGCCTTCCGCCGTTTCGAGCGTTGGCGGCTCGCCCGGACGCATGACGCGATAAATGTCGATCAGCGCCATATCGCGGTTGCGGTTTTTATCGGCGTTCAAGGAATTGCGGACATAACCGCCGATATTCACGTGATCCACGTCGATCGTGTCGAAAGAATTGATGCCAATCTCTTCGAACGTTTCGATGTGGTCGGCCGTGATTTCTTCACCGGCTTCAGCGTAGATCTCGCCATTGTCGAAATTGACAAGGTCGGATGCAAAATAGCGGCCGGCCATCTCTTCATCGGAAAGAAGGAGGTCTTTCAAGCCGTCTTCCTGAAGCTTTTTGGCGGCGCGCGCGGAAAGCTTTTTGCCAGCTTCCAGAACCACTTCGCCATTCTTGGCGTTAATGAGGTCGCGCTCAACCTTCACGCCTTTCCAGCGCTCAGGATTGTAGGGCATTGTCCAGCCAGTCTTGATCTTCTTATGCGTGACGCGGTCGTAGAATTCGTCGAGGATCTCTTCCTGATCCATGCCGAGCGCGTAGAGAAGCGTCGTCGCCGGCAGCTTGCGGCGGCGGTCGATGCGGACATTGACGATGTCCTTGGCGTCAAATTCGAAATCGAGCCACGAGCCGCGATAAGGGATGATCCGCGCGGCAAAGAGCAGCTTGCCTGACGAATGGGTCTTGCCGCGGTCATGGTCAAAGAAAACGCCTGGGCTGCGGTGCATCTGGGAGACGATAACTCGCTCGGTGCCGTTGACGATAAACGTGCCGTTGTCCGTCATGAGCGGCATGTCGCCCATATAGACTTCCTGTTCTTTGATGTCCTTGACGGACTTGGCGCCGGTTTCCTCGTCGACTTCAAAAACGATGAGCCGCAGCGTCACCTTCAAAGGCGCGGCATAGGTCATGTCGCGCTGCTGACACTCTTCCGTATCGTATTTCGGGTCTTCGAATTCGTAGGATACGTATTCAAGCGTAGCCGTCTCCGTAAAATCGGAGATCGGGAACACCGAGCGGAATACAGCCTCAAGCCCGTCAATGGCGCGGTCTTCGTGTTTTACGAAGCGCTGCAGGAACTGCTCGTACGAGTCTTTTTGAACCTGAATCAGGTTCGGCATGGGCGCCGCATCGCCAATGCGGCCGAAATTTTTCCGAATGCGTTTCTTCTCTACGAAGGATTGCGCCATCTTTATCCTCATAAACGGAAGCCATCTCAGCGACACGTCAGCTCCCCGCCGCTTCAAACAGGGTAAATGAGTGCGCAAAAACGACCGCAGGCCGGACCAGGTTCGACCGCGGGTCGCGGATGACTAAATTTTCAAATCTCGATTAACCGAAGCACGTCGCCGCAAAGCCTGAAAACCGCCGGCGGAACTCCCGTCGGCGGCGAACGTGTTTATTAGGCGCGCCGGCAAGCGGCTGCAACCCCCCGATTGTAAAAATTTTGCCCCAATTTTATCTCCGGGACGGTGTCACATTATCACAAAAAGCCGCTGGCGCCTATGCAGACAAAAGCGCCAGGCCTGACGCGGCCCAACAAAAAGCCGCCGCGAGCAAGCCCGCGACGGCTTTCATGAATGAAATCAGAGCCGTAACTACTTGAGTTCGACTTTCGCGCCGGCGTCTTCCAGCTTTTTCTTGATTTCTTCGGCTTCTGCTTTCGGCGCAGCTTCCTTGACTGCTTTGCCGCCAGCTTCGACGAGGTCTTTGGCTTCTTTGAGGCCAAGGCCCGTAATCGCGCGAACTTCTTTGATCACGTTGATTTTCTTGTCGCCTGCGTCAACGAGAATGACGTCGAATTCGTCTTTCTCTTCAGCAGCCGCTTCGCCGCCGCCGCCCGGAGCCGCTGCAACCGCAACAGCGCCCGCAGCCGGTTCGATGCCGTATTCGTCTTTAAGAATGTTTTTCAGCTCAGCCGCTTCAAGAAGCGTCAGGCCGACAAGCTCTTCAGCAAGTTTTTTAAGATCAGCCATTGTCTTTAGTTCCTAGTTCGTTGGTTCAATTCAAAAATTCGGATTTTGGTTTACGCCGCTTCACGGTTCTCAAGGGTCTCCAGAATTCCAGCGATGTTCGACGCCGGGGCGCCGATGGCGCTGGCGATATTCGCTGCCGGAGCTGTGATGGTCGCGACAATAGAAGCGATGAGCTCATCACGAGACGGCATGGCGGCAAGCGCCTCCACTCCCTTCTCGTCCATGATTTCTTCGCCCATGGCGCCGCCGAGGATTTTGAGCTTTTCATTGTCCTTGGCGAACTTCTTGACGGCTTTCGCCGCTGCGACCGGGTCTTCAGAGAACGCGATGGCGGTCGGTCCCTGGAAAAGGTCTGAGAGTTTCTCTGCAGTTTTTCCGGAGATCGCGATCTTGGCGAGACGATTCTTGACGATTTTCATGGAAGCGCCGGCCTCGCGCAGCTCGCCGCGCAAGGATTCGAATTCAGAGACTGAAAGGCCCCCGTTCGCCACCACGACAACCGTGTTCGCATCGAACACGCCGCCGATCCATTCAACCATTTCCGCCTTTTGGGTTCTGTCCATGTTGGCAGTCCCTTCGGTTCATGGCGAGGCAAGACGCCGTTTCGCTTAGGAAACTGAGCCCTGCCCCAGATAATCCCCGCGGTTTCCCGCGAGGGGCTTCAACTGAGCGCGTTGTCATGAGAACCAAAAAAGGCTCCCGCGACGAACGCTCGGAGCCTGCCCCAGAAGGTCCAACGGACTTGACCGGAAGAAATCCGGCTGATCCTTTTCCCTCTGTCTATGCGGGAGATTAAGTAGGAAACCTACACCCGCAGTCTCGGACAGGTATCGCCAATTAAGGCGACGGCGTGCTTCTAACCGGACTTTTTCAGAATGCAAGGCCTTTCCCTGTTTTGACCGTTACCAAATATTGCAATGGCTTCTGCTCACGGGTGTTACATGAGCTATGAGCGGCGATTTTGTGAACCTATGGCATGAGGCCGCCAGAACAACGGTCGGCCTTTTCTGGATGGCTTTCTGGGCTTTCGGGCTTGGTTATCTCATTTCCAGCATGATCCAGGTCTTTATCACCCGCGAACGCATGCAGAAAAGCATGGGCGAAGCGGGGCCCAAAAGCGTCGCTATCGGAACTTTCTTTGGTTTTGTTTCAAGCTCATGCTCCTTCGCCGCGCTGGCCACGACCCGATCGCTTTTCACCAAGGGCGCCGGGATCGTGCCCGCCCTCGCCTTCCTTCTTGCCTCCACCAATCTTGTAGTCGAGCTTGGCATTGTCATCGCCATCTTCCTCGGCTGGCAATTCGTTATCGGCGAGTATCTTGGCGGGATTCTTCTGATCTTGCTTATGTGGCTTGTCGTGCGCTTCACCCGGCCTCAAAACCTGATCGAAAAAGCGAGAGAGCATGCGCGCGAACAGGAAGCCGATGATGAAACCGAAGAGCTTCCAGACTGGAAACAACTGATCCGCTCACGCGAGGGCTGGCGCAAGGTCTCCAACCGCTACGTCGTGGAATGGCGAATGGTCTGGAAAGACGTGACGGTCGGCTTCACAGTCGCGGGCGCTATCGCTGCGTTCGTGCCTAAAGCGTTTTTTCAAATGCTCTTTATCGGCTCAGGATCAGAAAATCCGGCGTTCTGGGAAATTTTGGCGCAAACAATTGTTGGGCCAATAGCGGCGTTTTTCACGTTTATCGGATCGATGGGCAACATTCCCCTCGCCGCAGTCCTGTTTTCAAACGGCGTCAGCTTCGCCGGCGTAATGGCGTTTATTTTCAGCGACCTTGTCGTTCTGCCGGTGCTGCGCATTCAGGCGCAATATTACGGGTGGAAGATGGCGCTTTATATTCTCGGCGTTTTTCTGGTCATTCTCGTCGCGTGCGCCGTCATCTTGCATTTCGGGTTTTCTTTCGCCGGCCTTCTGCCTGATTCCGCCAGCGCCAATTCAGTAACAGACAGGGAATTTTTCAAAGTCGATTATACGTTGTTTCTGAACGCTGGGTTTTTGACGATGAGCGGCGCTTTTCTAGTCTGGAAATGGCGCACCGCCGGTTTCATGACCAGCGATAAGGGGACGCTGAGCGACAGGATCTTGCGCTTGTTTGCTTGGGCCGCGTTTCTCTGGCTTGCAGGCGGCCTATTGGTTCCGATTGTCTTAGGGTGAGGGCTAGCGCTTCACTTTGCCAAAGAGATCTACAAGCTCGCTGAATTTTTGACGTTGATCAGCCTCGTCGCCAGAGGCGATCGCTTCGGCTACGCAATGGGCGGCATGGTCGGAGAGGATGGCGTCTTCCACTTTTGAAAGCGCGGCTTTGACGGCCTGCACCTGATGCAGAATGTCGATGCAATAGCGTTCGTCCTCGACCATACGCGCGACGCCGCGTACCTGGCCTTCTATGCGGTTTAGCCGCCTGACCGTTGAAGTTTTGTCGCAATGAGCCATCTCATTCTCGCCGCTTGAATACCCTAGGGGGGTATAGTATGCCTTCCCAAACCAAATGTGAAGCTTTGAGGTTTGAAATGTTGAACCGCCGGCGATTTTTAAATGGCGCAGCCGTTCTGGGAAGCGCTGCTGCCGCACAACTTCAACTGCCTGCCTGGGCCAGGACAGGCGCGGCCAACAACATGTACGGCATAAGCGCGCTTTCCGGGACTGAGTTTCATCTGCGAGCCGATCGCTCCAAATCTATCATCGATGGAAAAAGCGGACGCGCCATCACTATTAATGGCCAGCTTCCTGCCCCGCTTTTGCGCTGGCGCGAGGGCGATGACGTTACGTTGCATCTTTCGAATGGGCTCGATGAGGACACATCCATTCACTGGCACGGCATCTTGCTGCCGCCAGAAATGGACGGCGTGCCTGGCCTATCCGGTTTCGCTGGCGTTAAGCCCGGCGAGACATTCACCTACAGATTTCCACTCAAACAAGCGGGCACGTATTGGTATCACTCGCACTCAGGTCTGCAGGAACAGTCAGGCCATTACGGGCCGATCATCATTGAACCGAAAGACGCCGATCCCGTTCAATATGATCGGGAATATGTGATTGTTCTTTCCGACTGGACGTTCGAAAATCCGAACCGGCTTTTCGCCAAGCTGAAAAAACATTCCGAAAATTATAATTTCCAGAAACGCACGCTTGTCGATTTTTTCCGGGACGCCGGAAACGACGGTTTCGGGGACGCGCTGTCCGAACGCGCCATGTGGGGCCGCATGCGCATGGACCCGGCTGATATCGCGGACGTTACTGGCGCAACATACACCTATTTGATCAACGGCCACGGGCCCGGCGACAACTGGACAGGCCTCTTCTCACCGGGCGAACGCGTGCGCCTGCGCATTATCAACGCATCAGCCATGACGATCTTCAATTTCCGCTTGCCGGAACTACCCATGAGCGTCGTCCAGGCAGACGGTCTGAACGTAAAGCCGGTCGAGACCGACGAGCTACAGATCGGCGTTGCTGAAACCTACGACGTCATCGTTCATCCGCATCAGGACAAAGCCTTTACGATCATGGCGGAGTCGATCGACCGTTCGGGCTACGCCCGCGCAATCCTAACGCCGCGCATGGGGATGGTTGCAGCCGTGCCACCGTTGCGCGAACGCCCGACGCTGACCATGCGCGACATGGCCATGTCGCATGGAAGTCATGGCGGCGGTCACGAGCCTGAAGCGTCTATGCATGAGCAACATGCAAGAATGGATCACAGCGGCCACAATATGAATACAGATGACCGCGCAACGAGTTCCAGCGCATCACCTCATGGCGATCACAATTCAATATCCGGGCATGATAAGCATGACTCTGCAAATATGACTGGCGGCATGTCCGCCGCGCAGGAACACAACCACCCGACCGGACCGGGCGTTGTCGGCCTTGCGGAAACGCCTTCGGACCGCCTCAATGAACCGGGTCTCGGCCTCGAAAATCAGCCGCACCGGGTTTTGACCTATGCGGATTTGAGCGCTCTCGACATGAACCCGGACATGCACGACCCGGAACGCGAACTCGAACTGCATCTGACCGGCAATATGGAGCGGTATATGTGGTCCTTCGACGGGAAAAAGTTTTCCGAAGTTGAAGACGCGATCACGTTTCATGAGGGCGAACGACTAAGGCTGACGCTGGTCAACGACACGATGATGTCTCACCCCATCCACCTTCACGGGATGTTTTTTGATGTCGTGAAACAAGCCCATCACGATCATACAAAAGCGCGCAAACATACGATCATCGTCAAGCCCGGCGAGAAATTATCTGTCGATGTCACTGCTGACGCCGTCGGCGACTGGGCGTTTCACTGTCACCTGCTCTATCACATGATGGCGGGCATGATGCAGGTCGTGTCAGTCAAGCCGCGGGCACATCATCAAGATCATCAAATGGATCATAGCGGTCATGAAATGCATCAGGATAGCGCGTCATGAAAAAGCTACTACTGCTTACAACACTGATTCTCGCAGCGCCGTTGGGCGCGCTCGCCGACGACACAGCACATGGCATGAGCGAGATGCGCAAGCATCTTCAACAACACCATGGCGGTGCTACATTCTGGTATGTCGAAGGCGAGCGGCTTGAGTATCGTAGCAACGAAGGCGACCCGGTTTTTCTGTGGGACGCTCAAGGCTGGTATGGCGGCGATATCAATCGTTTGTGGGTTAAGACCGAGGGCGAATTTGACTTTGACGCCGACGAATTCGAAGAGGCGGAAGTCCAGGCGCTTTATAGCCGCGCCGTTGGCGACTTTTTCGATCTTCAGGCCGGCATCCGACATGATTTCGCGCCGGGCAATGACCGCACGTTCGCAGTTGTCGGGGCGCAAGGGCTATTGCCCTACTTGTTTGAAATCGATGCGGCGCTGTTTGTTTCCGATGACGGCGATGTCGAAGCGCGCGTCGAAGCGGAATACGAACTGTTAATCACACAGCGACTTATTCTTCAGCCTCGCGCGGAGTTGAACTTCGCCGCACAAGACATAGCTGAGTATGGAATTGGCGCAGGATTATCGACCGTCGAAACGGGCGCGCGCCTCAGATACGAAATCAGCCGTCAATTCGCACCTTATGTCGGCGTCTCATGGGAACGCGCCGTCGGCGATAGTGCTGACTTTGCACGGATTGACGGTGACGAACCGGGAAGCGTTTCCTTTGTCGCCGGTTTTAGAACCTGGTTTTAAGGAGGTTCAAATGGCGCATAGTGAATGTCAAAACAAAGAGCATCACACTCATCATCATAGCGGCGCGAACCCGATAGTCACATCGGCGCAGGCCACGCTTCATTGCCTAACGGGTTGTGTCATCGGCGAGGTTACAGGCCTCGCCATCGGCGTCACGCTGGGGATCGGCGTATGGCCGACGATTATTCTCGCGACCGTGCTCGCTTACATCTCCGGTTTCACGCTCGGCTTGCTGCCAGTCATGCGCAGACAAAAGAAAACATTTTGGCAGGCGCTTAAACTGATCTGGGTTGGCGAAGCGATATCTATCGGCGTCATGGAAATCGCCATGAACAGCGCCGACTATATGGTTGGCGGCATGCAGGCAGGATCAGTTCTATCGCCGATGTTCTGGATCGGTATTGCTGTCGCCGTACCAGCGGGCTTCCTCGCCGCCTGGCCGGTAAACTGGTGGCTGTTAAGCCGCGATCTGAAAAAGTGTCACTAGATAGCGCTAGCGTAGATCGTCTCAATATAGATTTTGAGCCTTGCCGCATTTTGTTCATACCGCTAAAGCGGCACACTACTTATTTGATTATTTAATGATATTTGAATAAGATAATATGTATGGCAGCCACAGGGTTGCTTTTTATATAGCCGATTCTGGAAAATATTATGAACACTCCTCTATCTACATCACGAAGACGGTTTCTGGAATTTGCCGCTGCTTCTCCATTGATTTCGATCGGCAATATCATGCCCGCATTCGCCGAAAACGTTGCGGCTGGGTTTGATCTGGCCGCCATTACAGCGGCTGATGAAACGTTGAATGTGTTCGAGCTAAGAGAAATTGCCAAGACCAAAATCCGGCCGGCGCCGTGGGCGTGGTTGATGACAGGGTCTGACGATGAAAAAACGCTGCGCGCCAACAGGGAGATTTTCGACGATCTGCAAATCAGGGTGCATCGGCTTATTGATGTCACCAACATTGATACATCTGTGGAGGTGTTCGGGCGGACTTATCAGTCTCCTATCATGCTGGCGCCGATTGGCCTTCAAAACCTTTTTCATGACGGTGCGGAAATCGCTACGGCAAAAGCTGCCGCCAAAACGAAGCACCTTACAATGGCGGGAAATCTTTCCAGCGCTTCTTATGCAGACATCGCGTCCTACGCTGATCCGAAACCCTGGCTTCAACTTTACACCCGATGGCCGCGAAGCTTTGTTGCGGATCTTCTGAAAAAGGTCGAGGACGCTGGCTGCCCAGCCGTCGCGCTCACCGTTGACGTGCCCGTGGGCGGTAAGCGTGAAACCATAGCCCGTCTGTCGTATGATCTCGTAACGGAACAGCCTTTGCGGTTTGGAAATTTCCCGGAAGACCTACAGCCTCTGGCGCCGCCGAATAGCGCCCTTACGTGGGAATATGTGGATTGGCTGAAAAACAACACCTCTATGAAGGTGCTGATTAAAGGCATCGTTTCTGTCGATGATGCGAAACAGGCCCTAAGCGCCGGCGTCGATGGACTTTATGTTTCAAATCATGGCGGGCGGCAGGAAGCGAGCAACCGAAGCGCGCTGGAATCTCTGGCTGTGATAGCGCCGATCGTGAAGAAGAAAGTTCCAATTCTTGTCGATGGCGGAATTCGCCGCGGCACGGATATATTCAAAGCGCTGGCGATGGGCGCCGATCTGGTCGCCGTCGGGCGGCCTCAGGTCTGGGGCCTTGGCGCCTTTGGTCAGGCTGGCGTTGAACAAGTATTGAATATCCTGCAAGGCGAACTCGTCAGGACAATGCAATTATCCGGCGTGACTTCGCTAAGGGCCATGAACCTGCACAACATTATCTCTACGCCCAACGGCAGATTTGGTGAGCGGTACAAATAATAAAACGACCCGGTAGGGGGCCGTTTTATTACAGGAAGGCTGCCAAGCCAGCGGCGATCTTATTCAACGAGTTCCATATCAGCGTTGTAATTTGTCACCCGCGTCGGAACGCCATGATCTCCATATTCGCGTCTCGTAACGGCGATTGAAGTTCGTGCGTCATTCGTCAGAACGCCTTTGGCATTCAGATACCGCGTTTCAATCCGTCTGCCGCGTGAGTCGTATTCATGCTGAATAATCGCCAGCCCAGTATCATTCCGATCCATCAAAACGCCATCAGTGGTCAGAAACCTAATTTCGATCATATTACCCTGTTGATCATAATCGTATTCCACCCGTGCAAAACCGCTTGTGGCGTTTGCGACGCCTTTTTTGTTCTCATCGAATAACTCAAGCGAAATCCTGTTATGACCGGAAGGATCGTATTCATATCTAAAGCCAGCGTATCCTCTTTGCTCATTGATCAATAGCGAAGAGCCATCAAGTGTATAGTTGCCGCGTTCCAGATAATTGCCGAACTCGTCATAAGTCGTTTTATTGTATGTTCGGCCATATGCATTCATCACGCGCTCGCCGGCGGCATTTTCATACCGTTCTGAAATATCATATCCGAATTCATTTTTTTCCATGATGCCGCGTGCAATACGAGGTGAATTCCCATCGATAAGATCGCCATTCACATCCAGCACATTCCACGACATGATATCGCCATTGGCATTGAACTCGAGCATGTCCTGTGCGGCGTTCAGTTCGTTCAGGACGAGTTTTCCCTCAAGCCCGTAGTTCCGCATCACAGATAACCACCCCGCATATCCGTAGTGCAGCCGTGTTTCGTAGAACGGTAGGCTAGCTCTCAAAGGCGCCAGGTTACCTTCGGTATCGAAACGCTTTTCGATAACCTCGCCATCATCAAGAATGGACCACTCATACCTAACGACGCCCCAGCTATTTGCTGATGGCTCGTCTTTATGATCATAGAAAGTCAGCTCTTTTCTGTATCCGTTTTTATCGAGCGTATATTGCTCTCTAAAGACGTCCCCGTTTGCATTGATCCTGTTGCCATGTTTGTCGAAAAATATTCTGGTTTCAGTCGATGGACCGTATGAGATTTCTACAACCGGCGTGTAGAAGTAGTAATTTGCAGCGTCATTTACCTCTCTGACCAGATCGCCAAGCATGAAGGCGACACGAATTGGCCTGCCCTTGCGGTCATACTCGAAACGAAAATGGTTGCGTTGCGCCGCGTCTGCTTCTGTTAACCGGTGAATGCCAGACAGGGGCGCAAACGGAGTCTCTCGAAATGGAAGCGTTGCAAAATAATCGACAAAAACCGCATCTTCGCGAACTGGCAACAGCCGTGTATCCGCCGCTGCAGCCGCCGGGGCGACAAACGCGACAAGACAAGAAAACAGAGCAATGAAACTGGCTCGGGTTCTAAAGGCCAAAACTCTGAAAACTGTCGTCCAGGCGGTATTCTGCATCCTTATCTCCTCAGCGCTAATTCCTGCGTGAGAGATACTTGCCTGCGGGACCTGTGATTTAGGAGTAAAACCCGGTAAAAAGTTCTTTTACCGTCAGTGAATGGCGTGAAGGGATCAGGCTTGATGAAATCGTCGCCGAACGGCCATGAACAGGCAACGCTGCACATCAACGATGCTGACCGAACCGTCAGCGCTAATGGTCAATCACTGAGCCTTCCGCCCCTTTCCTTCCGGCTTTTACGCGCGCTGGCCGAGGTTGCGCCGAAGACCGTTTCCAAGCACGACCTGCAAACGCGCGTGTGGGGCGACATAAATGTGGGCCCTGATTCCGTTAAACAGCGGGTCCGGATGTTGCGCGTATCGCTGGAGCAAGGCGGCATCGGAGAAAACCTGATCGAAACCATCGCTGGCGAGGGCTACGCCCTGACCAGCAGCGCGGTCATCATCGATGAAAACGCTAATGACGGCGCTGATGAAAATCCGGGAGAGCGCTGGGGAGACCAGTTCAAGCGTCTCTTCACGCCGCCGGCCGGGTACGCGCTTGCAGCAATCATTTTTCTATTTGTGTTAGCGCTGGTGATCGGTGGCAAACCTTTTACACCTGACCATGGCAATGAGGACGCAAAACTTGTCGTCATGGTTTCTTCGATCGAAGTCGCCGACAAGGCTGAAAATATACAGTTTCTGGGATCCAAACTGGAATCTGCGCTCACGACGCTGTTGAGCCTTCATCACAATACAGATGTAATGGGCAGGCAGGCTTCAGCACATCTGTCATCAATCAGACCGCTGGAGCTTTCCAGACAATCGAATGTAAGCGCTTTAATAGAATGGAAAATTGCTGAATTTGACAACAATTATCGCCTGTTCGTTACCCTCACCGACGCCAGACGGGAAACCGCCCTTTGGGCAGGTGAATATAATCTGCCGGCGGATGCGCCAGAGAAAGACTGGTCAAGAATCATCAATCATATGGGGCGTTTGTTGATTTTAGAGTTCGAACAATTGCAATCGCCAACAGCCATTGCGGGCGGAACAAGTTCTCGAAGTGCATACGCTACCTACCTTAATGGGGTCGAGACTCTCAAAAAACCGATAGAACCTGAAAACTATCTTGAAGCGGCCCGCCATTTCCAAGATGCGCTCAGCGCGGATTCGAATTTCATTATTGCCAGAGCGCGCTTGGCTGAAGCGTATGCAAAGTATGCAATTCATACGGGCGATGATCATTTTTCGGCACTCGCCTTGAGTGAAGCCCGTCTCGCCAATTCCCATTCCCCCGCATTACCAGAGGCGGAATACGCATTGGCATTGTCGCTTATGGCCGATGGTGATGAAAAATCCGCACGTGAATACGTACTCCGGGCGCGGCGCACCTTACCCTATATCGAATTTGAACTCTCACGCCTCAAACGCACGCAAAGGCAAGCGGAATCATAAATCAGCAATAATCTGCAAGGCAGAGATCGCAATAAAAAACGGCCCCGTAGGGGGCCGTTTTCTAAGAGTATATTCAGACAAACCTTTACGCGCTTGCGTTGCCAGACGTATCGATCTTGACGCCAGGACCCATGGTCGAAGAAATCGCGATCTTCTTGATATAGGTGCCTTTCGCGCCTGACGGTTTGGCTTTCGTGACTGCATCGATAAACGCCTGAACGTTTTCCGCGATCGCTTTTTCTGCAAAGCTCGCCTTGCCGACGCCAGCGTGAATGATGCCCGCTTTTTCAACGCGGAATTCCACGGCGCCGCCTTTGGAGTCTTTTACGGCCTGCGCAACGTTCGGCGTGACCGTGCCCACTTTCGGGTTCGGCATCATGCCTTTGGGACCCAGCACCTTACCGAGCCGGCCGACAATCGCCATCATGTCAGGCGTTGCAATCACGCGGTCAAAGTCCATGAAGCCGCCCTGAATTTTTTCCATCAGGTCTTCCGCGCCGACAATATCCGCGCCAGCGCTCTTGGCTTCTTCCGCTTTGGCGTCTTTTGCAAAAACAGCCACGCGAACATCGCGTCCCGTACCGTTGGGCAGTGAAACAACACCGCGCACCATCTGATCTGCGTGACGCGGATCAACACCAAGGTTCATTGCGACTTCGATGGTTTCATCGAATTTCGCATTGGCCCCAGCTTTTACGAGCTTCACCGCTTCTTCGACGGAGTGAAGCTTTTTACGATCAACGGTTTCGCGTGCGTTACGGATTCTTTTTCCTGATTTCGCCATCGTCCCTACTCCTGCACTTCAAGGCCCATGGCGCGAGCCGAACCCATGATGATGTTCGTTGCAGCGTCGAGGTCGTTGGCGTTCAAGTCGGCCATTTTCGCTTCCGCGATTTCACGGCACTGTTTTTTTGTCACTTTACCGGCGACTGCTTTTCCGGGCGTCGATCCGCCCTTTTGCAGCTTCGCGGCTTTTTTCAGATAGAAAGCCGCCGGCGGCGTTTTTGTAACGAACGTGAACGATTTATCGGAAAAGATCGTGATGATCGTGGGGATCGGCATCCCCTTTTCCATTTCCTGCGTCTTGGCGTTAAACGCCTTGCAGAATTCCATGATGTTAAGACCGCGCTGGCCGAGCGCTGGACCGATGGGAGGCGACGGAGACGCCGCACCCGCCGGCACCTGAAGCTTCAGGTAGCCTGCAATTTTCTTCGCCATTTTACTGACCTTCTCGTTGGTTGCGGCCGCGCCGACTTAACGGCTTGGCCCGATTAGGGTCGCGGTACGGCAGAGCCAGGACTTAAGCCCGAAACCTTCCGCGAAAGGCGCGCTCTTAGAGCAGCGTCATAGTCTTCGCAAGTGCAAATTTTGAGGAAATCTAGGGGAAATTAGAAAGCGGGCGGCCTCTATGGGGGACTTGAGACCGCCCGCGATTACGCAACTTACTAAAACCAACGCTACTGATTTTGTTGAGATCGCAGTTCAACCGCGCTCTCGTGATGTTATAAACTTACATTTATCAAGATGCAAGCATGGAATGCAGTTCGCCTTAAACGGGAAATTTTACAACTTTAAGAGAGGGCGGCGAGGCTTGAAACAGCACGGGGGAGAGAGAATTCGCTGCAGCCTCGCCTACACACGAGATACTCAACGCCCGAGTGCATGGCAGGATATAGCTCTCAATTGGAATAAAGTCGCGGCAAAATCATGGCGATTTTGCGTTACAACATCACGAATTGTAATCCCATACTACGGGACCATAACACGAAAACCGCATCAACGCATTGATTTAGTTAGAGTTTCAAGTTTCTCGGCTTTCAAGTGGTAGCTCGAGAGAGTTCCAAGCTCTTTTGCGCCGCAATAGCTCTGGCCCAACTTCTAAAGCAGCATCGCGGCAGGTTCTTCGATGAATGATTTGAACGCCGCAAGGAATTCAGCGCCCACCGCTCCATCCACCACCCGGTGATCACAAGTAAGTGTTACGGTCATCATGGTCCGCGCCACAATCTGTCCGTCGCGGACAACGGGCCGCTGCTCGCCGGCGCCAACTGACATGATCGCCCCGTGCGGCTGGTTCACGATGGAGGCGAAGGACGTGATTCCGAACATGCCGAGATTGGAAACCGAAAACGTGCCACCCTGATATTCCTCGGGCTTAAGCTTTTTGTTGCGCGCCCGGCCCGCCATGTCTTTCACTTCAGCGGAAATGGTTTTCAGGCCTTTTTCTTCCGCTTTCCAGACAATCGGCGTGATCAGGCCACCGTCAATCGCCACCGCGACGCCAATATCGGCATGTTTATGCAGCAGGATCGCTTCGTCCGTGTAAGTCGCGTTCGCGGCCGGTACTTTTTTCAGCGCCATGGCGGACGCCTTGATGATGAAGTCGTTGACCGACAGCTTGAATGCTTCGTCGCCTTCCTTGGGAGAGGTCGCGTTAATACGCGCGCGCGCCGCCAGTAGGTTGTCGAGTTCAATGTCAACATTCAGTGGAAAGTGCGGGACTTCCTGGTTGAAGCTTTGCGTGAGGCGTTTGGCGATGGTCTTGCGCATGCCGTCGAGCTTCACGGCGGTATAGCTTTCCGCCGGATAAAGCCTTGCATCGACAGAGGCAGGCGCGATTTGTCCAGATCCCGGCATTGGCGCCGAAGCAGGTTTGGCGCTGACGCCTTCTTTCTTCGCTTTTTCGATATCGCGCTTGACGATGCGGCCCCGCGGACCGGAGCCGGTCAAAGCCGAAAGATCTATGCCTTCCTGTTCAGCAAGACGTTTCGCCAAAGGCGACGCAAGAACGCGCCCGTTTGCTGAAGGGGCTGGGTTCGTGGACGAACTCGCCGCTTTTTGAGGAGCGGACGCGGCGCCATTTGCCGCTTTAGGGGCTTCCTCAGACTGGTCTTTTTCCACCTCGCCTGTTCCGCCGCCAGACCCGTTCTCCAGCGCGCCAAGATCAATATCTCCGGCGCTCTCGCCATCTTCGAGCAGGACGGCAATCGGCGCGTTGACCTTTACGTTTTCCGTGCCCTCGCCGATCAGGATTTTGCCGACCGTGCCTTCGTCCACTGCTTCCACTTCCATGGTTGCCTTGTCGGTTTCAATCTCGGCGATGACGTCCCCTGAAGAGACCTTGTCGCCTTCTTTCACATTCCATTTGGCGAGCGTGCCTTCCTCCATGGTCGGCGAAAGGGCTGGCATCAAAATTGGCGTGGGCATGGATTAATCACTTCGTCTTTAGGGCAGGAAAAGAGTTATCACGGTGCTTTAGCGGCAAACAACCGTTCAATCAAAGCGAAAGCGCGGAACGCCGAAATGATCGCGCAGCCAGTCCGATAGGCGCTGATAGGCGGCGCGGGGTTTAAGCTCGATAAAATGGGCGATGGATGTCTCATGGCTCACCCAGCCCCTGGCCCAGAACCGGTCCATGAGCCGAAACCCCGTGGGTTTCTTCAGACGGTTGATGCCATGCTCCAGATCGAATTCGATATCCGACGCCCGCCAGGTGGTGGCCATGATGGTGCCCTCCTCCGGCGTATAGCTGACCGGCTCAACACCGTTTCTGGCCATGGCGGCGGCGAAGTAAGGCTGGTCCGAAAGACCGTCGCCCCGGCGGGGGCGCAACTCAATCAAATCGGGGTGGCGTTCCGCCAGAAGCGCGCGCGCATCCGCAAACACCTTTTGCGCTTTGTCGCTTTTACGAAAAAAGAGGACGCCGCAATTCATATCGCAAAAATAATCGACGCCCGCCGCCGCCATCATCTTTTCAACATCGCAGCCATAGGCGGCGCCCGATTTTACGACATCGCCTGATATTGCGAAATCCTGTGCGCCATACTTCTCCCAATGGCGATCCATGTCGCGCTTCATGATCAGGCAGTCGGCGTCAACAAAGAAAGTCTCTTCATAGGGCGAGGGTTCATAGACGCCGAGTTTGATGGTCACGCCGGGATAGGCTTCGGGATTTTCAAACGGCCTGCAGTCCTGAAAATACGGCGCCAGCTCTTCGGGCAATTCCGAACAGTCTTTATAGAGCAGCGTGACCGGCCTGTTCGGATCGTTCAGCCGGGCGGACAGCGCGAGATTGACCGCCATCTCAAAGAAACGCCGATGGCCATACGCCATGGTGATATAGCCTTGTGTAGTTGCTGGCTCGATCACTTCACTTTCTCTCTCCGCTCATCCCGTCGCAAGACGGGATCCAGCAAAACGTACTAGTCGGGCGAAGCCCGTCATTATTCTTTAAACTGGACCCCGGCTTTCGCCGGGGAGAGCGGGCTTTGGAACTTATGCTAAAACCAACCACCGTCAGTGCGGACCGAAATTCGAAGCGGCAAGATCAGGATTTAAGAATCTTGTCGGCGTCCATTTCTGAAATCGCCGGGCAATGCGCGCCTCGGTCGTTTCCGCGCCATAGTCCATGGGCGCTTCGTCGATTTCAAAAAACTCATTCATGCGGAGCCCGACGATATTGATCGTCGAAACAATCTTTTCGCCCTCGCCCATGACCGCTGCGATATAAACACCGCAAGTCTTGCAGATCAGAAAATCCGCCGTGCGCAAGGCGAAATTATAACACTCCACATCTTCCGGCGCGCCGTCGATGGTGATCAGTCCCTGTGGATCGGAAATATTGACTGCGCCATGAGCCCGGCAAAACGCACACTGACACGTCCTGACGCCCAGCGCCTCCGGCGTCATTCCCGTCTCAAAAGAAACTTTCAGTTTCCCGCAATGGCATTGGCCGGTGTGGATCATATATCATCCTGTCGCGAGATAAAAAGAATCTACCAAGACTACAAAAATCATGATCGCCAATGATGCAAAAAATAAATTTCGGGACAATCGAAATATTGATTTTCCTTTATCAGTTAGCATTCTTGAATCTGGAAATATAAAAACGGTAAGCCCGTTGGAGCCCCACCACCATAGCCACCGATAAAAGGAATCTATCCAATTACCTTCCTGACGGACATGAAAAAATGTGAGCACCCTTAGTAAGCCAAAGCCGATGAATAAGGCAGCAGCTAAATATCCAAATCCATAAACAGCAAGGTTAGCAATAGCCACTAATTAATCCCTATACATCACCGTCTTCACCGCCTTGACGATTTTGTCCGCATTCGGAAGGCTTAAGACTTCGAGATTCGCAGCGTAGGGGAGCGGCGCATCCTCTTGCGTGACGCGCGCCGGCGGCGCATCGAGGTAATCGAACGCATGCTGTGTCACCTGCCACCCGATCTCGGCGCCGACGCCGCAGGGCGCCCAGCCCTCTTCCACCGTAACGATGCGGTTGGTCTTGCGAACGGAAGCGAGCACCGTCTCCACATCGAGCGGACGTAATGTGCGCAAATCTACGACTTCGGCGGAAACGCCCTCCTCGGCCAGCTTCTCCGCTGCTTCCAGCGAGAACTTCACGCCACGCGAATAGGAAACAATAGTGACGTCATCGCCTTCGCGCGCGACCTTCGCCTTGCCGATGGGCAGCACCCAGTCGTCCACGTCCGGCACATCCATGGTGTCGCCGTAAAGCAGCTCATGCTCCAGAAACACCACCGGGTTCGGGTTGCGGATCGCGGCCTTCAACAGGCCTTTCGCATCTGATGCGGAGTACGGCGAAATCACGATCAGGCCCGGCACGTTTGAATACCATGCGGCGTAATCCTGAGAATGCTGCGCGGCGACGCGCGACGCCGCTGCGTTCGGTCCGCGGAAGACGATGGGCGAGCCCATCTGACCGCCGGACATATAACGCGTCTTCGCAGCCGAGTTGATGATATGGTCAATCGCCTGCATGGCGAAATTCCAGGTCATGAATTCGACAATCGGTTTCAGGCCCGCAAAAGCCGCGCCAACGCCAAGACCGGCAAAGCCATATTCCGTGATCGGCGTATCGACCACGCGCTTCGGCCCGAACTCGTCGAGCAATCCGCGTGAGACTTTATAGGCGCCCTGATATTCGGCGACTTCCTCGCCCATGAGGAACACGTCCTCATCACGGCGCATTTCTTCGGCCATGGCGTCGCGCAACGCATCGCGGATGGTTGTGGGGATCATTTCAACGTCGTCCGGCAATTCGGGATCAGCCGCCGCGGTCACCGCTGGTTGCGGCGGCGTGTCCTGACTGTCGCCGTCATCTGCGGCCTGATCAGTTTCAGTGCTGGCAGATTGCTCATCCGACGCCGCCGGCGCGCCGCCGTTCAGGCTCGACAGATCGATGTCATCGGCGCTTTCGCCATCGTCGACCAGCACAGCAATGGGGTCATTAACTTTGACGTTCTCCGTGCCTTCGGCCACCAGGATTTTACCGATGGTCCCCTCATCGACCGCTTCGACCTCCATGGTCGCCTTGTCGGTTTCAATTTCGGCGATCACATCGCCAGAGGACACCTTGTCCCCTTCTTTTACATTCCACTTGGCAAGCGTGCCTTCTTCCATGGTGGGGGAAAGGGCTGGCATTAAAACCGGCGTTGGCATTTGATTTCGTCTCTTCTTTGTAAATCTTCAGAATCGGCGCGCCTTTCCTAGCCGCACAATCATGGGGTGAACAAGCGTAAACTCGAAAACTCGCCATGGCCCGCCATTTCAGGAGCCAATTTCCCCTGATAGCGCGAAATTCCAACGGTCCGCCGAGTCAACGGCTGCCATTGCTTCCAACCCCGCCGGAATTGGCATAAACGTGCTGCATGATCTGCGTCAGGCAAGGGCGCAGCTAGTTCAATAGCAAGGGGATTTAGAGGGGCGATATCATGCGCATCATAGGGAAGATATTCGGATTTTTGCTACTTTTGCTGGTCCTGGCGGCTGGCGCGGCGTCCATGTGGTTCTGGTTCACGCCGGTGGGCGTCAACAATTACGTTAACAAAGTAACGTTTCAATTTCTGACGGACTCTCCCGAGCTGATGACCCAACTCGGGTTTATCGATAACACGCCGCTCGATTTCCACAGCGGCAAGCTCGCCGACTACACACAAGCGCAAGATGAAAAGTCGCTGGAAAAACTTCGCAAAGCGCGCGCTGGTCTCGACAAATACGGCCCCGACGGTCTTGAAGGACAGGAACTTTTAACCTGGAAAATCACCGCCTGGTTTTTCGACGATCTGCTTCGTCAGGCCGAATTTGAATATGGCGGCTATCGCGTTTCACAGCTCAGCGGTCCGCTAGTGAATATGCCGTCGTTTCTTACCGACGCGCACGTCATCAAAAACGAAAAAAGCGTCAAACGATATATCTCCCGTCTGAATGAATTCGGCCGGGTGTTGCGGGAAACGAAAGTCCGGGTTGAGGATGATCGGGACAACGGCGTCGTGCCGCCTGATTTCGTCATCGAAAAATCGCTTACCGGCATGCGCTCCTTTATCGAAGGCGGCGCGGCTGAAAACCCGCTTGTCACCACATTACCGGCAAAGCTTGAAGAAATCGGTTTGTCCGAAGACAAACAGGCGGGTTACATGGCGCAAGCAACAGAAGCCGTGGAGACAGAAGTCATCCCCGGCTACGAAGCCATGATCGCGCTATTTGAGGCGCTTCTTGAAAACACTGATCATAACGCTGGTATCTGGAGAATTCCGGACGGCGCCGAAATTTACAAGGTTCAGCTTAAGTCAAACACCACAACCGACTTCACGGCGGATGAAATTCATGAAACCGGTCTGTCGGAAGTCGCACTTATCGAACAGCAGATGGACGACATCCTTGTCTCCCAAGGATATACCGAGGGTACGGTCGCGGAACGCGTGCGCGTCCTCATGGAAGCGCCAGACCAGATTTATCCCAATACGGATGAAGGCCGGCAGGAAATGCTGGATTATCTTTCAAACCTCAATGACGAGGTGATGGAGATTGCTGGCGACTATTTCATCACCCTGCCGCCGCAGCCGCTGGAAGTTGTGCGCGTGCCGGAATTTTCCGAAGACGGCGCGCCGGGCGGTTACTATAACGCGCCTGCCCTCGACGGTTCGCGTCCCGGACGATTTTATATCAACCAGAAGGATACGGCCGATAATCCGAAATGGACATTACCGACGCTTCTTATTCATGAGGGAGCGCCAGGGCACCATTTCCAGATTTCGCTGTCGCAGATGATTGAAGGCGTGCCAATGCTGCGCAAGCTTTCGCCGTTCACCGCCTATTCAGAAGGATGGGCGCTTTATGCGGAACGCGTGGCGAAAATTGACATGGGCATGTATGACGACGACCCGCTTGGGGACCTTGGCCGCCTACAGGCAGAGATGTACAGAGCGGTGCGTCTGGTAGTCGATACAGGTATCCACCACAAACGCTGGTCACGTGAACAGGCTATCGAATACATGGCCTCGAAAACCGGCATGACCGACGCGGAAGTCACACGCGAGATTGAGCGCTATGCCGTCTGGCCGGGACAGGCCACTGCCTATAAAACCGGTCAGCTCGCCATTTTACGAATGCGCGAACGCGCCGAGAATGAATTGGGCGATGATTTCGATCTCAGGGAATTCCATGAAACAGTCTTGATGAATGGCGGCATGCCGCTCGGCATCCTCGACGAAGTCGTGGACGAGTGGATAGAAGCGGAAAAAGCTTCTTAACCATCTCTGATCATCAGGGCTGGCGTATCCGGTCCGGTCTGTTTTATGCATGCCGGGAAGCATTCAGCTTCCTGGCGGCTACTTAACGAATGACCTTTCTCTCCGGCAATAAAGACGACCCCGCTTTATTCGACTTCGATGCGCTCAAGGATCGCGGTCTGGACCTGGCGACCGATTACGCGGCAGCCGATCCGTTCCCGCATATCGTGATCGATGACTTCCTGCCGTCTGCGGTCATTGACCTTTGCCTCAGCCAGTTTCCGCAACAACCGGATGCAGACAGCCAGACTTTCGACCGCAATCAGGAACGCCTGAAAACCAGTTTTCATCCGGACCATATGGCGCCTAAGCTGCGGCGGCTATTTTACGCCTTCAACTCGAGGCCGTTCATCAAGGTCATCGAAAACATTTCAGGCATTAAGGGTCTCATCCCCGACCCTTATTTTCTCGGCGGCGGTTTCCACGAAATCGCCAATGGCGGGCATCTGTCCATGCATGCCGACTTTAACCACCACAAGCCGTTGGGACTTGAGCGCCGCATCAATGTCCTGATCTACCTAAATCGCGACTGGAAAGATGAATATGGCGGTCAGTTGGAGCTGTGGCGGACGGATATGTCCGAACGGGTTCACGCCATAACGCCGATCGCCAATCGCTGCGTCATCTTTACGACCACAGGCGACAGCATGCACGGCAATCCCCAGCCGGTCGCGCACCCTGAGAGCGTCACCCGGAAATCCATCGCGCTCTATTACTACACCGCGACCTGGGAAGCCTCCAAAGCATCCCGCACGACCCAGTTCAGGCCCCGGCCCGGTACTGGCGATGAAACAGACTGGAAGGTCAAAATCGACGAGGCTCTCGAGGATTTTCTGCCCCCCATCCTCAACCGGCAGGTTGCGCGGCTGCGGCGACGGTTGAGCCGTCGCTAGAATTCTCGCGGGACTTGCAGGGGCCCGGGCTTTCCGTTATGGCCCTCACCCTTCCAGCGGTCGCTTTTGACATCTGGAACCCGCTTCCTAAATAAGCGCTGGGCCCGAATGCCCGGTAGAGATGAGCCGCTTTCATGACCGCTATTTTGCTGACCGTCCATTCCTTGATCGTGCTTGCGCTGATCGTTGTCGTTCTGCTTCAGCGTTCTGACGGCGGTGCGCTGGGCATTGGCGGCGGCGGTGGCGGCGGCGGCGGTTTCATGACCGGCCGTGGCGCGGCGAATGCGTTAACCCGCACGACTTCGATTCTTGCGGCGCTGTTTTTCGCTACCTCTCTTGCGTTGGCGATACAAGCCGGTGGAGGTGAGGACACGGATTCTCTGATTGATGAGCTAACCAGTACCGGTGGCGCACAGGAAAGCCAGCCAGAAGATATCGACACGCCGCCCTCCACCAGCGATTTGCTGGATTCCCTTGATGTGGAGGAATCTCAAACCGGAACTGATGAGCCGGCCTCTACGACGGATCTTCTCGAATCGCTTGGCGCGGAGGCGCCGGAAGAAGCCCAGCCCGTCACAAACGAACCATCGGACGTGCAACCTGCAGCAGAAACAGAGCCTGCATCCGGCGAGCAAACAACGGACTCTCAGGAAGATCCGCCGCAGGGCTGAACAATCTGCGATCTTTTTTGCAAATTCTGAATTTAGAGTTTGAATGACCCGGATTCTTCGGTAAGACGGACTTCCATGGCGCGGTATATATTCATTACCGGCGGCGTGGTGTCGTCACTCGGAAAAGGTGTTGCTTCAGCGGCTTTAGGCGCGCTCCTTCAGGCGCGCGGCTATAAGGTCCGTTTGAGAAAGCTTGACCCCTATCTCAATGTCGATCCCGGCACCATGTCGCCCTATCAGCATGGCGAAGTGTTCGTCACCGACGACGGCGCCGAGACAGATCTCGACCTCGGACATTATGAGCGCTTTACCGGCGTTTCCGCATCAAAGGGTGACAACGTCACTACGGGGCAGATTTACTCACAGATTCTGGAGAAAGAACGGCGCGGCGACTATCTCGGCGCCACTGTGCAAGTCATTCCTCACGTCACCGACGCGATAAAACAATTCATCCTGTCTGACGCCGGCGGCGCGGACTTTGTCTTGTGCGAAGTGGGCGGCACGGTCGGCGATATAGAAGCGCTCCCGTTTTTTGAGGCGATCCGGCAGCTCGTCAACGAACTGCCGCGCGGCGACGCTGTTTACGTTCATTTGACGCTGATGCCGTTCATCCCGTCCGCAGGCGAGCTGAAAACAAAACCGACTCAACACTCGGTGCGGGAGCTTCGCGCCATCGGCATTCAGCCGGATGTTCTTCTTGTCCGCGCCGACAGAGACATCCCCCAAAGCGAACGCAAAAAAATCGCGCTGTTTTGCAACGTGCGCCCTTCCGCTGTGGTGCAGGCGCTTGACTGCCGCACGATTTACGAAGTGCCGCTGACCTATCATCGCGAAGGTTTCGACAGTGAAGTGCTTGACGCTTTTGGCGTTAAAAACCCGCCCGATCCAAAACTCGACGGCTGGGAAAACATTGTCCATCGCGTCACCGCACCGGATGGCGAGGTCACCATTGCGGTCGTCGGCAAATATACGGTGCTCAAGGACGCCTACAAATCCCTTATCGAAGCCATCGCCCATGGCGGGATCGCCAATAACGTGCGCGTCAATATCGAATGGATTGAAAGCGACGTTTTTGAAAAAGAAGATGAAGCGATCTCCGCGCTGGAAGGGGTCCACGGCATTCTCGTGCCGGGCGGTTTTGGCGAACGCGGCGCTG
The DNA here is from genome assembly GCF_028748065.1 of Hyphococcus flavus. Taxonomy (GTDB): domain Bacteria; phylum Pseudomonadota; class Alphaproteobacteria; order Caulobacterales; family Parvularculaceae; genus Hyphococcus; species Hyphococcus flavus. The sequence continues at coordinate 2,818,583 of NZ_CP118166.1, read as the reverse complement.
AAGGAAAAATCAAAGCCGCGCAATTCGCACGCGAGAAAGAGATCCCTTATTTCGGCATCTGCTTCGGCATGCAGATGGCCATTATCGAGGCGGCGCGAAACCTTTTGGGTGAGAAAGACGCAAGCTCATCCGAGTTTTCCGGCGGCGGCAAATCGATTGTCGGATTGATGACCGAATGGGTGCGCGGCAACCAGAAAGAAGTCCGTCAAGCCGATGGCGATCTCGGCGGCACCATGCGCCTGGGCGCTTACCCGGCGCGTCTGAAACCGGGAAGCCGCGTCGCGGAAATCTATGGCGCGGATGAAATCGAAGAACGCCACAGGCACCGGTTTGAAGTCGATATGGCCTGGGCCAAAAGACTGGGCGAACATGGCGTCGTCTTTTCCGGCACTTCGCCCGACGGCGAACTCCCCGAGATCATGGAAATTCCCGATCATCCATGGTTCATCGGCGTTCAGTATCACCCGGAACTGAAATCGCGCCCGTTCGATCCGCATCCGCTATTTGCATCATTTATCGATGCGGCGGTGAAGCGGTCGAGGTTGGTTTAGTAGCGGTAAACTCTCTCGTTTACCGGAAAACTTTCAGCATATATTTTTATATTTTTTGGAACTTTCGAACGCGCCCCACGTTACGTGCAGTGTCCCCCTGCATCAGTAAACATAGGGAGCAAGCATGAATTTTAAGTCAGCCGCGTTTGCGGCTTTAAGTACTTTTTTCGCAGGAAGTTTCGCCGCGGAAGCGGCGCCTATTAATTTCGCTACCGAAGCCGCGATCGGCGGAGAGCGAGGTTTGGAGAATGGTGCAATTTTCACCGCCTCGAACGGCGAACAGATCCGGTTGACATCTGGCGGAACTGCTACAGACGGATCAGAAAATATTCCCGCACCATACCTTGACGGTTTAAGCAACGGACGCCCTGCAGGTCTTGGCGTTTGCACGCTTGAAGCGGGACCGGGTTCTGAATGCGAACGCAATAACGAAGACAATGTCACCGGTGATCAAGATGAATTTATTGAATTCGGATTTCTTGACGACAGTGGCCAGCGATTATTCTCGCTAATGGGAATATCGTTTCGCGATGCAGATCATTTCGACATCAGCGGCAGCAATGATTTCGTGCAAGTAAGTGTTGACGGTGGAGTGCTGGAAACACTGACATTTGCGGGAGTCGTCTCAGCCGCGGCCAGCGGCATGTACGCTAACGCGGAAACACTGCGCCTTGTTGGTGTGGCGCTCAGCGAAGGTGGGCGTGAATTCTATATCAATGCGGTTTCTGACGTGCCAATCCCAGCGGCGCTTCCACTGTTGATCTCCGGTCTTATCGGCCTTGGATTCGCCGCCAAGCGAAAAAAGACTTACGCGTAGCCCTCCCCCGGCCTTTACGCGTAAAACTAACGGCGCTTTGCATACGCCCCATGCAAGGCGCCGTTTTTTTGCGTTTTGATCAGAAGCGCAAGTGGCGCTAGGTTCTTCAAGAAAGAGCATTAAGGAGCTTTGCTTTGCATCAATCCGTCCTCATCACCGGCGCCTCAAGCGGCATTGGCGAAGCGACCGCCATTCATCTAGCCCATAAAGGGTTTCGCGTCTTCGCTACGGCCCGCCGGGAAGAAAAGCTGAAAAACCTCTCCGGCCTTGGCGGTGGGCGCATTACGCCAATTGAAATGGACGTCACCGATGAAAGCTCCATCGAAAAAGCCTTGAAAAAAATCGCCGACGAAGGCGTGACGCTTTACGGGCTCGTCAATAACGCCGGCGTTTCCGCCATGGGACCGCTCGAACGGCTCTCTCAGACTGAGTGGCGCGGCGTATTCGAAACGAATGTCTTTGGCCTTGTTGCTGTGACGCAAGCGCTGTTGCCGCAAATGCGCGAGGCGGGTCGCGGCCGCATTGTCAATATTGGCTCCTTGACCGGCCGCATCGCCTCCCCGTTTCAAAGCGCTTATGCGGCGACCAAACACGCAGTCGAAGGGTTATCGGATTCACTGCGCCGCGAGCTTAAACCTCATGGCATCAAGGTTTCAGTGGTGCGACCGGGCGCCATCAACACGCCATTCGGCCATTTCGAACAGGAAATGCTGACGCATTACGAGACTGACGATGTTTACGGAGAGCAAGTCAAAATCTTCAAAGCATGGTTTGAAAAACAGCACCCTTCAGCGCCGCCGCCAATTGTTGTTGCTGAGGCGGTGCATGAAGCGCTGACCGCCGAGCGTCCGCAATCGCGTTATACAGCGCCAAAAAGCATGACTTACGCAATTGCGCTGCGAAACTTTCTGCCGTCAGGAGCGACAGACCGTATTCTTGAACGCATAAACGGCCTCGATAGTTTTAAAAAGTCCCGCCGCAATTAATCTTCGTACACTTCCGCAGCCGCGCATTCAAAGGCCGCAGCGAGTGATACGAACCGCCGCCTTGGCGTTTCACCCATCAGCGCCTCGCGATCCGACGGCGCCGTAAAGACAATCTCGTCTTCCCGCTTTTCAAGTTTGCATCCCTTCAGCGCTGCCGGCGCTTTTGGCGCTAACGCCGCGACGAAACGCAAAGCGAGACCAAATTGCGTAGACTGCAACTGTGCATCCCAGGGCATTAACGCCATGGCCTGCTCGTCTGGCGGCGCCGGCGAGCGTCCTTGATGGCGCCTGAACAAGGCAAGCGCCGTCCAGAGCCGTTCAGCATGACTGACGCCGACAAAAGGCGCGCGCAGAGCCGTATCGAAAGCATGACGGCCGCGAAGATCCGGATGAAAATACGCGCCGATATCCGCCAGCAGGCAGGCGCCGTATCGCAACCGCGCCCCAGATGCATCGCCATTCGCGAAGAGCGGTTCAATAACTTTATACGCCGCTTCTCCAAAGGCTGGGTCCGGCGACAAGCGTTGAGCGTAATATTTGCACGCTTCGATGAAAGGATCACTGGCGCGCTGTTCTTTCGATAACTGGTTGTACAAAAGCCCTTCGCGCACACCGCCAGCAGAGACGATAATCTTGTCAGCTTTGACCCTCGTGACGACAGCGCGCAACACCATTGAGGCGAGCGGCAACGTATCAATCCTTCTGCGCGGTATGCCCGGCACTTCCTCCAGCGACCGCCGGCTTTGACGCGCGATAAGATCGCAAATGTCGAGAACTTGCTGACTCGACATTTCATAGTGATGCAACACCGACAAGGGATAGCTTCTAAGCCCCATGTGGATTCGTGCAACGGCGCGCCATGCGCCGCCTACTGAATAAATCGTATCAATTTTCTTCGGCTTCAGAAATTTGATGCTATCAAGCTGTTCTTCGATAAATTTAACTGCCGCCTTGTTGTCACCGCCGGCGGCGCGCATCAAATTAAACGGACCAACAGGCAAGCTATTGCTTTGCTCAATTTCTCCCTTGTTCAGCAAGGCCAGTTCAAGGCTGCCGCCGCCCATGTCGCCAACGAGGCCTGTTGCTTCCGGCTCGACTGCAGCGACACCATACGCGGCAAGCCGGCCTTCCTCTTCGCCACTGATGATATTGACGTCAAAACCTAGCGCTTTTGTCGCCTCGACAAACTGCTTTCCGTCACGCGCGTCACGAACAGCGGCTGTCGCTATAACCTCAACATGCGGGCGGCCAAGATCATCAAGAACATGACGAAATCTGGAAAGCGTCGCCAGCGCATCCTCAACAGCTGCCGGGTTAAGCCCGCCATCTTTGGTCATTTCCCGGCCAAGACCGCATAAAGCTTTTTCGTTGCAGATCGGTATGGGCGCCCGTGGCGGTCCATCGTACACTACAAGCCTGACGGAATTTGAGCCGATATCGACTACAGCCCGCCGTGCGCTGGCGAGACCGCCTTCTGAAGTATCATTTAATTTATCGCCCGACCCCATTCTGCGTCCGTCAATCGTCACCGTTGCATACTCAAACTCAAGTCTTCGCAACCATTCATCGATTCGCCCTGACGGACGCTATTTTCGCCGCTTGAGTTCTTTGGGCGCATTGTACTCCAGCGCCGCACCGCGCCCCGAGAGGGACGGATTGGTCATCATATAGGTATGCACGTTAAAGCTATCGGCGCCCTCGGGCGCTTTACCGCGTACATACCGCCCATCCGATTGCAACTGCCAGGTTTGCGCTTCGTCATTCAGATTACCAACCATGATGTAATCGAGAATCTGCCGATGAACCGTTGGATTCTCTACTGGGCAAAAGACCTCAACCCGGCGATTGAGGTTGCGCGGCATTAAGTCTGCAGATGCAACATACACCTTAGCCTGCGGGTTTGGCAGTGCATCGCCGGAACCAAAACAGTAGATGCGAGCATGTTCGAGAAAACGGCCAATGATGCTCTTGACCCGGATATTTTCAGACAGTCCTGGAACGCCTGGACGCAAACAACAAATGCCTCGCACAATAAGGTCAATCTGAACGCCAGCTTTTGATGCTTCATAAAGTTTATCAATAAGTTGACCATCGACTAGCGCGTTCATCTTCGCCCAAATCGCTGCAGACTTTCCTTTCTTGGCGTTTCGGATTTCCTTATCGATCAACTTGGCGATATGCGAGCGCGCATTCAAAGGCGCGACGGCGAATTTTTCCAACGCTTCTGGCGCAGCATAACCGGTAATGTAGTTAAACACCTTCGCCGCATCCCGCCCAATAGCCGGATCGCAAGTAAACAAAGACATATCCGTATAGATTTTGGCAGTGATCGGATGATAGTTGCCCGTTCCCACATGAACATAAGTGCGCGCGCCATCTGACTCCTGTCGCACAACCAATGACAGTTTTGCGTGCGTTTTATATTCCAGAAAACCGTAAACGACATTCACACCGGCGCGTTCCAGCGCCCGCGCCCAGCGAATATTGGCCTCTTCATCAAAACGGGCCTTTAGCTCAACCAGCGCCGTGACGTTCTTGCCTGCCTCAGCTGCTTCAATGAGCGCCTCGACAATCGGCGATTGTTTTGATGTCCTGTAAAGCGTCTGCTTGATGGCGACGACCTTAGGATCAGCGGCAGCCTGTTTCAGGAACTGAACGACAACATCAAAAGATTCATAAGGGTGGTGGACAAGGATATCCTTCGCCCTGATTGCGGAAAAACAGTCGCCGCCATGTTCGCGAATACGCTCGGGGAACCGCGGCTCGTAGATTTCGAACTGCAGGTCTGGCCGGTCCGGCGGAATAAGCTCATTCGTTTGCGCAAGCCCAAGAATGCCGTCCACATAAACAACATCCTGGCTCGTCGCCTGCAGGCTTTCGCGGATCATTTCGCGCAAATGTTCGGGCGTTCTTGAATCGATTTTGACTCGAATGACATCACCGCGACGCCGGCGCTTGAGCATCGTTTCAAAGACACGAACAAGGTCTTCGGCTTCTTCCTCGATCTCAACATCGGAATCCCTGAGAACCCTGAAGGCGCCATGGGAGACGATCTCAAAGCCTGGAAATACGTGATGAATGAAACGCACCAAAACTTTTTCGAGCGAAATAAATCGTGCGGGCGGGCGCACTGCGCCATCAACGGCGATATCCGGCAAGCGGATAAAGCGGCCGATTTTTACGGGCACAGGCAGCAACGCTTCCAGCAGTTGCCCGTCCTTGCGCCGCATTTCGAAGCACAAAACAAAACCCATATTCGGCACAAACGGAAACGGGTGTGCCGGATCAAGCGCCAGCGGCGTCAGGATCGGGAAAATATTTGACTGAAACTCTGCTTCCAGCCAGCGAAGATCCTCCTCATTCAGTTCGTCGTCCTCAAGGACAACGACGCCCGCTTCCCGCATCAATGGCGTTAGCTCGCGCCAGCATTTTTGCTGTTCATCCATCAGCGAGCTGGCCTGCTCGGAAATGAGGTTCAACTGTTCCTGCGGCGACAGGCCTTCCTGACTGATGGCGGAAACGCCTTCCCGCACCTGACCGCGCAAGCCGGCGACACGCACCATGAAGAACTCATCAAGGTTGCTCGCGGAGATGGATAAAAACCTCAACCGCTCCAGAAGCGGATGGTTTTCGTTCAGCGCTTCTTCCAGAACGCGGCTGTTGAACGCGAGCCAGGACAATTCCCGATTGATAAACCGGCTCGGCGATGTCTCGGTGATCAAAGGTGCCCCAGAAACCGTTATATTGCCGCCATCGTCAGCCGCCATGGGTATCATCGCTCCTCTCAGGCTTTGCTCTTGGGGTTTTATGCCGGATGAAGGCCTTCCGAAAGGTTATTAAGGAGCTTTTGAACAAAAGGCGTTGTAATTTTTCGCTTTTGTTCAAGCGCCTGTCGATCCGCCAGGCGCACAAACGTATGGGCAGCGGCGAAGGTTCGCGGCAAACGAGGCGCTGCATACTCAATCACCTGCGGACTGACAGCGACCTGGCGATCCCGGAAGCCCTTCGTAATAACGGCTCGAATGAGAAACTCATCCGGTTCGGCCAGAATGGCGCGCGGCGCGGCTTCGAGCCGCGTGCGTAAGTCCTTAAGACCCAGCGCCCATTCAGAAGGATGTCCCTGGCCGGCCAAAATTAACCTGACCCCTGTTGTCTGGACAGTTTCCAGCCTAGCGAGAAACGAACGAGGATCAGCCGACGGCATTTCGTCAATCACCAAAAACGCATGTTTCGCCATTCTGTCTTGGGTAAAGTCTATTGCTGACGTAACAACGAAATCCTGTCCATCGAGAATCGCATGACTGAAATGAGACTTGCCAGACCCTTCTGGTCCGCAAACAAGCAACAAGGTTTCATCGGACCGCAGCCAGGCGTTGCCTGTTTGCCAGGCTGTCTCATTTGAGTCGGAACGCAGAAAAGATGAGCGATCAAAATACGGCGGGTTTTCCGGCAAGTCCAAAGGCAACTGACGGGTATCGTCAGTCGTCAGACTCTTCGTGTTTGCCGCCGCCGGCGCCGCCGCACTCGCCTTAATACTGTTCACCATCGCCGGGTTCATAAGATGCAGGTCGCACCGGGTCGGCAGGGCCCGATAATTCTCCATATCGGCCACGACGATTGCGGCGGTCGCTTCTGCGCACATTCTGTGCAGTCGCAGGGGTCGCCACGAGCCAGCGTTCGCCATCCTCAGACCACAAGGTCAATCCTTGCGCTTCCATGGCGACGATGAGTTTGTCAGGATCGCCATAAGCTTGAATCAACATCTCCGCGCCCTGCCTTGAGAGCGAGCGCACCTGAACGGACCCGACCAAGGGCGTTGAAATCAGTGCGGACCGGATTTTCGCCCATTCGGATAACGATCTGAAATAGGCGCTCGCCTCTAACAGCGCGGCCTCAGTGTGGTCGATCAGGGTGCGTTCTTTCCAGGGCTTGGCGTGTTTCGCGATCACAACCTCGATCGCTTCTTCCGCCATCGTCGGAAAATTGCCAACCGGGCGATTAAATAATGACTCCGCCAGCACATCGCCGACTTTCGCTGAGATGACATTGGTTTCCGGCGCCTGCTGGATAGCGGTCAGCCCTTCATAGCTGGCCTCCGGCGTATCGACAGCGCTAAACTCGGCATCGCTGCTAACGTCCCCGGACTCGCGAAAGCCGTTGATAAGCCGCACGCGCAATCGGTGCTCGCCGTCAACCTGGCGGAGAAAGGCATGGGCGATAATCACCTGGCTCACTGCATAACGGTCAGCCATCATGCGCAGCGCGTCATTGTTTAAGCTCAGCGCCTCTTGCGCAGAAATGGATGACGCATCCTCAAGATCGCCAAGCGGCGCCGCCATCGGCGTCAGCTCATTGTTATATGGGCGTACCTTCCACGCCGCCATCCAGGGATTATTTTCTTCCCAGAGATAAACGCCATTGGCTGTTTCAAGCACCGGCAGCACCAGCGCCGTTCTGGTTTGCGCCTCGGAGTAAGGAATCTGCGCATCGCGCAGAAGCCGCCGGACCGCAGCCGGCTTGAACCTGTAGGTGATGAAAGCACGATAGGTCTGCGCCGAACTTTTTTCGTTGTAGACTTCGAACCCGGCCTCAAGCGCTTCAAGCGCATTATCGTCAAGGGTCAGAACCGGCCGATCCCGATATGCAAAAGGATTGAAAACGTCCGGCTCGGATCCATCCGGCCCCGCCGGACTAATTCCGTCAAGACCAGCGTCTTCCTGAGCTGGCTCTTCAGGCTGGTCGCTCTGCATCGTTTCAACACGCGGCAAATACGGCCAGTCTTCTTCGACCGTGAGACGCTTCAAGAGAATATCGAGTGCTCGTCTGCGGCCGCGCCGCTGGGCGATGACTTTTGCTGCTGTTGCGTTGTCGGCCTGCGCCTGAACCGTCACACGGGGTACGACAAATACATCTTCTCCGGCGGCAAAGGCCGCTGAGGCTGCCATGACCGCCCATAAGCCCGCTAACAGACCCGCAAAAACCTTAAAAACCCGCATCCTCAACTCCGCTATGGCGCAGGCGCCATACTAGACGCCAATTGAGATACTTTATAGACGGCCTTGCGGCCAGAAACGACCCCGGCGCGGGTTTCATTTTCACAAGCTTGCCCCCTGTCCCAACCGCGCTTAGGACAGCGGCGAGTTTGAGGTTAAGGCATGAGCGACGCATATAAAAAGGCCGGGGTGGATATCGACGCCGGCGATCGTCTGGTGAAAGCCATCGGCCCCCTGGCCAAGGCCACGGCCCGCGCTGGCGCAGACGCCTCCCTCGGCGGATTTGGCGGGCTTTTCGATCTCAAAGCCGCAGGATTTCAGGATCCGATCCTTGTTTCCGGGACCGACGGCGTTGGCACCAAATTGAAGATCGCGTTTGAAACGGGCCGACACGATACGATCGGGATCGATCTTGTCGCCATGTGCGTGAACGATGTTCTGGCGCAGGGCGCCGAACCGCTTTTTTTCCTCGACTATTTCGCCACCGGCAAACTGGACGAAGCAACAGCCGCGAGCGTCGTCGCAGGCATTGCAGAAGGCTGCAGGCTTGCGGGGTGCGCTCTCATCGGCGGTGAAACAGCCGAAATGCCGGGCATGTATGTCGATGGGGAATATGACCTGGCCGGGTTTTGCGTCGGTGCCGCTGAACGCAACTCACTACTGCCAAGGCAGGTCGCGGTTGGTGACGTGATGATCGGGCTTGCCTCGTCTGGCGCGCATTCCAACGGTTACTCGCTTATCCGGAAAATCGCCGCAGAAGCCGGCGCCAACTATGATGCGCCGGCGCCATTTGATTCCGGGACATCGCTCGGCGAAAGCCTGATCGCTCCGACACGAATCTATGTGAAATCCGTCTTGCCACTCTTGTCCAACCGGGATGTGAAAGCTTTCGCCCACATCACCGGCGGCGGCCTGACGGATAATGTGCCGCGCGTGCTGGCTGGAAACCTGTCGCCCCGATTTGATGAAAAGGCGCTTGGCCTGCCGCCGCTGTTCCAATGGCTTCGTGAAGCAGGATCGCTTTCTCTCGCTGACATGTCTCGCACTTTTAACTGCGGTATTGGCGGCGCTCTTGTCTGTGCGCCAGGCGCGGTAGACGAAGTACTCACTGCGCTGAAATCTACGGGTGAAGCCGCGCACGTTATTGGCGATATCGTGGAGCAATCATAGTGCCCAAAGCACGTATCGCAGTATTGATTTCAGGACGTGGCAGCAACCTTCAGGCGCTCATCGACGCAGCTGCAAACCCGGACTTTCCCGGCGACATTGCGCTGGTGATTTCGAACCGGCCCAACGCCAAAGGGCTTGAGCGTGCGCAAGAGGCAGGCATTCAGCAGGAAACGATAGACCACAAGGATTTTGAAAACCGCGAGGATTTTGAAGCTGCGCTGAATGACGCCCTCAAAATTGCAAAAATCGACTTTGTTTGCCTCGCAGGTTTCATGCGCCTTCTCACTGATAGTTTCGCCAGTGACTGGCGCGGCCGTCTGATCAACATTCATCCGTCATTATTGCCTGCCTTCAAAGGCCTTCACGTCCACGAGCGGATGATCGAAGCTGGCGTCAAAGTCGCCGGCTGCACTGTTCATTTCGTATCGTCGGAGGTCGATGCAGGCCCTATCATTGGGCAAGCTGTAGTTCCTGTCTTGCCGGGCGATACCGAAGAAACGCTGGCCGCTCGCATTCTGGAGCAGGAACATCTGCTCTATCCGGCTTGCCTGAAATTACTGATCGACGGGAAAGCGCGCCTGTCCGGCAACAGCGTTCCTTACACGGAAGACGTGATCGTCAATGGATCTTTGACTAACCCGCCTGTCAAATAGTCAGGCAGTGGCGGCGTCGAGTTTTTCGAAAAACGCTTTGACGCGTTTTGCGTTCGCGCCAAGGTCGGAACCGCCCACGCGCGATTTGGAGCGCACATCAACCCGCGTCATCGATCCTTGCGGCGTCAGGCGCACGACAAAATCGTCGACAAAGCCATACCAGAATGACGTGTACGCAGCTTCAATATGCCAGCCGTCTTCCATCAACGTTTCATCAAGGATTTCCATCTTCATGGCGGGCAATATTTCACGGACGATCTCGCGCGTTTCATCAAGCCCCGCATTGACGACCATTGGCTGAATATCAGGAAACGCTTCGCGCTGAGCGTCAGCGACGGTTTGCTCCGTGCCGCGTACAAGTTCGCTGCCGACATATTCGGGTGGATTAACCCGGTCCAACCCGGCGCCGGCGATAATAGCTGGCGGGTTGTCAAAATCGGTTGTGATGTCGTGAATAAAAGGGTTTGCGGCCACAAGCTCACGCATTTTCACCGGCACCATGCCAGCACCGGCAGCCGCAGCAGCAGCGATAATTGCGAACAAACCCAGGCTTCGCGGTTTGGCGATAAGTGCGATAAGCCCGCCGAGCAACGACAGCCCCGCCAGGGTAAAAATCGGTGACAAGCTGACCAGCCCAAAAATTTCTTTAGGCGATGCGACCGTGCGCATCATGCTGAAGCCCGTCCCGAATTCCCACCAGCCCATTTTGCTGCCCGGACCGGCAACGCCAACCGCCAGCGCGCAGCCGAACGCCGCGAGTGATACCAACGTAATCAAAACCCTCATGAACCAAGCCCCTGAACTATGCACCCCGCGTGACCATATAACATATGCGCGCTGATTGCACGTCTGAGTGTTCCGGGGTCTTCACGACATTGAAAGCCAAGCTTTCATCCCTATCTGTTTTGCACTGCGAAAGGAGAAATCATGGCCAGACCTGTCACAGTTACCATCTCTCACGACCTCGGCGTCCAGGAGGCGCGAAACCGCGTGCGTGATGGTTTTGACAAGCTGAAGGGCGCCATGACTGGCGGGATGATGTTCAAATTCGACGAACACTGGACCAGCGATGATCAATTATCGTTCACCGCGAAGGGACTCGGCCAGACCATTACAGGAACCATCGATATTTTCCCGCAACATGTTCGCATAGAAGCCATGCTGCCCGGATTGCTGGCCGCAATTGCAGAAACAGTAACCGGACAGGTTGAAAAAGAAGGCCGGTTGTTGCTTGAGAAAAAATAGCCGGCGACGTTTCCGCCGCCGGTCTGATAATCTTTAAAAAATTGAACTCCAGGCGACCTTACTCGTTACTCGCCTGCCGGTCCCAACAATTCCAGAGCGCCGGCAGTCATCGCCTGTACGCCTGTCTTTAAAGTCGGCTCTGGGATAGGTGCAAAAAACGGCGAATGATTCGCTGGCGGCGGCGGTGCGGTGCCCTCACGCGCGGCTTTCATCGCTTCAGGATCATTCCCGCCAGTCCAGAAAATAACTGTCGGAATATCCTCAGCAGTGCGTCCGAACTGAGAGAAGTCTTCGCCGCCCATGCTCGGCGGACGGATATAAACCCGGTCAGCGCCAACACTATCTGAGACAGCCGCCATGACCCGTTCCGTCAATGCTTCATCGTTAAACGTAGATGGCGTGTAATCCTGCTCGATTTTGACCTCGGGCATAAGATCATCAGGCAGCCCTGCTGACTTTGCCTGCGCAATGGCGATCCGCTCAATCCCTTCCAAAAGTTGAGCGCGGACTTTGTCCTCGTATGAACGCACCGTGATTTGCAGATGGGCAGCGTCAGGAATGATATTGTGCTTATATCCCGCCTGGAAAGAGCCGACCGTCACCACGCCGGCTTCCAACGGGTCGGTTTCACGCGAAACGAGTGTCTGCAGCGCATTGATGATTTGCGAGCCGAGGACGATCGGATCCTTGCCCATATGCGGCGCAGAACCATGTGCGCCGATGCCTTTAATGTAAATATCGACGCTGTCCACGTTGGCGAGCGCCCAGCCAGGCGTATAGGTGACATCACCCGCGGAGTCCCAGCCAGACGTATGCGTCGCCAGAATATAATCCGGTTTTGGAAACTTTTTGTACAGACCGTCTTCCAGCATTGCGACGGCGCCGTGCCCAATCTCCTCCGCAGGCTGACCGATCAGAACCAGCGTGCCGGACCATTGATCCTTCATCGCCACAAGTTGACGCGCGGCGCCAATCAGGATCGCCATGTGACTGTCGTGAGCGCAGGCATGCATCACCGGCGCTTCCTGGCCTTTATAATCGGTGCTGACGACTTTCGAGGCGTACGGCAAACCGGTTTTTTCTTCCAGCGGCAACGCATCCATATCCGCACGCAGCATCAAGGTTGGTCCGTCGCCATTCTCCATAACCGCCACGAGACCATAGCCACCGACACCCTCCAGAACCTCGCCAGCGTCAGCTTTGGCTTTATTGCGAGTCCATTTATCGCCCACGCCGTTAGTCACTGTGAAGCCAAGCCCTTCTAGCTCAGCCGTCATGCGCGCCGCACTTTCGCTTTCCCTGAAAGAAAGCTCCGGGTTTTCATGAAAATGTTTGTAGAGATCTAAAACATACTCGTAGTCCGCCGCCACAGCATCGGCCAGCTCATTCGCGCTGACGGTTGTAAAGATCGCGGCCGCTGCAGATGCGGCGCTTAAAAACAGCTTCTTCATTTCGTTTCTATTCCTCCGGCAATTCAAATCCAACAATCGGCATCGGCCCTGAAGGGATGCCTAGACGTTCCTTTTCAGCGGCGACATCAGCCTTGATGGAGCTTCGCAACTCCTCGCCGCTATAGACCAGTCCGTTCTTAACGACGTAATCGACGCCCCCAACTCTGACTGGCTTGTTTGTTTCTGGGTCCAGCTTGATATGGCCTGTTGCATACAGCGCCTTCATATTGGCGAGCGGATTCTCCTTTATAAGGATCATGTCGGCCTGTTTGCCAACCTGGATTGACCCCACCCTGTCTTCAACGCCAAGAATTTTTGCGCCCTGCAGTGTTGCGGCGTTGATAACCTCCAACGGGTGGAAACCGGCTTCGCGGAACATTTCAAGTTCGCTTACATAACCAAACCCATAAGTTGAGTAGATATATCCTGCATCCTCACCGACGCCGACTTTGCCGCCGCGATTTTTGTATTCATTGATGAACTGCATCCACAGATGATAATTCTCGCGCCAGGCGACTTCCTGTTCCGTGCCCCAATCGAACCAGTACGATCCGTGCGCATTGCGGTCCGGCTTAAAGAAGTTCCAGAGCGACGGCATTGTATATTCGTCATGCCACTCTGCGCGGCGCGAGCGCATCCAGTCCCGGCTAGCCATGTAGATGGAGAATGTGGGTGAGATGGAAAATTCGCGCTCCAGCAGCGTATCCATCACATAGTTCCAATGTTCACTGCCGGGTTTCGCCGCCTGTGCCCACAGCTTGCCGGCGTTTTCAAACCGGTGCTGTTCATCGTTGTAATTATAATCGAGCGGATAATCCTGCAGCGTCTGGTCATCGAACAGCGCTTCCGGCAGTCCGTACCAATGCTCCATCGAATCTAACCCGCGTGCAGAAGTATCAAGAACATCCGCATGCGCCACATCAAGCTGTGCGTGATGCATGGTGGATTTAAGGCCTTGTTTCTTGGCTTCCTCTATTCCCGCCCAGAGAATTTCTTCCGGCGCGCCGAAAAATTTGACGCCATAGGCGCCATCGCTTTTTAGTTTTCGGATGCGCGCTCGCGCCTGAGCCGGCGTATCAACTTCGCCTGCCGACCATCCGCGAAAAACTGGAAAGGGGTAGATGTTCGGTGCGTCAATTTCATTTCTGGCGGAGCGTTGCGCCAGATCGGCAGTCCATTTCGCACCGCCCTGGTTGCCCAGATCACGTACCGTGGTGATGCCATGCGCCAGCCAAAGCTTGAAAATATATTCCGGTGAAACACCCTGCCCCGTGGTTTCATCATGGATATGCGCGTGCAGGCTGACAAATCCGGGGAGCAAATACATGCCGGACGCGTCTATTTCACGGTCACCGGGCGCAGGACGACGCTCGCTGTTAATAGGCAATCCCGGAGAACCGACCGGCACGATCCCGGTGATGCGGCCGCCTTCGACAACAATATCGATAGGGCCGACCGGCGGCGCGCCGGCGCCGTCAATGACCGTCGCGCCCCGAATGACCAGACGGTCGTAAGGACCCTCTCCTAAAGAACGGTCAGAAACCTCCTGCGCGAACGCTTGCGCGCATAAGCCCACAACCAATGCGACAACTGACAGGAAAATTCTCATACGCCCCACCCCTCACAATTTATTTTCGCATCAAGTTACAGCAATTCTAACGGAAATCACCAGCTTCCGTGATGCTTATCGAAATTTCGGCCTCAGCTTTCTTGCCAATCTGTAATCGTGCTCAGATCCATGCGCCCTTGACTACAAACGTAATCGATAGCAAGGATTACATCTGTAATCTTCAGGAGCCGGGTTTTTGGCTAAACAAATCACGTCTGCCGAATTTCAGGTTATGGATATCCTGTGGGAACAAGCGCCAATGGCGGCTGCAGATATCGCCGATCGCCTGGCAGCGGAAACAGGCTGGAGCCTCAAGACCGTCAAAACCCTCCTCAGCAGATTGGTGGACAAGGGCGCCATCACGCACAAACCGGATGGCCGTCGGTATCTATACAGGCCTAAGGTATCTCGCGCCGCATATGAAAAACGTGAAACGCGCAAACTCGCTGATCAGCTTTTTGGCGGGCGCGCAGCGCCGCTCGTCGCGCATCTTGCTGACGGCGACGGCCTTTCCAAGGATGACATGCGCGCCCTTGAAGACCTTATCAAGGAGTTGAAACGTGACGCCGATTGACCTCATTCGCTGGCTTGGCGAAACATCGCTCGCGGTCAGCCTCCTCATCTTGCTGGTTCTCGCAATACGCAAGCCGTTTACCAACCTGTTCGGCGCGCGCGCTGCATACGCCTTATGGCTCGCGCCTGCCGCGCGCCTTTTCCTGCCAGAGCTGAAAATATTACCGGCGCCAAGCATTCAACCTGACACGATGACGTGGAGTACAATTGTCGCTCCCTCTCTCGAAGTCCCTGTTGCCGGCATGGCAACCGCTGCTTCCATTCAATTTGATTTCACTGCTCTCGCGGCTGCAACAGGACTTGTCATATGGGCCACGGTTGCTTTTGCCTGGTTTAATATCAAGCTGGAGGCGCAATCGCGCTTTGTCCGTGCAAAACTTGCGTCTTCAAATCCGGCCCCTGAATCCATTGCCAACGAGGCAAGGCAGATTGCAAGCGAACTGGGTCTCAAAACACTTCCACGAATAAGGCTAAGTGACGATGAAACCGGGCCGTGCGTCGTTGGATTATTCAAGCCCGTGATCTTTCTTCCCGCGGCATTTGAAAAAGGTTTTACCAGACGAGAACAATATCTGGCGCTCACCCATGAGATTGCGCATGTCGCTCGGGGCGACATGGCAGCCACCCTCGCGGCGCTGTTCGTGCAGTCCATTCAATGGCCAAATCCGTTGGCGCATTTTGCATTTCAGAAATTCCGTACTGATCAGGAAGCCGCTTGCGACGCTTATGTGCTCGATCGATGCACATCAGGCCGTAACGACGCCGGAGAATACGCGGCGGCGATCATGAAATCCGTTCGTGCCGGCACAAGCGCGCCGGCTTACGGATTATCGCTCGCACACCCCGTAAAGGAGAGACTAATGCTGCTTAAAAATCAAAAAAGAAACCCTATGCGCCTTCTCGCAGGCAGCGCCTCTGCAATCGCTTTCACAGCAGCAGCATTAGGCGCAACAGCATCTTATGGATTTCAGGATGCGACGGAGACGACCAGGATTGTAAAAAATAACATCAGTGTAAAATCCGTTTTCGAAGCTGACGAAGGTGAATCGTTCGAAGTCGGCGGAGAAAAAAATATCGCCAAAGTCGAATACGAAAACCAGAACGGCGAAAGAACCCTGCGTACCTACAATAGACGTGGGAGACTCCTCACGGAGAACGTCTACGCTAAGAGCGAAGACATGCCGATCAAAGAAATTACATTGAACACGAAAGATGGCGGAGCCAGAACAATTCCCCTCGACCGTCCGCATAAGCGCTTTCATATCAAAACAATGAGCAGCGAAGACGCCGCTTTTTCTGACGGAGACTGGGACATTGAGGTGATGAAGGAAGGGGAAGGCCACTTTGCTTTTGTGGCTGATGACGATCCCAACATGACCAGGAAATTCGCCTATGTTGTTAAAGGCGGGCCTCATGGCGATGGCTTTTCTTCCCTGACAGCGGATTGCGTTAGCACGGAAGACGGCGCCGAACCGCATGTGTTTGCATGGCAGAGCAAGGACGGTGATAGCGAAGAACAGACCAAAGTGGTCGAACATCAAGTGGTCTGTTTAAACGATGAGAATGGGGATCCCGAGCAACGCGCTAAAGCCCTGAAGAAAGCTATCGAACACATGGAAGAAAGCGCAAAGCGCGAGGCGGCGCACCGCGAACAGGTAATCGCCAGAATGCGTGAAGAGCTCAAAGAGCTGGAAGATAAAGACTAAAGCACAAGACCTTTTGCAACGGGAGCCGCAATTGGCTCCCGTTTAGATTTATCAACCCCATGCATCCGCAATGGTTGAATAGGCGACGCCGCCATCGACCGCCAATGTATCGCCGATCACATAATCGCCTGCGCGCGACGCCAGAAACACCGCGGCGCCCGCCATATCGCTGTCACGGCCTATGCGTTTTGCTGGGATGCGCGCGCCGACAGCATCGGAATGATCTTTCGCTGCTTTGTTCATCTCTGATGCAAAGGCGCCGGGCGCGATGCCAGAGACGCAGATATGGTCGTTGATCAGTCTCGCCGCCATCCGGCGCGTCAGGTGGATGACCGCTGCTTTCGACGCCTGATACGCATAGGTTTCCCAGGGGTTGATTTTAATGCCGTCGATCGACGCGATGTTGATCACTTTGCCCGGACGTTCTTCGTTGGCTGCTTTTCTCATCAGGCCATGCAGCTTCTGCGTTAAGAAGAACAGCGACTTCACGTTCAGGTCCATGGTTTTGTCCCAGCCGCTTTCTGGATATTCATCAAAGTCTGCGCCCCATGCAGCGCCCGCATTATTGACGAGTATTTCGAGTTTGCTCTCCAGACCCGACAATTCCGATGTCAAAGCCTCACAGCCAGCGACAGTCGAAAGATCATGCGGGATGGAGACGCACGTTCCGTACTCTGAAAGCTCTTCCGCCGCCTGATCGCACGCCGGCGCTTTACGCGCTGTAATGTACACCTTGGCGCCCTGCTCAAGAAAGCCTTGTGCGATCATCTTGCCGATGCCGCGCGAGCCTCCCGTAACAAGCGCCGTTCGTCCTTCAAGCGAGAAAAGGTCTTTCATCATGATTGTGGCTCCCTACTGTGGAGGGAAATACCAGAACCGTTTCACCTTGCCGTCAATGATTTCATACACAACAATCGATGCTTGGGACTGCCGCTCACCGCCCTCTTCCCATACGGGCCGCTCGGTCGCCGTCACGAAATTTCCATTGACTGAAATATTCTCAAGGGTCGCCTCCACTGACGGATACGCCTCAAAATAAGTCACCAACTCGCCATAGAGCTGGGAAGCTGATGACGTCACAACGCTTGACTGCTCGCCGGACAGCTCGATCCAGGTCACATCTGAATGCCAGTATTCGCGCATTTTGTCGGCGTCATGGTCATTAAACGCCGCCATTAGACCGGTCACGACATCCACCTTGTCACCCAAGGCGGGCTCCGGCGCGTTGCGCTCCGCATCAGGAGAACATGCGACCACAAAAGAAAACAACAATATGAAAAAAACTCGCAACATCGTTTGTCTTGATTACTCCGCCCCGAACTGTTCCCGCCAATCGGCGATTTGATCATCTTCGATCTTGGCAAACAAGACCTCAGGCAGCGTAAACGCCTCGCCGCCCTTGAATTGGGCAAGCGCTTCGCTGGCTGATACCGGCCATTGCGACGCTTTTTCAGGATCGAGCCCGAAAACAGCGAACATTTTGTCGGCGGTGAAAGGGATAACCGGCCGCGATAAAGTTGCGACAAGTGCAATCATGTTCAGTGCGCAGCGCACAGACGCCGCGGCGCGGTCTTTGTCTTCCTTGATGGTCGTCCACGGCGCAGCAATTTGCAGATATTCATTGCCCGCGACCCAGATCGAGCGCAACTCGACAAACGCTTTTCGAAACTCCATCGCTTCTAGACAATCAGTGTAAGTCTTAATACGGCCATCAAGTTCTGTAATCAAAGCTTGTTCAGCCTCGCTGTATTCACCTTCAGCCGGCACTTCTTCACCGAACCGCGCCTTGCAGAACCGGGTGATCCGGTTGACGAAATTCCCGAGCACATCGGCGAGGTCTTTGTTCACAACACCAGCAAAATGCTCAAGCGTGAAAGATGCATCATCCGACTCTGGTGCGTTGGCCATCAAATGCCAGCGCCAGTAATCTGCAGGCAACAGTTCCAGCGCCTGATCCATGAAGACGCCACGGTTTTGGCTGGTGGAAAATTTGCCGCCATACCAGGTCAGCCAATTTAACGATTTCAGCGCATCAACTGTTTTCCATGGTTCTTCCGAGCCCAATATGGTCGCCGGAAAACTGACCGTGTGGAACGCGACATTGTCTTTGCCCATGAACTGGACGTATTTGACGTCATCAGCGCCTTTATCGGTTCGCCACCAGCGCTCCCAATTTTCACCGTGGGCGTCCGCCCATTCTTCCGTCGCGCCGATATATTCAATCGGCGCATCAAACCAGACATAGAAAACCTTGTTTTCAAAGCCTTCGCGGACCTTGCCTTCATAGGCAACCGGAATGCCCCATTTCAGGTCACGAGTAATAGACCTGTCGCGTAGCCCTTCTTTCAACCATTTACTGGCAATGGACTTTGTCAGGTGAGGCCAGTCCGGTTTTGAGGCGACCCATTCAGCAATCCGGTCCTGCATTTTTTCCTGCAGCAAATGCAGATGCCGTGTTTCGCGAACTTCGACGTTCTTCGATCCGGAAACCGCCGAATACGGATTTTTAAGATCAACAGGGTCCAGTAGGCGTCCGCAATTATCGCATTGATCGCCCCGCGCCTTTTCATAGTCGCAATGCGGGCAGGTCCCTTCGACGTAACGGTCTGGCAAGAAACGCTCGTCATCAATGGAATAGACCTGTTCATCGGTACGTTCCTCGATGAGGCCTTTTCCCTCGAGCACATGAGCGAAATGTTGCGTCAGGCGATGGTTCGGCGGATTGGACGAACGGCCGAAATGATCAAATGACAAACCAAAGGCGTCGCCAGCGTTCTTCTGGATCTCGTATTGCTGACGGCAATACTCCGCAACCGGCTGTCCGGCAGCGGCGGCGGCCAGTTCGGCGGGCGTGCCGTGTTCGTCCGTTGCGCAAATAAACAGAACTTCCGACCCGCGCTGGCGCTGAAACCGGGCATAGACGTCCGCCGGAAGCATTGACCCAACAAGGTTTCCCAGATGCTTGATTCCATTAATGTAAGGAAGGGCGGATGTGATCAGAATGCGGGCCATGGAGCAACTTTCATAGAGTGAAAGCGGTCTATAGCGGTTTGGGAACGGATTCTACAAGGCGGGCATAGCCCTGAATTGACGCAGTAAGCCAGCCTTAATTATCGTCTTCGTCTCTTTCGACATCTGATTTTCGAAGCTGTTTTGCGATCCATTCAGGCAGTTTTTCTTCGAGCTTTATAATCTGACGATCAAACCAGCGCCACCGGCGGCGCAGCCAGCGCACCATGTCCGGCGCCACAGCAACCAGCAGCAGGAAGCCGATTCCAATAAATATAATGCCAAACGGGATGGGCGAAGGCATGACGATAATGCCGATCACAATCAACAGGATCGCAAACATCGTCACCATCGCTTTGAAGATTGTGCGAAACAGTCGAATTCCCATCTATCTTCGCCTTTCCCTGCTAAGCGCTCTTTCTGCTTTATTCCTGCAGACTACTTATCAGCAATCAGCGAGCGATACATAATATATGCATCAACAAATCCTTGATCCGGATGGCGGAACGCGCCCGGGACCGTCCCGATAATTTGCAGCCCAGCTTTTTCCCAGGCCTTGATCGCGCCCGTATTCGTGGAGACCACGAGATTGTATTTCATGCCTTTATATCCCTGCGCACGCGCTTGCTCCTGCGATTGAACGCACAGCTCAACCGCGTAGCCTTTGCCGCGCGCTTTGACAGCAATCGCATAACCAGCATTGCAGATATGATTTCCGGGACCGCCCTGATCGGGCTTGATGTAATAAACGCCGATGATGGTCCCGTCCTCATCGCGCGCAACGGCATTATATCCGTCGGTTTTAATCCAGAATGATCGCGTTTGCTCTTCGGTATAATCTAACGGCAATGGATAACTGTCGCCGGCGCGCACTACGGGTTCCAGAATGCGCCACACATCAGGCCAGTCATCATCGGTTTGTTCTGTTACGGTCAGAGTCATGCGCGTGATTTTCGCGCAAGCCCGCTTTCTCCGCAAGCATCTATTAGATGCTTGCGTTTTCGGTAACAGGAATAGACTCAAGCGCGCCGGCGGCGCCTTGAAGAACGTTTGACGCCATCTGCAACATATCTGCAATGTCGTAACCATTCGCGTAAGCAGCAACGAACGCGATAAACGCCATCAGTCCGGCGGTTCGTGAAATCGTCCGGCGCGCGGCCAGAAACAACAAAACCCCGCCAACCAGTTGCAACGGTCCGGTCAGACCGCTGGAGACAAGCGACGGAAAAATCTCTCCCAGCATGCCGAGGTCGCTGCTGGCCGCCATCATTGTCTCGCCGCTGGCGATGCTTGTTGCGCCGGTGAGAGACAAAAATCCCGCACCCGCACCCTGAAGCGCATCCTTGATGATGCATGCCGGTCCGCGAAACGGCGCACCATAAGCGCCGCGGTTTTCACCGGCCGGTCTGACATCGTAGCGTGCTCCGCTCGCTGATAATGCTCTAGCCATGATGAACTCTCCCAGTTTCCACAATCGGAGAACCTTCTCCGAATTTTAATGTTTCGCCCGAAAAGCGCGCCTGGCATGGCCGAAATGGGGCCGAAGATTGGCGCACGCGTTTGTGATCGCGCGATACGGCTCATCCTAGATTCAATTCACATCAACGCATGTGACGTGCATCACAAACAAAAACAGGCAAGCTCCGGGCTTCACGAATTCGCAGCAAAAAGGGGCTGTTCATGAAACTCACAAGTATTATCGCCGCTAGCGCGCTGGCGATGTTTTCAATTGCGAGCGCGAAAGAAATTCCGGCGAACATAAAGGCTGGCATCGACAATCCGAACCGCACTGAAGATAACCGCGCACGTGACGGTGACAGAAAACCTGGCAAGGTTCTGACATTTTTCGGCGTTGAGGAAGGCATGAATGTCGCCGATCTCGCTTCCGGCGGCGGATATTTCAGCGAAATACTCTCCGGCGCCGTTGGACCTGATGGTCACGTTTACGCGCATAATACGGCAAGTCAGCAGGCGCAAGACTCACGAGCGCAACTCGAAGAACACTACGCATCATTCGGCAACATCACCCTCGACCTCGTCGCGCAAGGAGAACCGTTGCCGTATGAAGACAGCTCCATGGACATTGTACTGGTTTCATTGATTGTCCATCACCTTCACTATGCGGAAGGTTCAGGTGAGACGATGCCGGCGCGTTCTAGCGAAGTTTACGCCGATATCAAACGCATTCTGAAACCTGGTGGTGTCTTTGCGATCATTGAGCACACCGCCGCGCCGGGCACGACGCGTGCGGAAAGCGCCGCCTGGCACCGTGCGCCGGAAGAGACCATCAGGGCGGACATTACAAGCGCTGGCTTTGAGTTCGATGGCGGCGCCGATATTCACGTTAATCCGGATGACGACTTGAAAAACAATATTTTCCAATCCGGCTTGCGCGGAAAGACGACGCGCATGGTGCACCGATACGTGAAGCCTTAAATTTACGCTGGATATGTCTATAACGCCCCGCTTTCAGCGGGGCGTTTTTCATCCCCATTTCTTTTTCGTCGTCCTGTACGATTTAACGACGATTTTTTCGAGAACGCCAATGTCAACCTTGTCGAGGCTGTTTACATAGAGACAGCTTTTTCCGTTTTTATAAGGGCCCAGCTTTTTCAATAATGGCTCTTCATCGCCGAGCGAACCCAGCACATAGAGCACCATATTGGCCTTGCGCGGTGAAAACCCAACGGCGAGCATGTCGCCTTCACGGCCGCTTTCGTACTTATAATGATATTCGCCAAAACCGATGATTGACGGACCCCACATTTTGGGTTTTTCGCCAGTGACTTTCTTCATCATGGCAAGCAGCGTTTTCGCATCCTTGCGGCGCGTCTCGTTTTCAACCGCGTTAACGAACGCCGCCACGCTTTGTGCGGTCGGTTTCGTTTTAAGGTCAGCTTTCTTTGTAGCAGTCTTCGCCGTTTTCTTGGCGCCTGCTTCTTTCTTTTGAGGCGCTTTATGTTTGACCGCCATCGATTTTCTCTCCCGTAGCCTTTTCCCAGTCAGCGGGTAGTTTCTTACTCAAATACCAGAAACCAAAGATGGAAATAAAACCTGCAATGACGGTTGACGATAATGCGATGCGCAGCGACAGCTCACTCGTCATGCCGCTGCTGTTTAAGATATCGCTGAAAATACCAACGAAAGTCGGCCCGAAACCAAGAGCGATCATGTTCAAAATAAAAAAGAAGATCGCTGTAGAAAGTGCTCGAATTGAAACCGGCGCAAGGGTCTGCGCCAACGCGAAACACGGACCTAAATAGAAACCCGTGAGCAGATGCGATGGCCACCATAAAATCAGGGAAAGCACTGGATCGCTCACCCACATGGCGCCGAGAAAAAACGGTGCATTCAAAAGCAACGCCCCAACCGGCACCCAGCCATAGGCTGCCTTGTTTTTTACAGCGAGCTTGTCAACGAGGTTGCCGCCCACAAATACGCCAAGCACGTAGGCGGTGCCGTTAATTATGCCCAGCCAGAAATACACTTCTCCGGTGCCGAAGTCCGGATGAGATCGCTTAAAGAAGACAACAATCCAGCTCGCAATAGCATAGGACGCGAAAGATCCGGCTGTCAGGCCGATCACTATGGCGCGATAACTCTTTATGGCGAGCAAGTGCTTTGCCGCCCGCCAAAGCGACGCCAGTTCGCTAAAGACAGACCCGCGCATTTTGATGGGAAATACGACGGTCATTACCCGCAGCGACTTCTCCACCAAACCGACAGGTTCGGTGATCTTTAGACCTTTAAATACATCTTGTGCTGTAGCGGCTTCGGTTGCGCCGCGCTGCGGCTCGCGTACGGTTAACTTCAACAACACCGCAAACAAGACGCCGGGAATGCCAAGTACGAGAAATGTCGTACGCCAATCGAAATTTTGCAGCACCCATCCGCCGCCCAAATAAGCAAGCGTCACGCCGATCGGAATACCGAGCGCATAGACAGCAAGCGCTCCAGCGCGTTTCTCTTTCGGATAAAAATCAGAAATGAGGGAATGTGATGGCGGAGATCCGCCAGCTTCACCAATTCCAACGCCGACCCGAGCAAGTGCTAACTGCGTAAAGTTTTGCGCCGAGCCGCATAAAGCAGTAAATCCTGACCATGAAGCAAGCGCCAATGAAATTATGGTGACGCGGTTATAGCGATCCGACAGACGCGCGAACGGAATGCCCAGCGTCGTGTAAAGCACAGCGAATGCAAAACCGCTGAGAATACCCAGTTGGGAATCATTCAGTCCCAAGTCTTCCTGAACAGCAGGCGCGACAATTCCCATGATCTGTCGATCAAGAAAATTGAACGTGTAGACGGCTGTCAGAATAATCAGAACATAAAGACGATATGCTCGGCTTGTTGAAGCAGTTGAGCCTGGCTGCGCGGTCGTATCACTCACAGGCGGAAACCCGTCACGCAGGAGACGCCCGATGCGCCGATGGCTGTGACGGCACGCGGATTGTCAATCGTCATCAAGGAGCGAATGGCGCCAAACGTCGAATCAGCGCGCGCAAGCCTTACGGTGTAGCGCGCCAGATCCTGCAAATCTTCATTTGTTAATCGCTCATCAAGTTCATCAACCATGCAATCAGCGGTGCCTGCCGGTATCCCGATGGCGCGAAACCGGTCCTGAAGTGTATAGCGTGCTGCTGTTGCGCAGCTCGCCAGCATCATAACCGCAAGCCCGGTCAAAAATATCCGTTGCATGTGTTTTCGTCTCCCTGACGCGCTTTATCTGTCATTCATCGTTTATGCGCCGGGGCACAATGCGTAAGATGGCGCCGCAGCGCAAGAATTAAGGACACAAGGAAACCCCATGAAAGCGATGATGAGCCATGAGCCCGGCGGACCGGAAACTTTGAAGTTTACCGAAATTGAAACGCCTGAGCCGGGGCCGGGACAAGTGCGGATCGCTGTCAAGGCCGCTGGCGTCAACTTCCCCGACACGCTGATCATTCGCGACCTTTATCAGTTCAAGCCGCCACGACCCTTTGCCCCGGGCGGCGAAGTCGCCGGCGTCATCGAGGCGTTGGGCGAAGGCGTTACGGGCCTTGCCGAAGGCGATCGCGTCATCGCCGGCGGGATCAATGGCGGCTTCGCCACGCACTTCATCGCCGACGCCGCGCGCGTGAATAAAATTCCGGACGCGATGCCGTTCGATGAAGCAGCCGCATTTATGCTCACTTACGGGACGTCCCATTACGCTTTAAAAAATCGCGCCAATCTTCAGCCCGGTGAATCGCTCTTTATCCTCGGTGCGGCCGGCGGGGTCGGCGCGGCCGCCATCGAACTCGGCAAGGCCTTTGGCGCGAAAGTCGTTGCAGGCGTTTCATCAGAAGATAAAGCTGCGTTCTGCAAGGAGCTGGGCGCCGATGAAACGCTGGTCTATCCTCGCGAGCTTGATCGCGATGGTCAAAAGGCGCTGTCGGGCGAAATCAAGAAACTATGCGGCGGCGAAGGCGCCAATGTTGTTTATGACGCTGTTGGCGGCGATTACGCCGAGCCTGCCGTGCGTGCGCTCGCCTGGGAGGGACGGTTTCTGGTCGTGGGCTTTCCCGCCGGAATTCCAAAAATTCCGCTTAACCTGACTTTGTTAAAATCCTGCCAGATCGTTGGCGTCTTCTGGGGGGCGTTCACGATGCGCAACCCCAAACTCAACGCAGACTATGTGGCCGAGCTTTTCCGTTTTTACGAGGAAGGTAAAATAAAACCACGCGTGACGGCCACTTATCCATTGGAAGACGCAGCAAACGCGCTTGATCTTTTGCAGTCGCGAAAAGCGACGGGAAAAGTGGTCTTGTCCGTTTAACACGAGAAGTCACATCTCGTAGAGGGCCAATGATCTGTTTCAAATTTGCCGCCGCGCCGCTGTTTGCGGCAGCGGTCAGCTTTAGCGCTGCTAAAGCCTCACCCGCGCAGTACATTCTCGACTCACTACGTGAAATGAATGACATACCGGGATTGAGCTCCGCCGTATCAATAAACGGCGAAATCATATGGACTGGACAGACCGGATACCGTGATGTTGAGGCCGCGCTGCCTGTAACGGCCGATACGCAGTTTCGTCTCGCCAGCGTTTCGAAACTGTTTGCGGCGGCGGCAGTGCTGGCTCTCGTCGAAGACGGAAAACTCGATCCTGACGCTGACATCAGAACCTATGTACCTGACTGGCCAGCCCATGAAGGTGCAACCATTACCCTACGGCAACTTGCTGCACATACTTCCGGCATGGCGCATTACGACGCGTCTGACAATTATGATCCTCAAGCGAACTATTCAAACCTGAATGAGTCGCTTTCTGTTTATTCACATAAGCCTTTACTGTTCGAGCCGGGTGATCAGTATAGCTATAGCTCCTACGGGTATGCGTTAATGGGCGCCGCCCTCGAAAACGCTTCAGGGAATTCTTTTGAAGACTACATTGCCGGCGCCATCCTAGCTCCCAATCGATTAAAGAACACCACAGTTGAAAACATCCATGCTGTGCCGGAGGCAGCATCAAAACTCTACGCGCTCGGTAG
Organism: Hyphococcus flavus; assembly: GCF_028748065.1. Taxonomy (GTDB): domain Bacteria; phylum Pseudomonadota; class Alphaproteobacteria; order Caulobacterales; family Parvularculaceae; genus Hyphococcus; species Hyphococcus flavus. The sequence goes on along the minus strand of NZ_CP118166.1, from coordinate 2,792,308 downwards.
CGGCGAGATTGAACGCAACAATCAACACCATGTTGTCGGCGCCACCGGCATTCTCAGCACGCCGAGCGATCTTGTAAGTTTTGCCGACGCCTATATGGCCGGCGCAATCGTCAGTCCTGAACTGGTGGAAATGTCGGTGACGCCCGTAAAACTCAATAATGGCGAAAACGCCGGCATTAGCCGTTTTGACATGGGGTTTGGCTGGCGCATCAGCGAAACTTCAGACGGCGACCTCATTTATCATCATGCAGGAATAACGCCTGGCGCGCGGTCAATCCTGGTGCATAATCGTGATCAAAATACGTCGTCGGCGCTTGTCTCAAACGTCCAATGGACCACAAGGATCGAAACCACGGGCGCCATCCTCGCGACTGCAGCAACCGAAGGCGCACAGGTTGATATGGCCGGGTGTCCTGTGGGCAAGTGGTCATATTCCGGCAAATTCGTATCTGACCGTGACAATCCGCCTACCGAGGAAAATGCTAGTGGAACAATCCGCGTAAAACGCAGTGACGATATGTGTCTAGTGGAAGTACATCCTGAACAGGAGCTGGCGTCCTGGCTTAAAGCAACCAACGCCAAAAGGGATTACATGCCGGCCGTGCTGATCGGGTCGAATGAAGAGGATGATAAACTCTTTGCCGTCGTCACTGCATGGGGCGCATATCCGTTGCAATGGACCGATGTTGGTGAGAAGCAAACGCTGATTGGCGATTTCGCCGGTAGAGACGTCAGACTTGAATTGTCGGCGTCACAATAACTTATAAACGGCGCGGCCACGCCCACCAGGCGATTGCGAGACTTATGACGCCTGACAAAAACAACACCATGGCGCCCTGGTCCGCCATGGTTACGACGGACGCCGTATCCACAAACAGCGATAGCAATTCTGTCAGTTCCTGATCGACGAATTCAAAGTCCCCGACAGCGTTCGAGAGAGCGATACCGCCTGCAAGAAACATCAAACCAAATAATCCAGCGAGTAACGACAGTATTTGTCTGACTGTATTCACTTGAGCGTCCACCCTCTTTCACAACATTTATGGTCTCGGCGCCGTGTCGTGTCGCAGCATAGATATCAGACTTGTGTGGTCCTCTATCCATCTTTCGTCTAGAGTCTCGAACCAAATCGGCATGAATTCAAGGGAGGGTGTTTTGAAGTACGGTTTATTTTTGGGCGCAATCGTAGCGTTGGCGGCGCCGGCGCTCGCTGATGATGAGGCGAAAGACAACAGATTCACGGCGGAGCGCGTTTTCGACCTTGAGTACGCCAATGATCCGCAAATTTCTCCCGATGGGCGCACCATAGTCTATGCGCGCACCTATATGGACCGAATGACCGACCGCATGACCGGAGAAATCTGGTCAGTCGACACGCGCTCCGGCGATCATCGCCCGCTGATTGATGGAAAAGGGTCTATTTCGTCGCCCCGCTGGTCGCCATCGGGCGACCGGATGCTTTATCTCGGCGCTGAAGACGGCAAGCTTCAACTAAGAGTCCGTTACACTGATACGGGTGAAAGTTTTTCACTTGCGCAACTTGATCAAGCCCCCGGCGCGCCGCGCTGGTCGCCGGATGGCGAATGGATCGCCTTTGCCATGTTCACGCCAACCGATCCGCCAAGTTTTGCAAAACCGCCAAAGGCGCCCGAGGGCGCGAAATGGAACGAGCCCGTGCGCGTGTTTGACGACATGCCGTTTCGCTTCAATGGCGCAGGTTATCTTAAGGACGGCGCCAGTCAGGTTTATGTTGTTCCGGCCGAGGGCGGCACGCCGCGTCAGATCACCGACAGCGAAAACGGATATTCCAATCCTGCGTGGCTCGGCAATGATACATTACTTGTCGTCGGCAATGACGATCCCGACGCGTCGCTAGATCCAATCGAGAGCGACATTTTTAAAGTCAGCCTTGACGATCTGACGATGGTTAAGCTGACCTCTCGCGACGGACCTGATCATTCGCCGCAAGTCTCGCCGAACGGACGGCGGATTGCGTATCGGGGATATGATGACGAACTGAAATCGTATCAGCAAACCGACCTTTATGTGATGAATATTGACGGTTCGAACGTATCGAACCTGACCGCGGACTATGATCGAAGCATTGATTCCTTTGCATGGAGCGGGAATTCACTTGTTGCGCAGGTCGAAAACAACGGTGATCTGAACCTCGTTTCGGTCAGTCTCGGCGGCAATGTTTCAACGCTTGCCCGTGACGTGGGCGGCACATCCTATGGCCGGCCCTACGCCAGCGGCTCGTTCTCCGTGGCCGCGAACAGCGGCGCCATCGCCTACACGGCGGCAAGCCCTGATCGCCCGGCGGAAGTCGCCTATCTTCGCGGTGGGCGCTCGCAGATCATGACAAGTTTGAATGATGATGTTCTGCCATATCTCGACATGGCGACAATTGAGGAAATTAAAGTCAAGTCTTCTCATGACGGTCGCGAGATCGAAGCATGGATAGCCCTTCCGCCAGGGTTTAAGGCTGACGGATCTTACCCGATGATTCTTGAAATACATGGCGGGCCTTATGCGGAATACGGACCATTTTTCTCAGCGGAAATTCAACGCTACGCGGCGGAAGGATACGTAACTGTTTATGCGAACCCGCGCGGTTCAACGGGATATGGTGAAGAATTCGCGCTCTTGATCGATCTCGCCTATCCGGGGAATGATTATGACGACCTTATGAGCGTCGTCGACGAAGTGGTCGCAAAGAATTATGTCGATCCTGAACGCCTTTTCGTAACAGGCGGGTCTGGCGGCGGCATTCTGACGGCATGGATCGTCGGCAAAACAGATCGTTTCGCTGCAGCCGTTTCAGCCAAGCCGGTGATCAACTGGATGACCATGGCGCTGGCGGCGGACATCGGCGCCCTGGTCAAACGCCACTGGATTCGCGCTGACCCCTGGGAGGATCCCGACGCATATTGGGAGCGCTCGCCGCTGTCGATCGCCGGAAACATCACGACACCCACGATGATGATGGTTGGCGAGGAAGACTGGCGGACGCCCACATGGGAGGCGGAACAGTTTTACACCCTCCTCAAACTTCGAAAAATCGACACGGCGCTGGTGCGCGTGCCCAGCTCTCCGCACCTGATCGCCGGCCGGCCCAGCCGCCTGATCGCCAAAACGGACAACATCATGGGCTGGTTCGCCAAGTACGACCCAGCCAAACAGGAAAAGGATGGCGATGAGGGCGCCGACTAGAGCGCCGGGCGAAAAAGTGGAATCCGGTTTTTCGCAAATCCGGCGCGGCAACTAAGAATCTAGATCATCCGGTGATGCAGCCTTATCGCTCGATGATCCAGGCGCCCCTTCCCCATTTCAGCCGAATTCGGTTAGCCTCAACCTGCAAATACCGGGAGGAGCGACCGAATGGCCGATAATCTCGTGGAAAACGCGCCGCCTGGCGAGGCGTATGAAACCGATGTCATCATCATCGGCGCCGGGCCTTGCGGCCTTTTTGCTGTCTTCGAGCTGGGGCTGTTGAATATCAAGGCGCATGTCGTCGATATCCTCGACAAACCCGGTGGACAGTGTGCGGAGCTTTATCCCGAGAAACCGATCCTTGATATTCCGGCGATCAAATCAATAACCGGGGACCAGCTCACGAAACAGCTTCTCGATCAGATTGAACCGTTTGAACCGGCATTTCACCTGAACGAAATGGCGGTTGGCCTTGAAAAACTGGATAACGGCAAATGGAAAGTTCAAACCGACCTCGGCACGACCATCGCGGCGCCGGTGATTTGCATCGCCGCGGGCGGCGGATCGTTTCAACCAAAAAAGCCGCCTATTCCCGGCGTTGATGACTTTGAAGGGCAATCGGTTTTTTACGCCGTTCGCCAGCGCGACGCGTTCAAAGGGAAAAGCATCGTTATCGCCGGCGGCGGCGACTCAGCGCTCGACTGGACTTTGAACCTTCAACCCATCGCGGAGAAGATCACGCTTATTCATCGCCGGCCTGACTTTCGTGCAGCGCCGGACAGCGTCGATAAAATGAAAGCACTGGTAGAAGCAGGCAAAATCGATTTTCACGTAGCGCAGATCAAAGAGCTCAATGGCGAGAGCGGACAAATTGAATCGGTCTCTGTCGAGTCAAAAGAGGACGGCGCCTACGATATTGCTTGTAATACGCTGCTGGCGTTTTACGGGCTGACCATGAAGTTAGGACCGATTGCCGATTTTGGTCTCAACCTTGTTGAAAATCGAATTGAGGTTGACACGGAAAAGTTTGAGACATCGGCGCCGGGCATATTCTGCATTGGCGACATGGCACACTATCCCGGCAAATTAAAACTTATCCTGTCCGGCTTTCATGAATCCGCGCTCATGTCTCACGGGGCTTTCCATTACGTATTCCCGGACAAGAAACTGAAATTCCAGCACACCACTTCAGCCAAGGATCTTCAAGCGCAGGTCAGCGGAAACTAGTCGAGTCCATCTGGAAAACCGTCTCAATTTCGCAAGTGCAGCGTGACAGTTTCCGCATAGCTGATACTTTCTCCCCAGTCGGGGGACGAGAGAAAACGCTTCGTTTGAATCCGATGCGTTTGCGCCGTCCCCGGAGGAAACGACCCTAAGGGAGGAAACGCCCTTTGGACGGCGCCGGCGCCGGACCGCTCAATCACGAATTGCGCGGCCGGCGCTGACTTTTTTCAGGCTATTGAAACGCCTGCAGTCCGGTCATTGCTCGGCCCAGAATGAGCGCGTGAATGTCATGTGTTCCCTCATAGGTATTCACCGTTTCGAGGTTCATGGCGTGACGCAGCACATGGTATTCATCAGAAATGCCGTTGCCGCCATGAATATCACGCGCAATGCGGGCGATCTCGAGCGCCTTGCCGCAGTTGTTCCGCTTCATCATGGAGATCGCTTCCGGCACGTAAGCGCCGCTATCGAGCAATCGTCCAAGTTGCAACGCGCCTTGCAAACCAAGCGCAATGTCAGTTTGCATATCCGCCAGTTTTTTCTGCACAAGCTGCGTGCCGGCAATGGGCTTGCCGAACACGATGCGATCCATGGCGTAATCGCGCGCCGCCATCCAACAGAACTCCGCCGCGCCCATGGCGCCCCAGGAAATGCCGTACCGTGCCTTGTTCAGACATGAGAATGGTCCGCGCAGCCCCTTCACATTGGGAAGCAGGTTTTCTTCCGGAACGACTGCCTCATCAAGAGCGATCTCGCCAGTAATGGATGCGCGCAGCGAAAGCTTGCCGTCGATTTTCGGTGTTGAAAAACCTTCCGTCCCGCGCTCAACAATAAAGCCGCGAATGTCCCCATCGAGCTTCGCCCAGACGACAGCCAAATCGGCGATAGGCGAATTCGTAATCCACATTTTTGAACCGTTCAGCTTATAGCCGCCGGACACCTTTTCGGCTTTCGTGCGCATCGCCCCGGGGTCGGAACCGCCGTCTGACTCCGTAAGGCCAAAACACCCCACCCATTCTCCGCTCGCCAGCTTTGGCAGATATTTTTTCTTTTGCTCTTCCGTTCCGAAGCTCTCAATCGGATACATGACAAGCGATGACTGCACCGACATGGCTGAACGATACCCTGAATCGACCCGCTCAACTTCCCGCGCGATTAAACCGTAGGCCACGTGACTGGCGCCGCCGCCGCCATATTCCTCAGCCACGGTCGCGCCCAGCAAGCCTTGCTGGCCGAGTTCGTTCATAATCTCCCGATCGAAACGCTCTTCACGGTTCGCCGATATGACTCGCGGCATCAGTTTGTCTTGCGCGTACCCTTTCGCCGCGTCACGGATCATCCGCTCCTCATCACTGAGCTGCGTCTCAAGAAGCAGTGGATCTTGCCACTCAAATGTTGTTTTCGCGCCTGTTCCAGCGCCGCCGGCGTCAGCCATGCGATTGTCTCCTATGGGGTTTTGGTCTTTTTAGCCGTTCCGGCCGAACAGCCGCAATGCGTCCTATATGACAAAAAGGGATAAATGCTCTAAATCGCTAGAACAAGGCTCTAGCCGATCAAACCAACCGGGGACAATCAATCCGTATGAGAAACCATCACATTGCCGGCGCGCTCGCGCTTCTGGCGGCCGCCGCCTGCTCACCTGCAAGCGAGGACACGAGTTCAACAACCGAAACCGGCGAAAGCGCCGTTAAGTCCGAATCCTATGCCGTCATTATCGCGGGCGAACGCGTGGGCCACTTGAAAGTGGATCATAACGGTAATGAAGCGACCATAGACTACGACTACAAAAACAATGGCCGTGGACCGACTTTTGCGGAAACGGTTTCTTATGACGAGGCGGGACTGCCTGTTTCATGGTCGATCAAGGGCGCGACGACATTTGGCAACTCAGTTGAGGAGACCTATGCGCTCGATGGAGGCCGCGCGTCCTGGACCGACGCCACCGGCAGTGGTTCGGCCGATATCGACGAACCCGCGCTCTATATCAGTCAGTTCGGCAGCCCCTATTCCGGGTATGTCTATGCCCGAGCGCTGCTGAAGGATGGAGACAACACTCTACCGGCGCTGCCTGCGGGAGAGCTACGTCTGTCTGAAATGGAAACTATGGAGGTCGAGGGCGAAAGTGGTATGCTTTCTGTCACCACCTACGCTCTGTCTGGCGCCGACCTTGACCCCGATTACATCATCCTCGACGATCAAGACCGGTTTTTCGCCTACACCACGCCGCGTTTTATCGTTATCCGCGAAGGGTTTGAAGCTGAAGAAGAGCGGCTCCGCAATCTTGCCGCCGACTATGGCGCGACACGTTTTGAAGAACTCCAGCAGGAATACGCCCATGATTATGGCGCGCCCGTGCGGATACAGAATGTCCGCGTCTTTCAACCTGACACGCTAGAAATGTCGGACCCGGTATCCGTGCTGGTGGAAGGCGACCGCATCGCCGCTATTGAAGCGGCTGACGCAACTGGCGCCGAAGGCGAAGTCATTATCGATGGCGCTGGCGGTTCTTTGATACCGGGCCTTTATGACATGCACGGCCATGTGGGTGATGATGACGCGCTGATGAATCTGCTGGCGGGCATCACGTCCATTCGCGATATGGGCAATGAAATCACCGTCCTCGAACCCTTACGTGAACGGATCGAAAGCGGCGCGCTTGCCGGACCGCGCATTCACATGAGCGGCTTTATCGAGGGCATCAGCGAAACCAACAACTCAACCGGCGAACTGGCGAGCACGGAAGAAGAAGCTGTCGAACTTGTGCGCATGTATGCAGCGCGCGACGGGTATGGCCAGATCAAGATTTACAGCTCCGTCAAGGGCGAATGGGTGCCGGCGATGGCGGCGGAGGCGCACGCGAACGGCATGCGTGTCGCCGGACACATTCCGGCTTTTTCAACGCCAGATGAGATGATTGAGGCGGGCTACGACGAAATCACCCACCTTAACCAGGTCATGTTGAGCTGGGTGCTGCCGCCTGACGCGGACACACGCACCATGCAACGCATCACAGGCATTCAGTTGTTCGAGGGGATCGATCTTGATAGCGATGAAGTCCAGCGCACGCTGAATTTAATGGTTGAAAACGACGTCGCTCACGAGCCAACGCTGGTCATTCATGAATACGCCATGCTTGGACGCAACGGAGAGACGAACCGCGCGGCTCTTGACTATATTGACCACATGCCGGTCGCCGTTCAGCGCAATGCGAAAGTCGCCTTGCTTAACATCGCTGACAAAGAGGAAGACCGCAGATACAGAGACTCTTACGACAAAGTCATCGAAATTCTGACCAACATGCATGAACGCGGCATTTTCCTTGTTCCGGGCACGGACATGGGCGGCGCCTTCATGCTGCATCGTGAGGTCGAGCTATTCACTAATCTCGGCATGAGCGAGGCTGACGTCCTCAAACGCGCAACCTATGACATGGCGGAATATCTAGGCGTGTCTGACAGCCGCGGTTCCATCGAAGCCGGAAAGCTGGCGGATTTCTTCCTTGTACCGGGCGACCCGACGGCAGACATCAAGGCGATCAAAACGATCTCGCTCGTTTCACGCGGCGGCACGATCTACTATCCGACCGAAATCTATCCGGAATTCGGCATTACGCCGTTTACGGAAATCCCGACGGTTAGCGACCAGTAGAAACTGATAAACCCGGGAGGGGTTATGATGAGGAACCTTTCAAAGCTAGTGCCGCGAAGGTCGTTTTTGGCGCTTGGCGGCGCCAGCATCTTGACGGGCTGCGTCACCGATGGCGTTACATTTCCGAGCATTCCGGGAAGCGTTGGCGCGCTTTCGGAAGCTGACGCAGCGGCGGGCATTCGCGCGGCGCTCAATAACGGCGTCGCACAGGCGATTTCGACGATTGGCGTGCGAAACGGTTTCTTGCGCAATCCTCAAATACGGATTCCCCTGCCCGGTTTTTTACAAGACATGCAGTCGTCGCTTTCCCGTTTCGGATTGTCAGGGCCGCTCGATACACTGGAAACACAGCTCAACCGCGGCGCCGAAACGGCTGTCCCACGCGCGCGAAGCATTTTTGTCAACGCCATTTCGTCTATGAACATAAACGACGCTATCGGTGTCGTGCGCGGCGGCGAGAATGCGGCGACGAATTACCTGAAAAATAGAACCTTCACGCCGCTGACCAATCTCTTCACGCCGATCATGTCTAACGCGTTACAGGAAGCCGGCGCCATCAGAACGTTCGACTCGTTGACAGCCAGGCTGAAATCGATACCGCTGGCGCCGCAACTCGGCGCCGACGCCAAAAACGATCTTATCCGTCATGGCGTTCAGTATGGCCTCGACGGCATGTTCCTCTACATCGCCAAAGAGGAAGCCGCGATCCGTGCGAACCCGGCGAAACGCACTTCGGAAATATTGCGGCGCGTGTTTGGTTAGGCGCTTCTCGCGAAACTTACACCAACTCCAGCGCCACTGACGTCGCTTCGCCGCCGCCTATGCAAAGCGAGGCAACGCCTTTCTTGCCGCCGGTTTTTTGAAGCGCGCTGATCAGCGTGCAGAGAATACGCGCGCCTGATGCGCCGATCGGGTGACCGAGCGCGATCGCGCCGCCATGGATGTTGACCTTTTCGGCGGGCAGCTTGTGTTCGCGCATAGCGGCCAAAGGCACCACTGAAAACGCCTCGTTGATCTCATAAAGATCGACCTCATCCGATGACCAACCTGCTTTTTCGAGAACTGTCTTGATCGACGCCACTGGCGCTGTGGTGAACCATTCCGGCTCCTGCGCATGGGTCGAATGAGCGATGATGCGCGCGACGGGTTTCGCGCCTTTCTTGTCCGCCATAGACTGACGCATGAGCACAAGCGCCGCCGCACCGTCGGAAATCGCCGACGCATTACCTGCTGTCACGGTGCCGTCTTTTTCGAAAGCCGCACGCAATGATGGAATTTTCGCCGCATCGACGAGGCCCGGCTTTTCATCGTCTGAGACTGTCACGGCGCCTTTGCGTGTTTTGACTTCGATGGCGGTAATCTCGTCCTTGAAAGAACCGTCCTTGATCGCCGCTTGAGCGCGGGTCACCGAACGCATGGAATACTCGTCCTGATCTTCGCGAGAAAACTGCCACTCACGGGCGCATTTTTCCGCAAACACGCCCATGGCGCGTCCCGGCTCATACGCATCTTCAAGGCCGTCAATCGCCATGTGGTCGTAAACCTGCCCGGCCCCGTATTTGATGCCGGTGCGCCCGCTCGGCAGCAGATGCGGCGCGCCCGTCATGGATTCCATGCCGCCCGCGACGACAATCTCTCCAGCGCCAGCGAGGATGGCGTCATGCCCCATCATGACTGTCTTCATGCCGGAGCCGCACATCTTATTGACTGTCGTACACCCCGCTGCTTGCGGGATGCCAGCGCCAAGGGAGGCTTGACGCGCTGGCGCCTGACCGAGGCCAGCAGGCAAGACGCAGCCCATCAGAACTTCGTCCACATCGCCCGCTTTCACCCCGCCGCGAGAAAGCGCCGCCTCGATCGCGCGCGATCCCAGCTCCGTCGCTTTGACGGATGCAAATGCGCCGAGAAAATTGCCGATGGGCGTGCGCGCCATGCCGGCGATGACGATGGGGTCCTGCTGAGCCATGATGATCTCCTGTTTCGGCTTTTTACGCCGCGGAATTTGCTTGTAGCCCAGACTTGGCGCCATTTGAAATGACTTCAAGCGCCATTCTGTCGGCAACAGCCCCCGTCGGCGCATTTTCATTTTCCGCACGCTCGAAAATGCCGCTGAGCGTCTCGCCGATTTTATCGATGCGCCTTGTCAGTTCTTCTTCTGTCCAGGCGCCAGTGATCTCCATGCCGACGCTGATGACGCCCGCTGCGTTGATGACATAATCCGGGCAATAAAGGACGCCCATATCGGCCAGCGTCTGATCCATATCCGGCGTTTTCAACTGGTTGTTGGCGGCGCCGGCAACGATCTTCGCTTTCAGACGCTTGATTGAAAGCTCATTGATGGACCCGCCCAGCGCACAGGGTGAGAAAATATCAACATCAGCCGCGATGGCGTCTTCAGGCGCTGTGGTTTCAGCGCCGAAGCGTTCCACGGCCTCTTTCACCGCCGCCTGATTGACGTCAGCAACAACAAGCTTGCCGCCTTCTTCATGGATAAGCCGCGCCAGTTCCATACCGACCGCGCCGACGCCAAGAATGGAAACTTTAAGTCCTTTCAAGCTGTCCACGCCAAGCTTTTTACGCGCTGCTGCTTGCATGCCGCGCCATACGCCGCGCGCCGTAAAAGGCGACGGGTTGCCGCCAATCCCCTTGTTTTGCATGCCGGCGGCGTATTTCGTCACAGACCGTACGATTTCCAGATCCTGTTCAGTCACGCCGGAATCTTCTGCTGTGTAGTAAAGTCCATCAAGGCTATCGACGGCTCGTCCAAACGCTTCGAGCAGAGCAGGAGTTTTGTCCTTTTTTGGATCGGCGAAAATAACCGCCTTTCCGCCCCCGAAAGGAATACCGCCCAGGGCGTTTTTAAACGTCATTCCGCGAGAAAGTTTTTTGACGTCTTCCAGTCCGTCTTCAAAACGCGCGTAAGGAAAAATTCGGCACCCGCCGCAGCCTGGACCAAGCGTCGCGTCATGTACGGCGATAATCGCTTTCAGCCCGGCAGTATCGTCTTCAAAATGAATGACTTTTTTCCAGCCTTCGACGGCCAGGACCTCAGACTTCAACACGGGCGTTTCTCCTTTAGGGGCGAGGTTTATTATGACGACTGACAGTCTTGCTTCCGCCAACCGGGTTTTCCTTAACTCAAACGGCAGAGCGGTTCCGGTCAAAAAAGGGGCCTTAGCGCTTGACGGTTAGCATATAATGCTAAATACAGGTTAGATTATTGGAAGGGACCTATGAAACTCGACCATATCGACCACAAGATCCTGAAGCACCTGCAGGAAAATGCCCGCATCACCAACGCCGAACTCGCAGAGCGTGTTGGCCTTTCTCCGACCCCTTGCCTTCGTCGCCTGCGCCGGCTTGAAAGCGAAGGCATTATAAAAGGTTACCGTACGGAGATTAACCGGGAAGCCCTGGGCGTCAACGTCACAGTCATAATTCTAGTCAAACTTGAAAGAGAAGACGACAAAACGCTTCGCGAATTCGAGGCCGCAATCAAAAATCGTGAAGAAGTGATGGAATGCTATCTGGTCACTGGTAAGTTCGATTATTTTATCAGGGTCGTCGTCCCTTCCCTCGCGACATATGAAACTTTTCTTTCTGAAACAATGCTCCGTATGCCGAATATTGCAACGGTTGAATCAAGCTTTACGTTACGCGAAGTAACGCACAAGGTGGTTACGCCGCTGCCACAATCTGTGATCCGGTAATATTAAGCCACTTGCGACGACGCATGCGCCGGCTGTTCTTCGGCGGAAAGTACGCGCTCAATCTCGCCATGCAGGCTGTCGGAACGTATCGGCTTCGTGACATAGCCGTTAAAGCCCATGCTGAGATACTCTTCGACTTGCTGCGGCATGGCGTGCGCCGAAACGGCGATAACAGGCGTCAATGAACTGGCCCCGCTTTCCCGTTCCAGAAATCGGATCTGACGCAGCGCTTCGGGACCGTCCAGCACCGGCATGGAAATATCCATGAGCACAATATCGAACTGATTACGCTTGAACGCATCTACAACCGCGAGGCCGTCAGCCGCGAAGTACACTTCATGGCGGCGCTCTTTCAAAAATGCACTCAACACAGCCTGATTGACGGCGTTATCCTCGCCGGCGAGAATTTTTAGCCGGCCGTGCGTTTCAGCCTTTCGAACAGCCTTATGCGTATCCAATTGCACCTGATTATCCGCTACAAGCAGCACAGGAATTTCGACTATAAACCGAGAGCCTTCGCCCGCTTTTGAGCGAACAGAAATCTCACCGCCCATGGCCTCCACCAACCCTTTGGCGATCGAGAGGCCAAGCCCCGTGCCGCCGTATTTCCTGGTTGTTGACGCGTCAGCTTGCGTGAACGGCTCAAAAATGCGCGCCGCTTGTTCCTTGGTGATGCCAATGCCTGTATCGGCGACTTCAATTCGAGCCACGTCGCTTTCATTTGCAACAATCTTAACCCGAACCGAACCGCGTTCGGTAAATTTGATGGCATTCGCAACCAGGTTGTGCAGGACTTGCAGAATGCGGTGACCGTCGCCCAGTCGCGGCGCCGAGCTATTGCATTCGCACTCTACGGAAAACGCCAGCCCCTTGTCTTTCGCATTAATGCTGTGAAGGCTTTCAACTTTTCTAGCGATATCGGAGAATGCAAACGGTTTGAGATCAAGCTCAATCTTGTTCGCTTCGATCTTTGACAAGTCCAGAAGATCGTTCAACAGCATGAGCATGAGATCGCCCGAGTCCTGAATGACCTGCACCTTCTCCCGCTGCGAAGATGTTAATTCTTCCGTTTCCAGAGCCGAAGCCATGCCTAGAATGCCATTCATGGGCGTGCGAATTTCGTGACTCATGTTGGCAAGAAACGCGGATTTCGCTTCGCTGGCTTGCTCCGCTACCGCCTGTCGCTTTAACGCTTCTTCACGCGAAAGACGCATGCCCTTGCTGGCGGACTGATATTCCCTGAATGCCACAACAAGGTGCGAAACGTATAAAAGGCACGCCAGCAACAACGCCGCCGAACCGACCCTACCTGGTTCTAAACCGGTAATGAGAGAATAAATCGGTAGCCCGAAGAAATACATGGCATGCGGAACAATCGCCGCAATAAAAGTCCGCTTTTCATGATGCATATGCATGGTGACATGCAACAAGGCGCCCGAAAGCCACAGCATGGCGAAAATTTTTCCGGGCGCATCCCACAGCCACCACAACATGGCTGGCAAAGCAGAGTAAACGACCGTTGCCTGTGCAGCACTCGCACACAGGCTAATCCATTCGAATTTTGATGGCGATGCCGTGCGTGCTTCATCGCGAAACGGTTTCCAGAAATAATCGTCAACAACCTGACTGACAACAATCGCCAGAAACCATGCCGCAGACAATACGGGGCTTACGACGCCCCACAAAATGCCGGCGCCGATAGCGGCGATAATGTATCGCGTCACAAGTTGATGACGCCGCGTTAGCGCCGTAGCAATGAGCGCCGATAAAACCGACGGCTCACGACTATGGCTTGCCCGCTCTCCCTCAGGCGTGGCTTTTTCCATTACGCAGCTCCAATAAATATTGAAGCGAATTTAGAAGTGAAATCTTAATGCACGCCTACCGGCCCAGGCTGAACCTGTTTCAATTTGGGTCAAAACGGTATTGTTACCGCTGGACATCGTAAAATGCGCCCATACCCAATAGATCGGTCAGCGCTTGCATGGCGGCGAAGCTTTCTTCCATCAGTGCGGGATCAGCAAGATCGTCAGGTGCAATGCGATCACGGTAATGGGTTCTCACCCAATTCTCCAGCGCAGTGATTTTGGCGTCATCGAGAATGAAATGCTGATCCGCCGCGGCTGCTTCGTCTTCTGACAGAACAACGCGCAGACGCAAACATGCCGGACCGCCGCCATTGCGCATGGACTCGCGCACGTTTTTATAGATCACCCGGTTGATAGGATTGTTTTTAGAGAGGGTCGCATCAACGAAAGCTTTGACGCGTTCGTTTTCTTCCGCTTCCGTCGGCAGAAGCAACGCCATCTCGCCCCCCGGTAATGTCAAAAGCTGAGAGTTGAAGAGATAGGACTTGATGCAGTCTTCCAGAGAAACCGCGCTGGCTGGCGCTTCGATAATCTCTGCAAACGGCGCCTTTTCGCGGATAGCGGCATAGGCGGCTTGCACGTCAGCAAAACTCTGCTCATGCAAAAACAGGACGGTTCCGTTGGCGACGCCGACAACGTCATTGTGGAACGCGCCGGCATCCAGAGCCGTTGTCGATTGCTTGATGAAAACCGTATGGCTTTCGTCGAGAAGGTGGTTGCGTGCAACCGCTTCCGATGCGCGCTTCTTCTGCCGCGCCGGAAACTTTTCGCCGTCCTCGCCATAGACGAATAAATGCACGCCCTTGTCGCCATGGCTTTCGCAAAGCCGTCCATGATTCGCAGCACCCTCGTCGCCGAAATGCATGGCGCCCGGCATCGGCGGATGATGGACGAAGAACTTCTCATCCTTGAAAATATGTTTGAGCATGCGTGAAGTCGTAACAGCCTCAATCGAACGATGAAAATTCGCGGCGAGATTGGCCGCGGTGAAATGCACTTTGCCGTCCGCCGTGTCGGGCGACGGCGCCACCGTGCCCGCATTCGCCGTCCACATGGACGATGCGGCGTAGCAATTGGCGAGCAATTGCGGCTCGGCCTTCACCGCCTTTTCGATGATTTGTTTGTCTGTTCCGGAAAAACCTAAAGCACGCAGGGTTTTCAGATGCGGGCGGTCCTGCGGCGGCAGGAAGCCTTGTTTCAGACCAAGCTCCATAGCCGCACGCATTTTTGCGAGACCCTGAAGCGCCGCCTCGCGCGGGTTCGACGCCGCGCCTTTGTTCGTCGCCGACGCGATATTGCCGAAGGAAAGCCCTGCATAATTATGCGTCGGGCCGATCAGACCGTCGAAGTTGTATTCGTGGTGTGTCATTTTATTCAGTTTCTTGAATAGTATAGGTACCAGTTATCACCTAAATCCTGGTATCCGTAGACATATGATTGAGAGTCTTGGTTTTCTCGAATTTCATCTATTGACGAAAAAATTGGTTCTGGGCTCTCTTGATGCCACTCATAACTGATTAAGACACCTGAAACAGACAAACCTGCACGGTAAGCAACAATTTCAACGGATTCATTGCTAGCAGAAAGGAAAGTTTCTGGAAGACCGATGGAACGCGTCAAAGCCTGATATTGACTGGCATTTGGAATCCAAAATTCATCATTCTCGTTAAAAGAATCGGTTGTCCCATCGTCTCCTACTTTAATCCTTAGATAGCATGGGGCACCGTTGGCCTTTACGCTGCAAGCAGCTACGTCGGCAAACGCTAAGTCGCGCAATTCTTCGAAATTATTCAGATTCTGCTGAAAAGTCGTTATGAGTTCATCCGTCGTTGGTTGAGGTTGAACTGAACAAGCCGCAGCCAAAAAAATAGCTGTCAAAAGAACTTTTCTACTTCTTATCATCTTACCGCACCCCAACCTGATCGTCCGCCAGCGGAAGAAGCGCGTCGCCTTCCATGCTGGCGACTGGGTACGCGCAATAGTCAGCCGCGTAATAGGCCGCGGGACGATGATTGCCAGAAGCGCCGATGCCACCGAAGGGCGCGGAACCCGCCGCGCCGGTCGTTTGACGGTTCCAGTTGACGATGCCGGCGCGCGACAGGGCCAGAAACTTCTCCCACTTCGCTTTATCGTCCGAGAGAAGCCCCGCCGACAGGCCGAATTTCGTCTTGTTTGCGCGGGCGATGGCCTCGTCAAAGTCGGCGACGCGCCAGACCTTTAACAGCGGCCCGAAATGTTCCTCATCCGGCACTGAGACGCTTCGTGTCACGTCGACAATGCCGGGCGACACAAACGCCGTACCTTCATCGCGCACGGAAAGATTGCGGATCGCTTCGCCATCCTGATCGAGAAGCTGGTCGAACGCGCGCTCAAGCCCTTCGGCGACTTTCGGCGTGATCACCGGCCCCATGAACGGTTGCGGATCGTCGAACGGCGCGCCGATGATGAGCCGGTCGGTCAGTTTCGTAAGCGCCTCAATGGCTTTATCGCCTACGGCGCCTTCCGGCACGATCAGCCGCCGCGCGCAAGTGCAGCGCTGGCCGCTTGTGAGGAAGGCCGATTGCACCACCGCAAACGCGGCCGCGTCAACATTCTCCGTATCCCACCAGATCAGCGGATTATTACCGCCGAGTTCCAGCGCCAGAATGACATCAAGCCGGTCGTCGAATTGTTTGTGAATGGCGAGACCGGTTTTGACCCCGCCCGTAAACAGAACACCGTTCACGTCCGCATCAGTCAGCGCGGCGCCGGTTTCGCGCCCGCCCTGAACGAGATTGACGACGCCTTCGGGCACGCCCGCCTCAACCATCCGTTCCATGATGAATGCACCTGGCCCTGGCGTCAGCTCCGATGGTTTGAAAACAACCGTGTTTCCGGCGATCAGAGCCGGCACCATATGTCCGTTGGCTAGATGCGCCGGGAAGTTATAGGGCCCCAGCACCGCCATGACGCCATGGGGCTTGTGGCGTAGGACGGCGTTGGTCGCGCCTGCAGCATTCAAATGTTCGCCCGTGCGGTCATGGTAAGCCTTGATCGAAATATCGATCTTACCGGCCACCGCCGCCGCTTCGGTTTTTGTTTCCCACAACGGTTTGCCGGTCTCACGGGAAATAAGTCGCGCCAGATCGTCCGCATCGCGCTTGATGAGATCGCGATAACGTTCCATGATTTCGATGCGATGGCCCAGCGGCGTCAGCGCCCATTTTTCAAACGCCGCGCGCGCCGAACTGACGGCGTCTGAAACATCGGACTTGGTCGCAGCCTGGCCCGTCCAGATCGCTTCACCTGTAGAGGGGTCATAGCTGGTAAATTCCTCGCCGCCGCCATCGCGCCATTCGCCGTTGATCAGGATTTTATTGGTCATGCTTTCACCACTTCACCGCACGCACATCGTCGCCTGCCGTCAGGCCCAGCGCATCTGCATGTTCTTTAGCCACTGTCAGCGTATCTCCGTCGGCTTTTGCCGCGCCGCGCGCCGCCCGGAACGACTGCAAATAACCTGACGCCATCAGGTGAACCGGCGCATCTCCGGGATCACCTATAGCGATGTTGTAAATCTTGCTTTCTTTCACTGTCTTGATGTCGTCGATATGGGCGTCCACCAGCGGCCCTGCATCAAAGACATCTATGTAACCACGAAACGCGAACCCCTCACGCAAGAGCATGTTAAATGCGGGCAGCGCATCATCATGAGGCTTGCCGAGCACGTCACGCGCCGCTTTTGGCAACAACGCCACGTAAATCGGATGGCGCGGCATCAGGTCCGAAATAAACTGATTGCCGGTTGCGGAATTCGTTAAATCCGCATCCTCGAATTCCATGTCGAAGAAGAGTTTGCCGAGCGACTCCCAGAACGGCTGCACGCCATTCTTGTCACGCCAGCCGCGCAGCTCCGCACACACCGGATCAGCAATGAGTTTTCGATGTTGCGCAATGAAAAGATAACGCACGCGCGCAAGGAACTTGCCGAAGCCGCCGCCGCGCGCTTCAGGCGAAAGGAATAACGAGCCCACTTCGCCGCAGCCGGTAAAGTCATGGGTCGGCATCAAGAGACGTCGCTCAATGCGTTTTTTAAGTTGCTTCGATGCGTGAACGGTTTTGTTGATCCGATAGTTGACGAAGCCATGATCGAGACCGATGGCGGAAAAAATCGCCGCCGTGCCCAGCACTTTCCCCTCCTGCTCCAGCACCAGCATATAGACTTCACCCGATGGCGCGTCCGGATCTGACTCATAACTTGAAACGGTGTTCTCGATGCGCGCGCGTAATGCGTCAGGGTCGCCCGGCAAATTAGTCATGCCGCCGCCCGACTGTTTAGCGAGCGCCAGTATCTGATCGAAATCCTCGCGCCGCACCGGGCGCATCACTGGTGTCGTCATGACCGCGCCTCCGCCGCTGCGCCGGGGTTTTCAATCTCTCCCGCCGCAATCTTTAACAGCAACAATGCAGAAAGCTTCGCTCGCTCCACAAGGCTGTCGAGCTTTGCATATTCCTGCGCCGAATGGATGTTCGCGCCCCTGACACCGAGCGTGTCGATCACCGGAATACCCGCCGCCGCAATGTTATTGCCGTCGCAGCAGCCGCCGGTGGGTTTCCAGTCGATAGTGAGACCCAAATCTTCTCCCGCCGCCCGCAAGGAAAGAAAGAATTTTTCAAGCTGCGGCGTCATCGGCTTAGGCGGGCGCGTAAAACCGCCGTTGAGTTCAGCGCTATAGCCTTCGCGCTTGTCGATGTCGTCAATCAATGCGTTTGCCTGTTGCATCAGCCACTCTGAATCGTCCGGCTGTTCAAGGCGCACATTAAATCGCACCACCGCGAGGTCCGGCACGACATTGTTCGGCCCGCCGCCATCAACGCGCGCGATGTTAACCGTCAGCCCTTCGCGCTGGCCGGAAAGTTTATCCATGCCGGAGATAAAATCCGCCGCAGCGGCGATCGCATTGCGACCCAGGTGGTGTTCGCGGCCTGCATGGGCGCTCTTGCCCTTTATGACGGCTGCAAAATTCCCACTGCCCTTGCGCGCGCCGGCAAGCGTGCCATCGGCAAGCGCCGGTTCATAAACGCAGGCGAATTGCGCGCGCTTTGCGGCCTCGGTCAGCATGTGGGCGGATCCGTGCGATCCAATCTCTTCATCGGCGTTGATCAGCACTTCGTAGCCGATGCGCTCGGCCAGCGACGATCGTTCAATCGTCTGCAACGCATGAAGCATGACGAGCAGCCCACCCTTCATATCGGCAGCGCCCGGCGCGTTCAGCGTATCGTCGTCGAGAAAGGTTTCCCCCTGAAACGGATGATCTGCGGCGAAGACCGTATCCATGTGTCCCGATAGCAGCACGCGTACGGGCGCCTGAGGGCGTTTCACCAGCCGGAGCATGTCGCCGACCGGCTGTTCTATTTTCTCGCCTTCACGGGTGACGACCGGATGCGCGCGCGACGGGATCGTCTCAATGTCCGCGCCCAGCGCGCCAAAGCCCTCCGCCAGGGCGGCGTGCATGGCCTTGAGACCATCAAGGTTGCTGCTGCCAGAATTGATGGCGCACCAGCCCCTCAGGCGCTCGGTCATGGGCCCGCGCTGGTCGTCCAGAAAGGCGAGATCGGATTTATAATCATGCTGGCTGGTCATTGGCGACAGCACTAGCGAAGGCCGCGAATCCCCGCAAGTGAGGGCAAAATCGGCTCTGGCGATGTCCGCTCGCCGTTTCATCCCGAGCCGAAGCGTTTTATAGTCCCTTTTAAACGAAACACGGGGAATTTGTCGTAACCGCATGCTGAAATTCATCGAAACCTTGCTGGGGACATTGGCTGAAGGGTCCCGGCGGGCCGGTGCGCCTTTCGCTGCGTCGGTCCTGTTCCTGGCGATCCTCGCCGGCGCCTATGCGGCGACAAACCTCAAAGTGAACACCGATACGAGCGCCATGCTCGACCCGGCGTTGCCGTTCCAGCAGCGCGCGGCTGAGCTGCGCGATGCATTCCCGGAAATGAAGGAAGACGTGATCGTCGTCATCAGGGCGCCGAGCCTTGATGAAGCGGACGCTTACGCTGCGGCGCTAAGGGACAAGCTCGCAAGCCATGATGACTTCACCAGCGTCTTCGCCCCGGCGCAGGAACCATTTTTCCGTGAGAACGGCCTCCTCTACTTAAGCGTCGATGAGTTGGAAGGCCGACTTTCGCAGATGTCGCAAGCGGCGGGACTCATTGAAACGCTGATCGAGAGCCCGACAGTCGGCACGCTGTTCACGACCATGGCGGACAATGACCGGCTCGCCGAACGATCCGATCTGGGTCAGGAAACTCTGCAACGCATCTACGCCGAACTGGGCGACGTGGTTGAAGCCAGCCTCGCCGGCCAGCAACGCCCGTTTTCATGGATGGGCGCTATCGATGAAGAAATGGCGGAAAAGGAAGCGCACACGCGTCTTCTTTATGCAACGCCGGTACTTGACTATACGCGTCTGCAACCAGCCAAGGGCGCGATCAACGCCCTGCGCGCTGAAACCCTTGAAATGAACACCCGGTTCGGCGGACGCGTTCAAACCTACATCACGGGCGATCCTTCACTGCGATTGGAAGAGCTCGAAGCGGTCACCACCGGCATCGGCTATTCTTTTTTACTTTCGTTCATTCTGGTCTCGCTGCTTTTGCTCCTTTGCTACCGGTCTATCGGCATGGCGGTGCTGACCCTGTTGGGCCTGATCGTCACGCTGACGTTTACATCCGCTTTCGCCGCCGCCTTTATGGGCGAGCTAAACCTCGTGTCGGTGGCGTTCACGGTGCTGCTCGTCGGGCTGGGGTTGGATTTTGCGATCCACCTGTTTCTTCACATTCAGGAACGGCGCGCCGCAGGGCAGGATAATCGCGAGGCGTTAAAAGGCGCGTTGCATGAGGTCGGGCCGGCTCTGGCGCTCGCAGGACCGACCACCGCGCTGGCGTTTCTTTCGTTCGTTCCAACGAAGTTCGACGGCATCGCCCAACTCGGCATGATCGCCGCCGTCGGCGTCATAATCGCGCTCCTGGTGACGATGACGTACGGCCCTTCCGCGCTGGCGCTGTTCAAGAGCCGACCGCAACAGACCGCTAACGGGCGCGTTCGCAAGGTGTTCGATTCCATTTCCAAAGTCTCGGGCCCAGTGGCGATCGCCACCATAGCACTTGGCGTTGTAGCGCTGTTTTTAATGCCGCAGGTACGCTTCGACGCCGACCAGATGGCGCTCAGAAACCCCAATGCCCAATCTGTGGTTGGCTTCAATCTGCTCTTCGAAGACCCGCAAACGCTGCCCTATCGGCTGAGCCGGCTGGTCGATTCCGAAGACGCAGCCGTTGAAACCGCGAGCGCCGCCAGCGCGCTTGAAACTGTTGCTGCGGTGCGCTCTCTGCCCGATTTCGTGCCGGATGCGCAGGACGAAAAACTTGAACTCATTGATTTTGGCGCAGGCGGCATTGTCCTTGCTCTCGACGCAGCGCCAGGGTCCGTTGAAGGACCGCCCGCAGCCGATGGGATTAGGGCGCTGCAAGGCCGGCTTGATGAAGCCTATGAGGATGGCGCCGGCGCCCGCCTCGCCGCGTTGCTGACGGAGATCGATACGTCAAACGAAGCGCAGGTTGCTTACTTACAGGAAAACATCTTCGCGTACTGGCCGCAGCTCGTCTCATTGCTGCGCGCGCAGATGAACGCAGACTACGTCGATATCGACACGCTGCCGGAAACGTTGAAGTCGCGTTACCTGAGCGATGATGGCAAGTGGCGCGTGGACATCATGCCCAAGGGCGACGTTCGCGATTTCAAGGAACTCGATAAGTTCGTCGATGAAGTCGAAGCGGTCATTCCCGATCTCGCCGGCGGCGCCTATCAGGCGCGCAAGGCAGGCGAAACGATTTCACAGGCGATGTTGCAGGCGACAGGCATCGCCTTTGGCATCATCTCTGTCTTTTTGTGGCTGTTGGTGCGCCGGCTCCGCACGGTGTTGCTGATGCTGTTCCCGCTGGCGCTCGCCGCCGTGCTGACCGCCGCCACAGGCGTTATCCTCAATATCCCGTTCAACTACGCCAATGTAATCGTGCTCCCGCTCCTCATCGG
This sequence comes from Hyphococcus flavus, assembly GCF_028748065.1. Classification (GTDB taxonomy): domain Bacteria; phylum Pseudomonadota; class Alphaproteobacteria; order Caulobacterales; family Parvularculaceae; genus Hyphococcus; species Hyphococcus flavus. The sequence continues at coordinate 2,770,571 of NZ_CP118166.1, read as the reverse complement.
CATCGGTGTCGATAGCGGCATTCACCTCGTCATGCGCCAGCGCCAGATCGCGGCGGGTGAAGGCATCTACGGCACCTCAACGCCGCGCGCCGTCCTATTCGCGGCGCTGACGACGGTGGCGTCGTTCGGCAGCCTGATGCTCTCTCCCCATCGCGGCACCGCGTCCATGGGCGAGCTATTGTCGATCGCCATCCTCTTCACGCTGATTTGCACGCTCATCGTCCTGCCCGCGGCGTTCAATTACGAGGAAAAGCGAGCTTCGAAGGGACTTTAGCTTCAGCATAAAAAATGATGCTATTTCAGCAGTCTAAAGCAAGCAGGCTAGACCAAAGCTGACCTCCCCGGGCGCCTGGCACGTGACCGGAATTTCATCCGCCGCCGCCAGTTTGGCGGTCTATTGCTGGATTTCCGCCGCAATCGTCCCATATTGAACAAAACTCACAAAAGGCCGGGGCGCACCCGACCGATAGTCAAAAGAGGGTAGCCGTCATGTTCATGTCCCGCGTTCGCATTCTCGCCGCACTCGTCGCCGCCTCAGCCGTGACGCCAGCCGTCGCGCAGGAAGGGGCCGCACCCGCCGCCGAGGAAGAAGTCAGCGCCATAGACAGCGCCACGGACTTTGCGCGCTCGCTGATCGACGAAGCCTCGCAAACGCTGACCAACGAAAGCCTGTCTGAAGAGGACCGACTGCAGACGTTCCGTACGTTTCTTGGCGAGAAAATGGACCTCGATTTCATTTCGCGTATTGTGCTCGCCAAACGCTATCGCTCGGAAATGACCGAAGAACAAAACCAGCGTTATGACGCCGCCTTCCCCGCCTACATGACACGCATTTACGCTGATCAGTTCGACCAGATCTTCGGCAAGCCTTATTCAGTAGTCGATTCAAAACCGGCCTCGCGCGGTGACGTATTCGTCGCCACCGACTTCGAAGTTGGCGACCGCCGCACGCTGAACGTCGTCTGGCGCATCCGGAACTCGGACGGCGAGAACAAGATCGTCGACATTATCGTACAGGGCGGATCGATCATTACGCTCAAACGCGAGGAGTTTTCATCCTTCGTCGCGGCCAATGGCGTTGACGCGCTGATTGAAACGCTGGAGGGCGAAGCTGCTTAGTTATCTGTTGAACGCTTTCTTTTTAAACCGTTACGAGTAACGTCAACTACGATAACTAAACGTGTAACTATTGCCCCGATCAGAGCGACCCCGCTAGCATAGCTTAGTACGGTTGAAATAACGCCGTCAGCAATAAGCAAAGCCAAACCAAGCCCCAGAACAGCAATTAACGCTAAGGCAAGATATGCACGCTTAAGTGATTTTCTTTCGGTCAAATGACTAATACTTTTAATTATGCACGTCTTTCGAATTTCGGTGCGTTAAAGAATCCCCGTCAAAATCAACCTCAAAAATCAGAAGATCAAACCCTGTTGTGATATAGCCGATATCAAAGCGTTTTTTTTTCATAAATCAGCGTTAGCATGCCTTCGCAAGAAATTTTGGAGTTGAATGTTATCTGTGTTCGAGAAGCTGAAAGTGGAAATACAGCTTCACCACACTTGTCTAGTTGAACCTTCTCGCTCGTGACTTCAGGGCCAATCCAGACAGTCACTTGCAAATCGTTCCGCGCGCATGAAACGCAGCTAAAAATAGCAGAACTCGGCCTAGACGCACGAGATTCACTTAACTCTTCCGTTCAAAGACAAAATCAGCGGCGCCTTTGAGCGGCGCGGCGGCGTCGCCAAACGGGTCGAGGTGAGATTTACACCGCTCCACAAGTTCCGCCGCTTTTGACTTGGCCCCATCCATGCCGAGCAGCTTGATGAACGTCGCTTTGTCCATCTCCGCATCCTGCCCCGCCGGTTTGCCGAGGGTTTCTGCATCCGCCGTCGCATCGAGAATGTCATCAACAATCTGGAACGCGAGGCCAAGATCCTCGGCATAGGCCGCCAGCGCCGCCACTTCATCACTTGAGGCCTCAGCAATCAGGCCGCCGCCGACCGCGCCAAAGCGTATCAGCGCGCCGGTTTTGAGCCGCTGCAATTGAGTGACGCCCGCAAGGTCAAAATCTTTTTGCTCAGCATAGATGTCAATCATCTGACCGCCCACCATGCCAGCCTTGCCGGAGGCCCGGGCAAGTTCCAGCGCCACGGCGCAACGCACATTGCCGTCGGGGTGGGTTTCCAGCTCGGCCAGAATTTCAAATGCCTGGGTGAGTAAAGCGTCGCCAGCTAGGATCGCTGTCGCATCATCAAACTTTTTATGCACCGACGGCCGCCCCCGGCGCAGATCAGAATCATCCATCGCTGGCAGATCATCATGAACCAGCGAATAGCAATGGATCATCTCAACAGCGCAGCCGACACGGATTGAGCGCGCACGCGGCGCATCGAACATGTCCGCCGCTGCAATCACTAAGAACGGACGCAGCCGCTTACCGCCGTCGAGCGCGCCCCAGCGCATGGCGTCGACAACTCGCCCCAATGGCCCGTCACTTTGGGGTAAAAAGTCATCAAGCGCCGTTTCGATAAGAGCGGCGGTTTCTTTTATTGTACTTTCAAATGCAGACATTCGTTTCTTCTTTTTCCGTGTTATGCCCGGGCGTGTCCCGGGCATCGAGCAATCTGGGGGGTAAAACTGGATCGCCGGCATAAAGCCGGCGATGACAATTGTGAACCCAAGCTAGCGCGTTATCTCTACCGCCGCGTCACAAACCCTGAGCCGTCGCACTCGCCGCACATGCGCGCGATTAGTCCGCGTTTGCCGCGCCCGCCGCAGTCTGCACAGATGGCTTTCTTGGCGTTACCGCCGAGGAAGCTCGACAGCATATCAACCGGACGATTATCCGTTGGCGCCGGCGCCACATTCATGGCGAAGTTTCGCGCCGATTCCATCCGCGCCGCTGGGAAAGCCGCCGCCAGTGATGAGCTCTCATCCGAAAGACCGTGCAGCGTCATCATCAGGTCGCGACGCCACTGCTGGATAATCAGTTTGAACTGACCGGCGTCAAAGGCCCCGGTAATCGCCAGCCCCGCCATCAGAAACAAATCGCTGCCCTCAAGCGAGGCCATGCTGATATGAAGGTTGCGGTTAAGCGCCTCGACCAGACGGATATCGACCGGAAAACCGACAAAGCGGGCGAGAAACCCAAGCTCGGAGATCTTGCCCGTGTCCGGTCCCGTCTGCATCACCGCAACAACGAAATTGACGCCATTATCCTCAACACCAAAGACCTTGAGCGGGCCGTCTTCGCCCAGCGATTCCAGTGATCCGAATTGCGCCTCTAGCGCGGCCACCACTTTCGAAAGCGGCCAGCTTTGCTCAGCGGCCGCGCCGCCGGAAAACATTTGAAACATGACGTGATCCCCTGCCCGTAACCCCGCGCTAGAGGCTACACGAGCGGCCTGTTGCCGCCAAGGGCCGTTACGGATGGGTCACAGTTACGCTCCGGGGCTTGAATCTCGGGGCGAAAACGCCGAGGTTATTTTGCACCGCAGCGCAACAACCGTTATAGATTGGCGAATATGCGGTTGTCGCCGCAGCGCGCCCATGAAATAACGCGCGTTCTGGTAGAATCTTTAGTAGTGGCGAGGGGGCGTCTCCATGTCCGATCGGGCGCAAGCGTCTAACAATGAAGAAATCAAGGTCGTGCTCGCCCAGCCGCGCGGCTTCTGCGCTGGTGTTGAGCGCGCCATCGATATCGTAGAGCGCGCGCTCGAAAAATACGGCGCGCCCGTCTATGTCCGCCACGAGATTGTTCACAACAAATTCGTCGTTGATACGCTGCGCGAACGCGGCGCGATTTTTGTCGAGGAAATCGACGAAATCCCGACCGGCGCGGTTACGGTCTTTTCTGCTCATGGCGTCGCCAAAAAGGTTGAGAACGGCGCCCTGGTACGTGAGCTGGACGTCATTGACGCCACCTGCCCGCTGGTGACGAAAGTTCATAAAGAGGGCCGCCGCTACGCTGAAAAAGGCTATGACATTGTGCTGATCGGCCATATCGGCCACCCGGAAGTCGAAGGCACGTTGGGCCAAATTCCGGGTACGGTGCATGTAATTTCAGAACCCGAAGACGTCGCCGGGCTGAGTGTCGCTGACGACGAGCGCGTCGCCTTTGTCACCCAGACCACATTGTCCGTGAATGATACAAAAGACGTCATCGCGGCGCTCAAAAAACGCTTCCCCAGCATCATCGGTCCTGACACGCGTGACATTTGCTACGCAACACAAAACCGGCAAACCGCCGTCATCGCCATGGCGAAACAGGTGGACCTGTTGCTTGTCGTCGGCGCACATAACAGCTCGAACTCAAACCGCTTGCGCGAAATCGGCGAGAACTTCGGCATTCCGAGCTATTTGATCGAAGATGCGTCGATGTTCGACCCGGCCTGGCTTCAAGGCGTCAAAACCGTCGGTCTCACCGCCGGCGCTTCAGCGCCTGAAACACTGGTGCAGGAAACTATAGCACGCGTGCGCAATTACAGGACCGTCACCGTCGAAACCCTCGACGGTGTTCAGGAAAACATCCATTTCAAACTGCCTAAAGAGCTTTCAGACGTCGAGCGCCCGAAAGACGCTATGGAAGCCTGGGCCGTTACTACCGCTTGAACGCAAGAAGACTGAAACAACCAAATCGTCCGGAGAAACAACATGTCAGTATCGCTCCATCAGCAAGTCCGCGTCGGCGCCTATGTGGCGAAGCAAACGCTTATGGGCCGTGACAAATATCCGCTGGTTTTGTTTCTGGAACCTTTGTTCCGCTGCAATCTCGCTTGCCCGGGCTGCGGCAAGATCGATTACCCGGCGCCAATCCTCAACAAGCGCCTTTCGGTGCAGGAATGCCTCGACGCCGTAGACGAATGCGGCGCGCCCGTTGTCGCGGTGCCCGGCGGCGAACCGCTGATCCATAAGGAAATCGGCGAAATCGTTGAAGGCATCGTCGCGCGTAAGAAATTCGTTTCTCTTTGCACCAATGCGTTGTTGCTCGAGAAAAAACTGCACCTGTTCAAGCCGTCGCCATTCCTGTTCTTTTCCGTGCACCTTGATGGGCTTGAAGAAGAGCACGACCATGCGGTCGATCAGAAAGGCACGTTCAAGATCGCAATCAAAGCGATCAAGGCAGCGCAGGACGCAGGCTTTAACGTCAACGTTAATGCGACGATCTTTGACAATATGACGGCGGAGCAGGTCGCCGATTATCTCGACTTCGCCACCGATCTCGGCGTCGGCATTTCGATCTCACCGGGCTACGCCTATGAGCGTGCGGAAGACAAGGAACACTTCCTGTCACGTGAGAAAACGAAGAACCTTTTCCGAGACATCTTCAAAATCGGCAAGGAGCGGGGCCGCAAGTGGAACCTGTCACACTCGTCGCTGTTCCTGAACTTCCTCGCCGGTAATGAGGAATACATGTGTACGCCTTGGGGCTCGCCAACGCGCAACGTCTTCGGATGGCAGAAACCATGCTACCTTCTCGGCGAAGGCTACGTGTCATCGTTCAAGGAACTGATGGAAACAACCGAGTGGGATAAGTACGGCACTGGCAAATATGAGAAGTGCTCGAACTGCATGGCCCATTGCGGCTATGAACCGACGGCCGCAATGGACGCGGTGAAAAACCCGTTCAAAATGTTCAAGATCCCGAACATGTTCAAGATCAGGACCGAAGGCCCGATGGCGCCGGAAATCGATCTTACAAACGCTCGTCCGGCCGAAGACGTGCACGAGGAACTCGTTGAAGCTGAGATGACGAAAATCAAAAACGAGAAAAAAGCGGCGGCCAAGGACAAAGAAAAAGCCGAGGTCGCTGCATAACCTCAAGGCTTTCAGCCACAGCAAAAGAGTGATTGAATGGCCCTGTTACTAAACGGGGAGTTATTCAATGAGACATTTGTTGTTTACGACTGCCGCCGCCGCTTTTGTTGCTTCTGCGAGCCTTGCTGCGCCCGCGCCCGAAAATACCGCGCCAACCGCTCGCGATACGGTGCGTGACGCCATCGCATCCCGCATTACCACGCCGCGAACTAATCCCGATGGGTTTGAGGTTCCACCGACCAGCGGCGATGGCGGTTGGATCAGGATGTGCATTACGGAACTGCGCTACATCGCGTTCACGACCGACTACGTTCATTCCGGTTTTGCAAAAACGCCAACTGGCGACGATTACTATTTTGGCGTCACAAAATCAGGAATCATCATTTCGCCGTCATCAACGCCCGTGCTTGTTCCGACATCGGAAGGTTTTGCCGCGCCGGCGACGCCCGATCTCTGGAGCTTTTTGCGCGTCGCCGCCAATGAAGGAAAGTGGGTGGAGTTTTACGCCTGGGAACCTGATGAAAGCGGGGTGCAGCGGGTGACGCAGGTGCGCCGTCAATATCCTTCGCCAGAAACGGCCCCCTGTCCGGCGAGCTAGAACTTTTTGCGGTTCGCGTTATCCACACCGCTCATCCCGGTGAAAACCGGGATCCAGCGAATGAAATAAAGCCGGGCGAAGCCCGACATGTTTGTCCGACTGGACCCCGGCTTGCGCCGGAGTGAGCGGGGATTGATAGATCGAGATATCTACAAGCAGATTTAAACGTCTAGGTTTTTGAACAAGATTTCAAAAAGCGGGCCGAGGTCGCGGCGCAGCGTTTTCGTCGCAGCGGCGCTGTCGGCGCCAAGCTTCATCAATTCCGGAAACTGCTTGGGGTCGCGCAACGCGGCCACAAGCGTTTGCAACACGCGTGTTGAACCGTCCGATGCGACAGCATTAAGCGCGGCTTTGGGTAATGCGCGGTCCGCCGGGTCGGCGATCGCGCGGATAGCGAGAAACGGCGCCCCGGCCCGCGCCGCCGCACGCGCCGCGCCGTGGCTTTCCATATCGACCGCGAGGCACCCGTGATTATGATACAGTGCAGATTTTATTGTTGTGCTGTCGATGATTTCATCCGCGCCGAAAAGACTTGCAAATCTGTACCCACTCCGGACATCCCGGCGCCCGCGCGCGAAGGCGCGCTGTTTTTGATTTGGCCGCTTTGCGGCCGGGCCGGGATCCATCCTGCCGGATTTTTCTGGACCCCGGCTTTCGCCGGGGTGAGCGGATTGAATAGCCGCCATCAAATACCGGTCACTCGCATATACTGACCCGTCATCGGCGATAACGGTCTCTCCAATGATCAGATCGCCAGGCTTCAGCGCCGGATCGAGCCCCCCGGAAACACCTACGGATATGATCGCACTCGCGCCCTGCTCGCATAATTCTTTGGCGATTTCTTCCGCACGCGCGGCGTTGGCGCCCGAGACGCCGATGCGGATTTTTGATTGATCGACGCTCGCCGAAACGACCGCCGCTTCGGATTTCAGTCCGCAGATGACGCCGATAAAGCTTGGCACAATGGCTCCTGTCTCTCTTCATCAGTTTCTTGACACAAACCTAAGATGGCATGCAATTCAAATTCAGCACATGCAGACTTGCATCTAACCATTACTCTGACTTTCCGATGGTAGTGCTATTATTACCCATCAAACTTTTGTTGATGGTATATGCACTCCTCTTTTTGCGCATTCAGCAGAAAATTGTTGATATCCAGTAAGTGTTTTTGACAGTACCAGTTTTGTATCTTTCGTTTTCATGTACTGCGCCCATATACCATCTTGCAGAGATTCTATATCATCCCACGTGTACTGAGTTGTTCGCCTTATACCTATGTAAGTAACGCCATCATCGCTGTAACTTACTCGCCCACCGTATCCGGCATAAATCCCCCATAAAGCCATGAAAATTATTGCAACTCCCATGAATACAAACAATGATCCAGCTCCTTCCATATCAAGCCAGAAAGGCAATATGACCGATGCACAACCAAAACTAAGCATCAGCACCATTAGTCCGCCATAGACATGGAGCCCCGGAGAATAGGAAAGGCGAATGCTACCAGCGCTATCTTCCTCAACTTTCTTTGAACCTGATGATTTCAACAAAAAAACAAGAGAATAAGACAAAACTGCAACCAAAACCCCGGGTAACATTACTTCAACAATGTCCATTTCATTTGCCCATAACAGTAGTCGCCAACTCAGCCGCTCTCTCACCCGACCTGATCGATCCCTCAATTGTTGCGGGCACGCCGGTGTCGATATGATCGCCGGCGAGGAAAAGATTGCGCCATTGAGTATCCGGTTTGAGGCGTTTGCGCGCGCCGGCAGGCGACTGATCGGGCGTTGCGCGTTTTTCGCGGATCACGCGAACGCGTTCGTATTCCTCATTGCCGAGATCAAGCGCGATTTGCGTTTCGCGCCAGATTTTCGCCACCACGTCGTCATTGGGCCGGTCGTCCGTACCAATTGCATTTGACGCTGATGTCGTCAGACTAATGACATCATCGCGCACGAACGCCCATTGTCCGTCAGAGCCGATCATGCCGATGAACGGTCCCTCGCCCAACGCCTTGGTCGGGACAGGCTTCGCCATGCGATAATGGATATTCAAAATGCTGGCGTCGTCTTCGGGCGGGTCGACATCAGGCAACAAGTCCTTCAGCCGTGTCGGCGGAATGGCGAAGATAACCTTGTCGCCTTCTTCGAGCGTCACGGTTTCATCGGCGAAGTTAAGCGTCGTCACCTCGCCGCCCTCCATCCAGACGCTGCGCACGCGCGCGCCGAGTCGCACCACGCCGCCGTTTTGCTCAATAAACTTAACCGCCGGATCGATGAAAGCATGGCCGAGACCCGTCCGCGCCGTCAGCGGTATTGACGCCTGACCGCCCAGCAGAAACGTTTCGCGAATGACGCGCCACAACAGTTTTGCCTGGCCTTTCGCGGGCGTGGTGTTCAGCACCGCCAGCGTCAGCGGCTCCCAGAAACGCTCATAGAGCGGACTTTTTTGATCAACGACCTCTGCGACGGTTTTATCTTTATCTGCAAAGGCAATTCCGGCCGCTTTGACGTAATCCATGACGCCTGTGTCCGGCACGCGCCATTGTTTGTCGAAGACCCAGAACGGGATCGGCCCTTCATTGATGCGCACCGTCCAGCGTTTGCCGGACTGCACATCAACAAAGGGATACATGGCGAATGGCGGGCCGGTGAGCGGGTCTTCCGCGCCAATCCGCTGCATGTAAGACAACGCCGACTTGTTGCCCGACATAATCAGGTGGTTGCCGTTGTCGATTTCACGTTCAAGGTGCTTGTCGTAGAACGTGCGGCAACGACCACCCGCCTGCCCCGCGCCTTCATAAACGGTGACCTTCATGTCATTTTCGATAAGGCGCACTGCCGCCGCAAGGCCGGAAAGCCCGGCGCCGATAATATGAACCCGGCTCATGCGTGCGCCTCTTGTCTTTCCAGTTTCGGCGCGGCCAGCCAGCGCATGGCGATCATCGCCTTTTCATGATTGGGTATGGTGACGCGCGGCTGGCCGTTATCCCAGCCGCGCGCGGTCATCTTGTCGAGATAGCGTTCATAAACGCCCATCATCAAAAGCGCCGGCCGCAATATTTTCCAGTCGAGAGACTTTAGCGCGTTGCGCGCATGAGAGAATTTCTCCCGCGCTATTTTCGCCATATCTTCGCGCAATGCGGGCAGGCCCGGCGCGTCGGCGATCTCATCCGGCGTCATCGGGCAGTGATGTTTTTCTAACAACTCTTTCGGCAGATAAAGGCGGCCTTCGCCAGCGTCTTGTTCTATATCGCGAAGGATGTTTGTGAACTGCAATGCATCGCCCAGCGAAATGGCGAAATCATCCGACACTTTACCCGCCGGGGCGCCGAAGATCGGCATGGAGAGTTGCCCGACTGCGCCGGCGACGCGGCGCGTATAAGCAAAAAGCGCTTCAAGGCCCGGCGCCACGACCGGCCCTTCGGCGTCCATCTCCATCCCTTCGATCATCAAAAAGAATTCGTCTTTGGGAAGATTAAATTTTTCGACGGGCTCGAGAAGCGCAACGCCTGTCGGGTATTCCGGAACGCCCCGGTAAAGGCGATCAATTTCCGCACGCCATCCGGCTAACGCTTTTCGCTTTTGGTCAAGCGTGCCGCCTTCATCTGCAATATCATCAACCTCGCGGCAAAAGGCATAAACGGCGTACATGCCTTCGCGGCGCGGTTTTGATAATATCCGCATGCCGGGACCGAACGATGTTTTCGAGCGCTTGACGGTTTCAAAGGCGTGCTGGCGCGCCTCTTCCGGCGAGATAGCAGGATGCGCAGTCATTATGCAGCGCCCCTGCCAGCCTCGAAAAAGCCCGCGGCCGCGCCGCGCAATCCGGCTGAGGCAAAGTCGACTTTATTCAGGGCGACGCGTTTTGCGAGCGGGTCGCCCTTTCGCAATAACTGAATCAACCGCTCGGCAAGACGAACGATAATTGCGGACTCCATCGCCAGATGTTTAGAATTCAGGGCCGAGGGCAGTTTGCGCGCATCGCTCATCAAGCTTTCGCAGCCGTCCAGCATTCGATCCATAACGTTTCGAAAGCCCGGAGATACAGCATCTCGATCGACTACCGTAATATCTTCGTTTTCTTCCTTCAGCCAGTCTTCAATGATGTAAATGCGATCCAACTCACGCCGGTCATCGCCGCAATCCTGCAAATGATTGACGATCTGCAACACTGTGCACAACGCATCTGAATACCGGTAACCAGACTTATCCTCTCCATGCAGGTCAAGAAGATAACGGCCCACAGGATTGGCGGAAAGCTCGCAATAGCCGAGCAATTCTTCCCAGGATGCGTAACGGCTTTTTTCGGCGTCGAGGATAAAGGCGGCGACAAGATCGGAACCGTGTTTGGTCGTGACGCCTGTCTCCTTCATGCTTTCCCGCAAGTCATGCGCTTTTTGATACTCGCCACCATATCCGGGTTCGCCTTTTAACGCAGCGTCGAACGAGGTCAGCCGTTTGATCTTGTCTTCCGGCGACAGCGCGCCATTGTCGGCGATGTCATCGATCGCACGAGCGAAAGCGTAGTACTTGGCCACATGAGGCCGCAAATGCTTCGGCAGGAGGAAAGAACCGACGGGAAAATTCTCGTCCTTCGCCCCTTTGCCGGAAGGGGTCTCGGCGCCTGCCGGAGATGGCTCAGACGAAGGAGATGAAACTGGCGTATGAAGGCTTGTTGACATGGGCGCACCTTACGGATTTCGGACTATTTTCCAAGCGCTCTATCGCCGCTTTGCGCTTTGCCGCGCCGCGGGCTAAATCGCGTGTCACATGCTTACATTTATCGCCTTTCTGTCGCTTTTGGCCTGGCTATGGCTAACCTTCCTGCAGGGGAATTTCTGGCGGGCTTCAGAACGGCTGACCGATGCGCCGGAACCTGAGAACTGGCCGGAAGTTGTCGCGGTAATCCCTGCCCGAAACGAGGCGGAAACCATCGGCGCGGTCATCTCAGCGCATGTGGCCGCCGACTATCCCGGCCGTTTTTCCGTCATCGTCGCTGATGACGGCTCGACGGACGGCACGGCTACGATCGCGGCAGCGGCTGGTGATAGCGACCGGCTTGAAATTGTATCTGTGCCTGATCTGCCCAACGGATGGAGCGGCAAGCTATGGGCGATTCACAACGGCCTGATGCAAGCAAGTAAACTCTCACCTGAAGCTAAATATGTCTTGCTCACAGATGCAGACATTCAATTGTCGCCTGACACGTTAACGCGGCTCGTGGCGAAAGCGGAAAAGGAAAAGCTCGCACTGACATCGCTAATGGCGAAGCTCGACTCGCGTGGGCCATGGGCGTCGTTTCTGATACCGGCGTTTATCTATTTCTTTCAGAAACTCTATCCGTTTCCACGCGCTAACGATCCAGATGACAATCTCGCGGCGGCGGCAGGCGGGTGCATGCTGGTGCGCCGTGACGCAATCGAGGCTATTGGGGGTATTGAACGGATAAAAGGCGCGCTCATCGATGATTGCACGTTCGCTAAAGCCATTAAGGACATCACGCCTTCAACCAGAATTTGGCTGGGAATCGCTGATTCAGAAGCCGTTAGTCTGCGCGACAATCGCGAGCTGTCATCAATCTGGAACATGGTGGCGCGCACCGCCTATGCCCAATTGGGCTATTCGCCGCTGTTGCTGTTCGGGACCGTAATGGGCATGGCGCTCGTGTATCTGGCGGCACCGCTCGTGTTGCTAACAATATTCTTTCACTGGAATTTTTCCGCCCTGTTCTACGCGCTGATTACCTGCGGACTGATGGCTTATACCTACTGGCCGACGTTACGGCTTTATGGCCGCGCGCCATGGGAAGCTGTATTGTTGCCGGCCGCTGGCGCGCTTTACACGGCAATGACGGTGTCGTCCGCCATGCGTTACTGGCGCGGCGAAGGCGGCCAGTGGAAAGGCCGAACCTATAGCTAGCCTTTTTGGCTCTCTGCGAACTTTTTCGTCACAAGGAAAACCGCACACGGCGCTTCACGGACGAGATCGCGAGAGGCGCTGCCCTGAAACAGGGTCTGCCAGAAACCGCGCTGGTGAGATCCAGTGACGATCAGGTCCGCTCCTTGATCCTTGGCGTATTCAGCAATCTCATCGGCAGGCTCGCCATCGAGAAGCACCCATTTGGCGCCTGGCGCATATTTCGCCGCCAGTTCGCCAAGCTTTTGCTCTGTGGTTTGTCGCCCTTCGCGATTTCGTTCAGTGATTGCTTCCGCAGCAACCGCCGAATTCGCCGCAGCCTCGCCGCTGAAGGTAGCGATTGTCGTGCTGAGCAAAGGCCACGCGCTGACTACTTGCAAATGCGCGCCATCCCGTTTCGCTAATGATCTGGCAGCGAGGATAACGCCCTCTGAAAGATCGTCATCAACCGCAACTGCCGCGATAATGTTCTGAAACTTCATCGCTTCACTCCGTTTTTGTTTCTACATTAAATATAAACACCAGCGCGTGGAATTTAACCGCTTCAAAGCGCACAGTTTTCGCTGTTTGTTCTGAATATTTTTTAACGCTCCAGGAGCCGCTTTGGGTGCCGTCCGTCCACATAGCCCATAAAAGGCGCGCAGATCGAATAGCCGAGTAGTTCCTGAGCCCGTTGCGGCAGGGTTTTGGCGACGTCCGGCGGCACCGCGAGCAGCATATTTTCAAGCTGGCGCGTCCATGCTGGGCAATATTGCGGCGTGATTATCAGACGCGGCGCGTCAGATACATTCGCGCCGCCACGATGCCATAAAGTGCCCTTGGCGATCATGAGCGAACCGGCTGGCATTACGGCTTTTACAGCACCCGGATGGGCGCCGGGATCGCCCTCGCGGCGGGCATCCCGGCTAAAATCAGTCTCCGTGATGGCGCCGTTAACATCCTCGTCACCCCACAGGTGACTGCCGGGAAGAATTTCGGTGGCGCCGTTCGTTTCCGTCATCGGATCAACTGCCCAGAAGGTTGAAACGCCAAGTGAAGGACGCGGGCGCGGCCAACGGTAATGACTGTCATCGTAGTGCCAAGGCTGCGCCGTTTCACCGGGGTGAAGCTTGATGGCAAGGCAGGCGGATAAAAGACAGTCTTCACCAAGATCTGCTTCAACGAATTTCAACGCCAGCGGATGTGTCACGAGATCAGCAAAGACAGGCGACTTCGCCAGCATGGCGTAGACGCGATTTGAATCGCGTCCCTCGAATTCATTTCGGCCTTTAATGTTCTGATCAAGATAGGGATTCAGAGCGTCCCGAATATTTTTGACTTGCTCCGCAGCCAGTACGTTCTCAAATATGATGTATCCATCACGGTCGAATTGCGCACGCCAGTCTTCGAAAGAATGTGCCCCTAACCACTGATCAAGGTCATTTGATAATGCGGTATTTTCCATGAGCATTTCCTTTTCCTGCTCATGATGATGCCGTGTTTTTGTGACGGCTTAAACCGGCTTGAGCAGTCCTTTGTCCTTTGCCCACTCGAACATCGCCGCGAGCGCCGGCTCAACGGGCGCGGCGCGCCAATCAAGTTCGCGCGCCGCCTTGTCGGAAGAAAATGAGACCTGCCGCCCGGCTAGCCGCACGCCAGTCAGCGGCGCCTTTGGGGGCTTGCCGGTAATCGACGACACAACCGCCGTGTCAACGGCGCCCGCCAATAACGCCACCCAATACGGCATTTTCGTTTTTGGCGCGGGACGCCCGGTTAAGCGCTCGACCATGGCGAGCAGCTCTTTCATGGCGATGTTTTCGCCGCCCAGAACATACCGGTTGCCGCGCCGCCCCCGATCCCGCGCGGCAATCAACCCATCGGCAAGACTATCAACGGGGACAAAATTCAAGATGCAATCAATGTAGGCTGGCGTTTTGCCATTCGCGAAGTCGAGCAGCATCTGCGTTGGCGGCGTCATGCCGTCGTCGCCCGGACCAAGCGGCTCGGTCGGCGCCGCGATCACCGCATCCAGTCCCTTGGCCGTGAAGGCCTCGATCTCAAGTTCTGCTAAGCGTTTCGAGCGCGGATAGGCGCCAATCATGTCTTCGCTGGAATGGATTGTTCCTTCGTCGGCAAATGATGCGCCGATTGGCGTCTCGGTACCGACAAGCGTGGTCAAACTCGAACAGTGAACAAAGCGTTCGACGCCCTTATTCAACGCAATACCGGCTACGCATGCCGTGCCTTGTCTGTTTACATGATCAAAGATGGAAAGGTCTTTCGCCCATAATTGCGCATTGCCCGCAAGATGAAAGACGTTCGTAACCCCTTCCATGGCGCGTTCCACATCGCCTGGTTCCGCAATCGATCCTTGAAAATCATCCTCATGTAAGGGAGCCGCAAGATCGAATGAACGAACGCGTTCGCCCTTGGCGCGCAGTTTCGTAACGAGATGTTTTCCGACAAAGCCCGCACCGCCGGTAACTAGAGTAACGCCGCTCACGATTTCTCCCGGCAGACCAGCAATCCCTCATCCGTTACCGAACCCGCAATCAATCCCTGCTCCACCTTCACGGCGGACGTTGCGGCGCTGAATAACGCGCCTTTCGGATCGTCGAAAAGAATATCGATGGCGCCAGTTTGAGGGTCGGCCTTAATGATCCTCGATGGCGCCCGGCCCCAGCCAAGCTTGCGGTTGAACGCGAGTTTCAGCATTTTCGGATGCACCGCCGCGATAATATCGCCCTCAGCCGATACGCTAAGATTGT
The DNA here is from genome assembly GCF_028748065.1 of Hyphococcus flavus. GTDB lineage: Bacteria > Pseudomonadota > Alphaproteobacteria > Caulobacterales > Parvularculaceae > Hyphococcus > Hyphococcus flavus. The sequence goes on along the minus strand of NZ_CP118166.1, from coordinate 2,755,488 downwards.
CCGGCCCGCCCGGTAGGTCGATGCGAGTTTTGATCTCATGTTTGTTCCTATCCAGCACCAGCAATGCGTTTTCCCGCGTCGCCGCCAGCACAAAATCGCCATCCACCGTCTGCGCAAGACCGTTTGCGAATAACGCTTTCTTAAAAACGATACTCCGATCATTCATCAAACCGCTGCGCTTTAACCGGAAAATATTTTCAAAGCCGGCGCCAATGCCGCAAGACGCATGATCGAAAGAGACCAGATTTTCGCCTTCGTTGGTCACGACGTCATTAGCCGCGCAATGTGTTGTCTGTGCCGCACCAACGAAAACCTCGCCATTAGCGCCGAGGCGCTGCAAAACCGGCTCCATGCGCCACTTCCGTCCGTCGCGTGCATAAGTTCTGTTGATGAATACCAGTTCTTTATTCGTCTTATCGTAATGAATGCCGTGAGGACGTAATCCGCCGCTGAACTCCCCCGGGGAAGCAAGCGACGCCGCATAAACTGGCTGGCCGCCGGCCTGAAACAGCGCATCCAATGGTACAGCATAGACCCCCCCTGATGGCGGTGCGGCTCCATTTCTTTTTGATGCTTTTTCGGCAGCGCGACGATTATAAGCCGAAATGAACAATCGCCCATTGGCCTCATCAAGCGCAAGATCCTCCGCACCCAGAACAGGCTTGAGGGTCACGTCATCTAAAATGCTGACATGACGGCAGACATTGTGTGCGAATTTCGCAGGACCCACATTTTGTGCGCTGCAGGAGATTAGGCCTGCAAACCCCAAAATCACCGCAAATTTAAGCTGCGTCTTCCCCATGGCGCGCCCCCGTATCCAAACCGCCCTTGCCGCCGGGCCGTTGATATCCCCATTTTTCAATGAAGTAGCCCAGACGCGCCTCTACTTTGGCGGCTGCTTCATCGGAATAATCGAACTTATTCTTCTTGAACGTCGAAACGGATGCAAGATAGCGCTCAAATTTATCCTGCGCCGCATCAAAACCGGGCAATGACAGCGCTTCATAGACCTTGGAAACTGCTCCCATCGGATCTGCATCGAGCTCATCATAGCGCAGTTCCACCAGGTTTTCCTCCGGAACATCCATGGCGTCGCGTTCATAATCGCGCATCATCCGGTCATAGACGGTCAGGATCGTCTCATCGATGTCCACGTGATCGTAACCTTGAAGCGCAAACTCCTTGAGAAGTTTTTTATAAAAATTCCGCATGGAAACGAATACATCATATGGATTGCGGTGAATGTGTATGAATTTTGCTTCCGGAAACATCTCGCGCAACATGGCGAACCGGCCTGTGTAGACAGGGTTTTTGATCAGCAATGGTTTTTCACCTTGATGCAGGTACAGCTTGCGCAGGAAATAGGTGAACTGCTTACGCCAGCTTCGTATGTCGGCGGTAGAACAACCATCAAAGAATAGTCCTCGCATGACATTTTCAGCAAAGGCGCGGGGAAAATAGATGCCGTGATAGAATGACGCTTCAGACATGTTCGCAATGGCGATTTCGTCTTCCTGCGGGCTGGTCGGCGTCACCGGGATGTTGTCTATGTAACGATGTTCCGGCAGCGCCTTTTCAAGCAGCGGACTGAACACCTTGGCGATGCCGAACAGGTCCCAGGGCAGTCCGGTCGCCACCGGCGGCACGTAACCCCACTCCCCGCTCTCACACATGATGTTGTAAAGATGGGTCGTGCCGGAACGCCAATGGCCGAGGATGAAAACCGGCGGCGGCATATCCTCAAGTTTGGGCAGTTTGCTTTCAATCACCAGTTTTTCAACGGTGGAAACCGGCCAGCGGCCTATGGCGGCGAGCCCGACACCCAGTCCCTGGAGGGGATGACTGGGCAAGCCTGAGCGCCCCGTCACCGTCGCCAGTGTGCCGATATTTGCGCCGCTCAACGGATGGGCCATGGAATGATCCGCCTCATGTGGTGTTATCGCTAAAGAATGGGCATAGCGCAGTCTTTGACGCACGGCCATATTCCGGCCCTGTTAACGCATTAAAAAATGAGATGAAATAAGGCGTTGCGCATGATTTTCCTGTCTTGAAGCGGCTCGTTCGCAGCACAAGGTTAACCATGTCGTGAGACGCTGCGGCGAATGAATTTACAAGAAAACGGCCTGCCCGCCTGACAAGCCCGCGGAAAGGCGCGCATAGAACGAGATCATGTTGCGTAACCAGCGCCAGTTAATTGATTTTATTAATAAAATACCCGCCCTCACGATAGTGATGATGGCGGTGTTTTGCAGCGTTTTCTCTCCGGTTCGCGCGGCAGACACCTATACCGCTTCCATCGAAGGCGCTGACAATGGTCTGAGATCTAAGCTCGAACTCATCTCGGAGTTGATGAAAGGCGTTCGCGAATATCCGACCGCCGCCGCGCTGCGCCGGGCCGCGCGCCGCGATGTGGAGGAATTCAACAAGGCGCTTCAGGCGGCAGGTTTTTACGCCGGATCAGCCGATTTCGACCTCGTTCCTGCCGAAGACGGCGGCAAGGCGGAAATCATTTATCGGATTGACACAGGGCCTGCCTTTCGGATTTCCGAATATGAAGTTCTCTATCAAGACGAAGCAGAAGGCCGGCCAGCGTCCTTCAGAGATGCAGACATTGAGACCAGCGGCGAAGCCGACGGGGCTTCCCTGAAAGCGCGGCAGCAGGAATTTCTGAACGTCCTCTGGGAAAGCGGATATCCGGCGGCGGAAATCGTTACGCGGCGGGCGATCGCCAACTTCGAGACGGCGGAGGCCAGCGCTATCTTCGTCTTTCGCAGCGGACCAAAAGCGAAATTTGGTGACGCGCAGGTCAGCGGCGCTGAGAAAACAAACGCCGCCTTCATCAGACGCATGAAGACATGGAAGGAAGGTGAAGAGTTCGAACGCTCGAAACTGACCCGATACTACGACAAACTGCGCGAGACCAATCTCTTCGCGACTATCGACATTTCGCCTGGCCAACCCGGAGAGGACGGCGTTACGCCAGTGATCGTCAGACTGGAAGAACGCAAACAAAGAACGATTGGCGCTGGCGTTTCCTACTCAACGGCGGAAGGTCCGGGCGGCCGTCTTTATTTCGAACACCGCAATGTTTTCGGTTACGCAGAAAGTGCCCGCGTTGAACTGCGCGCTTCTGAAATTGAACAGTCGGTGAATGCAAGCATTACGCGTCCCATGCCGCGACTGGACAGCCAGGCGTTCGCAAGCGCCGCGTTCGTGAATGAAACGACGGATGCGTTTGACGCACGGTCTTTGAAACTTTCCGCCGGTCTTTCGAAGAAATGGCTTGAGGACAATTTGGAAACGCGCGGCGCGATTGCGTTAGAGACGTCAAATGTTCGCGCCGACGGCGTTGAAGACCGGAACTACTTTATATCGACGCCGTTGTCGGTGATCTGGAATTCGGAAAACGATCTTCTCAATCCTACTGAGGGATTTCGTGCGTCATGGACAGTCACGCCTTACACGGGGTCTGAAACATTCACCCAAAGCGAAATCTCCGCCCGCTGGCGGGTTCATTTTGGGGAGGAACAACGCGTTACGCTCGCTGCCCGCGCCGCGCTCGGAGCGACTTTCGGCAACTCACTCGTCAGTTTGCCACTCAACAAGCGATATTACGCTGGCGGCGGCGGATCGGTACGGGGTTATGGATTTCAGGAAGCAGGCCCTTTGGACGCTGACAATGATCCCATCGGCGGGCTATCGCGCGTAGACGGAGCGATCGAAACACGCGTGAAGGTCATCAACAATTTGCAAATCGCCGGCTTTGTCGATGCCGGGTCGGTTTCATCGAGCAACGTTCCCAGTTTTAATGATGAATTTTTTATCGGCTATGGCGGCGGCATAAGATACATCACGCCCATCGGACCCATCCGCGCCGACATCGCCTTCCCGCTCGACAAACGTGAAAGCGACGCTGACTTCCAGATTTACATCGCATTGGGGCAGCCGTTTTAATGAAGCGCGCAGCCATCATATCAGCAGTAATTGCTAGCGCTTTACTCGCGCTCATTGCTTTGCTTTGGGTCGGCCTGTTTCACACGCCGCCGGGCCGGACAATGCTATCCACTGTGATCGAAGATCAGCTCGGCGGCGCATTGAATTCTGAAGTGAAGATTGGCCGCTTTGACGGCTCGCCGCCTGGTCACATCGTTATTGAGGACGTAACCTTTGACGACGCTGGATCGCCATGGGCGACTGTGCGCCGTCTGGAATTGCGGTGGCGTCCTTTTGCATTACTGCGAAAACGGATCGTCGTCGATCTCGCTGATGTTGAAGGCGCGTATCTCTTGCGCAATCCTCCCGAACGGGAAACCGACACCGATGACAGCGAGCCGCTAAATCTTTCCATCAGCGCTCCCAATTTGTCTGTCGCGGAATTCAATCTTTCCGACCTTCGCGCCGAGGTGAATGGACAGACCGAGCGCCTTGACGGCACAGGCTCAGTCAAGCTCAACGGTCCCGATATAAGCCTGCGCATTACGTTGACGAGCAGCGGCGGCTTCGATCAGGCGGATGTCACGCTCGAAAAAACACCGCTGGAAAATCAGTTCTATCTCGACGGCACGCTTATCGCCGAGGTTGAAGGCGTCATTGCGTCCCTGCTGGGATTAGAAGGACCGCTCCGGATCACTGCGGCTGGCGACGGCGCAATTGATAACGCCGCCATCACAATCACAGGCGTGGTTGGCGAATATGGCGATCTCAACGCCGCCATTGCTGGCGACCTCAACCGCTTGAATGGCGCCGATCTGAAAGTTGATTTTGCTGCTGGAGACAGACTGGCTCAGATATCTGAACTTTCTGAACCTGTCTCGCTGGATGCCAGGTTCGCCCTTGAAGGAAATGACGGGTTACTCAACATCCGCTCACTCACATCTGCTGCCGGAACGATTTCAGGCGACCTGCGCTGGCGCGCGCCAGGAGGCGAAGTCGATCAACTCTCAACAGCTTTGGACGTCAGCCTAGCTGAATCCTATCGCAACGACATCCAAACCTATCTTGGCTCAACCGTTAATCTTTCAGCACAACTCAACTGGCGCCGCGACGATTACGGCCTGACTGCCGCCATCAGCTCTGGTCGCGCCCGCATCGATCTTCTAAATGGCCAAACAGATTTAGGAAGAAAACTATCCGGTGAGTTTTCCGCTGTTCTAAACGGGAGTGACGCCTTACCGGCTTTCCTGGCGCAAGGCGCGCAAGCCAACGCAGTCATCGACGCTGACCTTGACCGGTCCATCCGTGCTGCAAATTTAAGCTTCGCAACAAATGATGGCGCCGCGTTTAGCGGAAACGCGGAATACGCTTTCACTGACAGTGCCATCACGACGTTTGGGGATTTCAACATCAGCCGCGAAGCGCTTCGTACGATTGCTCCCGACGTAATCGCAGACGGCCCGGTAACAGGTGACCTCAACCTTTCAGGCCCGGCAGAGCGGTTCAGTTTGACGGCGAATTTCGAAACGCCTCAGCTTGCTTTTTCAGACGGAGCTCTCCCGCCCATGGTCATAGACGCACAATTCGCCGGTCTACCGTCCTTACCTACAGGCGACATCCTGGCGACAGCGCGCAATGGCGCGCCCCGCAGGCTTGAAGCACAGTTGAGGTCCTCCGAAAACGGATTAATCCGCGCACCAAAAATACTCTACGCCGGCAAAGGGTTTCGGCTCGAAGGTTCCGGCGACTTCAATCCGGGACCACAGACGGCAAATCTTGATCTGGCGTTTCAAGGGCAAGATGACGCCCAGCCCTGGCCCGGCGTCACCATGCTGGGCGACTTTGAGGTCAGGGGTGTCGTTTCTCGCGACGGCGCTCTCAACAATCTGAATGCCAATGCAGAGAACTTATCTGTAAATGACATCTCTGTTACCGGTTTTAAGGCTACGGCCGAAGGACCGCCGGGTGCGGTCGATGTCGCAATTTCCGGAAGCGCGTTCGCCGCACCGGGCGCGCCGCAAATTGCTGACTATGACATTAGCGCTCAACTCAACCTGCAAGACACCCTCACAATTCTTTTGTCGCAGTTCGAGGCGCTGGTGTCAGACAACCGCGCCCGCCTGACAGAAGCCGCGACGATCACACTTCAGAATGGCGTCAAGTTGGATAACATTCGCCTCGCCTATGGGAGCAATGGCGCAATTTCAGTCGACGGCGCGTTTTCAAACGATCATTGGCTGGCCGATGCACGACTCCAAAGCGTCAACATTCCGGGCGCTGACGGCCAGGTCACAATGACTTTGGAGCTCGACACCAATGCTGAAACGCCAGCCCGCGCCGATTTCATGTTGCGTTCATTGCTCCTGAACAAGGAGGAAGCATCAATCGCCGGTAACGCCCTGTGGGATGGCGCAACCCTGACGCTTACTGATGATGATGCTGACGAGAAAATTGATATGCGCATCGTCCTGCCTGCGGCACTGACCAGATCGCCGAAGGTCGGCATCAGTACGGATGGCGCGCTCGATGGCTTTGTTCGCTACGACGGCGACATTCAGGCTCTCGCCGCCTACCTGCCGCCAAGCCTTCAGACTATGGAAGGAAAACTCACGGCGGATTTCAACCTTGGCGGCGACACAAGCGCCCCTGACCTATCGGGCAGCGCCAATCTGAGCGAAGGCGCATATACTGAACTGAGCTCCGGCTTTTCACTTGCCGGTCTGCACGCGCAAGCTCAGGCTGAATACACAGGCGGCCAAAGCATCGTTACGTTTATGGGCGGCGCACGCGGCGCTGATCAGTCGCGTGAAGATTCGATTACGTTTAGCGGAGACCTAACCGTTGGCGAGAGTTCCCGCATCAATCTTGATGTAGATTTCGACAATGCGGAGATGTCCGCGCACCCCATCAACACAGTCAGGGCCAATGGTTTTCTAAAAATTGCTGGCCCGTTTGACGGGCTGGAAGCGAATGGTGAGATCACCGTTGACGAGCTTGATGCGGAAATTATCACCCCGGAAAGCACCGGCCTCGTGGACATTGAAGTTGTTTCTTACAACGATGACGGCCCAATGCCGGACAATGTCGCGGAAGAACGCAACTCCGGCATTGCATACGCGATCAAATTGACGGCGGATGATCGTATTTTCATTCGCGGGCGCGGCCTTGAAAGCGAATGGTCGGCGAATGTCGACGCCAATAACGGACGCGAAGGTCCGGTCATCACCGGCAATTTGTCCTTGCGTCGCGGTTGGCTCGATTTTTCCGGGCGGCGGTTTGATTTAACGCGCGGCGCTATCAGATTTGATCGGATTTCAGTGAACAACCCTTCTCTCGACATTCGGGCTGAACATGACACGTCAGACGGCGTAACGGCTGCGATTGTCATTTCCGGACGGGCGCAAGAACCGTCTATCTCGCTTCAATCGACGCCGTCGCTGCCGCAGGAAGATGTCATGTCGCTTATTCTTTTCGGCAAGCCGGCGCAGGAATTGTCGCCTTTTGAGTCCCTGCAAGCCGCCGAAGCACTGGCCTCGCTCAGCGGCATTGGCCCGTTTGGCGGCGAAGGCATCACCGGGCGCCTGCGCAATGCTGTCGGGCTCGATCTGTTGAATGTCGATATCGACCCTCAAAACGGCGGCGGGTCGCTGACGGTCGGTAAATACGTGGCGGACGGATTTTTCGTTTCGGCGACCCAGGACGCCGAAGGCAAGAACGGGGCGGTGCGCGTGAAATACGAAATCACCGACAACATTACAGTCGAGACTGAACTGGAACAGACTGGCGACCAGACCGTTTCAGCGAACTGGGAAAGAGATTTCTAACCCCCCCAAACCAAAACGCCGCCTCATTTTTCAGAGACGGCGTTTTATGGGAAACTGTGTGTGGGAGAACTGTAATGTCGCGTAGAGCCCCAAAATTCTCAAATTAACGTTCGGACATAAGCCCGTTCAAACATTACCGATCTGATAAAGAAAAAGCCGCAAACCGCATAAAAGCTGGCTTACGGCTTTTCCCCAATTATTACCGTTTGGAAACGTCACCCGGTTTCGAGAGGCGTTACCAAAATTGGACCCAATACGCCGATTAGCGTTTGGAGAACTGGAACGAACGGCGGGCTTTCTTGCGGCCGTATTTCTTGCGTTCAACCGTCCGGCTGTCGCGGGTCAGGAAACCGCCCTTTTTCAGCACAGACCGCAGACCTGGCTCGTAGAATGTCAGCGCGCGGGCAATACCGTGACGAACGGCGCCAGCCTGACCAGAGGGGCCTGAACCCGTTACGGTGCAAACCACGTCGAACTGATCATTGCGTTCAGCAGCGACCAGCGGTTGCTTGATAATCATCTGCAGCACCGCGCGGCCGAAATAGTCCGTATGATCCTTGCCGTTCACGGAGATGCGCCCGGCGCCCGGCTTGATCCAGACGCGAGCAATCGCGGTTTTCCGCTTGCCCGTCGCGTAAGAGCGGCCAAGCTCGTCAATTTTCGGCTCCGGCAGCACCGCTTCTTCTTCAGGCGCTGCAACAACGCCAGCTTCAGCGGCGACGTCTTTCAGGTCTTCAAGGGATGTCGTGCTCATTTAGGCGTCTCTCTGGTTCTTGGAATTCATCGCGGCGACGTCGAGTTTGGCGGGGCTTTGCGCCTCATGCGGGTGCTCTGCGCCAGCATAGATTTTAAGGTTCGTCATCTGCTTGCGGGCAAGTGGCGAGTCTTTCGGCATCATCCGCTCAACGGCCTTCATCAGCACGCGTTCTGGATGGGCGCCGCCAAGCAGCTTTTCCATCGTGCGTTCCTTGATGCCGCCGGGATATCCGGTGTGCCAGTAGAACTTTTTGTCGCTCATTTTGCGGCCGGTGTAGACAACCTTTTCCGCATTCACGACAATAACATTGTCACCGCAATCCACATGCGGCGTGTAGGCAGGCTTGTGCTTGCCGCGAAGGCGTGTGGCGATGACTGATGCAAGGCGGCCGACAACAAGTCCTTCTGCATCGATCAGGATCCAGTTTTTCTGGTCCGCCGCTTCCGCCGGCTTCATGGCGTAGGTTTTCATGGGTCTTTCCTGAAATCTTGAGGCAAAACGGCCGATAACCCGCCCGCTTCGCAATTCGAAGCGCGGCAGGTACCGCCGGAAACCGGTTTCGTCAACAGGTTTCCGAGAAATTGTTTGAAATCAGACGATTATTTATGTGGTATTAAATTACCGCCTGAATATGGGCAAGTTAGCTAGCATTCTTTTTGCGGCGACGGCTTGAAAACCGCAACCACGCCATGCCGGCAAGAAACAGCGGTATCGCGCCAGGAATGGGCACCTCGTTGACCACCTCGAACTGGGCGATAGCGAAGCCGGCATCCGGCGTAATGGCCCTGAATTCGAAGGTCATGCCGGTGAACACATCGGTCAGCAAATCGACAGCCGTGATTGTGGCGAACAAGGCGCCGTTGATCCACAGTTCGAAATCGCCGCACGGGCCCTCCGTATGGGCGCCGGACGAGCAGTCCAGATCATCGCCAGCGTTGAATTCAAAATTGGTCAGAGACACAGTTTCGTTGAACACGAACTCGATCGACTCCAGCGAGTTGAACTGCGTCTGGTCATTCTTGAGGTCGTTTTCAGAAAACGCCCCAAGCCCGGAATTCTCAGGCGAAATATCCTGGATCAGCAGCGTCTTGTCGCGGCTGGCGTAAGTATCATCCGTATATTGATAAGCGCTGGCGTTAAAGCTGACGCCGTCCTTGGAATAATCAAACCCGAGCGTGTCGTCATCCGTACACAGGTCAGCGCCGACAGTGCCGCAATCCATAGCGACATTGCCGGTTGGCATATCGATAAATGCGCCGCCGGATTTAAAGATAAAAGTTGTTGCGTTGGCCGGCGCCGCGAGCAGCCCGGCAGCAAATACAGACGTTACGAAAAGCCGAATAATCGACATAGTACTTCCCCATAAAAAAGTTACTCGCCGCCCGCGCCTGCCGTCGCCACTAAGCTTTTTGGCGTCATCAACAGCCGCAAACAGTTGCGCTGAAGCTGCAAAGTTTTCGCGGGGGTGCTTGCCGAGCCACGAAAGCCCATTGCAGCAAAGCATTGGGAATATCTTGCGATTCGCGGTTGGGGAAAATGAATTCGTTTGATGGCTAAGCTGAATTCATTCGAGAACCCTGCTTACCTGTTTGACATCCGAATTGAGGCTTCCAATCAGAAAAGCATCGGTTTTGATTCGGTGCAGACATGCCAACAATATTCGCCGAATCGGAAAGTAATTCGCGCGGACTGAGCCATGCCGGCGTCAATAATCGGTCAGCTAATGATACTGAGTGTTACTGTCCTGGCTCCCGGAAATTCCACTCCCGGTACTGCTTAGCCGGATGGCTTGCGCCACGATCTCCCTCCCCGCGCTGACGGGTTAGTCTCAACAATAAAAACGACATCACCAGCACAATCAGCGGCGCTGCGATAAGCACCGTTATATCGTTGGTCATCTGCAATCCTCCTTAAGCGCGATTGGCTGCCGCTCTCGCCATGAGGTGGAGCAGGAAGCCAATAAAGATGAAGAGATAGGGTATTATTGGCGCCACAGGTTCGAGGACGGAGAGCCCGAAGGGCACGCCCATCAATTCCTGCGTTTCGCCCTGTATGATGAGACGCAACGTGGTCAGCGGCGAATCTACACCGCCAACGGATTCTGCGCTGCCGGTATAGTTCGCGGCAGTTCTGCCGCTCGGCACGAAAACAGCGGCGCTGATAAATCCTATGGCCAAAGCATTGAACATGGTTGAGGTCGCTTTGTTCGCCGCATTATCCTTTCGCGCCCTGTGCGCATAATCCGGGACAACCGGTTCCCAACGCCGGTCAGTCCGCGGCTTCTCCCGAAACAGCATATGTCCCCCAAGCTGACTGAATTGGTCACGGCGCGGATGAGCGCCTACGCGAATGGCGCGATGCTATAACCGAATTGGCAAAGACTTACAACCAATGATTGTAATAATTAAGTTTGCAACAACCCAAAAAGGATGCGGATTAGGCTGGTCTTCCAACGCCGCCTTGACCACGCCGGAATATCGCTCGAAGTTCGGAAACGGGCGCAAACTTAATTTCGGGACGGAAGGATCATCACTATGCGCCTATTTTCTATGCTGATTACGTTATTCTCTTCATCCTTCGCTTATGCGACGGGTGACAGTCCGAATGCTTCAGCCACCCTCACCCTGCAGCGCGAGGCCCCACCCGCTGCCTCGATCCCGGCGCCCCAATGGTATCTCGATGACATCGACTTCCTGACGCGGGATGGCGGACGGTGGGTAACATCGAACGCGGACTATATGAGCGAGAACGAACCCATGGAGTCCTACGTTATCGTTTGGGAAAAAGGATACGCCAACTCCATGACTGGCCGTCTATTCGCCATGACAGACGGGGAAGAGACCGGCGATTTCTGGCGCTTTCGCCAGTATTGGCATGCGGGAGAAGGCAAAGCCGTTCTCGAACAATTCGGGTTTGGCGGCGCAATCGGTCTTGGCGTCATCTGGCGGGAAGACGATAAAATGAAAACCGTTCAAACCTTTTACCCGCCCGATGGCGCAACCAGTGCGCCCGCCATGCAAGGCCACATCGCCTATAACCCTGACGCCAACACCCATGTCACAGAAAGTTATACAATCGCCGATGGCGAGTGGCGCCCCAACCGTGTATATCGCTGGCGGCGCGATACAGCCTCAGAAGAAACTAAACCGGATACGGAGTAATCATGCGTTCCTACCTACTCGCCGCCAGCGTGCTTGCCGGCGCCTCTCTCCTGGCCGCTTGCGAAAAGAAATCCTCAGAACCATCGGCGGACGCTGGCCCTGACGCCCCTGTCGATGCGCCAACGGTCACCGAGGAAGCGCCACAAGGCCCGGTTGATGCGTTCTTCAGCGACGAACTGCCCGGCCTGTCGGGTCCGGCGACAGGCATCGCGTTCTGGGAGCATCCCTCGCAATCCTACAACAGCCTGCTGATTGTTGCGAATGCTGACGGCATTGTCTCATACAACATGGAAGACGGAACCGAGGTCGGCCGCGTTGATGGCGTGAACGCACAAGGCGTGGCTGTCAGCTATTTCGGATTTGGCGCCAGCGCGGCGGGCTTTCTGGCTACACATGACGCGGCTGCTAACGCCGTTCGGCTCTATGGTATCGATAACAGCTCGCGCACGTTTCTGCCTCTGGATGGCGCGCCGGAACTCACTGGCGAAGTCCGTGATATTTGCGCCGGGCGCGCGCCGAACAGCAGTTCACCCATGATCTTTGCGGTACAGGAAACGAGTGTGCGTTATTTCAGCCTTGCAGCAAACGCAGACGGCGTATCCATAGCAGAAGACGTAACGCTGGAAACGCCCGATAATCTCGTCTCCTGCGCGGTGGATATCAAAGGCGCCCTGACGCTCGCCGCCGATAATGGCGAGATCTATCGCCTCGACAATGAAGCCGCCTTTCTCAATCCGCTTGCTATTGTTGACGATGCAACGCCGGCCGATGTTGCCGTAATACAAAGTCAGAGCGGCGATGACGGCGCTGTGAGTGAACAGGTTTTGCTTCTAGACCAAAGGACTGGTGCGGTGCATGTATTCAACCGCGATGATGGCGAGGCGCTTGGCGCTATTAATTTCTCAGGCACAGATCAAATGCCCGATGCGGAACCAGCCGTTCTGATGGGCTCCGCTAGCGCCAATCTTGGGGCGCTTTACCGCGATGGCATTTTAGGGTTTGGCGCCGCCGGTGACGAAGGGCCGGTCGTCAGGATTGCTCCAGTCAGCACGGTTCTCAATTCACTGTCTCTTCCTGTAGGCGGCCCCGTAACAGCCCGCGGCATGGCCATGATCAAAGACAACGAGTTGAACATCACCCTTCCGGATATCAACAACGAGGGTGAATGACACCGAGGTAATGATTAACGGATGATCACCTCTATTAGTGCATCGACGCTCCCCATCGGATCGAGCGGCTCATTTCTGATGTGGACGTCGGGGATAACTCCTGAGCGTGAAGTATCGCCGCTCGCACGGGTAAAAATATATATTGGTGAAAGCCCTTCAATTCCCGTGTTCGGCATCGTGAATAGCTGAACCTGGCCCGTTTGATTTGCAGGTCCTTCGGTTTCTTCGCCGGCAATGGTAGCGATAGAATAATCTTGCAGGGTCGCAGCGAATACGATTGCTTGCGAATATGTCTGTGCGCCGATGATCACGTAAATTTCTCCGTCAAATCTAAGCGGGTTGTCCGCCGGCGTCACGAGCTGCTGGAACGGCATGGTAACAACAGACCCTAAAGTAGCGCCTGGAATGAGTCCAATATTCTGCTCAGTCACTCTGGCTTTGACGCTAGAAATCGCTGAATAAGGCTCCGCCGTCAGGTAGCCCATTAGCAGATCGCTCAAATCTCTTGCGCCACCGCCATTCTCACGCAGGTCAATGATCAGTTTGCCAACACTATCGGCCTTTATTTGCGAAAACGCAGAAGACAAAAATTCTTCGAACGCGTCGCGATGCTCAATGCCGAATGTAGTAACATTCAAATACCCGACATTGCCGCGCATCACTGAATAAGACCAGAGATCTTCCTCGCCAATAGTTTTCCCCTGTTGTGAATCTTTCAATTTTACGGTTCTGGCTCTGCCATTGCGCTCAACACGAACGGTATACGCGTCAAACCCTCCGTATGCGATCCAGAAGTATTCCGGAAAGTAACGTTCGACCAATAGCTGTCTGAGTTTTTCCGTCTCGCCGCGCATGCGGGGCTTTATTGTCGCAAGAATGTCTTCCGCACGGACACCATTAATAGATACAATCCTGTCACCAGTAGAAAGGCCTGTATTCGGATTAACCGGCCCAACCAACAGTGATCCGCCATCGCCGACCACAACAGAGCCTGGGTATAAGAGGCCGCCATCTGATTGATACGTTTCCAGCGCAGCTACCGGGCGGCGCACTCCCACATGCGCATCTTTAAAATAAGGGTTGATCAGAGCCATCGCCATCCATGCATCACGCACAGTCATCGATTGTTTCAGACTTGCAAGAACCGTTTCCTCGGCCTTTGTTAGCTCTTCAATGGTTGCTGAATATTGAATATCCGGGTGGGTCTCGCGCACAAACGACATGAAAGCAGTAAAATCCTCACTAATCTGCTTATGTGTATAACTGGGGTCGCTATCCGCCACTGTTGTATATGACACACAAGATGCGCAAAGAAGAACAAGGAACACCCATGATAGAATATTTTTAACGCGCATCACTACCCGCCCCTACTCTAGCTGCTGCAACTTTCTTTTGGTTTGTATGAAGGTTGTGTACGCGCTCGAACAGTGATTGATTTAAAAACGCCGCGTATGCATTGTCTAATGTTTGGTTGAGGTCCACTCCCAACTCCTGGAAAAGTCGGTCAAATGCGCTACTCGCGTCTGTCAAACATCGTCGCAACAATTTTACTTGTGCTTTACCCTTAGAAGTCAGTTTCAAAACTTTGCGGCGATTGTCATACGGATCGGGCACCCGGGTAACCAGCTTAAGAGAAAGCAACAACTCAACACGTTGCGCGACGAGCTGATGGGGATGACCAAGTTTGCCCGCAATGTCGTTGGTTGAGACTTCTGAATATTCGTCAATTAGCAAAATTGTCGAGTTTATCCGCGCAGGAAATACAATTCCCGCTTGAGCCAGATAGTCATCACCCTGCTCAATAATGATATCCAGCAGCCGGGAAACCCTGAATCCGAGGAAAGATGACGATAGGTCGTGCTGATCAACATAGGTTTTCATAGTGCGCCGCTTAATTATACAATTAATTGCGCAATTAATTGCATAATATGAGAAGCTTGTCAACGTCTCTCTTCAACCATCTTCGTTAATCAGGAAGCTTCAATATTATGAGCAGCATAGAGCGCGGCGGCAAACACGCCGAGTGCACCGGCCTGATGGAGCAATCCAAGCGAGATTGGCGTCGCCGCCAGGATCGTCCAGATCCCCAAAACAATTTGCAGGCCGATCGCGGCGAGCACCAAACGCGCCCGAGATTTCAACGCGGTCTTGCGCGCCGAAAAAAAGAACCATGCCGCCCCGAGCGCCAGGAGATATGCGCCGATGCGATGATTAAACTGCACGGCGGCAATCGTTTCGAACAGATCGTTTAAGCCAGGCGCACCCTCGAAATAACCATCGGGAAAAAACTTGCCGTTCATCAACGGCCAGGTGTTGAAAGTGCGCCCGGCGCGCAGCCCCGCCACAAAGGCGCCCAGCAGCATTTGGCCAAAGACGCCTCCGGCCAGAAGTAACGCGCCTAGACGTAATCCCCTTGATGTTTCAACTTTTTTCGACGGCCAGAGATCAAGCGCCAGCCAAAACATCAGTCCGAAGAGAATGACAGCAAGGGACAGATGCGCCGCAAGCCGGTACTGGCTGACATCAATCCGGTCAGCAAGGCCTGAGGTCACCATCCACCAGCCAAGCGCACCTTGCAGCCCGCCAAGAACAAACAAACCGATTAGTTTGAGCGCCAGACGCCCCCGCGCCCGGCCCGTCGCGATAAAGAAAACCATCGGAAAAAAGAATGCGGCGCCAATTACCCGGCCAAGCAGTCTATGCCCCCACTCCCACCAATAGATCGTTTTGAATTCGGCGAGGCTCATTCCGTAATTGACCTGCTCATATTCCGGGATGGTTTTGTACTTTTCAAACTCCTCAAGCCACTGCTCTTCATTCAACGGCGGTATAGCGCCGGTGACGGGGCGCCATTCGGTAATTGACAACCCTGAATCCGTCAGCCGCGTCGCGCCGCCGACGATCACCATGGCGGCGACCAGACCGCACATGATCAACAGCCAGATTGCGATTGGCCGGCCCGTGGGTGGCGTTGAAGAACCCGCGTTTTGCGCTGTACTTGCCGTGGTGTTAATGGTCATAGCGCGTCCTTTAGGACAATTATCCGCCTCGCGCGCGCGACCGCGCGTCGCGCCTTAACCATAGTCCGGAATGATCCATGTCCCCGCGAATTAAGAAATTACTAGGGTTCTTTTTGTTTCTGCCGTGCCTTATCCTTTACTTTTTCGCGGCTGCAGCACTCGGCGAGCGCGTTCCGGACTTCCAACTGCTAAAAGCCGCGTATTTCCTTGTAGCAGGCGTCGCCTGGGCGCTGCCGGCAAAGTATTTGATGCAATGGATGGACGCTGAGCCGAAGAACAAAGGTTAATCTGGCAAGGCCGTTGCAAGTCTTGTTTCGAACCGCAGGGAACGCGGCGCAACGAGGCATCAGATGAGCGCTTTTGACAGCAAGAACCGCACATTCCGCCACCGCAATGAAATCGAGGTATTCATGCGGCTCAAGGGATCGGATGACGGCGCGCCTGTCACTATTTTCGCCAGCAACGGCGAGCGTCCGCAGGATATCCTGAATGATGACCGGACGTTCATCCCCATTCGCCGCCAGTCCGGGGAAACGATCCTGATTGCTAAATCGCAAATCGAAGCGCTGACGGAAAGAACCTCAAAGCTGGAAGACGAAGCTGACAACGAAGCCCTGGAAGAAGAATTCAATCAGGAGTCGATCAAGGAAGCGATTTCCAAGAAATCCTTTGACCCTTACGCCTTGTTGCGCATTGCGCCGGGCGCCAGCCCGGAAGAAATCCGCGCCGCTTATAAAGCAAGGATCAAAGCCGTGCACCCGGACACGCTCGCGGCGCTTGGTCTTGATGAAGACATCACCAAAGCGGCAATCCTGGCGACGCAGAAGGTTAATTACGCTTACCAGAAAATCATGCGTGAACGCGGCTCAACTACCGAGCGGGTTGTTTAACGCTAACCGGCTCTGCAGTTATACTGGTTCCACTCCGGCAAATCGGCGCATAATGGCAAGGGCTCTTGCTTGTTCGACATGGCAAACGCGGCCAGCGCAGCCAGAACCAGACCAATCGCAATCAGTAAAAGTAACGGTCCGGGAGTATGTGGCGCGTTGACGATATTGACGTCGTCTTTCTTGCGATCATCTTCGTCGTCGTCATCCTCAACAAAACGGTCAAATTTGCCGCGCTTTAACGTCTGCTGAACTATTGGCATCGTCTGAGGAGCAGGGTCTGCCTTTTGAGGAGAAGCGAATGCCGGAGTAGCCGTATCCGGCAGATCGAGATCAGCCTCACCGCCTAATTCGGTTTTGTCGTTTGTCGGAGCAACGCCATCCGGCAACAAGACGCGATTCATGAAACTCCCCTGATACGCACGCGCGGAAAGTATAGCATGTGATCACCAACGCCACGCAAGACTGAGCGCCAAGTTGCTGAAAAAATTATGTTTTCCAAGCAAACATGACAATCCGGCGGAACATGCCCGCCGCAGAGCGTACGAGCGGGCAATTACGAAGGTTCCCAGTCACGCGAGCATCAGCCTTGACCGAACATCTGACCCAGAATTTCCGGCCGCAAAAGAATAGTCAAAACCACGCCGGCTAACGCGCCGCCAAGATGGCCTTCATGTGCGATGCGTCCGCCGCCGCCCATCATGCCGGCGGAAATCGCCATGAACAGGACGCCGTAAATGATTGCAGGTATGCCAACCGGCACAAACATGAAATAGATCGGCGCAAATGGAAAGAACATGCAGAAAGACAATATCACGCCCGATACCCCGTCGGATGCGCCAAGCGATGAATAAAGCAGATTTTTTCTGTTTGCGTAGAACGAGACAATTCCGCTGGTCATGATTGCGCCGAAATAGACAATCAAGAACCCGTCCGTGCCCAGAATTTGCTCAACTACTGGACCGAAAAAATACAACGTCATCATGTTGAACAGCAGGTGAAAATAATCACCATGCAGGAATGAAGACGTAAAGATGCGATAGTGCTGTTTTTTCCGAATCAAAGCGCCCACATTGAACACAAAGTCGTCAGCGAATTTGCGATCAAATGACAACGCATAAACACTCGCAATCAGGTTTGCGATGATCAGGGCGTATGTCGCCGGCGCGCCGGGGAGTTCCATGACGGGCTCCAGTGAGCAAAACGTCCTTCTAGTTCAGAAAAGCCTTAGCGGTCACGCATTTAATACTGTTCAGAGTGATTTATTGATCCGGCCGGAGAACTGACGGGTCCGGCGGTTCATGCGCGAACGGGCTTGAGGGTGTGGATCCGGACATGACCAGCATCATATCGTAGCTGTGGACGACCTTTCGCAGCTCTTTCGGCGCCCAATTCGCGCCGGAACTAAGCTCCGAACGCAATGGACGCATATCGATCAGCGTAAATGCATCTTCATACGCTGCGGATGAGACTGCACCCAGACCACGTGCATAGCCATCCTTCGCTGGTGCGGACACATAGGTAAATGTTCTGGGGTCAAGAACGGCTGTATTAGATCCATCTCCTGGAAGAACAATAATGCTGAAGGCGTGCCCTCCCTCAATTTCCGCCAGTTCCGGAAGCAAGGAGCCAAGGTCGAAGGTTTCCGTGGCGTTGAGCCCCCGCATCAGATGCGAGGCGCCGAATTTTGCAAACACTTTCGGCGAGCCATTCTTGCGTTTTTCAGCCGCCCAGTGGCGTAAAAAGTTGGCGCGCAAAAAATTGGCCCGTCGTTCGTTCGAACGCCACCCTTCCCCATTCACCCAATGCTTGTTTATCTCAAGTGTTTCTTCAAGCGTATCGAGAATCCAGTCTGTTTCATCATCGCGTCGAGGCCATGAATCTCTGAGGGTGCGCACAAGAGCAGGATCTCCGGAAAAACTGAAAATAAACTGGGGTCCCTGGGTTTCATAATATTTCGCCCAGCTCTCATCTGATGCGGCGCGCAAACTAGCCAGCACTTCTGATGCTTCTTCGGGTTTTCGTTTCGCCTCCAGCAGGTCAAGCAAGACTCTGTCGCTGCCTACTTCATAGTCAGCTCCCCACAAAACGGGAGCCTTTCCCTTTACGGCGGATCTCACCGTCTGCAGGAATTCCGCCTCTTCCTTCATGCCAAAAAAGGCTGGCTCACCCCCGACACGAGAATAAAGACGCTTTAGTCCCTCAAGCCCCTCATCACGGAGCGTCTCATCCAGATTGCGCGCAACAATTGGCGAAACTTCAATTGCAACTTTTGAATATCCCGCATCTGTCAACTTGCTGAATAAAGCGCCGGCAAGTTTTGGGTTTTCCGCAATGCCGTGCTCTTCCCCCAACAGAAAGAACTGGACCTTCTCACCTTCAGCAATCAATTTATTCCATGCTGAACCGGAAAAAGTTTCACCATCATACTCAAGCCGGTAACGGTTTTCTTCCGCTAACTGAATGAGTTTGGCTTGAGGCGATTCCTGTTCTTGCGCGTCAGATTGTGAGACAGTGCCTGACGTCAAAACAATTGCAGCGCACAGCGCGATAACTCTGAGCAACATTCCGCACCCCTCTTATTTTCCTGAAATCCTGAAACGCCTCGCACTTACCGTCCAGTATAAATCGGCCAGCGGGTCGCCATGCGCGTCAGATCGGTTGCTCAGCCCGCCTCTTCAGGAGTCATTGTTTTCATGGCCAGCGCGTGAATTGGCCCTGAAAGCTCCTCGCGCAATACGTCGTTGACAAGGCGTTGCCGGGCGACCCTCGACAGCCCTTCGAAGGCGCCTGAGACAACCAGCAGCCTGAAATGGGATTGCCCCCCTTCACGCGCGCCGGCATGACCAGCGTGAAGGTGAGATTCGTCAATTACATCGAGCTGATCCGGCTCTAGCGCGACGGTTAATTTTTTGCGGATGATTTCTGCGACTTGCATGCCGCCAGACAACCCCTACCAAGCCCATTCGTCAAGATTGTGTCAAGCCGCAAGCCACCCCATATTGCACCGCATGGTAGAGAAAAATTACAAACCCCGGCTCGGCTTCGACATCAGGGTCAAACCGCCCGGCAGAGAAAAAAAGACAAAAGCAGCATGGGCCGATCCCGGCGATCAGGCCTGCGCAGCGCCAGATTGCGAGACAAAAGCGGCATGCAGCCTGCCGAAGTCCCCGCGCGAGCCCAAGGAACGCATCTGGCTGTGCATGGAGCATGCACGTCAGCACAATAAGAGCTGGAATTACTTCGACGGCCTCTCAGAGGATGAGGCCTTGAAGGTGCGCCAGGCCAGCCAATATGGCGACCGGCCCACCTGGTCCATGGGCAAAAACGACCGCGCCCGCGCCGCAGCGAATGCCCGGGGCCCAGCCGATATGGACGATGCGTTCGGCATCTTCGGCAAGGAAACCAAGACGCAAACCGAAACGCGCGGCCATTACCGGGGCGGCAAACGCCTCACGAAGCTACAGGTCAACGCATTTGACACCCTCGCCCTGCCATATGCAGCGTCGTCGTCTGATATCAGGCGCCGCTATGCAGAGTTGTTGCGGCGCTTTCACCCTGATTCCAATGGCGGCGACCGCAGCGCTGAAGAGCAGCTAAGCCAGGTCGTAAAAGCGCATCAAATTCTGAAAAAAGCGCAGTTTCTTTAAGTATAATCTTTCAGAATTGAAGTTAGCGCCCGTCGGCATTAAATGGCTCTGTTGCGAGGCCACGTCCTCACCCGCTTGTGGGAGAAATGTCCGGGACGGCCCGGCTCTTTGGCAGGAGGGCCGGATCATGGCTTGGATATTTTTGGTCGTTGCAGGATTGCTTGAAATCCTTTGGGCGTTCAGCATGAAGCAATCGATGGGCTTCACGCGCCTGATGCCAACAGTCGTCACGCTGGCGGCGATGTTCGCCAGTTTTGGGCTTCTCTCCTTAGCGATGAAGACATTGCCACTTGGCGCTGCCTATACCGTTTGGACCGGTATAGGCGCGGTTGGCGCACTCTTTGTCGGCATTTTGGTATTGAACGAACAAGTTACGTTTCTCCGAATGCTGGCGGCAGGTCTTATTATTTCGGGGATCATTCTGATGAAATTTTCCTCTCAACCCGGTTAGATGCTGACTGACCCTCCAAACCGGGTGCTGTGACAATACCGGGCGCCATAAGGCCTTGTCTTTGAGCGTCTTTCAGGCAAGGTTCCGGCGCGCAATCGAGAATACCAACCACAAGAGTAATCCTACATGGCTGAACTTGCCGGCGATACGTTTTTGGAAAAACCAACGAAAACCGTTTCCGCGAAAAAGGTTTTCGGCGTCGATATGGATATCGACATTCCATCCTTTGATACGCCCAATGAATACGTCCCGCCAGTGGATGAGGCATATCGGTTTAACCCTGAAACCACCATGGCGATTCTCGCCGGGTTCGCCCGCAATCGCCGTGTGATGGTTCAGGGCTATCACGGCACCGGTAAATCGACCCATATCGAGCAAGTCGCGGCGCGCCTCAACTGGCCATGCATCCGGGTCAATCTGGATAGCCATGTGAGCCGCATCGACCTGATCGGCAAGGATGCGATCGTGGTCGAAAATGGCGTTCAGGTCACCGCGTTCAAGGAAGGCATGCTGCCATGGGCGTTTCAACGTCCGGTCGCCCTCGTTTTTGACGAATATGATGCCGGCCGGCCCGATGTGATGTTCGTGATCCAGCGCATCCTTGAAGCGGAAGGTCGCCTGACGCTGCTCGACCAGAACAAGGTTTTGACGCCAAATCCTTGGTTCCGCCTGTTCTCGACGACCAACACCATCGGCCTTGGCGACACCACAGGTCTTTATCACGGCACGCAGCAGATCAACCAGGGCCAGATGGACCGCTGGTCGATTGTGACAACCCTAAACTATCTCGAACATGATGAAGAGGCGGCGATCGTCATCGCCAAGGTGCCGCTTTACGATTCCAAGGAAGGCAAAGAAGCCATCGACGCCATGGTGCGCGTTGCCGACATGACACGAAACGCCTTCATCGCGGGAGATATCTCAACAGTAATGAGCCCGCGTACGGTGATTACCTGGGCGCAGAACGCCGAAATTTTCAAGAATATCGGTTACGCTTTCCGCGTCACTTTCCTCAACAAATGTGACGAGCTTGAACGCCCCACTGTCGCTGAATTTTATCAGCGCGCATTTGGCGAGGATTTGCCTGAAGCGGCACCGCAGGTCAGCGTTGCATAATACAACATCTTTTAGCCAATTTGGCCAAGGCGTTTTCTCTTTCCACTGGCGGCTATTGAGAGTACGCTGACCCAGTTCTGCAAATAGCACAGGAGGCCCGTCATGAAGCGTGTCTTCCCCGCGCTCGCCGCAAGTACGGTGTTCGCATTCACGCTGTCATGCGTCAGCGCGTCGTCCCAGGTCGCACCTTCAGGCTTGCTCGAATTTGGCGACTACGACTGCAGTATTGACGAGGCCAAAGGCATCTCCCCTAGTGGCGAAGACTTCGTAATTGAGAATACACCCTCCACTTTCACTTTTTCATTCTATGAATCACCAGTCACGCCCATGGAATTGAACGACGGCGGCCCCTATCGCAGTCTAGACCGTGATCTCAGCGGTGAAACCAACCGCTATGAACCTGAGCCGCCGCGTAAGTTCAGCGCGAGCATTTCACCGGATATTTTTGCAATCGCGGCAGACCGGTTACGCACGTCCAATATGGAAGTCTTTTATCAAGACAGCATAACGATCGAATTTGAAAGCGATCTCTCATATCTCGCTTACGGGCCTGCGCGTTCTGGCGGCGTCTCCGTTTTCGCTGGCGCATGCCGGCGGTCATAATCGCACTGCCTAACAATCACAGAAAAAATGCTGCACAGCAGCATCTTTTCTGTATGCTGATTAATGTCTAATATTTTCCATTTTATTTGTTTTTATTGATCTTTTGATGAAAAACGCAGGCAAAAAATAGTAACCGCATACTGCATTACACGGCCATAATTGCTTGCGCAACAAATTAGGCTCGTGATAGTTTTTAAGTGTTGGGGGAATTTGCCTGTGATCATCAGGCGCTTTCCACATCACGTCTATGCACTTGTGCCGTCTTTTATCTGAAGGGCGTAAAGGCGAGTACTGATCATACCGGAAAGGGACGACTATGCTCAAAAAACTCTTATTAAGCGCCGGCTTTGCGGCAGCCATTTGCGCTGCGCCATCGCTGGCGTCAGCCAAGGGCGGTGAGTCCGACGCCTACATGAAGAAAATGGAAGGCGCGCTGACGATCATTTACGACAACAATCGATCCGCGCTGGCGGCGAGAAACGCAACGCGTACCGCACCCGCCGCACGCAACCGGCCAGATTGGTCCGGCGAAGGCGGCGCGCTCGGCCGGGTTCAGGCCGGCGGTCAAGAACTGATGGTCGCCGACGTTAGCGATGATGGGTATGTGGTTCTTGATGCAATTGCCGCCGGTTCAACGGACGACCTGTCAGCCACCATGGACGCTATGGGCGCCCGCAATATCTCAAGCCTCGGCAGAACAGTGTCAGCCCAATTTCCGGTAGACAGGCTGGGCGATCTGGCAGCTAGTAATTATCTAGCGTTTGCGCGCCCTGCACTCGCGGCAACTAATGTCGGGCTTGTCACATCGCAAGGCGACCGTTCCATGCGTACGGATTTCGTCCGCGAAGAGCTCGGATATGATGGCGAGAACATGACGATCGGCATTTTATCCGACAGCTTTGCTTGCAATCCAGGACCACTAAACGCAGCAGGCGTTTATACAACCCCTGCTGAAGATGCGGCAAACGGCGATATTCCACCAGACGTCGGCATTCTTTCTGACTACTTACAGAGCGATTGCATCGACGAAGGCCGTGGTATGGCTCAATTGATTCATGACGTTGCTCCCGGCGCGAAACTTCTCTTTCACTCTGCATTCAATGGTGAAGCGGATTTTGCAGAAGGTATCGTTGAACTCGCGCTCGCTGGTGCTGACGTCATCGTCGATGACATCATTTATTTCACTGAGCCAATGTTCCAGGACGGCATTATCGCACAAGCGGCTGACGAAGTTGCTCGTCTGGGCGTGCCTTACTACTCTTCAAACGGAAACCGCGCTCGTGACGCCTATCAGTCTGAATACCGGCCGGTTGCGTTCGATAACTCGACGTTCCATGACTTTGATCCGGGTCCGGGTGTCGAACCGCTCATGACGGTTCAGCTCAACGGCGCCTTGCAAACCAACCTTACTTTCCAGTGGGATAGTCCGAACTTTTCCGTTTCCGGCGCGCCTGGCGCTCAGAACGATGTCGATGTGATCATGTTCGACATGCAAGGGAATCGCGTTTTTGACTGCTTCGAACCTGGCGGCCAGAGCCAGCCGAATGGCCTTTGTCAGTTCAAGTTCACAAGCGGCGGTATTCCACTAGATGGCGGCAATGGCGGGGATGCAATCGAGCTAGTGTCTCTCGTTGACTTCATCGGCGGTCAGCAGGTGCAGATCGGTTTCGAAACACAGTCCGGTGATGCCCCTGGTTTCACCAAGTTCGTCATCTTTGGCGGCGGCATTGTGGCGTCGGAATTTCCAATTAATGCGCCATCCGGTTTCGGACACAATAATGCTGCCGGCTCTGAAGGCGTCGGCGCTTCAGCCTTTTACTTCACCGAGGAGTTCATTGGCGATCCGTCAACACTGCAACTACGGTCTATGGCCGGTGAGCCGGAATGTGTTCCAGCCTGCCTCAACGACTTTTCGTCTGCAGGCGGCACACCGATCTTCTTTGACACGGACGGCAATCGCCTGAGCAGACCGGAAGTTCGGTACAAGCCAGGCATTACCGGACCGGACGGCACGAACACCACGTTCTTCACCAATGACACAAGCCGTGACGATGATGATGGCGATGGTGTGTTTCAGACTGGCGAACCGGGAGAGTTTCCGAAC
The DNA here is from genome assembly GCF_028748065.1 of Hyphococcus flavus. Classification (GTDB taxonomy): domain Bacteria; phylum Pseudomonadota; class Alphaproteobacteria; order Caulobacterales; family Parvularculaceae; genus Hyphococcus; species Hyphococcus flavus. The sequence goes on along the minus strand of NZ_CP118166.1, from coordinate 2,730,813 downwards.
TTCTTCGGCACTTCCGCTTCCGCGCCGCATGTCGCTTCTGTCGCCGCATTAATGCTGCAATCAGAAAAGTCGCAGATCGTGCGGACTTCAAGCAATGGCCAGGTAAGCTATCGCATGTGCAAGCCACGTCAGATCAATCCAAGAGGACGCGGCCTGTTCCGCAAGAAGCATCCGCAAACGGAACGCATCCGCGGTCGCGATATGCGTGTCTCTCCAGACGAGGTTCTTGAACTCGTTGAGGAAGGCGTGCTGCTCGGGCCATGCGATCGCACCGAACCGGAAGATGTTTACTGGATCAAACGTCTTACCGCTCAGGACATGAGCGTCAGAGCCAGCAACGCGACTGGTGCAACGATTCAGGTCTTCGACGAAGTCAATAGACATGGTTTCGACTTCGACTCCGGTTTCGGATTTATCGACGCCAAGAAAGCGCTTGAAAAATTCGATCGCGGCCGTGGCGCACGCATCCACGGCAAAAAAGATCATGGCAAAAAAGATGACTTGTGGGCTGCAAGTCAGGAATAATCGATAATGATCTTTTGAGATGAGCTAACCACCAAGACGCCAGCCTTGCAGGCTGGCGTCAAACAAAAGCCCGCCATGTCAAACGGCGGGCTTTTTAATGCCTGGTCACATTGCTGTGACATATCCATTGGTAATACAGTTGCTTGGTAAAAGCATATATTTCGGCTAAGCACGAAACAGTTGAAACAAGTCCGCTAAATAGCTTCGAAGATAGATTTGCGCTTCCTCAAGAACACTATTTCGCACGAATATTGGCAGCAGCATGCACCGGAAAAATTCCGGAGCATGGGCTCAATTAAGGAGGTGGCGGCTTGTCTTCGGAGCTGCCCTGTATATGCGCCCTCGCCCATTTTGAAATCGCCAAGGCTTGCAGGTGCGCTTCATATTGCTGAGTTGGCCCTAAAGGACGAAACCGGTCGCATGGGGCTCGGCAGCTTCAAAGCGCTCGGCGGTTCTTACGCCATCATCCGCTCATTGCTGCAATCTGCGATCGCGCTGACTGATCCAGCATCGTTTGAACAACTTAGCGTTCTTGGAAAGAATAAAACATATTGTTGTGCGAGCGCCGGCAATCATGGACTTTCCGTGCTGGCGGGTGCGAACCTTGTCGGCGCACGCGCCGTCATTTTTCTGGCCGATGCCGTTCCTGAAGAATTTGCAGAACGCTTGCGGACAAAAGGCGCGGAAGTAATTCGCGAAGGCAAAGACTATGACGCAAGCATGCGCGCTGCGCGAGATGCATGTGAGGCAAATGGCTGGGACTTGATTTCTGACAGTTCATGGCCGGGATATAAGGATATTCCTCTATTGATCATGAATGGCTACGCCATCCTCACAGAAGAGATCGCGGCCTGTTGCTCAAAAAAAGGGAAATGGCCCACCCATGTGTTTCTGCAGGCGGGCGTCGGCGGTCTCGCCGCCGGTCTTGCCAACCACATTCGCCTGACATGGCCGGAGCAACCATCCATCATCGTCGTTGAGCCTGAAAAAGCTGCATGCATTCTGGCGAGTGTTGAAGCGAACAAGCTGACGACAATTCACGCGCCAGGAACCAATATGGGCCGCCTCGATTGTGCGGAACCGTCGATGCTGGCGTTCGAAGTCCTGAAAAGCACGGCGGACGCGTTTATCACCATAACGGACCAAGAAGCGGACGCAGCAGTGTCAGCGCTAGCACAAGATGATTTAGAAACGACGCCGTCCGGTGCGGCCGGCTACGCCGGACTTGCGGCTGTCACAAGAGCCCCGGAACTTCGCAAAACGCTCGGTCTTGATCATAACGCCCGGTGCCTGTGCATTGTTTCGGAAGGCGCCATTTAGAATAGAAATCAATAAGATGCGAAAACTGAACTACCAAAGACTGCATGGCTGGATAGAAGAGGTAGGCGGGATCGGCGCCACGCCCGAGGGCGGTGTCCGCAGAATCGCTGGCACTGAGGCTGATAAACATGGTCGGGACAAAGTCGTCTCATGGATGCGCGACATTGGTCTTCAAGTTGAAATAGACCGTATCGGGAATATTTTCGGAACGCTCGCGGGCGAAACCGGTGCAGCTCCCATCATGATCGGTTCGCATATCGATACAGTCGGCAATGGCGGCAAGCTCGACGGCCCTTATGGCGTTCTTGCAGGACTGGAAATCGCCGCCTCGTTCAGGGATGCGAAGGAAACACCATCCCGCCCCCTCACCGTCGCCATTTTCACCAACGAAGAAGGCGTCCGCTTCCAACCTGACATGATGGGTTCGCTCGTTCATGCTGGCGGCCTTGATCTCGAAACAGCGTTGACGTCACACGACAGAGACGGCGTCACCCTGGCAGAAGCTCTTGTGAATACTGGTTACGCCGGCGAAATGGCGTGCGGCGCAGTCACCCCCCATGCATTTCTTGAGCTTCATATTGAACAAGGGCCGATATTAGAGGCTGAAAAAAAATCTATCGGCGTTGTCGAAGGCGTCCAGGGGATTTTCTGGACCGGCTTTACGATCTCCGGACAGGCTAATCATGCGGGCACGACACCGATGCATCTGCGTCGTGACGCAGGCTTTACAGCGTCACGTATCGCTGTCGAGGCGCGGCGCATAGCAAACGAGATTGAGGGCCAGGTCGCTACGATCGGCCAGATCGACCTGAAACCGAACCTTATCAATGTCGTCGCCGGATCGGCCTATGTGACGGTGGACTTGCGTAATGCGGACGCGGACAGGTTACAGATAGCGCAGAATAAACTGGAAGCGATTGTAACTGACATCGCGGAAGCTGAAGGCGTCACATTTACTGCTGAGGAACTGGTCAGGTTTGATCCAGTTGCGTTCGATCCCGCCATCGTCCAGACGATTGAAGAGATTACAAAGGAATCCAAGCTTAAATACAGACGCATGACCTCCGGCGCCGGTCATGACGCACAGATGATGGCGCGCATCTGTCCGACCGCGATGATCTTTGTTCCGTCAATCAACGGCGTCAGCCATAACCCAAAAGAGGCGACCGCCAAAGAAGACCTGGAAGCCGGTCTTGAGGTTCTTTCGCGAACCGTCGACCGGCTTCTTCAATCGTGAGGCTGATCAGTTATTGCGTTACGCCCGTTAACGTATAACCAACCTCTGCGCCTGGACCCAATGGCAGCCCCAGCAGAACCCATATGAACGTCAACGTCAGGCCGCTGATCAACAACCAGATCGAGTAAGGGATCATCGACGCCGTCAGCGAGCCAAGACCGAAACCTGGAACCCAGCGTTGCGCGAATACCAACACCAGCGGGAAATACACCATCAGTGGCGTAATGATATTGGTGGCGCTGTCGCCGACGCGATAGGCCGCTGTCGCCATTTCCGGACTGACATTGAGCAGCATCAGCATCGGCACCAGCACCGGCGCCATCAGCGCCCATTTCGCACTCGCCGAACCAACGAACAGATTTAGCAGTCCCGCAAAGAGTACGATCAAGCAAAGCACTGCAGGAAGCGGCAACCCGGACTCGCGAATGGCGTCAGCGCCGTTTACAGCCGAGATCAACCCGAGATTGGAGATGTTGAACATCTCAACGAAATAGGCGGCGAAGAACGCCAGTACGAGATAGTAACCCATATCGCGCATGGCGGCCGCCATCATCTCAACCATATCGCGGTGATTGTTGATCGTTCCGGCCGCCTTGCCATAGGCGAGGCCCGTGAAAATGAACAAGATCATGAAACCTGCGACAAGCGACTGGAAAAACGGCACCATGGCCTGTGCGGGTAATAGACCCGGCGTTTCATCATAGAGCGGGACGTCGCCGCCATACATGGAAATATCCGTAAACGGTATAAGCGCGACGAGATCCACCGCCATAACCAGCCAGATCAGCGCTACAACAAGCGTTGCATATCCGGCATGCCTCAAACCCTTTCTTTGACCGTCGGTCAGCGGCGCATTCGGATCGTCGTCCGCGTCGTCCGATCCCGCAACGGCGCCGCCAGTCCACGGCCCCAATCGTTTCTCCACGATGACATCTGTTACAAACCAGATCACCGGCATATAGATGAACGTCATTGCCGCAATAAAATACCAGTTGCCGGTGATATTCATGACCCAGTTCGGATCAAGCGGCAGCACCGCAGCTTCGGTAATACCGAACAACAAGGCGTCGAGTTGTCCCGGCAAAAGGTTGGCCGAAAAACCGCCTGACACGCCGGCGAATGCTGCGGTTATGCCAGCAATAGGATGCCGGCCCGCCGCGGCGAAGATCACAGCCGCCAAAGGTATCAGCACGACATAGGCGGCGTCAGCAGCGAGATTGCCCATCATCGCCGCCAATGCGACTGCAGGGGTCATCAAAAACCGCGGCGCCTTGCGCACGGCCGCGCGCATAGCGGTACCGAACAAGCCGGCGCGCTCGGCAACGCCCGCGCCCAACATCACAACAAGCACATACCCTAAGGGGTGGAAGCCGGTGAAAATCTCCGGCATTTCAGTAAGCAGATGTTCAATACTCTGCGGCGCAAGCGCGCTGATCGCCGCGACCACCAACGGCTCGCCATTCTCGTTCGTCTGCGTTGGGTGCGGTACAGACCATCCTGAGAACGCAGCGATGCTCGATACAACCGCCATGACAATGATAAGATAGAAAAATATGAAGGCCGGATCGGGCAACCGGTTGCCCGCCCTTTCGACCAAACCCAGAAACCCCTTTTGCGTCGCCACTGCCGCCATGAGCGCATCTCCCTGATTTTTCAGCGACTTTGGCTAATTTCGGTGGAGAGATCAAATATCGCGTACCGAACCGCCTGAAAGGCTAGGATTCGATGCCCAATCCGTGGCATTTACCTCTTTTGTCCACTGATTGGGGATTTTGAATGAAACGACTGCTCTTATCCTGCGCCCTGGCAGCCCTGCCTGCCTTCATGTCTCAAACCGCCGCTGCAAGCGACGACGTGATCGCCGCCGTCGATGCACGCTATGACGAAACCGCCAGCGTCGCCCGGCAACTCTGGGAGTGGGCCGAAGTCGGCTATCAGGAAGAAAAGTCCAGCAATCTCTTGCAGAGCAAGCTAGCCGCCGAAGGCTTCACAATCGAAAAAGGCGTCGCTGACATCCCTACCGCTTTCATGGCGGAATATGGCGAAGGCGGACCGGTTATCGCGATCCTTGCAGAATTTGACGCCCTGCCCGGCATCAACCAGGACGATAGCCCGGAGCGCTCGCCGATTACAGGCAAAGCCGCCGGTCATGCGTGCGGACACAATCTTTTTGGCGCCGGGTCGTTGACCGCCGCCATCTCTGTCAAAGAATGGCTCGAAGAGACGGGAACGCCAGGACGCGTTCGCCTTTACGGCACCCCGGCTGAAGAAGGCGGCAGCGGCAAGGTCTATATGGTCCGCGCCGGCCTTTTCGACGACGTCGACTTCACGCTTCATTGGCATGCGGACGATGAAAACTCCGCTGCGGCTCGTACAACGCTCGCCAACCGTTCAGCAAAATTCCGGTTCAAAGGACTTTCCGCTCACGCTGCTGGCGCGCCGCATCGCGCCCGGTCGGCGCTGGACGGCGTTGAAGCTTTCAATATGATGGTCAATATGATGCGCGAACATGTGCCGCAAGAATCGCGCATTCACTATGTGATTACCGCTGGCGGTCTGGCGCCGAATGTCGTGCCTGATTTTGCTGAAGTGTTTTATTATGTCCGCCACCCTGAGGCGTCCGGCGTCGACGCCATCTGGGAGCGTGTCGAAGAAGCCGCGCGCGGCGCAGCGCTTGGCACAGGAACGGAAGTTGAATGGGAGGTTATTCACGGCAACAACCCGCTTCTCGTCAACGAGTCACTCGCAAAAATGATGGACCAGAAACTCCGTCAGGTCGGCGGCGTTCAGTACACCAAAGAAGAACGCAAATTCGCTGAAAACATTCGGAAATCCATGGATGATCCATGGGGTGAAATTGACGACGCCGCTGAAATACAACCCTACAGCCGCTCACTTGGATATGGCTCCACGGATGTTGGCGATGTCTCCTTCGCCACACCGACAGTCGGCGTCAGAGCCGCAACATGGGCGCCTGGCACATCTTCTCACTCATGGCAGGCTGTCGCAGCGAGCGGGATGTCTATCGGCTATAAAGGCGCGCAAGTCGCGGCAAAGGCCATGACACTCGGGGCGATTGAACTTTACACCAACCCGGAGTTGCGTGAAGCAGCGCGTAAAGAGTTCGATGAAGCGCGCGGTGAAGACTACGAATATTCTTCGCTTCTTGGCGACCGCGAACCACCGCTTGATTATCGGAAATAATAAAAAACGCGCGGAGCGCTGTGCTGCGTTCCGCGCGTTTTCCACTTATCCCTAGCCAGCTAACAAGCCTTCGCATTTCAAAAGTGTGTACTGTTGCGTGGTCCGGGATATGTGTTCCGTTAAGTCAGGCTGTGTTTCGAATATTGTCTCCGTTTTCTATTCGAGGGTCACACTGCTTGGTACATAGAGGGGATTAGTACCTACAAGGATTATCGAATAACAGAACCGTTCCGGCGTCAACGGAAACCAGCGTTAACCATATTCACAATTTAAGCTTTTGGTAACAATCGTTAAGAATCAACTACCGACCATAGCAAGTCATGCTACTGACGTGGAAATCTCTGCTTGCTGCGTGCGCGAAATCAGCCGTCTCCGCCAACACGCTGCGCCAGCGCGGCATTCATAAAATCATCTAGCGCCCCGCCCAGAACAGCGTCAGGGTCCGGCTTTTCAACCTGCGTGCGCAAGTCCTTCACCATCTGATAGGGCTGCAGGACATAAGAACGGATCTGATGTCCCCACCCGATATCGGTTTTTGACTCCGCCTGCGCCTGGGCAGCCTCTTCCCGCTTTTGCAGCTCCATCTCGTAAAGACGTGCTTTCAGCATGTTCCAGCACGTGGCGCGGTTTTTATGTTGAGAGCGCTCATTCTGACATTGAACAACAATCCCCGTCGGCTCGTGCGTTATGCGCACTGCGGAGTCGGTTGTGTTGACATGCTGGCCGCCAGCGCCGGACGCGCGAAACGTATCGACGCGACATTCGCTTTCGTTGATCTCGATATTTATATTGTCGTCGACCACGGGATAGACCCAAACAGAAGCGAATGACGTATGACGGCGCGCATTGGAATCGAAAGGCGATATGCGCACTAGCCTGTGAACGCCTGATTCCGTTTTCAGCCACCCATAGGCGTTGTGGCCTTTGACCTCGATGGTGGCTGATTTAATACCCGCTTCCTCGCCAGGCTGCTCTTCAATGACATTGACCTTGAAGCCGCGCGTCTTCGCCCAGCGCACATACATGCGTAAGAGCATGGCTGCCCAATCGTTAGATTCCGTGCCGCCGGCGCCCGGATGGATTTCAACGAAACAGTCATTTGCATCGGCTTCGCCCGACAGCAGCGCTTCGATTTCTGCCTGAGCCGCACGTTTATGCAGCGCCGCCATCAATTCCTGGCTTTCATCCAGACTCGCATCATCGCCTTCGTCGGCGGCCAGTTCCGCAAGTTCGGTCAGGTCGTCGAGTTCAGATTGAATTTCGCCGACGGCGTTCATCTGCGTTTCGAGCGCCGTACGCTTTTGCATCAGGCTTTGGGCTTCTTCCGGGTTGTCCCAAAGGTTCGGGTCTTCCGCCTTCGCGTTTAGCTCGTCCAGTTCTTTTTTGGATTTATCCCAGTCAAAGACGCCTCCTCAGCAGTTCCACCGACTGCTTGATTTCGTCTGCGAGCGTTTGCATTTCCGCGCGCATAAGCGGCGCCTCCTTAAGATATGATCGCGCACAACTTCCTTGCGCAATTTCACAAATATATGAGTCGGGCCGAGGCGTTAGTAAAGACCGTTCAGGTCCTCTTCCTCTTCCCCGTTGGCACGCGGCGCAGCGCTTAAGGGATCGAGCGCATAGTCGTCAACGCGGTCGGCGCCGGGCTCGTCATTTGGTTTGAACGCCTCAAGGATGACGTTCCCGTCTCCCGGTCCTGCCGGTTTGCCCGTGCGGGCGTTGACGCGGACCAGTCTGATGCCCGAGGGCACGCGGAACGGTATGCCCGCTTCGTCCTTGAGGGCGTCAACCATGAAATCTGCGAAAATCGGCGCGGCAACCGTGCCGCCTGCTTCACCCTGGCCAAGCGTTTGCGGCATGTCGAACCCAACATAAACACCTGCGGCAAGATCAGGCGAGAACCCGACAAACCACGCATCCTTGTAATCGTTGGTCGTACCCGTTTTTCCGGCAAGAGGCTTGTTCGATGCACGGCGGACGGCGGAACCAGTGCCGCGAATGACAACCCCCTCCAGAATAGACGTAATCTGATAGGCGGTGCGCGGGTCCATGACCTGGCGGCGCGTATCAGCGAGTTGCGGCTGCGTTTGTTCTGACCAGAACTCCGCATTGCAGGCGTCGCATTCGCGCTGATCGCGTTTGTAGATTGTTTTGCCGCTACGATCTTGAATTCGATCAATAAGCACCGGCTCAACACCTTTGCCGCCATTCACAAAGACCGAATACCCGGCAGTGATGCGCATGAGCGTGGTCTCACCCGCGCCGAGAGAAATCGCCAGTTCTCGCGGCAAATCATCGGAAAGGTTGAATCGATTGACGTAATCGAGAATGCGGCCAATGCCGAGATCCTGCGCCAGACGCGCCGTCATCGTGTTGCGCGACTGTTCGATACCCAAGCGTAGTGTAGACGGACCGTAATGACGCCCTTCAATATAGTTTCCGGGCTTATACCAACTGTCCAGGCTGGGCGCGACAAACGGTGCGTCGAGAACAATCGACGACGGGTTGTAGCCGCTGTCGAGCGCAACGGAATAAACGAACGGCTTGAATGTCGAGCCCGGCTGGCGCTCGGCCTGGACCGCGCGGTTGAACTCCGACATCTGGAATGAAAAGCCGCCGACCATGGCGAGCACGCGGCCAGTATGCGGATCCATGGCGATAAGGCCGCCATTGACCGATGGCGCCTGACGCAAGGCGTAGGCGTTTTCAGGCGTCGGTTTGGCTTCTTCTTCCTCGGACTCGGGATCATTTTTCGGGAGCGTCTCAGCGTTGTACTTTTCAACATAGATAACGTCGCCCGTGTTCAATACATCTGACGCCGCGGCCACTTCTTCGCCGATATCATTGGCGGAAATATAGTCCCGCGCCCACCAGAGAAGTTCAACCGGCACGCTGGCTTCCTCCCCATCAGGGAATCCAATCTGCGCACTTGCGTCCGAGACGGACAGCACAACGGCAGGACGCCATGGCGCCATGTCATCTGATACTTTGCGCGCATTACGAAGCTGATCGACTTCCTCTTCCAGCGTTTCAGTCCACGTATCGCCAAGTTCAATCTGCGAAAGCGGTCCGCGCCAGCCATGACGCTGATCATATTCGACCAGCCACCGCCTTAGCGCCTCGCCAGCTTCCTTCTGCATATGCGGATCGACAGACGTACGAACGGCAAGGCCCCCGTCATAGAGCGCCTCGACGCCATAAAGCTCGACAATCTGTTTGCGGACCTCTTCTGCGAAATACTCCATGGTCCAGTCGCGCGCGCCCAGCGGCGGCGCGATTTTCGCGCCAAGAGGCTGCGCCAGCGCTTCTTCCGCCTCTTCGTCCGTGATCTGCTGGTCTTCACGCAACCTGTTGATCACGTAATTCCGTCGCTCGACAGCGCGTGCTTCGTGATCAACCGGGTGATAGTTGCTCGGCCCCTTCGTGATTGCGGCAAGGTAAGACGCTTCCGCGATCGTCAGATCATTTAGCGACTTATCGAAATAGTTGAGCGCTGCCGCCGCAACACCATAGGAACGATTACCGAGATAAATCTCGTTCAGATAAAGCTCAAGGATATGGTCCTTGGTAAACGTCCGCTCCATCTTCCGGGCGATCAGCATTTCGCGGAGTTTACGCTCAACGCGCTGTTCGCTGCTTAAGAGAAAGTTCTTCGCTACCTGCTGGGTAATGGTCGAACCGCCCTCAAGCCGGCGTCCGTTGAGAATATTGCCGATATTCGAAAGCTGAGCGCGAACAATACCGCGGAGATCGATACCGCTATGTTCATAAAAGCCTTTGTCTTCAGCAGAGACAAACGCGTGCTTCACATAATCGGGCATCGATTCAATTGGCACGAACAAACGCCGCTCACGCGCGAATTCAGCAACCAATGATCCGTCCCCGGCATAAACCCGCGTCGTAACCGGCGGCGCATATTCCGCAAGCTGCTGGTAATCCGGCAGATCCTGATTAAGCTGGTTCAGATACCAGGCGGAAAATCCGGCGGCCCCGATAATACCAAGCGCGCCGACAGCAAATCCCAATCCCACAAGTCTCAGCATGAAAAACCCCAACGAACCCGCGCGTGACGGCTTTGCGGCTTTGGGTTCTTTTTTTGGTTCTTTGGCGGGCGCACGCACCGGGGCGACAAGCGGCTCCGCGCCAACAACATCGTCTTCTTCAAGGACCATGTCTTCATCATCGGACGTAACTTCAATTTCAACTTCGGAAGATGCGGGATTCGCCACATCGTCTTCAGCATATTCTGTGTCATCAGTTTGCTCAGACGTATCGCGGCGCGAGAACATATCACTTTCAATCGCCTCGTCACCGTCCTGATGTTCTTCGGCAGCGTCGCGTTGAACCGCCTCATCGTTCGGTTCACCAGAATGCACTGAGCTTTCTTCTTCCGGCTCATCGGTAAACGAAAGTCTGCCCAAACTCGTGGGGGCCTTCTTTTCTGGCTTGTCGTCGTTGTGATCGTTCATTGGATTATACGCTTACAGTAGTCGCTCCGGCCCTTAGCCCCGACGAATTCCTGCGGCTCGCCCCCTATTCCCGCGAAAGCTCATAAGGTGTTTTACCGCATAAATTGGACGACAGCGAGGCGCAAGAGCGGCGCAAAATCCCTCATTTTCGTAAGATTTGCCTATCGTGCGCCTCCGGCGCGGGCAGCCGCGTGCTGCCGGGGCTCTTTATCTTCAAAATACCGGTCGATCGACGCCGCCACCGCTGTCATGACGCGCGTTCGCCAGACCGGAGAATTAAGGTTCGCCTCATCCTTAGCGTTGGAAATAAACGCCAATTCCAGAAGGACCGCCGGAACATCAGCCGCAAGAAGAACCCGTAAGTCCCCTTTACGGTGAGACCGGTTCAGCATGGGTGTCTTGCCGGTCAGATTTTCGATCAGCAATTCGGCGAATTTCGACGAGTTCGTCAAAGTGGATTCCTGCGCTTTATCCAGCAAAATACCGCCCACCACACTGTCATATTCTTCGAGATCGATGTCATAGACATGATAATTTCCCGCTGATTTAGCGAGCCTGGTTGATCGCGCCGTCCCTTCGTCGGAGAGCGTGTATACCGACGCGCCGCGCACGGCGTTTTGTGAAATGGCGTCTGCATGAAGTGAGATAAACAATTCTGCGCCCGCTTCACGGGCGAGCGATTCGCGCCGTGCAAGTTCATCCCGCTGATCGCGAAGCATTCTGGAATCCTTATCGGATTCACGTGTCAGAACGACTTCATACCGGCCGGTTTTTTTGAGAATTTCCGCAAGTTCGAGCGCAGCCGAAAGCGTGACTGTTTTTTCAAGAGTCCCGCTCTGCCCTTGAGAGCCCGGATCGCGTCCCCCATGGCCGGCGTCAACCACCACAACCCTTTTAACGTTGGCGGGCGTTTTTGCGACGTCGACCGTCGCTTTCCGTGTCGGCGTCGGCGGTATAACGGTTTGCTGGGGCGTCGACGCAACAACCGCCCGGTCTTCGGATTCCGCTGTCGCCTGTTCGATCACAAGCGTCAGATCGCCATACGAGTCTGGCAAACTGGCCATGAAAGCTGACTTGTCAGCAGTGACAAGATCCACCACGAGCCTGTGTTTCGTGATGTCGCCTTTCGGCTCCAGCAAGAAGACTTCCTTGATCTTCGCAGTTTTTTCGAATTCGAGGACGGCGCGGACGCCATCGCGCCCGCGGTCGGCAAATCCATAACGGGCGATATGGCCCTTGCCGGATTTGTACGTTTTATCCGCGGGTTTCAGCGTAAGACCGGCGAAATCCACATAAAGCCGCCCCGCTCCTGATTGGTCACCGGAAACCGCATATTCAGGCGCGCCATTCAGGTCGAAGACGATGCGGGTTGCGTCCTTGGCGGGCCCGAAACGGACCTCCATCAAATCTGGCGCGGCATGCGCCAGGCCCAGGCACGCAGAGACGACAGCGACAATGGTCACTGCACAGCGAACAGTTCTGCTACATAACTCGGACATTCCGCCCATCCATACGCACCTGCGACAACCTATCAAGACGTCCGCCGCCCCGCTGCTGACGGATCTGATTTTTTGGCCGCAGCACAGCCCTTATTTAAAACGACATATTGATTTCGCTAGCGTTAACGACGCCTTAATCTTTCATCGACTTTTGCATGGAACACTGAGTCGGACCGGTCGGGCGGGTTTTCTTTTTCCCCGCACTCATGCATGGTCAAAAAAGACTTGCGAAATTGGACCCTATCGGCCACATCGCATACTGTCGAAAAGAGAGTTAAAGACCTTTATTCTACCTTGGGTTGGGTAAGGTCATCATGAAGAATTTTTCCGGGAAAGCGCCCAAAAAAAGCAAGCTTTTCCAGAAACTTAACCGCCGGCTGCTCCTGACGCCGGCCCGCGGAACCGGCTCTTGTCCTAGGACGAAAACAGTCGGAAGCGCGAGGAGCAAATCGGCGCTCAAAGCGCCAAATTTTTGAACCGCTGGCCCGAGGCGCCCGTCCGGACCATGCATAGGATACAGCTTCGCTGATGAGACAAAACGCCCATATGCCCCGGAACGCCGCCAATCTGGCGCGCGAACGACGGCGCGCGTGTACTCCCCGGCGACCAAACATAAGCAATGCGCGCGGCCCAGCCCCGCATTGCGGAGCCTATAAAAATGACAAAAAAGATGCTGATCGACGCGGCCCACCCCGAAGAGGTGCGCGTCGCGGTGCTCGACAATGGGAAAGTCGAGGATTTCGACTTCGAATCGGCGGCGCGAAAGCCGCTTAGAGGCAATATTTACCTGGCGCGGGTCACCCGCGTTGAACCTTCACTACAGGCGGCCTTCGTCGATTATGGCGGCAATCGCCACGGCTTTCTCGCCTTCAGTGAAATTCACCCGGACTACTACCAGATCCCCGTTTCGGACCGTCGCGCCTTGCAGGATGCTGAGGCCGAAGTCGCCGAACTGGCCGCCGAGCTGGAACTCGCACAGCGCGGCGACGAAGATGAGGACGATCATCACGACGACCATCACCACGATGAGGACGATGACGCACCGCCTCGCAAAAAAGCCAAACGAAGCAGCCGTAAAGAAACCGCTGCTAACGAGGACGGCGATGCTGGCGATGACCTTTCCGATGAAGACGGCAAACGCGTTTCCGCTAAAGCCGAGATAACCGACGAAGACGACGACATCGACAGCGATGTGGAAGACGCCTCTTCCGAAGAAGAGGAAGAAGAAGAACAAGACGGCGAAGAAGACGCTGACGCCGATACGAAGCCCGCCAAAAAAACCGTCGGCGATTCGCAAGACGCTGAAGACGCCCCTGCTGAACCTTTCAAAGCCGCCGAAGAAAATGACGGCGACGCCGATGGAACGTCGGAAAGCGATTTTGCAGAAGACATTTCTGAAGACGATGAAGCAGAGATGTTGACCGCCGAGGCTGATTCTGACAGCAGCGAAGCAGAGGCGTCCGAACAGGAGGCCGGCGACGAGCAAGAAAACGATAGCGCTGAAGAAAAGAAAGCAAAGTCAGCTGCAAAGAAACGTCAGGCGCTGTTTGAACGGTATAAAGACGCCAAACGCCGTCGTTCCCAGTTACTGCGCAACTATAAAATTCAGGAAGTTATCAAGCGCCGGCAAATTCTGCTTATTCAGGTCGTTAAAGAAGAACGCGGCAACAAAGGCGCAGCGCTGACAACATACATGTCGCTGGCTGGCCGTTATTGCGTGCTTATGCCCAACACCGCGCGCGGCGGCGGCATTTCCCGAAAAATTCCGCATTCGGCGGACCGCCGGCGATTACGCCGCGCAGTCGATAGCCTGGACGTGCCGCAGGGTATGGGACTGATCATCCGCACCGCCGGCGCCAAGCGCACTAAGACGGAAATCAAGCGCGATTATGATTATCTCCTGCGGCTATGGGAGACCATCCGCACACTGACGCTGAAATCGATTGCGCCCTGCCTCATCTACGAAGAAGCAAGCCTGATCAAACGCGCCATTCGCGATTTGTACGACAAGGATATTTCCGAAGTTCAGGTGGAAGGCGAGAACGGTTATCGTGAAGCCAAAGACTTCATGAAAATGCTGATGCCGTCTCACGCGAAGTTCGTTCAGCCGTACAAGGATCAAGCGCCGATTTTCCTTAAACACGGCGTTGAGCAACAGCTTGACGGCATGTATCAGCCGACGGTGCGACTCAAATCCGGCGGCTATATCGTCATCCACCAGACCGAAGCGCTGGTGGCGATTGACGTCAACTCCGGCCGGGCGACACGCGAACGCAACATTGAACAGACCGCCCTTAAGACGAACATCGAAGCCGCCTATGAAGCAGCGCGACAGTTCCGCCTGCGCGACCTTGCCGGTCTTATCGTCCTTGATTTCATCGACATGGAAGAGCCGCGCAACAATCGTAAAGTCGAAAAGGCGCTGAAAGACGCGATCAAGTCAGACCGGGCCCGCATTCAACTTGGCCGAATCTCAAATTTCGGTCTGCTTGAGATGTCTCGTCAGCGCCGCCGTTCGGGTATCGTTGACGGTACGACGCAAAGCTGCCCCACATGCGTTGGCGCTGGCGTTATCCGTTCAGCGGAGATGGCTGCTCTCAGAATTCTACGCGCTATCGAAGGCGACGCTGTTTCGGGCAAAGCGGGAATAATCGCGACGCACGCGTCAATTGATGTTGCAGTTTACATTCTCAACCAGCACCGAGAATGGCTGCGGCGGATTGAGCAAGAACATGGCGTAACGATTGAGATCGTTCCTGACCGTGAAAAAGCTGGTGACGACTACACGCTCGAAAAAAGCGGCACGCCGAAACCACGTCCAGAAGCGAGCGCCGTTGTCACCGCCGACCAAAAAGAAATGATCGACGCAGAAGACATTTCCGAACCGGATGTAGATAACGAGTCTGACGAACAAGGCGGCGACCGTAAGAAACGCCGCCGCCGGCGCCGCAGAAAAGACGCTTCCCCGCGCGATGACCGATCCGAAGCAGACAGCGAAGATCAGGACAGCGACAACAACGAAGACAAAAAAGAGTCTCGCACCAGCGAAGGTGATGATGACGACGGCGCACGCAAGCGCCGCCGGCGCGGGCGTCGCGGCGGGCGCCGCAATCGCCGCAACCGGAGCGAAGAAACGAATACCGAGAGTGAGGCCGCTAAAGAATCTTCGAGTGATGACGGCAAAAAGTCTGATGATGAACCGGATGCCACCGCGCCTTCTGACGCTGGCGACACTTCGACTGCATCCGATGAACCGACAACAGAAATCAAGAGCAATTCAGACGCTACAGAGGCGGCTAAACCCGTCAAGACCAATGGGTCGTCGCACGAACACGCCGCTGAATCCCCGGACGACGCAAAAGCGCCCGAGCCACAGCCGGAACAAGCGCCTGAGGCGAAACAACCTGTTGATCTGGCGGAGGCGCCTCAACCCTCGCCGCCGAAACCTAAAAAAAGGGGCTGGTGGAGCCGCAACAGCAACGCTTAAGCGACTGATTTTCCCTGCTCAAACGTTGTATAGCTGGCGCTCCAGCCATTTTTAGGTTTTCACAATTTCGGCGCCGGTGTCCCGGCGCCTCGAAATCGGCGTAAAGTCCGCATAAAATAAGGCGTATGAGTAGGAAATTGACTATGTCTCGATCCCGGTCCCAACGAAACTTTTTCCGGCGGATGGTGATAGCGGCGATGGCGGCGGCCACGGCGGTCGCCGGCCCCGCCGCGCAGGCGCAGGGCATATCGCTGTTGCGGGATGCCGAGATCGAAAAATATCTCGAAGATTATTCGTGGCCGATTTTCGAGGCTGCCGGTCTTCCTCCCAGCTCGATCGAAATTCTTATCGTCAACGATCAGTCGATCAACGCCTTCGCCGGCGGGCGGTACATGGGCATGAACAGCGGCATGATCACGTTTGTCGAAACACCGAACGAACTCGAAGCCGTCATCGCTCACGAAGCCGGGCACCTGAAGGCAAACCATTCAACGCGTACTCAAGACGCTGCATCAAATGCCGGCGTGCCCATGCTGGTCGGGCTTGTCCTGGCTGCAGGCGCCGTCGCCGCCGGAGCGCCTGACGCGGGGCTTGGATTGTTCAGCCTCGGCCAAACAGTCGGCACGGCGAATTTTCTGAAATATAGCCGTGGTCAGGAATCGACCGCTGACCAACTATCTATAACGTTTCTCGACCGCGTGGGTCATTCCAGCCAAGGCGCGCTGGATCTATGGGGCCGGATGAGAAATTCTCAGATCATAACGGGCAACAGGATCAACCCTTATTTTCAAACTCACCCGATGGCGAATACGCGATTGAGTGCGTTGAAAGAGCGTGCGCAAGAGTCTCCCTATTTTGAAAAAGAAGACAGCCCGGAGGAAATCCACCGTCTTCGTCTTATTCAGGCGAAAATCAAGGGCTTTCTCCAGGAACCAAATCAGACCCTTCGCGAATATCCGTTGTCGGATCAGTCAGAGCCCGCGCATTACGCAAGGTCTATTGCGCATTACAAATACTCAGACATCGAAAATGCCTTGAAAGAAGTTCGGACCTTAACTGAGGCGCACCCCGATAATCCTTATTATCGGGAACTTGAGGGGCAAATACTGTTTGAATACGGACGGACGCTGGAATCAATTGAGCCGCACCGTAGGACCATTGAACTCGTGCCCGACAACGCGCTGTTTCGGATTAACCTCGGACGCGCCCTCCTTGGCGCTGGCGGGCCCGAGCAGTTGCAAGAAGCTGAGCAGGAGTTGAAACGGGCGACTATTCTTGAACGGGACAACAGTTATGCGTGGTTTGAACTGGCCCGCGTCTATGGCGCGCAAGGAAAAGAACCGCTTGCGGACCTTGCAACGGCGGAGTCACGATTCCATTTGGGCGCGAAGGCGGATGCAAACCGGTTCGCACGGCGCGCCATGCGCGGCATCAGGCGCGGCACACCGGAATGGCGGCAAGCAGCCGATATCATCATGGCGACGCAGCCTGAAGGCGGCGGTCAGCCCTTGCCCACCGGTGTCGAAGAAGACGCACCCAAACCTCTTCCCGCGCCTGAAGAAAAATCTGACCGGCCCGACGTTCCCGACCCCATTGTGATCAATGAGGGCGGTCGCTGAGGCGCAAACGGCATCTGCTTCACACGAATAAGAAATATGATGAACATCTCGAGGGGTATTTATGTTGAAGGTTAAAACAGCAATTGGCGCGGCGCTGGCCGGTGCATTCGTTTTGGGAGCGATCGTTGTCGGATTTTCTTCCGCACAGACTGACAATACGCCACGAGATGAAGCTGCCTCTCACGCGCCTCGAGAGTCCGAAAAACTTGAAACATCGTTCTCGGATTTACAAGAAGATGAAATTCGCGATTTGGTCCGGGCGTATTTGCTGGACAACCCTGAAGTCATCATCGAAGCCGTCAACGTCTACAGCACCCGTGAACGCGCCGCCGATGAGGCGCGAACTCGCCAGCTCGTATCTGAAAACCTTAACCTGCTGACCGACCCGGCCTTTGGTTATGTTGCCGGCAAAAACCCGCAACAGGCAAAAGTCGCCGTCATCGAACTCTTTGATTATCACTGCGGATACTGCAAACGCGCCGCAGGTCTGGTGCAAGAGATCACAAAAACCGACAGCGACGTGAAGGTCGTTTTCCGCGAACTTCCATTGTTGCGTAAAGAGTCCGAATATGCAGCCGAGATGGCGCTCGCCGCCCGCGAACAGGGCAAGTTTCTAGAATTTCACTTTGCCATGCTGAATTCATCCGGCGTGCTCACAAAGGAACGCGTGCAGAAAATCGCGCGCGATAACGGGCTCGATGTGGCGAAAATGGAAGCGGAGATCGAAAAAGGCGAGATTGTCAGCATTATCACCGAGAACCATCAGCTCGCCGGCGCGTTGGGCATTGATTATACGCCTGCGTTCATCATCGCTTCGTTAAACGGCGAATTTGTGGACTTTGTTCCCGGCTTTGACGAGGATCTGGTGAAAGAAAAAATCAAACAAGCGAAAGAAGCAGCGGGCTAGCGGCTGTTTTTTTCTTTCTTCATCACGTTGCGAAACCAGCGTACGCGCAGGGTGATCAATCCGCCAAGCACCAGGATTGACGCTCCATAAGCCGCGAGAATGTATGGCGTGTGCGAACCGAAATCCATTGTACTAACTTTCCGTCACTGAGCCGACAGGCCTGCTTGGCGCTCGCGACCCGCGCTTTTCCATTCGCAATACTGCAAGCTCAGCTCGCATGCCAAGAAACACCAGCCATGTGAACAACGCCGTATAGGCGATGATCATCGCAAAAAGCGGCCATAACATGCTGGGATCAATAGTCGGGCCATCAGCCCTGATGATGCTCGCCGGCTGATGCAATGAATTCCACCAGTCGACGGAAAATTTGATAATCGGAATATTGATAAATCCGACGAGCGCCAGAATTCGCGCGAAACGTGCCGCGCGCGCCCGTTCCGGCACTGCTTGCCAGACCGCCATGTATCCGAAATAGATGAACAGCAAGAGAAGCATTGAGGTCAATCGCGCGTCCCAAACCCAGAACGCGCCCCAGGTCGGTTTGCCCCACACGGCGCCTGTGAAAAGCGCAAGCGCGGTAAACACAGCCCCCGGCGCTGCAGCACTACGCGCCGCCACATCAGCAAGACTATGCCGCCAGACAAATGCGACAAGGCTCATGAACGCAATAAACGAATAGGACGCCATCGCCATCCACGCCGCCGGGACGTGCACATACATGATCCGCGCCGACTCACCCTGATACTGTTCCGCCGGCGCGATGAACAAACCGACGATAACGCCGAAAGCGGCGCAGAGAGCGAAAATCCAGAATGCGATTGGCCCCGCGACGCGAGCGAATTCTTCAAACTTCGCCGGATTGGAAAAACGGCTCCACATGTGTCGTCACCCTCTATTCCAAACTGACGCGCAAAGCAGTAATCGCGAACCACGGTGTTACCGCCGCCATAAAGAGGCTCAAGGCGCCTAAAATCAAGGTTTCGGGCGAGCCAATACCGTTTCCAGCAAAAACGATTTTCGTTGCGCTGACGCCAAAGATCAGTAATGGCGCAGCGAAGGGGGCGGCGATAATCGTCGCCAATAGTCCGCCTGCCCGGAGCCCCCCAGCCAAAGCTGCTGTTAAGAGCGAAACAAAAAGCAAACCCGGCGCCCCAATGACAAGCAGTACCGCTGCGCCTAACCCATGTGCGAACGGAACGCCAAGCATGGTCATGAAAAACGGCGCCGCAATAATCATCGGCAAGGCGGAGGTCAGCGCCAGCGCCAGCGCCTTCGCAAGCCAGTAGGGCATGAGCCCGCCCTGCTCCGCCGCAAAGGCACGTAACGACCCGTCGCGAAGATCATGTTCAAAAATATCCGCTGCAGAAAACTGAATGGAAAGCGCGACCGCCAGCCACAACGCCGCTGGCGCCGCAGAAGCCAACGCCGACAGTTGCGGTCCAAACGCAATCGCCGCAAGCACAGTAAATACAGCGAAAAAGAACAGTGCGTAAAACCATCCGCCACCGGAACGGAACGCAACTTTCAAATCACGTGAGAGTATCGCGCCGGTCATCGCCCAAGCTCCAGCCGCTGATAGCCTGAACCCAGATGATCATGCGTTGCAATAATCGCAAGCCCGCCGCGCGCGCGATGTTCGGCGATCATGTTGCGGATAACTTCTACGCCATCGCTATCAATGGCGGCCGCCGGTTCGTCGAGCAGCCATACGGGACGGTCCGCCAGAACCGCGCGCGCAAGATCGATGCGCCTGCGCTGCCCCGCCGATAAACGGCTCGCGCGCAAGTCAGCAAACGTCATTGCCTTCACCGAATCAATCGCCGCGTCAATCCGCTCTTTCCCGGCGCCATAACACGCCGCCCAGAAAGAAAGGTTTTCCCTCGCCGTCAACGATGGTTTCACGCTTGCGTCATGACCGAGAAAAAAAACAGACTGCTCAAACGGCGTTGCTGATTGTTCATCGCCGAGATGCCAGCGAAGCGCGCCTTCCGCCAGCGGAATGAGCCCCGCGAACATCGACAACAGGCTGGACTTGCCGGAGCCGTTCGGCCCGAATAACTGCAGCGCATCACCAGGCGAGAATGAAAACGATACGCCGCGCACAACAGGCTCACCGGCGCGGTCGCACCCGGCGTTTTCCGCCTCAAATCCGATCTGCTGCGCGTATGGCTCCATCAACGTCCCTAGGCTGCACAAAACTTCAAGCATTAGAACGGGTTTCGCCCAGCACGCAACCGCCGCGCGACAATGCGCGCAGGAAATGCCTGTTTGTGAAGAGACGAAAGAACGCATAGATTAACGCCATGAAACCGCTCCATCGTAGCCGCCGTCTGGGCCTCATTGCCGCCGCCGCCGTCATTCTGGGCGGGGCCGCCTGGCTTGTGTTCGCAGCGCTCGAACAGAATATTTCCTATTTCTATACACCCAGCAAAGCGCAAGCGGAAAGCATCGAACCAGGCGCGCGCATCCGTCTTGGCGGCATGGTCGTCGAAGGAAGCCTTGCACATGGCGAGGGCCTCGAGATCACGTTTCGCGTGACCGACGGCGAGGCGACCCTGCCTGTCACTTATGCCGGGATTGTGCCGGACCTGTTTCGAGAAGGTCAGGGCATGATCGCACAAGGCTCATTCAACGCCGATGGCGTCTTCGTCGCCGAGACAATTCTCGCTAAACATGACGAGAACTACATCCCAAAAGAACTGCAAGGCATTTCGCATGACGCCGGCAGCAGCACTTATACACCGCCTACGGATTAACCTTTTGTTCCATAGATCCTGTCGCCCGCATCGCCGAGCCCCGGGAGGATATATCCTATTTCGTTCAGCTCGCGATCAAGCGCCGCTGTTATGATTGGGATATCCGGATGGGCTTTTGAGAACTTTTCAACCCCCTCCGGCGCAGCAACCAAACAGAGAAATTTTATGTCACGCGCGCCTGCGTCCTTCAGCTTATTCGCTGCTGCAATCGCAGTGTTTCCTGTCGCCAGCATCGGATCGACCATGATCACAAGACGTTCATTCAGCTTATCCGGCGTCTTGAAATAATATTCGATCGCTTCAAGCGTTTCATGATCGCGGTAAAGCCCCACATGCCCGACACGTGCAGACGGGATAAGGTCAAGCAAGCCTTCAATCAGCCCGTTTCCGGCGCGCAAGATCGACACAAAACACAGTTTCTTCCCTTCAAGGTACGGCGCGTTGACTTTTTCCAGGGGCGTTTCAATTGTAACCTCTCCCAGCGCAAGATCTTTGGTCGCTTCGCAGCCAAGAACGAACGCAACCTCCCGCAAGACCTGACGAAAATGCGCCGTCGGCGTTTCCTTGTTCCGTAGAATGGTGAGTTTGTGCTGGATCAGCGGGTGATCGACGATAGTCAGCGTATCAGCCATGAGTTTCGCCTTTTCTTGTGCCGGGGCGTTCACGGCTTTATCAGTCATCTTGCACGGCTTGTCTATTGAGAGGAACACCCAATGCTCAATGACTTTGATCATCAATTCATCGAACGCGCTTTCGCTGAGGCGAAGAAAAGCTACGACGAGGGCGGACTGCCCATCGGTTCTGTGCTCGCAAGAGGACATGAGATGATCGCGGCTGGGCATAATAAGCGCGTTCAGGCAGGCGACCCCATCGCCCATGGCGAGATGGATTGCCTTCGCAAGGCGGGACGGCAAAAGAGTTATCGCGGCCTGACGCTTTATACATCGCTTTCCCCCTGCATGATGTGTTCAGGCACTATCGTTCAGTTCAAAATTCCGCGCGTTGTCATCAACGATACAAAGAACTTTGGCGGCAATGAAACTTTCCTGCGCGAGCGCGGCGTTGAAGTGATCGACGTTGCTCACCCGGCCTCTCTGGAATTGATGGCGCGCTTCATCAAGGAAAAGCCGGAGTTGTGGAACGAGGATATCATGGAGTGAGTGAACTTCCACCCCCTTGAGATAGCATTTCTAAAAGAACAAAAATTCTCGGTCATCCCGGCGAAAGCCGGGATCCAGTCATTCACAGAAGACGGGCTTCGCCCGACATTTTTCATTTACTGGGCCCCGACTTGCGTCGGGGTGAGCGGATGGAAAAGCATGTGCACGATTTGGAATTGTGTACCTGGCATTGCGCAGGGAAAAGATAAACGCCGTTCATTCAATTAACGCCATTATCGCTTCGGTAAAACTCGCTGTCGTATCTTCCCCGCCAATATCGCTCGTTCCACGGCCTTGTTCCAGCGCGCCCGCAACGGCGTTTTCAATCGCGTCAGCCGCCTCGCCTGCATCCAAACTGTAACGCAGCATCATGGCGGCGCTCAAAATCGCCCCGACCGGATTGGCTTTCCCGTGTCCGGCGATGTCCGGCGCTGAACCATGGATCGGTTCGAAAAGTCCACGCGCGCCATCGCCCAGTGATGCGGACGGCGCAAGGCCAATGGAGCCCGATAGCACCGACGCCTCGTCGCTTAAAATATCGCCGAAGAGATTTTCAGTCAGGATCACGTCAAAATCCGCCGGTGCCTGGATCAGTTTCATAGCCATGGCGTCCACCAGAACGTGGGAAAACTCCACGTCTTGAAACTCCGCCTGATGAAGATCGTTAACGGCGTTTCGCCACAATCGGCTTGTGGCAAGCACATTGGCTTTATCGACTGAGGCGACTTTGCCCTTGCGCTTTCTTGCCGCCTCGAAGGCGATGCGCGCAACGCGGCTCACTTCTTCCCGCGTATAGAGGCATTCATCGCGAGCAGTATCGTTCCCTTCGGTACGATCACCGAAATACATGCCTCCCGTCAGCTCCCGGACGATCAAAAAGTCAACATCTTTTGCGCGTTCAATTTTTAACGGCGACAGATGCTCCATGCCGGCAGCGATCGATGTTGGTCGCAAATTGGCGTAGACGCCAAGCGCTTTTCTCAGATCCAGCAATCCTTTTTCCGGCCTCAAGGCCCCGCCATCCCATTTCGGTCCGCCGACCGCGCCAAGAAAGACAGCATCCGCTTCGAGGCAGCCCGTTTTCGTTTCTGACGGAAGCGGGTCTCCAGCAGTATCGATGGCGGCCCCGCCAAACAGGTACTCATTATACTTCAGTGACAGCGAATGTGTTTCCGCGACAGCATCCAACACTCGCCGGGCGGCGGCGCTCACCTCCGGCCCGACGCCATCGCCGGGAAGAAACGCAATTTTCCTTGTCATGCGCACGCCGCCTCATAGGCTTCGATTTCCGCAAGCTTGTTTTGAAGGTGCCCCAACTGGTCAACACCGTTCATCAGGCACTGGCGGGCAAAAGGCTCGATATCAAAATGCGCTTTCTCCCAGACGCTTAACGCCACCACTTGCCGTTCGAGATCAATCTCAAT
Source organism: Hyphococcus flavus (assembly GCF_028748065.1). Lineage (GTDB taxonomy): Bacteria > Pseudomonadota > Alphaproteobacteria > Caulobacterales > Parvularculaceae > Hyphococcus > Hyphococcus flavus. The sequence goes on along the minus strand of NZ_CP118166.1, from coordinate 2,707,206 downwards.
CTCAGCGCCCGGATTATTAAGCAGACTGGCATGGGTTTTCGGATCAACCTCAATCGCCAGAAGGCCGTTTTTAAGGGCGTTGCTTTTGAAAATATCAGCAATGTCAGAGCTGATGACCGCTCTAAACCCAAACCCGTAAAGCGCCCATGGCGCATGCTCGCGAGAAGACCCGCAACCGAAATTCGATCCCGCCACCAGAATTTTATGCGTGTCTGGGTTGTAGCCGTTGAAGATGGAAGAATTTCTGGGCTTGCCATCGTCTTCGTAACGCCAATCAAAAAACACGGACTCGCCAAGCCCCTCTTTCGAAGTCGTCGTTAAAAAGCGGGCGGGAATGATCTGATCCGTATCGATATTTTCTTGCCGGAGTACGACAGTGCGTGAAGTTAGCGCGTTAAAAGGTTCGAATGACATTACGCACTCTCCTTCATCTCGTTGACATATGGACGCGGGTCGGCGATGCGCCCCTCGATGGCTGAGGCCGCCGCTGTCGCCGGACTGGCGAGTACGGTTCGGACGCCTTTGCCCTGACGGCCGATAAAGTTGCGATTGGATGTTGAAACGACCAGTTCGCCCGGCGCGCCAGCGTCGCCGTTCATGGCGATGCACATGGAACAGCCTGGTTCGCGCCATTCGGCGCCGGCCGCACGGAAGACATCATGCAGGCCTTCCGCCTCCGCCGCGCGTTTCACCGCTTCCGATCCGGGGACGACAAGCGTGACAACACCTTCTTTCACCCGGCGGCCGCGCATAATCGCCGCTGCGTCACGCAGGTCCGAAAGCCGTGAGTTTGTGCAACTGCCAATGAAAACACGATTGACCTCAGCCTTTGTAAAGGGCTGATCTGGTTCGAACTGCATGTAGTCGACAGCGTGTTGCTCTGCGCTCGTGCGCGGCTTTGGCGCATGGGCGGTAACGGGTGCAGCGGCGTCTGGTGAAACGCCATACGTAATCATCGGGCGAATTGCGCCGGCGTTAATCCTGACCTGTTTGTCGAACGCTGCGCCATCCTCGGTCGGCAGCGTACGCCAGCGCATTAGCGCCTCATGCCAACTATCGCCCTTTGGCGCGAACTCACGGTCCTTCACCCACTCGAATGTCAATTCATCCGGAGCGACCATGCCGAAACGGGCGCCGGCCTCTATCGACATATTGCATAGGGTCATGCGGCCTTCCATGGAAAGCGCTTTCACTGCCTCGCCAGCAAACTCGATGGCGTACCCCTGTCCGCCATCGGCGCCGATCTCAGCAATCATAGCGAGCGCCATATCCTTGGCGCTGACACCCTCTTGTAAAGCGCCGTCAAAAATAACGCGCATGGATTTGGGTTTTCTTTGTAGAACGCTTTGGGTCGCCAGCACATGCCCGACTTCCGTCGTGCCGATACCGAACGCCAGTGCGCCAAAAGCGCCATGGGTGGAGGTATGGCTGTCTCCGCAGACAATAGTCTTGCCAGGCTGCGTCAAACCAAGCTCGGGTCCAATGACATGGACGATCCCGCGTCGTGGATCACCCAAATTCAAGAGTTGAATGCCATGCTTTTCACAATTGGCGATCAGCGTCTCCACCTGCGCTTTCGCGTCTGGCGTGGCGTACGGAAGATCGCCATTTTCGTTCGCCGGCAAAGTCGGCGTTGAGTGATCAAGCGTTGCAATCGTCCGGTCCGGACGACGCACTTTCAGTCCCTGCTCGTCCAGCACTGAAAATGCTTGCGGCGAGGTTACTTCATGCACCAGATGCAGGTCGATGTAGAGAACCGCAGGCGCGTCCGCCGTTTCAGGCACTGCGACATGCTGTTCCCATAGTTTGTCGAATAAGGATTGCGGGCTGGAATTATTACGGGTCATGACGCCGCCCTTTCCTGCTCTGCGCTAACGCCCGCGCGGATCGCCGCCGCCTGATTGACTGCAGCGACAAACGAGGCAACCGCGGCGTCGGCGATATCAACCTCTTCGGATTTTCCGGAATAAAATTTTCCCTCAACTTCAATAACGGCTTCGGCGCGAACAATACCCTCGGCAGCGACATGATTAAGATCCAGCGTATGGATATGCCCCGGCACGTCAGCAATGGCGCACACAGCGGCGAACGCCGCATCAATGGGCCCCTCTCCTTCGTGGGTTACCGATTGGCGCTCACCATTGTCATGTTCCATGGTGATGCGCGCATGCGGGCGCGTTTCGTCCTCAAAGTTTACATGAAGCTCAGTCTTGCGCATGCGCCACGGACCGATGCGCCCGTCTGTTTCGGCGTTGCCGGTAACAATGCGCACGAGATCAGCGTCAGTCACTTCGCGGCAGGTGTCCGCCAGCCGTTTGAACGCCGGGAAAATATCCTCGATTTTCTGTTTTGAAACATTAAAGCCCAGCGCTTTGACGCGCGCCGCAACGGCATGCTTGCCGGAGTGTTTTCCCAGAACAATAGAGTTTGACGGCATGCCGACAGCTTCCGCATCCATGATTTCATAAGTGCGCTTATTCGCCAGAACGCCATGCTGATGAATGCCGGCTTCATGCGCGAATGCATTTTTACCGACAATCGCCTTGTTGCGCGGGATCGGGTTATGCGTTACGCGCGCAAGCGTAGTCGATGCTGCGAAAATCTTCGTCGTATCAATCTGGGTCGAGACGTTGAAGAAATCCCGGCGTGTCGCCAGCGCCATCACCGCTTCTTCCATGGAACAGTTTCCGGCACGCTCGCCGATGCCGTTTATGGCGCATTCAATTTGACGCGCGCCACCGCGCACCGCCGCCAGCGAGTTCGCGACCGCCATGCCGAGATCGTCATGGCAATGAACAGAGAATATCGCCCGATCAGCGCCTTTGGCATTTTCTTTCAAGAATCGGAAGAGATCCGTGATTTCTTCCGGCGTTGTATAACCGACCGTATCAGGAATGTTGATGGTCGTGGCGCCGGCTTCGATCGCTGCCTCCACAGCCTCAAGCAAAAACTCCCGCTCCGTGCGGATCGCATCTTCTGGCGAAAATTCAATGTCATCACATGCGGACGATGCATAGGCGACAATTTCCGAAATCACTTTCAAGATTTCTTCCTTCGACATCTTCAGCTTAGCGTCGCGGTGCAATGGGCTAGTGCCGATGAATGTGTGAATACGTTTCTGTTGTGCTGGCTCGATAGCATGCGCCGCAGCATCGATATCGTTCTTGTTCAGTCGCGCCAATGAACCAATCGTCGGCCCTTCGATTTCGCTTGCAATTGTACGGATTGCAGCCGCATCACCCGGAGAAGCCGCAGCAAATCCGGCTTCAATGATGTCGACGTTCAAGTCACTGAGGGTCCTCGCGACAATCAGTTTCGCATCGGTGGACATGGAAAAGCCCGGCGCTTGTTCGCCGTCGCGCAAGGTGGTGTCAAAAATCTTGACGTGGTTTTCGCTGACGGGTTTCACGTCATCCGTTTTTATGTGTTGGGTAGTCATTTTTCTGTTCCTTAAACTCTGTTCCAAAGCGCATTTGTTACGCGCGGCGATTAACGCCGCGCGGGGCTAAGGAGCAGGTTTTCAGGAATAAACTTTCTTCCGTTCACCCCGGCAAAAGCCGGGGCCCAGCTAACAATTAACGACGGGCCTAGCCCGGCTTTTTCTTTAAACTGGATCCCGGCTTTCGCCGGGATGAGCGGGTAAAAACTGTAATTCGTCACAATTAATCACCCGTCACGCCGCGACGGATCGACAACACGCCGGTCCGGGAAATTTCGGAAAGACCTAATGGCCGCATCAAATCGATAAACGCGTTGATTTTTTCTCGCGCGCCAGTGACTTCGAACACAAAGGATGTCGGAGTGGTATCGAGAGCTCGAGCGCGAAAAATATCGGCGACGCGCATGGCTTCCAATCGTTGATCACCAACACTGACGACTTTGATCAGCGCCAGCTCACGTTCGAGAGCGTCCTTTTCTGCGCTTACGTCAATCACGCGGCGCACCGGCACGAGACGGCCAAGTTGGGCCTTGATTTGTTCGATTTTGGCGGGCGTGCCTTGCGTCACAATTGTGATGCGCGAGGTATGCTTTTCGACATCTGTTTCCGCCACCGTCAGACTTTCGATATTGTATCCGCGCGCCGAAATCAGTCCGACAACACGAGACAAAACGCCCGGCTCATTATCAACGATGACAGCAAGCACTGCTTCTCTCACGTCACCCTGATCCGGCGTGACCGGATAAACGGATTGCGACGGCGCAGGCGTTGTAACATTAGACGCAGTCATACCAGCACCTTTCCGGCGTCGCTCACTTCGCCGCCCTTGACGTCGCCAAATAGCATTTCGTTATGCGCCGCACCCGATGGGATCATTGGAAATACGTTTTCTTCTTGCGTCACCACGCAATCGAACAACACCGGTTTTGGCGTATCAATCATTTCCCTGATTTTGTCGTCGAGCTCATCGGGGGTTTCAGCCCGAATACCCTGCCCGCCATAGGCTTCAGCAAGTTTCACGAAATCAGGAAGACTGTCAGAGTATGAATGGGAATACCGACCGCCATGTAACAATTCCTGCCACTGGCGCACCATGCCGAGATAAGCGTTATTCAGAATGAAAATTTTGATAGGCAGGCCATGCTGAACCGCCGCCGACATTTCCTGCATGGTCATCTGTACCGAAGCATCGCCAGCAATATCAATGACGAGAGCGTCCGGATACGCCGCCTGCACGCCGAGCGCGGCGGGAAGGCCATAGCCCATTGTGCCAAGCCCGCCTGACGTCATCCAGCGGTTCGGTTCATCAAAGTGAAAATGCTGGGCGGCCCACATCTGATGCTGGCCGACTTCGGTCGTCACGTAGACGTCCTTCCCGCGAGTCAATTGATACAGACGCTCGATAGCGTATTGCGGTTTGATCGCTTCTTTGGAAGGTTCGTAATGAAACGACTTTCGCTTGCGCCATGCATCAATCTGCTCTCGCCACGCGTTGGTGCGCGCCGTTTTATAATTTTCCTGTTTCTCACGCGCGTTCCATTCAGCAAGCAACGCCTCCATGACTTCGCCGGCATCGCCTACAATGCCGATATCCACGTTTACATTCTTGTTTATGGATGATGGGTCCACATCGATGTGGACCTTGCGTGAGTTCGGTGAAAAGGCGTCGATACGGCCAGTGACGCGGTCGTCAAACCGCGCGCCTATGGCGATCATCAGGTCGCAGTCATGCATGGCGTTATTCGCCTCGAAACTTCCATGCATGCCAAGCATGCCGAGCCATTGCGGGTTTGACGCCGGAAACGCGCCAAGCCCCATCAGGGTCGATGTCACGGGAAACCCCGTGGCGGCCGCCAGCTTCCGCAATGTTTCACTGGCTTCGGGACCTGCATTGATGACGCCGCCGCCGGTGTAAAAGACAGGGCGGCGTGCATGACGCATCAGATCGACTGTCTGGTCGATCTTGTTGCGGTCAAGCTCTGGCAGGACGATGCAATTGCGATTTTTTGCATTCTCGCGGCTGGTATAAAGCGCCGTTTCAAATTGCGTGTCTTTTGGAATATCGATCAGCACCGGTCCCGGACGGCCGCGCCGCGCAACATGAAATGCTTCATGTACGGTGTTCGATAATGTCTGGGCTGATTGCACCAGATAATTATGTTTCGTGCATGACCTTGTGATGCCTGTGGTGTCGCATTCCTGAAACGCATCCGTGCCGATCAAGGGCCTTGCCACCTGACCGGTGATGCAAACCAGCGGAATTGAATCCAGCAGGGCATCGGCAAGGCCTGTCACCGCATTGGTGGCGCCGGGACCCGACGTAACCAATGCCACCCCCACCTTGCCGGTTGAGCGCGCGTATCCTTCCGCCGCATGCAGGGCGCCCTGTTCATGACGCATCAGCACATGGCGGATCGAGTCACGCGCGTGAAGCGCATCATAGATCGGCAACACGGCACCGCCCGGATAGCCGAAAATCACCTCAACGCCCTGCTCCTCCAGCGCATCGAGCAGAAGTTCGGCGCCGGGCTTTGAGAGCGCCGGAGCCGGTTTCGCAGTTTGTTTAGCCGCCAGAGAAGACATGAGAACTCCTTACTCCTCTTTCGTATTGGCGCCGTGCTTCAGCCACGGCATTCGGGCGCGCAATTCCTTGCCCGTTTTTTCGATTGGATGATTAAGATCGGCTTCCAGCATCTGGTTATAACGAACCTTGCCGGCCTGATTTTCCATGATCCAGTCATGGGCGAAATTGCCGTTCTGAATATCCGTCAGCACTTCGCGCATGCGCTGTTTGGTTTCCGCATTGATTACACGCGGACCGGAAACGAAGTCGCCATATTTCGCCGTTTCGGAAATAAATTTGTGCATGCCTTCAAGGCCGCCCTCGTAAAAGAGATCGACGATGAGCTTCAGCTCATGCATGCATTCGTAGTAAGCGATTTCTGGCTGATAGCCGGCCTCAACCAGCGTTTCGAAACCGGCGACGACCAGTTCCGATGCGCCGCCGCACAAAACCGCCTGTTCACCGAACAAATCCGTTTCGGTTTCTTCCTTGAACGTCGTTTCGATAGCCCCGGCGGTAGCGCCGCCAATGAGGCTCGCATAGGCAAGCGCTCTGTCTTTGGCGTTGCCGGTAGCGTCCTGATGCACAGCAAAAAGACACGGCACGCCGCGACCACGTTCATATTCACGCCGAACAAGGTCACCCGGCCCCTTTGGCGCAACCATAATGACGTCAACATCTTTTGGTGGCTGCACCCGGCCATAGAGCACCGTAAAGCCATGGGCGAACAACAAGGCGTCACCGGCTTTCAGATGCGGCGCGACTTCCTCATTAAATATTTTTTCGTGAGTCATGTCCGGCGTCAGGATCGCGATCAGTTTCGCGCCCTCGCACGCCTTGGCGACGGAAGCGACTTCAAGACCGTCTTCAGCAGCACGCATTGCGCCCGGCCCGCCCTCGCGCACGCCGACGACCACGTCACAGCCGGAGTTTTTCAGGTTCAGCGCATGGGCGCGGCCCTGACTGCCGTAACCGATTACGGCGACCGGTTCGGACTTGACCAGTTCCGGGCGTGCATCATCTTCCGTATAGACTCTCATTTTAACTTCCTTCAGTCGTTCAGCGGTTGAATGGTGACGGCGCCTTTCGACGCCGATGAAACGAGTTTTGCGAATTTGTCGAATGCGCCGCCCATGCGGTTTGGCGCCTTTGGCTTGAATGCAGCCTTGCGCGCCGCCCAATTGATGTCGGCGTCAATCCGGCGTGCTTCTGCGTCAATACGAATGATGTCGCCTTCTTCGATAAGCGCGATTGGGCCGGCGGCGGCGGCTTCGGGCGCCACATGGCCGATAACGAAACCGTGCGATGCGCCGGAAAACCGGCCATCCGTCATCAGCGCGACTTTGCCGGCTAATCCCTGACCGGCGAGTGCGGCGGTGACGGCAAGCATTTCACGCATGCCCGGACCGCCTTTCGGTCCTTCATAACGGATAACGACGACGTCGCCTTCCTTGATGTTGCGATCAGAAACCGCAGCAAACGCCTCCTCCTCGCTTTCGAAAACCCGCGCCGGCCCTTCGAATGCGGCGTCAGCGTAACCCGCGGTTTTGAGAACGCTGCCTTCCGGCGCCACATCGCCATAGAGAATGCGCAACCCGCCGGTTTTCTTTATTGGATCGTCTACGGAGCGAACCACCTGTTGGCCGGGCGTTTCGTCCGCCTTCGCCAATTCCTCAAACATTGTCGCGCCACTAACCGTTGGCGTTTCAAACAGAGCGCCGCCTTCCATCAGTCGCTTGCCAAACAGGCGAACGCCGCCCGCTTCGTACAAATCTTTAGCAAGAAACTTCCCGCCCGGTTTGATATCAAGAATGACTGGCGTTGACCTTGATAATTCATCAAACAGGTCGATGGAGAACGGAACGCCAGCTTCCGCTGCTATTGCAGCGAGATGCAGCACTGCGTTGGTCGATCCGCCGCTGGCGACGACCGATGTCGCTGCGTTTTTCAAACTCGCTTCGGTGACGAATGTTCGTGCGGTTTTGCCTTCATGGGCGAGCTTCGCCGCTAACTCGCCACAGCGCGCGCCTTCGGCTGCTTTCGCTTCATCCGTCGCTGGCGGATCGCCGGCGCCCATGGGCGCAAGCCCTAAAAACGCCAGCGCCATGGCCATGGTGTTCGCCGTAAACTGACCGCCGCAAGCGCCGGCGCCTGGGCAGGCCGCGCGCTCGATCTGGTCCAGCTCCGCGTCGGAATAATCGCCCTTGGCATGCGCGCCGACCGCTTCGAACACATCCTGGATGGAAAGGTCTTTTTCCTCGCCGCGAAATTTACAGTGTCCCGGCATGATGGTGCCGCCGTAGAAAATAACGCCGGGAATATCCATGCGCGCCAGCGCCATCGCCGCTGCCGGTAATGTCTTGTCGCAACCAACGAGAATTACAGCCGCATCGAGCGAATGTCCGCGCACGGCGAGTTCAATAGAGTCAGCAATCACCTCACGCGAGATCAGGGAGGCGCGCATTCCCTCGCCGCCCATAGTGATGCCGTCGGAAACAACGATAGTATTGAAATCAACCGGCGTGCCGCCGCCTTTTCTGACGCCTTCGCGCACTGGCGCCGCCAGTTTATCGAGATGCATGTTGCATGGCGTCACCGTCGACCAGGTGTTGACCACCGCAATCATCGGCTTCGCCAGATCTTCATCACCAAGCCCCGTTGCGCGCAGCATAGCCCGCGCCGGGGCGCGCGCCGGCCCCTTGGTGATCGCATCTGATCGTTTTTGCTTTTCTTCCGTCATCCGTTCTATCCTTGAACGGACCATCAGACATGAAAAAACCCGCTTCCTTTCGGGAGCGGGTGTCTGAAGGTCCGTGCTGCTGTTGCTTTAGCGCGCGGGCTCCATGGCCGCTCCCCGGAAGGGGCTAATAAGGAGTACCACCACCACAATCAGGCTCATAAACAGCACCACAGGGTTCGCGACCAAACTCGCGCCTTCTCCCGTGGTTACCGTTCCCATGAACCCGCTCATTGTTTTCCCCAAACGCGCCTTGTGTTGCAGCGCAGAAAACCGCTTACAACAGGAAGTCGTTAACAAACAAGCAAAAAATGCCCGTTTTGTCGAAATTTTCTTTTGAAGCGCACGCCGCGCACATTTGAGTAGCAGATTATGCTAAGGCCTGATCTGCCCTGTGCCACGCACAACATTCTTGTATGTAGTCAGTTCTTCAACGCCTACCGGTCCGCGCGCGTGAAGACGTCCCGTGGCGATGCCGATTTCAGCGCCGAGCCCAAACTCCCCGCCGTCCGCGAACTGAGTGGAAGCGTTATGCAGCACGATGGCGCTGTCGACGCCGTTGATGAACGTTTCAGCCGTAACAAAGTTTTCCGTGACAATGGATTCCGTATGCCCTGAAGAATAATTGGCGATATGTCCGATGGCCCCTGTCACGCCGTCCACGACGGCGACGGAAAGGATCGGCGCCAGATACTCCGTTCGCCAATCTTCTTCTGACGCGGCGGCAACAGACGCATCCAGTTTCCGGATATTCGCATCGCCGCGTATTTCGCATCCCTTATCTCGCAAGGCTTGCGCGATAGCGGGCCAAATTTCGTTTGCGATCGCCGCGTCGATCAGCAGCGTTTCCGCTGCGCCGCAAACGCCCGTCCGCCGCATCTTGGAATTAACGACGATGTCGACAGCTTTTCGCGGATCGGTATCGCGATCAACATAGACATGACAGATGCCGTCAAGATGAGAGAGCACCGGCACGCGCGCATCCGACTGCACCCGCGCCACCAGCGACTTGCCGCCGCGCGGAATAACAAGATCGACGTTCCCGTCGATCCCCGAAAGCAGTGCGCCCACCGCGTCACGGTCAGGCGTTTCTACAAACTGAACAGCGTTTTCAGATAAACCGGCTTTCACGAGTGCGCCGGAGAAACATCCGAACAAAGCCTTGTTGGTTTCAATACATTCCGAGCCGCCGCGCAGGATGACGGCATTGCCACCTTTTACGGCAATCGCCGCAGCGTCCACCGTTACATTGGGCCGGCTTTCATAGATTACGGCCATGACGCCTATAGGCGTTCTGACTCGTTCGATTTCCAGGCCATTGGGGCGCGTCCATTTTGAAATGACTTTGCCGACCGGGTCATCAAGCGCGGCGACGTCTTCGAGAGTGTTAGCAATCCCCTCAATCCGATCGCCATTAAGCATCATACGATCAAGAAAGGCGTCAGTTACGTTTTTTTCTTTCGCGACAGCAAGTTCATTCGCATTGATGTCTAGGATTTGATCTGAGCGATCGCGAATACTTGCAGCAGCTAATTTTAGCGCTTCGTTTTTTTTACTTCCCGGAGCAGACGCCATCGCCCGCGCGGCGCCTTTCGCCCGCACGCCAATCGCGTTCATGTATGCCGTCAAAGAGCTATATGCAGAAAACGCCTCGGTCATCTACTCTGCTTTCATTACAAGATCGTCTTTTTCAATCACCGCCGGGCGGCGTCGATATCCGAGGATATTTTCAATCTCATCCGATTTTTTGCCGGCGATGTTTTTGACCTCTTCCGCATCGAATGCAGAAAGTCCTTTGCCGATAACAACACCGTCTGGGCCCGCGATATTTATCGCGTCACCGCGTGAGAAGTCACCGGAAACCGACGTCACGCCCGCCGGCAACAAGCTTGCGCCGGTGGTCAACGCCTTTGCGGCGCCGGCATCAACCGTGACGCTACCTGCCGCCTTTAGCCGCCCGGCGATCCACTGGCGGCGCGCGCGCTCTTTAGAGGTGGCGGCCTTGAACAGGGTCGCCTTACCGCCATCAAGAACAGTCTTTAAGGGATTATCGATAACACCCGGTGCTAAAATTGCGGCACACCCGGCGCGACACGCGATTTTCGCTGCCGCTACTTTTGACGCCATGCCGCCAGAGCCGACGCCAGCATCTGTGTTCGGTCCTTTTGCCGCCGCTTCGATCTCAGGCGTGATAGCGTCGATGACGGGTATGTGCGCCGCCGCCGCATCCCGTCTCGGATCAGCCGTATAAAGACCATCCACATCGGAAAGGATCACCAATACATCCGCATCTATAAGTTGCGCTGCATGCGCGGCAAGGCGGTCGTTGTCGCCATATCTTATTTCGCTCGTGGCGATCGTATCATTCTCATTGATGAGCGGTATCGCGCCAAGGTCAAGAACCGTACGCATGGTTGCGCGCGCATTAAGGTAGCGGCGCCGCTCTTCTGTATCATCGAGCGTCAACAAAATCTGCGCGATGTTGATGTCATGCGCTGCGAACGCCGCCTGCCACGCTTGCGCCAGCGCCGTTTGACCCGCTGCTGACGCCGCCTGTTTTTCATCAAGCCGCAATCCGCCTGACAACCTAAGTTTTTTTCGCCCGAGAGCGATAGCGCCGGACGTCACCACCGCGACTTCAACGCCGCGGCGGCGCAAGTCAGTAATATCGTTCGCAAGAGTTGACAGCCAGCGTTCTCTCACCGCGCCGCCATCGCCGCACAAAATCGCCGACCCCACCTTGATCACAAGGCGTTTCGCGGCGCGCGCCGACATTGCGGCGTCAGACGCAGCACTCGCATTTTCCAACGATGACATTGGCGTTTTTTAGCTGAAGGTTCTGCCGCGACGCAAAGCGTTTTTGGCGTGCTCAGCTTCCAGCGCTGTTAATTTCACCGCCACTCGCTCAAGATCGGCGAAAATACTGCTCACCGTCGGCGCTCGTCCTGCGCCCTTGCCCGAGCATGTCAGCGCTCGGCCGTCAGTACAGGTCACGCGCAAAGCGTTGCCTTCTTTTTCTGTCTTGGAAAAGAGTGGGTCTTCATCGACTCGTTCGAACGAAACTTTTGCCTTTGTTTGTCCGTCCTGGCTTTTAACCACATGCGCGATCTGCTTCCACACGCCGCCGCTTTTTACGAACTGGCCGGCCTTTTCGGCTGACAATGGTTCTACCTCGATAGCATCGAGGTCAATCTCATGACCAAAAGCCTCGTAAGTGAGGATCGAAATTTTCGCTCTTGCGTCTTCGCCTGATAAATCGGCTGTCGGATCGGGTTCGGCAAAGCCGGCTTCCTGTGCGCTGATGACCGCGTTGGTGAAACTCGCACCATTTTTCATCGCTGAGAGGATATAGTTCACCGTCCCGTTCAGGATCGCCCTGATCTCGCGCGGCGATCCTTCTTCCCGCGCTTTACGCACCGTCTCAACCATAGGCGCCCCGCCGCCGACGGATGGTGAATAGGAAAGAACGGCGCCATGGTCGTGCGCGTATTTGTGCAGCAACGCCAATGAACCGGCGATCGCCTGTTTATTCGCCGTGACGATACTCACACCCTTGCTCAGCGCGGCCTCAATCAGCCAACGGCCAACCTCGCCAGAAGGCAACGCATCCACAATTACGTCCGGATGCTCAACCAGCATCACCGCCGGATCGGAATAGGTTCGCAGGTTTTCAAGTTCTTGCGCGCGAGCCTTACCCGGATCGCGCACAAGCGCCGCGCAAAGGCCATAAGGCTTCGTTTGTTTCGCCAGCTCAAGCGCGGCGCCCTCGCCGATCACGCCAAGCCCGGCAACCGCCACGCGCAATCGCCTTGGAGAAAACTCGCCGCTATTGCTCACAGATACGTCCTTGTCATCAACATCTAAGCACATTTGCTCGCCGCCCCTTCCGGCAGATACGCCACATTGTCTTCTTCCGTACCAGCAGCCTTGTCCAGCGCCGCCAGTATATCTCGCACCAAGTCATCGCCATGCTCAAGCCCGATGGAAAACCGGACCAACCGTTCGGAAATGCCGGCGATCTTTTGCGCTTCCGGCGTCATCGATGCATGGGTCATTGTCGCCGGCGTACACACCAGGCTTTCAAACCCGCCAAGGGACTCTGCTATCGTGAAAATGTTCAGATGCCGTAAAAGCTTGATCACATCGACGCCCTCAGCGAATTCCACGCTGAACATGGCCCCGAACCCGGCCTGTTGCGCTTTGGCGACTTCATGCCCGGGATGGCTTTCGAGCCCGGGATAGTAAACGCGCGATACTCTTTCATCAGCAGCAAGCGCCGATACGACGTCGTTTGCTGTTTTCTGTTGCCGCTCCAGCCTGGGGAACAGCGTGCGAAGCCCGCGCAAGGTCAAAAAGGAATCGAACGGCGCCCCGGTGACGCCCGTACAGTTGGCCCACCAGGCAAGCTCATCACCGAGCGCCTGTTCCCTGGCGATGACTGCACCGCCAACCACATCCGAATGGCCGTTAATGAATTTCGTTGTCGAATGAACAACCACGTCACAGCCAAGCGCCAGCGGTTGTTGCAAGGCCGGCGACAGGAATGTGTTGTCAGCGACAGTGATGGCACCGCATTCCCTTGCGAGCGCGACAATGCCGCGAATATCGGTAATTCGCAAAAGCGGGTTTGACGGCGTTTCGATCAACACCAGCTTAGGCTTCATCGCAAACGCGTTTTTCAGCTCAACAGCACTGGTCTGGTTCGCAAAGGCCAGCTCGAAATGCCCGCGTTTGGCGCGCGCCGTTAGCAGGCGGTGCGTGCCGCCGTAACAATCATGCGGCGCCAGCACGAGCTCGCCCGGATTGACGAGGTTCAGCGCAAGATCAAGCGCCGCCATACCGGAAGAAACCACAACGCCGCGCGCGCCGCCCTCAAGCTGGGCCAACGCGTTTTCCAGTTGCGTGCGTGTCGGGTTGCCCGAACGCGCATAATCATATTGCGGCTTTTCAAGCGGATCGTTCCAGCCGTATGTTGCAGACAAATGCAACGGCGGCGCAACGGAGTTGAACGCCGGATCGTCGGCGACGCCTGCGCCCGCGATAATGGTTTCCGGACGGAATGACTCACTCATGACTTGGCTCCTTTTAGGAATTCTTTGATGTGGGGGCCAATGGCGCCGGGCTCTTTCAAAAAGGCGTCATGACCAAAAAGGGATGGAATTTCGACAAACCGCGCCGCGTCGATCACACCGGCTAATCGTTTCAAATCCGCAGGCGGCGACAGACGGTCACTGGTTGCCGCAATGACAAGCGTGTCGGCCTTAATTTTTGCCGGATCGGCGCGATGACGGTCGATGGAATCGGAAAGCGTCAGGTATCGCTCGGCACTCACGTCATACGCCTCGCCCCGCGCGATCAGATATTCGCAAATATCGTAAGGCGCGCCCGCGGCCTCGCCGTATGCGTTGCTCGCGAAACGTTGTTCGAACTCTTCCGGCGTGCGGTAAGACACCATGGCGAGCTGGCGGGCGAGCGACACGCCCTCCTCCGGCCTGCCGCAGTCATTGGCGAACTGGATGATCCGGCGCTGCACTCCCCGCTGCGCCGTTGCCGCCGGGTGCGGACGGTCAGGTGCCGATATGGCGATGAGCTTTTCAATCCGTTCGGGGAACAATTCGGCAAATTTCAGCCCGACCATGCCGCCATAGGAAGCGCCGGCAAAGGCGTAAAGCTTTTCAACGCCGATGATGTCGAGGGCATGGGCGAATGCACGCGCCTGATCCGCAGTTGAAATGGTGCGCGCCGCCTCGCCGGGATTGGGCAGAAAATCAAAACCGATGACGCAATATTCATCGAGATTGATGGCGCCGCCAGCCGACACAAACTCCTGCCACCAGCCGCGGTCTTCACTGGTATCGGCAATGATCCGCCCAGAGGAAACGCCGCCCGCCGCCGCAACGACAGGCTGAGTAAGGTCACCGTAAATGCGTACGCTGAGCTCCGGTTTCGACAACGTTTCGCCGCTGTCGAGTTCAATATCGCCGGGCAGAAAAATGCTGACTTCGCTATAGAGCACCGTTTTGCGAAGAACCGTTTCTTCCGTCTCGATTTGCGCGCTTGCCATGGCTCGTCTCTCGCGTCATTTCCAAAACCGAACACCGCAAAAGCGGCGCACACTCATTTCAGAAATTCGCTTGAGACCTCATCGGACGAGCATAGCCTCGTTCTTCGTCCGACCCATCTCTCGAGAAAAGAAACCCTTGTCTCGTAGGAATTGGCACCTTTCCAGAAAACCGGTCTGATTTCCTGACGGTTGCCCCAGCGTCAACGGGCCTATCCCTCGGCTGGTCTTGATGAGTTGACGAGACGTTTACTTCGCAACTGCGAAGCCGTCAACAGGATATTTTATGGGGAGCCGGAAATTGGCAGGAATGGCTATGCCCGTGATGGTTTATCGCCCTTTGATAATACTGTACTTCCAGCCGGTTTTTTTGTCTGAAAGCCTATAGTTCAAATCCGAACGAGTGCGCCAACTTTTTAGTTTGTTGATTTCCTACAGCTATTTCGATCACCATTCAGTCAGCCAAGAACCGCTTTGGGTCTGATGTCTGCTATCGGCCCAGACAGGTCATTCCTCGTTCGCCGCGGCATGCCAGTGTACGCCCTTGGCGCTGATTTCTAGAATCAGTCTTCTGGATAGCTCTTTCCAAGGCGTCGCTGACTTGTCGTACTCCACCAATTCGTAACGACGACCACATGTTCTCAAACTCGTGCATGGCGCGAGATTGGGCTCCTTATCCCAACGAATTCTTGCGCGGCGCATCAATTCGGTCATTGCGTCTTGTCGAGTTTCAAATTCTCCATTTTGGAGTTCGGCGTGTGCCTCGTCCTCAATAATAAACATTACTAGCTCCACGATTGGTCTCGGGTCGCCGAATTACTGTCGGGCAGTATCACACAATTGTCGGCTATCGGTGAAAAGGCAATGACCAGGCCTAATACACAGGGAATTATGCGGCTTTGGGCACCCTTGTTCGCACCTCTTCCCACTTCCCGGTTTCACCCGCTTCGGCGCGCCGAGGGGCTTTTGGGTTGCAGGTCGAGTCTGCAAAGACGAGTAGATGGATTGCGTAAACCTACCGTAGTCGTCATCCCGGCCCCCGAGCCGGGATCCATAAGGTGCAAAATTATTCGTATAAAAACTTTACGAAAAGAAAATCTCTGGATCCCGGATCAAGTCCGGGATGACGCTGACGGTAGACCGGTGTTAATATCTACCCCACCAGACTGAACGGCGATGCATGGTTGATCTTCAACCGTTCTTCCAGCGTCATCCGCACAAGGATGTGCGGGCCGTCCATAAATTCCTTCGGCGTGCGGCCGTTGAACTGTTTGAACTCGCGGATGAAGTGCGCCTGATCGTAATACGCGGTACGCGCAACATCGCGCCAGTCATCGAGATTTTGCCAGGTCAGGCGGTTCGCCGCATGTAATGCGCGAAATTTACGGTGCAGTTTCTTTGGCCCTGATCCAAAATAGGCCTTACACAGACGTTCCACTTGCCGATGTGAAAAATCAACATTGTCAAGCAGATGTTCAATCTCGTTCGGCTCCGGGTCGACGATCCAGTCCGTCGCCTGTTTGATGAAATCTTCATGGACGCTGCGTTCGTCAGTGACGAGCGATAAGAAAAGTTTATCGGCTGCGGCAACGACTTGCTGGTTGTCCGCCGCTGTGAAGACGCCATCGATCAATGACCTGTTCTCTGCCGGAACCGCTTCAGCAAACGGTAAGTGCAGATCGGCGGCCTCTTCCGCGCTCATAGCGAACATGCGCCGCCAGCCGAGCGGCGTAATCGCCGCGCCGAAAACCCTTGTATGCTCCGCGAATTTGATACGGCTCCAGCGATAGGTTGGCCCGCATAACACCGACGCGCCTGCGGGAAACGCCTCATACTCGCCGGACAAGTCCGACCACACCGTTCCCTCAAGGATGAAACGGGCGTTGGCGATTTCCGCACGCATAATGTCGGCAATCTCGAACGGCAGCGATACGAAATAATAGCTGCTCACGAACTGACGCAGTTCCGGCGCCGGTTCAAAATATGAGAACTCCACTCCCCTTGAAACTCCCTAACTTTCTTTCAACACCTTTTTCAGGTTTCTCGCAGCTTGCCGTATGCGTTGTTGGTTTTCAACGAGGCCGATGCGCACATGGCCGTCCCCTTCCTCGCCGAAGCCGAGGCCTGGCGCCACGGCGACATCGGCGCGTTCTATCAGCAATTTTGCAAATTCGACCGAACCCATCTCGCGGAATTTTTCCGGGATCGGCGCCCAGGCGAACATCGAAGCCTCCGGGGACGGAATATCCCAGCCCGCCATGCTGAAATGTTCGATCAGCGTATCCCGGCGTGCTTTATAGATACTGCGGATTTCCTCGACACAATCCCATGGTCCGTCAAGGGCGGCCACCGCCGCAACCTGGATCGGCGTGAAGGCGCCATAATCTAGATAGGATTTGACCCGCGCCAGCGCGTTGATCAGCCGTTCATTCCCGACCGCCATGCCCATACGCCATCCCGCCATAGCGAAGGTTTTCGACAAGGAGTTGATTTCAACGGCGATGTCGCGCGCGCCATCCACCTGCAAAATCGATGGCGGCGGGTTTTCGCCGAAGAAAATTTCGCCATAGGCAAGGTCAGAAAGAATGTAGATGTCATGCTTTTTCGCGAGCGCCACGGCTTCCTTATAGAAACAAAGGTCGACGACCTGCGCGGTCGGGTTCGACGGATAATTCAACACTATCGCCCGCGGTTTCATGTGCGAGACCTGAATGGCGTCGGCGACGCCTTTCAAATACGCCTCGGGCGACGGCGCAGGCACGGCGGCAATCACGCCGCCAGCGATGATGAAGCCAAAGGCGTGAATGGGATAAGCCGGATTCGGCGCGAGGATCACATCGCCCGGACCGGTAATCGCCTGCGCGAGATTCGCAAACCCTTCCTTCGACCCGATAGTCGCAACAATTTCCGTTTCCGGCGAAAGTTCAACATCGAACCGTCGCTTGTAATAACGCGCCATGGCGCGGCGCAGACCTATAATGCCGCGTGAAACCGAATAACGATGCGCTTTCGGGTTACGCGCTGTTTCAACCAGTTTTTCGACGATGTGGGCTGGCGTCGGCATATCCGGGTTGCCCATGCCGAGATCAATGATATCGCGCCCGCCGGCGCGCAGCTTCGCCTTCAGCGTGTTCACTTCCTCGAACACGTAAGGCGGCAGTTTTTGAATGCGGTAGAATTCTTCTTGCTCGGCCATTTATAACCACTGCTGTCATCACGGGCTTGTCCCGGTGATCCAGGGCCCTTACCGGAATTTCTGGATTGCCGGAACAAGTCCGGCAATGACAATTTTCCTTAGCGAAAGTGAGGCGAAGTCACGCTGATTTGGCGGCGGCGTCCATCTTTTGTTGCCGGGCGATAAGCTCCAGCGGCTCAACAACCCAGAATTTGGCCCGGGCGTTACGCCAGTCGTCAAGAAGACGGCGGGCTTTCGCTGACTTGGTCTCGCTCCAGTGACGTTCGATCAAGGCGTGGCATTCAAAATCGTCTTCGCCATCCATAAAGCCGCGCAACGCGACGCTTTCAGGGTTTACTTTGTCTTCGAAGCTCCCGTCCTCATCAAACACATAAGCGCGCCCGCCGGTCATGCCCGCCGCAAAGTTGTTACCGACCGTTCCGAGAATGACCGCAACTCCGCCGGTCATGTATTCGCAGCCATTGGACGAGCAGCCTTCGATGACAGCGGTTGCGCCGGAGTTCCTGACGGCGAACCGGCCGCCCGCGCGGCCAGCGGCAAACAGCACGCCTGACGTCGCGCCATAAAGACAAGTATTGCCGATGATCGCGTCATTCTCGCCCGCTACGGTATCAGCCGGACGAACCACCAAAGCGGTGCCCGAAAGTCCCTTGCCCACATAATCGTTGGCGTCGCCATCGACGATTACTTTCAAGCCGAACGCTGAAAAAGCACCAAGCGACTGACCGGCTGAACCTTTCAGCCTTAGCGTCACATGATCTTCGGTCAGGTCCTTGCGTTTGAAGGTCCGAACAATCTGTGAAGATATGCGGGCGCCGACAGCCCGGTCCGTGTTCTTGATTGGAAATGAAAGCTGCACTTTTTCCCGGCGCTCGTAAAACGGTTTCAGCTCCGGCGCGAGGCGCTGGTCAAGCGTATCGACAACGTCCTGCCGTCCTGTCCGTTTCGAGCGTTTCGGGCGTTCGCCAGCATCAACAAGAGTCAGGATCGGATTGAGGTCAAGATCGTCAAGATGCTGCGCGCCGCGCGAAACCTGATCGAGCAAATCCGCCCGTCCGATAATGTCTTCGAGTGACGTTGCGCCAAGATCGGCGAGAATCTGGCGTGTTTCCTCAGCGATAAACGTCATCAGGTGAACCACATGTTCCGGCAAACCGGTGAACCGTTCGCGCAATGACTCATCCTGCGTGCATACGCCGACGGGACATGTGTTCGAATGGCACTGTCGCACCATCAGACAGCCGAGCGCCAGCAATGACACGGTGCCGATGCCGTATTCTTCTGCGCCGAGCATGGCGGCGATCACGACATCGCGGCCCGTGCGAATGCCGCCGTCGGTTCTCAAGGTCACTTGCTCGCGCAAATTGTTAAGGGTCAAAACCTGATGCGCCTCAGCGAGGCCGAGTTCCCACGGCGCGCCTGCATATTTGATCGACGACTGTGCGCTGGCGCCCGTGCCGCCGACATTACCGGAAATCAAAATGACATCAGCCTTTGCTTTCGCGACGCCCGCCGCGATGGCGCCGATGCCTGACGCGGACACGAGCTTGACGCATACCCGCGCATCCGGATTGATTTGTTTCAGATCGTAGATGAGCTGCGCCAAATCCTCGATTGAATAAATGTCATGATGCGGCGGCGGCGAGATCAGCATGACGCCGGGCGTTGAATGACGCATGCGCGCAATGAATTCAGTGACCTTGAAACCTGGCAATTGACCGCCCTCGCCCGGCTTCGCTCCTTGCGCAACTTTGATCTCTATCTCTCTGCATTGATTGAGATATTCCGCCGTAACTCCGAAACGGCCTGAAGCGACCTGCTTGATCGCAGAGTTCGCATTATCGCCGTTGGGGAGCGGCTCATAGCGTTCCGGCACTTCGCCGCCCTCGCCCGAGACCGACTTCGCGCCAATGCGGTTCATAGCAACGTTGAGCGCGCCATGGGCCTCTGGCGACAAGGCACCAAGCGACATGCCGGGGGTTACGAACCGGCGGCGGATATCGTTCGCGTTCTCAACCTTATCGACGCCAACGGCCTCTCCCATGGGACGTGCGCGCAACAAGTCGCGAATTTGCGACGGATGCTGACTTTTGAGCGCCGCAGAATACCGGGCAAAGGCCGCTGCATCGTCATTTCGAACCGCCAATTGCAGATCGTGAACCAGATCCGCCTCGACAATATGATGCTCGCCGCTGCGGCGGTGACGGTAAAACCCTCCGACGGGCAATCGCGCCGCGTCGCTTTCCCATGATTGCGCATGCAGTTCAGCCGTTTTCTTTTCAAGACCGGCAAGACCGATGCCGGAAATACGGCTTGTCATACCTGGAAAGAACTCTTCGACAAGCGTGCGCGATAGTCCGAGCGCTTCGAAACTGCAGCCGCCGCGATAGGCGGAAATAACCGATACGCCCATTTTTGAGATGATCTTCATCAACCCGGCTTCGAGCGCGGTTTTGTAATTGAGCGCTGCCTGTCCGAGCGTAATATCGCCATATCGTCCGTTCGCCTGCGCCTGTGCAAGAGAGTCAAAAGCCAAATAGGGATTCACTACGGTCGCGCCGACCCCTACCAACACAGCAGCGTAATGGGCGTCGACACATTCGGCGGAACGCACGATCAGAGAACAATAGCTTCTGACGCCAACTTTCGTAAGATGCGCGTGTACGCCGCCGGCTGCAAGGATCATCGGAACGGCGACGCGAGCCTTGCCCTGATGCTCATCAGTCAGCACAATATGACCGGCGCCATCTTTCACCGCCGCCGCAGCCTCTCTGCGAATGCGCGTCAACGCTGCATGCAGGGCGACGCCATCATCCCGCACATCTTTCACATTATAGGTACAGTCTATCTCAACCACTTTTTGATCAAGCAGTTCGCGCAACCGCTCGAACATTCCGTTGGTAAGGATCGGGCTTTCAAGCACGAAAACGTCTGTCTGCGTCTCGTCAGTGACAAGAATGTTGCCAAGGTTTTTAAACCGCGTCTTGAGGCTCATGACCCCGTCTTCGCGCAACGGATCAATCGGCGGGTTTGTCACTTGCGAAAAATTCTGCCTGAAAAAGTGCGACAAGGGCCGGTAATTATCCGAAAGCACAGCGATCGGCGTGTCATCGCCCATGGAACCGACAGCTTCCTTGCCATCCTCAACCATGGGCCGGAGGATCAGATCGAGCGATTCGAGATCGTATCCGGCAGATCCCTGACGGCGCAACAATTCCACGCCATCATAGAGGCGTTCTTCCGGTCCGGGACCGATTTTCGGTTCAAGCTCGACAATGCTTTCAAGCCATTCCGTATAGGGATGCTTTTCCGACAGTTCGTCGAGAATTTCCGCCGAAGAATAAAATTTGGCGCTTTTCATGTCGACGGCGATCATTCGTCCCGGCGCGATGGAGCCACGCTCTTTTACCTGGCGTCCTTCAAGCGGACACATGCCTGTCTCAGACCCAACCGCCAGAATCCCGTCTTCAGTTATGGCGTAACGCAGAGGCCGCAGGCCATTGCGGTCAAGACCGGCAATCGCCCATTGCCCATCAAATGCGGCGATGGCGGCGGGTCCATCCCAAGGCTCCATCACAGCGTTGCAGTATTCATAAAGCGCGCGCCATTTTTCTGGCATGACGGATGCGCGTTTTGACCACGCTTCCGGGATCAAGAGCGCTTTCGCCATGGGCGCCGAACGCCCGGCGCGCACGAGAAGCTCAAAAACCTGATCAAGCGTTGCTGAGTCTGACGAACCAGGCTGGATGACCGGTTTGATCGATTCCCCATCTTCACCGAATACTTCGGCCGCCATGGGAATCTCATGGCTTTTCATCCAGTTTACGTTGCCTTTAAGCGTATTGATCTCGCCATTATGGGCAAGCATGCGGAACGGCTGCGCCAGGCGCCATTCGGGAAATGTGTTCGTCGAATAGCGTTGATGGAAAATAGCAACGCGCGAGATGAACCGCTCGTCCTGCAAGTCAGGATAAAAGTTGTCAATCTCCTGCGCCAGAAACATGCCTTTATAAATGATGTCCTGTGACGACAGTGAGCAGACATAAAGCTCATGCAGCCCCTGTTCCCGCGCACGCTTTTCGATACGCCGCCTGACGATATAAAGAATACGGTCAAGCTCGTCCTGGCTTCGTCCCTTGGGGTCACAGAACAGGATTTGCTCAATATCCGGCCGGGTCGCATTGGCTTTCGAGCCTAAAACGCGCGCCTGCACCGGCACCTGGCGCCAGCCATAAATATAAAACCCGCGATGAAGAATTTCAGACTCGACAATCGCCCGCGCAGCATCCTGCGCGGCGAGGCTGGTGCGCGGCAAAAACAGCATACCGACGCAGATATCTTGCTTGCCGGCTTTATGGCCCGTGCGTTCAACAAACGCACGGAACAACTCCTGTGGTACATTTAGCCGAATGCCTGCGCCGTCGCCGGTCTTTCCGTCCGCATCAACGGCGCCGCGATGCCAGACGGCTTTGAGCGCCGCGATCGCCATATCGACAATCTCGCGGCGCGGTTTTGCGTCAAGCGCCGCCACCAGCCCGACGCCGCAGGCGTCATGTTCTGACGCAGGATCATAAGCGTTCGCTGCTGTCAGCAGGTCACGCCGGCGCAAATATGTCGATACGCAATCAGTCATGGTCTTCTTCTTTTTTATTCGGCAGCGATTGGCGTAATGTTCGCGGAATTGAGTTGCATCGTGATGGCTGCGGCGGCCTTGCGCCCATCGACGATTGCCCAAACCACAAGCGACGCGCCGCGCACGATATCGCCCGCCGCATAAACGCCCGGAATATTTGTTTCGAGCGTCGCGCCATCAACGCGTAATGTCCCGCGGGGCGTCACTTTCAAGTCCGGTTCATTGAAAAGCGCTGGCAGGTCTTCCGCTTCAAACCCGAGCGCCTTGATCACCATATCGGCGTCAATGTCGAATTCGGCGCCGTCAATCTCCACAGGCGCACGGCGCCCGCTTTCGTCAGGCTCGCCAAGCTCCATTTTTGAAACGCGAATGCCGTTTGCTTTGGCTGCATCACCCTTTACGCCTTTAGGCGCGGCAAGCCATTCGAATATGACGCCTTCTTCTTCGGCATTCGCCACTTCACGCAGCGAGCCGGGCATGTTTTTGCGGTCACGGCGGTAAAGACATATAACGGATGTCGCGCTCTGTCGGACGGCCGTACGCACGCAATCCATTGCCGTGTCGCCGCCGCCAATGACAACGACGCTTTTGCCGCTCGCATCAAGATCGCCTGTATTAAACGCGGCGACATCATCGCCTAGTCCTTTGCGGTTTGACGCCGTCAAATAATCAAGCGCCGCGATAACGCCGTTATTGCCGGAACCGGGACAGACAAGATCACGCGCCTTGTAAACGCCCGTGGCGATCAAAATCGCATCGTGGTCAGCGCGTAATTCTGCAAGGGTTGCGTCGCGCCCGACCTCAAAATTGCGTATAAACTGAACGCCACTTTTTTCAAGATGCTCCGTGCGCCGGGAGACAACATGCTTTTCCAGTTTGAAATTGGGAATGCCGTAAACCAGCAGTCCGCCTGTGCGGTCATAACGGTCGTAAACTTTTACCTGAAACCCTTCCTTACGAAGCTCTTCCGCTGCGGCGAGCCCGGCTGGCCCTGCGCCGATCACGCCTACGGACTGTGGCCGTTCCTCGGCTGGCTTCACCGGTTTGATCCAGCCTTTATCCCACGCCGTTTCAGTGATGTATTGCTCGACGGAACCGATCGTCACCGTTCCATGACCGGACTGTTCGATGACGCATGAGCCTTCACACAACCGGTCCTGCGGGCAAATACGCCCGCAGACTTCAGGCATGTTGTTAGTCGCCGATGACAACGCATAGGCGTCTTCCAACCGTCCTTCAGCAACCGCCTTCAGCCAGTCGGGAATGTCATTGCCAAGCGGACAGTGATCAGAACAGAACGGCACGCCGCACTGACTGCATCGCGACGCCTGCGTACTCGCATGATCATCAGCAAAACGCGCATATATTTCGTCAAAATCCCGGCGACGCTCGCCGGAATTTCGCTTCATTGGCGTTTCACGTTCCCGCGAAACGAATTTCAACATATGCTCTTTAATGTGAGCCTCCGCCGATTTGGTTTAACCCTTCGCAAATTCCGGATAGGCCTCAAGGCCCAGCTCCGCCTTATCAAGGCCCATTCGCTCATGTTCATCGCTTGCCCTGACGCCAAGGGTATATTTAAGCGCCAGCCAGAACAACAAGCTGAGTGTAAATACAAAGACGCCTATCACGACCACGCCCGTCAATTGGCCGAAGAATGTCACCTCGCTGTTGCTGAGCGGGACGATGAGCGTACCCCATATGCCGCAAAATAAGTGCGCAGGGATCGCGCCGACAACATCATCGATCTTTAACTTATCCAGAACCGGCACAGCCAGCGTCACTATAACACCGCCGACAGCGCCGATCAAAACCGCAACCCAGACCGCTGGTTGCAATGGTTCCGCCGTGATTGAGACAAGCCCGCCGATGGCGCCATTCAAGACAATCGTTAGATCCACTTTCTTGTACAACGCTTGCGTTAAAAGCAGCGCCGCGACAACGCCGCCGCACGCCCCCATGTTGGTGTTAACGAATATCTTTGACACATCTGTCGCATGCGGGATCGTTCCGAGCGCGAGTTGAGAACCGCCATTAAATCCAAACCAGCCGAGCCAGAGAATAAACGTGCCCAGCGTCGCCAGAGGCAATGAAGAGCCTGGGATAGGAGCGACCCTTCCACTGACATATTTACCGTTACGCGCGCCGAGCACCAAAGCGCCAGCCAGCGCCGCCCAGCCGCCGGTCGAATGAACCAGCGTTGAACCGGCGAAATCATCAAACCGGGCGTCAAGCCAGCCCTCGCCCCAGACCCAACTCGCCTGGATCGGATAGATAATGCCAGTCAAGACCGCGACGAAAACCAGGAACGGAAAAAGCTTTATGCGTTCCGCCAGCGTGCCGGAAACAATAGACGCCGCCGTCGCAACAAACACCATCTGAAAAAACCAGTCCGAATGCGCCGAGTAACCATTGCTGAGCGCCTCGCTTTCATCCCCGCCCCAGAAAATATTCAGCGGCGCGATGACCCCGCCTTCGGCGACGCCATAGATGAGATCATAGCCGATAAAATACACCATCAGGCCTGCGACGGAAAAAAGCGCAATGTTCTTTACACATATAGTGGCGGCGTTCTTTGAGCGAACCAGACCAGCTTCCAGCATGCAAAATCCAGCCGCCATAAACATGACAACCATGCCGGACACGAGAAACAACAGCGTGTTGAATACAAACGCAGATCCGTCAGACGGCGCCGGTACAGCCAACGCAGCATCTGCTGCTTCCTGAGCGCCGACGCCAGACACGCACGCAAAATAGGCTGCCGTAAATACGACGAGAAATTTTATTTTGATTTTCACGATATTCATGCCCCGTCCAGTCTTAAATTGCTGCTGCACCGGTTTCACCAGTCCTCACGCGCACGGCGTCTTCAAGGTCCAGTACAAAGATTTTTCCATCACCGATGCGATCCGTCTTTGCAGCACCGCAAATAGCCTCAATGACTTTCGTCACTTCACTAGCGGCGATCGCAATTTCGAGTTTTACCTTCGGCACAAAATCAACCTGGTACTCCGCGCCTCGATAGACTTCGCTGTGCCCCTTTTGACGGCCGAACCCCTTAACGTCTGACACCGTAAGCCCTTCAACGCCCATAGCCGTAAGCGCCGTCCTTATGTCTTCAAGGCGATGCGGCTTAACAACCGCAATTATGTATTTCATCAGTACGCCCTCTTTTTGCCGGTCTTAATTGCATCAAAAATCAACAGGCGGATGCTGCTTGATTCGAGTCAAAGGCTAACCAGCATGATTTTGCAACGCAACCAAAATATGCTGCATAGGCGAAAATGCCCCTCCATAACCGCTATTTTACGCCAGTTTAGTGACATTTAATTCCATTGTTATAGGTAAAATAGCTAACTTTTCGCATTTCCTGCTAATTTGGTTAAGAGTCGCATTGTGCGCCGCACACTCGTGTTGCAGATTTCGTCCGTAACCCAATCGTTTTTTCAGCATACCGCGTTTTAAACACGTGGTGATCGGAGGAGTCTATGTTGCGCTCACTCTACGGCGCTATTGCGTTGTCCGCTCTTGCACATTCCGCTCAAGCACAATCGCTGGAGTTATCGGCAGATGTTGCGTTTGAGTCTCGATACGTCTTTCGCGGCGTTCAATTACAAGAAGCCAGTATTCAACCGGCGGTCACCCTGACCTATGGAAACTTTTACGGCGGCGCGTGGCTGGCGCTACCCATAGGCGATGACGATATTCCCTATGGCGACGAACTCGACATATTCGCGGGATACAACACCTCGATAAATGAAATCATTTCGTTCGACATAGGTTTGACCTACTACACATACCCGGATGCACAGAGCGGATTTTTCGACGACAGCGCCAATACGGTGGAGATCTTCAGCGGCTTGTCCTTCGACATTCCCCTGTCTCCGACAGCCTATGTCTATCGCGACTTCATGCTAGATACGACGACCGTTGAAGGCGGCGCTTCATATTCCGTTCCAGTCGCCGAGAAATTGAGCTTAGACCTCGGCGGGTCTCTCGGCTATGTCATACCGGACGGACCGGGTGATTATCTTTACGGTCTCGCCACGGCGGATCTTTCCTATGCGTTTTCCAACAACGGTTCTTTCTATGTCGGCGCGCGATATGGCGGATCGGACATACCAGGCGGCTCAATATTTGACGACACCACGCCGCCAACTGTAACGACGGAGCCGAGCGGTTTCTGGTTCGGTCTGGGCTTCAGCGCATCATTCTAAATCCTGCGCAGTCACGCAGCCATAAGAAAAATAGCCTACTGGCCCTCTTAGCCGAATATGAAATCATCCTCGTGGAGGTCCGCGACAACGACATTATAGAGAATAATCAGGTTCCCCGAACCGAAGTTGATAGTCGTATCTGTGCCGTCATCGATGGCGGCGGCGATCACTTCGGCGAATTCATCAAAGTCAGCGCCGAAATTGTTTAACTGGATGACGTCTTCCGTGCCGGCGCCGGCGACAAAATCGGTAATGAGATCGATGTCGTTACCGGCGTTATAAAGGAACGTGTCATTGCCTGCCCCGCCAGTGATGCGATCATTCTGCACGCCGCCAAATAGGAGATCGTTTCCATCGCCACCATCCAGAAAGTCATTGTCTGCGGCTCCTGAAACGATATCGTCTCCGTCGCCGCCCTCTACCGTATCAACCCGCTTAGCGCCATAAAGGGTATCGTTCCCCAAGCCGCCCATGACGGAATCGTTGTTGGCGCCGCCGGCAGCCTCGTCGTCGCCATCACCAGCATCTAGAATGTCGTTGTTAATGCCGCCGGACAGGTAATCGCTCTCGTTGCCTCCGGACAAAATATCATTGCCGGTTCCGCCATAAATCAGATCTACGCCGTCACTCCCTGAAATCGTATCTTCCCCGGTAGAACCAACAAGAACATCACTTCCTGCATTGCCTTCAATTGAATCATCGCCAGCATTGCCGTTAATTGAATCATTTCCATCGGCGCCTGTGATTGCGTCGTCATCGTTCTGACCGAGCAGAAAATCATTCCCCAAACCGCCAATCAGGATGTCTTCACCATCACCGCCATAAAATTCAACGCCAATGTCTGTCAAAAGCGCCGCAGCCGTTAACAGATCAACGCCGCCGCCGCCGCTCGCAAAAACGGCTCTGTCCGCCAGTTGCGCAGGAGTAAATGCGCCGTCAACCGATACGGTGTCATCACCTGCGCCGCCGTTGAATACGATTGCCTCCACGAAATACCCGCGCGCGGTTCCGCTCGCCGTGTCGCCGAATGCCGCGTTCAGAGATCCGTCGCCATTTTCAGTAATGTCCACACGTGTGTTTGTAGACAAAGCATTCAACTGGATCGCGTCAACGCCAAGACCACCATAGAAATTTTCATTGGTATCGTTTGCATCAAACTGAAAATTCTGAACAGTCGGGCGCGCACTGCCCAGAACAACACGCCACCGTCCATCCTGCCCCGCTGCATTGGGCGATCCTCTGGTATCTGCAAACTGGTTGAAAAACCAGAATGTCGTTCCATCAACAGGGTCAACGCTTACACCTGAGAAGTCACCCCAGCGATTAGTCGTCTGTGAACTGATGCCTTCGCCAAGCCGGTTGCGGAAATAATAGTCAATGCCCGGACTGAGCGTTTGCGCCGGGCCAAACTCTCCAATCGGATCGTCAGCTCCGCGGATCGCATAATAAGCGCCCGGATAGATCGAAGGTCCAGAAGCCGAAAAATTGATCAGGACAGAACCATCTTTGTTTACATTGATTGATGAATGAAATGTGTGCGTTCCGGGCGCGATGTCCTCACCGCCAATATTGCCTTGCTGCAATAGTGAAATTGCAGCAGGCGATGTTGCATCAAGCTCTACCCAATGAGTCGTGGTTTGACTGGAGTTCGGCCCGAACTTTGGAGAGACGGAGAATGTAAGATAGATTTTTCCTTCAAACCAAACCGCGCCGCCGGAATTAATGCGCGGATCGCCCGAACCGAGCACGATGTTGGTGCCGAGTTGCGTCGCCTGTGGTAAAAATCCGGCATTTTCATTGCTGACGTCGCCCAGGGAAATTTGTTGTACTGAAAAGTCGGGCGTGCCCAAAGGGTCTGTTACATGAAAGACCTGAAGTATTTCATTTACGCCATTAGACGCCCCGCTTGCCGAGGCTAAAAACACGCCAGGACCGCCAAGGGAATCATTCGCATACCGCACAGGCATCAAGGTGGCGTTGAACGCGCCGCCGCCAGCCTCGGCGACAGGGTCATGCTTCGTAAATGATATAGCGCCGCCATCATATAGCCCGCCGCCGCCCTCGCCTTTATCGACAATCCACAGCCGGTTACCGGCGAAGCTCACCTGTCCGTCAGAGCCAGGGTCGAACTGGAACATATTGGCCGAGATATAGATCGCCTCACCGTCAACCGCGATACCGGGATAATCGCTCCAGGTGTTTTCCCCGCCAACAACAGTTTTTGCGTCGATTGATTGAACATGCCAGCCGTCCAGCGGATTGCCTGTCTTCGACACGGCCACATTCAGTTGAATGACGTCATTCGAAGGGTTTGATCCAGACCCGTCTATGCCGGTGACTTCAAACGAGACATAGACAAATCGATCTGTATAAGGATCATAAAGTATGTTCGGATCGACAGGCAGCACAAACGCGCCTGGCACGACACCGAAAAGAGAATCCAGCGTTTGAGTGGAGAGTAGATCACCGCTCTTGTCATAGATTTGCATGACGTGGTTAAGCACGGAAACGACATGATCTTGACCAACAGCGCCGTTATGATCAGGCGGCACCCGGTTGAACCCGATAATTCCCGCCAATTCCGAAATGCCAATGCCGTCAGTCTCATCGATCAGGGTTGGGGCGGCATAAACAGTTTGCTGCCCGGTATTTAGTTGAACTGGCATCGCGCCCCTCCCTAGAACTCATGCCCGCGTGATATGTCCAACCAGCTTAACAGTGAATACGCTCATCCCCGTTCAAACATTCGTGAGATCGACTGCATGGAATGTCCACGATTTGTTCCTGATCGTCTCTGAAGAGACCAACCAATACGCTCGCCCCTACCCAAAGACGAAATCGTCTTCGTGGAGATCGGCTATCAGAACGTCCCGAAGAATAATAATATCGCCATCGCCGAAATCGATGTAGGTATCGCCGTCGGGCTCCACCGCCGCGGCGGTCACTTCCGCAAAGGTATCGAAGCTTGACCCAAAATTATTGAGCTGGATCACGTCCTCGGTCCCGGCGCCGGCTGTGAAGTCGGTGATGACGTCATAATCGCCGCCGTGATTGTAAAGAAACAAATCGTCGCCTGCGCCGCCGGCGATCAGGTCGTTTTGCCGTCCCCCGAAAATCGTATCGTCGCCAATGCCGCCATCGATGAAATCGTTATCCGCGGCGCCTGACACGATGTCATCGCCGTCGCCGCCTTCGAGCGTGTCGACGCGCTTCGCGCCGTAGATCGTATCGTTGCCCGCACCGCCCATGACGAGGTCGTTGTTAGCGCCGCCAGCGGCCTCGTCATCGCCGTCGCCAGCATCAAGGATGTCGTTGTTCACCCCGCCGGAGAGAAAATCCGCATCTGCACCGCCGGTCAGCACGTCTTCGCCGGAACCGCCGTAGATCACGTCGAGACCGGCGCCGCCGCCGATCGTATCATTGCCAGCCGAACCAACCAGGTGGTCGTCGCCTGAATTACCATCAATCGTATCGTTGTCTTCACCACCATTAATGGAATCAGATCCCGCCCCGCCTTCTATAAGATCACGATGATCACCACCGAATATTAGATCGTCGCCATCATCGCCAAAAAGATCGTCGAAACCGCGATACCCATAAAGCGTATCGTTTCCATTACCTCCGCTCAGAATTTCGTTAGCCAAACCGTCTGACGGATCGCCCGCAAGCAGATCATCTCCATCTTGTCCGTATAATTCGCCACGAGCAACGATGAGCGTATCGTCATACATCGAGCCTTCAAAGACATCGATCCCACTAAAACTATCCCCTTCAGCGTCAAATCCTTGAATGACGCCCTGCGTTAAGTCGATATGAACAGCGCCCGGAGAGGTTATGTAAGAAACTTTCGGCGATTGCCCGGCTGATCGTATAAAATAATCAGCGCCGCCCCCGCCAATCACATAATCACCTGTACTAACTCGAAATTCGGTGTCGCCATCGTCGCCAATAAGCGTGTCAGCGAAAGAACTTCCAAAAATTCTTTCTATAGAAGAAAAAGTGTCGCCTTCGGCGTCGCCGCCAGTAGCGACCCCCGTTTCCAAGTTGATAGAAATTGCGACCGTCGAGGCACTATATTCAACGGAATCAAAACCATCGCCTCCAATCAAAGTGTCAGCGCCTGCTCCGCCTCTTAAATAATCATCTCCACCGTCGCCTTCGAGCAAGTCGTTGTCATTCCCACCATACAGAGTATCGGCGCCAGCACCGCCAGAAAGACTGTCTGCACCATCTTCGCCTTCAAGCAGATCGTTTCCTGCCTCGCCACCAAGCGAGTCCACACCGTTCCCCCCAGAAAGATTATCATCGCCGTCGCCGCCCAACAGGCTGTCATTATCTTCACCGCCATTTATGGAATCGTAACCGGCGTCACCGTCAATTGTGTCGTCACCTGCGCAACCGAACAGAGAATCATGACCGGAATCTCCTTCGATAATATCTTCACCAATTCCGCCTTCAATCATGTCCTGACCCACACCGCCCATGAGGGAGTCATTTCCCTCGCCGCCGGTCAGACTGTCGTCGCCCTCATCTCCAAAAAGCGTATCGTCGCCAAAATCGCCAGTGAGCGTATCGGCGCCATCGCCGGCGAATATCAGCGCGTCATTATTATGAATGGGCGAAAGGGTGTTCGCGCCATTATCGCCGAGAACAAGGTTCACGTATCCGGCGGAGTCCAATGAAAAGAGAACCAGCTCGACATCAATGAGCTGAACTGAATTGTTTGACGGGCCGTATGTGAAACTGAAATTGGCGGACGGGTCCGCACCGTAAACAAAGCTGGCGGAAGCTTGTTCAATACCAACATCGAAACGATCCAGGTCGCCAGAACCACCATCAATGAGGGCGTCATAGCCGGTCTCAATGAAAAGAATGTCATCGCCATCGCCGCCCCGCAGCGTATTTTCGCCGTCGCCGCCGGACAGAGTATCGCTGCCATCACCGCCGGTCAGGCTGTCGTCGCCGGCGCGCCCGATCAGAAAGTCATTGCCGCCCAGACCGTTGACCGTGTCATTACCGCCAAGGGCGTCAATGACATCGTCTGAAACCGTGCCGTCAATGGTGTCAGCGTTTTCCGTCGGCGCAATCAGAGTCGTCGTAAGAACGGCGGAATCCGAAAAGGTTTCGTAAAGCGTGAACTCGCCGTTTGTAATGAAAACAAACCGGTCCGCCGTTCCGTCGCCGTCTTCGTCCACCTGAATTTGCGTTTGGCCGCCGCCAGTCTCGTACCGGAATTCGCCGGCCGCGCCGGAAAAAGCGGCGTTGCCGATAAATATAAGGTCCAGCCCCTGAATTCCCCCAATTTCGCCGATCTCGTTGATAGACGAAAAGTCGATGACGTCGATGTTTTCGAAGTCCGTGATGACATCGCCATTGACGCTGACATCTTCAGTGAAATCAAAATCAAAAACATCCGCGCCGGCGCCGCCCGTCAGGGTGTCGTCACCAGTGACGCCCTCAATGATATCGTCGCCCGAGCCGCCAATGATGACATCATCGCCGCCACCGGCATAAAGCGACAACGATGCCGTCGCCGCCGCGCCGTTGAGCGTGTCGTCAAAAACCTCCGCGCGGGATATAAAGACTTCTACTCGCTCAATATTTGAAAAGACGTCATCGTCGTTCAAATTGGCGTCTTCAATGGTTGATGCACCGATGGTGAGATCAACCGATGCGCCCGAACGGGTGATTTCAACCGTGTCAAAGCCGTCGCCGCCGTCGAGCGTGTCAGTCCCTAGGCCCGAAGCGATCGTATCGTCGCCAGTCCCGCCATTGACGACGTCGTCACCTTCTCCATCACTGAGAAAATCATCGCCATTGCCGCCATTGACAGTATCGCTGTCAGCGCCGCCTACAACGGTGTCATTTCCTTCGCCGCCATTGAGGGTATCATCTCCCCCCAGCCCGGTAATGATGTCATCGCCGCTCGTTCCATCAAGCGAGTCGTCGCCCGACGTGCCCTCAATAAACATAAACCCCGCCAGTATTTAGCTTTTCTCTTACTCTTTGACACTACAGTCTTTTAATATTGTGGTGCAATATCCGATAGATAAATAAACCGTTCTCCGGTTCCATTTAAACAGCGGAAGATACTTTTTTGCTGCTCTCTTGGGCTGATCCTGGCCCATCATCTCGCATGCATGAGCTAAAAAAACCGCCTGGGACAATGATCGAAAACCCAACCAGTCATCGAAACCAGTTGAAGTCATCACGCTGGATTCTTGCGGTTTATACTGGATTTGCGTTTTAGTGCGCGTTTCTTCACCCTGCACAACAGTGCAGATAAAATGAATGTTAGAAACGTATGCGACGCCCCTACCCAAACACGAAATCGTCCTGGTGGAGGTCTGCAACGAGGACGTTGTAGAGGATGATCAGGTTGCCTGAGCCAAAGTTGATGGTCGTGTCTGTGCCGTCGTCGGTGGCGGCCGCCATCACTTCGGCGAAGGTATCAAAGTCCGTGCCGAAATTGTTCAGTTCAATGACGTCTTCCGTGCCGGCGCCGGCGACAAAGTCGGTGATGACGTCAATGTCGTTGCCCGCGTTGTAAAGGAACGTGTCGTTCCCCAGCCCGCCGGTCAGAAGATCGTTCTGCACGCCGCCGAAGATGAGGTCGTCGCCCTCGCCGCCGTCGATGAAGTCGTTATCCGCCGCGCCGGAGACAATGTCGTTTCCATCGCCGCCCTCAAGCGTGTCGACGCCCTTGGCGCCAAACATAGTGTCGTCGCCGTCGCCGCCCATCAGCAGGTCATTGTTGGCGCCGCCATAGAGTTCGTCGTTGCCACCTTCGCCGTCCAGAACATCGTTCTTCACACCCGCCGCCAGCACGTCGCGGCCAGAACCGCCCATCAGCATGTCCTCGCCGTCGCCGCCGAAAATCACATCGAGACCAGCCCCGCCGTCAATCGTGTCATTACCGGTCGATCCCACCAGCAAGTCGTCGCCAAGCGCGCCGTCGAGCGAGTCATTTCCCGCGCCGCCATTGGCCGCATCGTTCCCGGCGCCGGCCACAATAACATCATCGCCAGTTCCACCGATAATGTATTCATCGCCATAACCAGCGATCAAAAGATCATTGCCGCTGCCGCCGTTTATGAGATCATGCCCCTCTGAACCTGAAGGCGTTCCGGCGCCGTCGCCCTCAATGGTGTCGTCGCCATCACCACCATAAAGATAGTCAGGCCCGCCGAGACCGCGAATAAAATCGTTCCCGCCCATGCCGAGGATCAAATTCACGGTATTCGCATCATGCGTTCCACCAGGAACGCCTTCACCGGCGGTGCTTTTCCCGATCATTGTTTCACTGATGCCCGCATCATCGGCTTGCACAAAGTCGATTGTTGGCGCGGAGGCGGCGCCAAGCGGCGCAAGGACATAATAGTCCAGTAAAGCTTGCAGCTCCGGCGCAATTGCATCTTCGAAATTATCAAGCCCGTCCCGGGCTTCGATACGCGTCAGAATGCGATTGCCGAGCCGGTCAAAATCATTGAACAGCGTGTTAAGAGCAAAAGCGAACTCGTCGATATAAAGCGCTGGATTGTCTTTGGCTGCTTGCGAGACCAGCCCCAACAGATCGGATTCTTCGGCGCGCCTGTTCTGCAAACCATTATGGTTGAAGTGATTGTGATTGTATCGAATTTCATACCAGAGCTGCGGACGGTCATCATTAGCGACAGCGTTCTGCACGCCCGGCCCGATCAGACTTGGCGCATTGTAGTAAACAGATAACAGCGCCGCTCTTTCTACGGAATATGGAAGAACGCCCTCCTCGGCCAGACGATAATCAAGACCGTCTTCATAGCCCCAACTGCCGCTGGGACCTTCGATATGAACAAGATTAAGGTCGCCCTTGATCATGACATCGAGCATGCGTGTCGCCTGCGCGTCATTTAAAGACAAGCTTTGAACGGCGGCGCGTTGCGCCGTACTACCGACGGCGCCAGGCGCGCCATTCAAACTAACATCCGCCAGATTGATGATGTCGGCGTTGGTGAGCGTTCTGGCTTGACCGTCGATAAAAACGGCGGCGCCAGTTTTCCAGTCGAGAATGAGATCGAGCCCGTCGCCCTGCTGACCGGTCAGCGAGTTGCTATAGGCGTGCAGAATAACCTGCTCGACAATCGACGCGCTAAACGCCGCGAGGTTAAATCCGTATCCAAAAGTCGGGTTGCCGTCGCCGCCGCCATTATGGATGCGTTCAAATCCGGTTCCATTATAAAGCCACGGATTTTCCCGCTGCTTGATCATGTCATAAAGCAACGCAAAATAGGCATTCCCGGAGAGCAGGTTCAGATTTGAAAGCGCCATGTTGCTTACCCGTCGCTTGCCATCTGATTGATGACGCAATCTACATAAGGATAATAATCACGCGGTGCGAACGGCGCCGCAGCCCCTGCTTTCACGCTCCAGTTTATGACGTAAAAGTCGCCCGGCGTACTGACATCCTGCAAGGGCGTGACAAGGGTCCTGATGCTTCCATCAAGGTCTATAATGTCTGCAGTTGAATAGGTCAGCTTTGTGTGCAGATTCTCAATCGCAGGCAGGTTTTTCGTATTGGCGCCAGCATGACCCAAATCAAGCCTGACAAACTCACCAGCGCCGGTATCAGACCAGAGCGTGACAATGTTGTTTCCGGCAAGCATGCCTTTCCGGCGTTCAATCGTTCGCGAAACGCCATCATTAAAATAATCCAGCGTCACGTTCGCGACATCATCGTCGATTTCCACCCATCGAACGTAGGGGACGCTACTCTGTCGTACTCGGCTGACAACTGCTTCACATAACTCAGCATTGCTCGCGAAGAGTATTTCATCGTGCCCATCGCTCTGATTGGCGCTTTGCGGTTGTGAAGCGTCTGCTACGCCAGTTTTTGATTCATCAGATTTCTCAGATAACGCTCTTTGTTCAGAGGCGGGCGTGTTCTGTTCAGCACCGCCATTATCGCATGCCGCCGCAAGCAGCAGGATAAGAGCGCCGCTTACAGCACAGGATAGAACCTTTTCGCTGGTTATTCTTGTCATCATCGCCATGATTAAAATCTGACGGTGATTTGCGCCGTTATTAAGGCGGCGTGTTGGCGATCGTGGCGCTGAACGCCACATTTCAACCTCTGCGCCCCGCCAGACTTGTGATTCTTTCCCCCTTCCATTCCGAACGGTTCTTATTATGTTCTGGCGCATGTCAGAGCCCAGAAAACACCGCCCCGGATACGACCCCAAAGCAAAGCGGCTGATTCAGTAACAAGCTGTATGTGTCTGTTTGATCCTTAAAAGAAAATTCGGCGAACCGCTTTCCTTCAAAACGCTCTAGCCAAATACAAAATCATCCTGATGGAGGTCGGCTATCAGAACACCCCGAAGAATGATGATATCGCCATCGCCGAAGTCGATATAGGTGTCGCCGTCAAGCTCCACCGCCGCGGCGGTCACTTCCGCAAAGGCATCAAAGCTTGACCCAAAATTATAAAGCTGGATCACGTCTTCAGTCCCTGCGCCGGCCGTGAAATCGGTGATCACGTCGTAATCCCCGCCCTTGTTATAGAGGAAAACATCGTCGCCGGTCCCGCCGGTGATAAGATCGTTCTGGCGACCGCCGAAGATCGTATCGTTTCCTGTCCCGCCATCGATAAAATCGTTGTCCGCCGCCCCCGACACCAGGTCGTCGCCGTCGCCCCCTTCCAGCGTGTCAATTTTTTTTGCGCCGTAGACGGTGTCATTCCCGTCGCCGCCCATGACGGAATCATTATTGGCGCCGCCGGCGACCTCGTCATCGCCATCGCCACCGTCAATGATGTCGTTGTTCACCCCGCCGGAAATGAAGTCCGCATCTGCGCCGCCTGCAAGCACGTCATTGCCAGAACCGCCGAAGATCACATCAAGCCCCACACCGCCGGAAACCGTGTCCTCCCCCGCCGATCCGACGAGCAAATCGTTTCCATAGCTGCCAACAACCGAATCGTCGCCATCACCCCCATTCAAAGCGTCATTGCCTTCGAAGCCAATAATCGTGTCATTGCCCCCTAAGCCGTACAACGAGTCATTACCGCTGCCAGTCATTAGAGAATTGTCTGAATTATCACCCTCAAGAAAATGGTTTCCTACATCGGAAATCCGTATTCGTTCTACATTTACGATAGTTGGAACACCGATGAATGGCGAGTTTTTTGCAGGATCTATTAAGGAAAAAGAGATATCTCCACCAGCGCCAAAACCGATGCGCACGGTGTCAAAATCATCTCCACCGTCTACATATGCCACTCCGGATAACTGGAAGAAATCATCTCCAGCATCGCCATAGAAATCGCCGTTATCGCTACTGATTGTATCATTGCCGTCTCCGCCATGTATCGTGTCATGACCACTGGCGGCGCCTAAAAAAAGATCATCTCCTTCATCGCCAAATAGCTGATCGTCGCCCTCCATGCCGTAAATAGTATCATTTCCAGAACCGCCGTAGATTGTGTCGTTTCCAGAAACGCCTAACTCAGTGTTAAATTCGTCAGAAATTAAAAAGTCATGGCCGCCATTTCCGTTTAAGACGTCATTCCCATCACCGGCAATAATCACATCATCAGCATTCCCACCGATCATGGTGTCATCACCAGCTCCAGATACAAGATAATTCGGTGCGTTTGCCAAGATTGCATTGGCGAAATCATTACCCGCGCCGCCAACAAAAAGTGCAACGAGCGTATCTGTGAACTGAAGTCTTTCTATGCTTTTGATTGCGGTGCTTGCGCTATCAAGTTCAATCGAAAGCATCGGAACTTCAGAACCGTCGAATCCGCCATTAAATAAACCGGGACTGAACAATTCATCGACAATAAGCGTATCTATTCCGTCCCCACCATCCACGATATTGACACCGTCGCCGGCATTTAATGTGTCATTGCCGCCTAGCCCCACAAGCGTATCGTTTCCGGTTCCACCATCCAAAATGTCATTACCCGCTGCGCCAGATAGCAAGTCGTCGCCGGCGCCGCCGATCAACATGTCTGCGGCGGCGCCGCCATATAATGTATCGACACCGGCCCCGCCGAATAACGTATCTTCGCCGTCGCGGCCGACAAGTTCGTCATCGCCATCAAGCCCTGAGAGGCTATTTTTTCCGGAGTCTCCGGCAAGAACATCGTCAAGATTGGAGCCAATTAGGTTTTCGATGCTGACGAATGTATCGTTTTCAGCATCGCTCCCTTCCGCAAACCCGTTCGAAAGACTTACGACAACGGAAAAAGGACTCGTTTCGTATGACGCCGTGTCTGTCCCTTCGCCTCCATCAATCGTATCAGCTCCATTACCGCCCATAAGCGTGTCATTACCGCCCAAACCAACGAGGCTATCCGCAAATTCATCGCCGCTTAATTCATCGTTACCGTTTGTTCCTGTTAAAACCGGACCCGCAACACCTAATTCGACAGCGCCTATATCAACTTCGGCTCCCTGAATACGGCTGGCCCCGCGCGCATCGACGGGAAGATAGTCGTCGAACAGCGCATCACCATCAAGATTATGGGAATCGCTCGGCAATAACGCGCTATCGCCCGCGTCTATCGCGAGTCCTATCGGGTTTAGCGCCAAGGTTTGAACCGGCCCGCCATTATGCGCAAGAACGCCTGTTGTGATACCCGTTAGGCCCGTTGGCGCTAACGTAGAAAAAACATCGCTTAACGTATAGGAATTGCCGTACCCAAGAATTATTGCATGCGTTGCATCATACCCCAGTAATGTGAAATTTTCGGGTGGAGAGCCAAGGATGTTCATGCCGTATAGTTCAATCCGCGGAGCGTAACCCGTACCATAAGCGTCATCGCCGACGTTTGCCGCATAGTTGCCCGCGAGAATGGCATTTGTAAGGAACAACGCATTGAGGTTGCTCACATAAACACCGCCGCCATATCCGCCGGCATAATTTCCAGTAACTGTGGAATTTATAAGTGTAGCGTTGATATTGCCGTTATAAATTGCACCGCCGTTACCACCGGCGCTGTTATCAAATAGCGTAGTATTTGTAAGAACAATCTCTCGCGTGTTTATAAGCGCGCCGCCGTTTCGGCCTGCGGTGTTGCCTGAAAAAATGCTATTGGCTGCTGATACATTTCCATTAAAATTTGCAATCCCTCCGCCATCCCCATCTGTCGAGTTATTTTCTACTGCAGTACCGACAAGAGTTAAGTCCGAAAAATTTAAGATGCCGCCGCCGTAATCAGCCGCGGTGTTATTTGCTATTATCGAATTTTCAATAAACGCGTACCCGACTAAGCCTCCATTATCAATTGCACCGCCGTCATTTCCGCTTGTATTACCGTATACTAACGCATTCGAAAGCCATAAACTTCCGCCGTTAGAGATTGCGCCGGCGCGAGAACCTGCGCCGTTATAAGCGAGCGTAGAACTGATGAACGTCGCATTTCCGTCATTGTCTAAGGCGCCGCCGCGATTATTCGCATAGTTGTGTGATAACGACACATCGTCAAAACTAACGTCGCCGAAATTTTTCACACCCGCTCCGTTATTTACGGCAAAATTTCCAGATATATCAGAATTGTTGATGACAACATCTGCGCCAGCATTAATTGTAATGCCTGCGCCATGAGCATATCCCGCGCTTGTACCTCCGGTAATGACCAACCCGCCAATAACGACATCATCTGATTGAATCTCAATTACGCGGCTGTTGTCCTCTGTATTAGTATTATTTGCGACATCGGTGATGACGTTGCCTGACCATGACGACATTGTCAGGTCATCGCCATTAGCGTCGCCAGAAATTGTTATGTCAGCGGCATTGTCATTATTTATGTCGCCATCAATTGTAATATCATTTGAAATGAGTAGCGGGCCGTTTTGGAGGTTAAGCACCTCGCCTGCCAGCGATGCAGCGAATTCTATCGTGTCGCCATCTTGCGCCAACGCCAGCGCTTCGCGCAGCGACAGCCCGACGCCGTCCGCAGTCTCCGCAGAAAGATCGCCATCGTCAAAGGTTTCATCTTCCGAAGTCGTGACTGTTATAGTAGCCATAGTGCGCACCCTAATACCAACGAAGAAGCGCACCGAGCACGACAGCCCCTGTTATTCCCCGCTAACGAACAAGCTCCGTCAACACTCGAGCTTAAATCCGGGCTAAGCCGCTAGCAAGACCTGGGCCTTTCCGCTCAAATTGTGCCCCTTCCATTTCTGCAGGTTCGCATTATGTTCGCCTAATGCCCGCCGATTCAAACCCCAAACACCGCCCCGGATACGACCCCAAAGCAAAGCGCCCAAAAGCGCAGCCTGTCACCGACCAGTCGGAGGTGACGCCGGGCGGGTTTTCGGAAAGCGTTGCGACCTATCACGCACGGCTGGCGACGCCGCTTGAAAGCTGGACGCCCCACCGGCCCGAGCGCCCGGAAACAAAACTCAGAAAACCACTGAGAGTGGTTTCGGATTACGCGCCCGCCGGCGATCAGGTGACGGCGATCCCGGAACTGACCGAAGGCGTGCGAAACGAGGAATGGGATCAGGTGCTGCTCGGCGCCACGGGCACGGGCAAGACTTTCACCATGGCCAAGATCATCGAGGCGGCGCAGCGCCCGGCGCTGATCCTCGCACCCAACAAGACGCTCGCCGCGCAACTCTATGGCGAGTTCAAGGCTTTCTTTCCGGATAACGCGGTCGAGTATTTCGTTTCCTATTACGACTACTACCAGCCGGAAGCATACGTTCCGCGTACGGATACTTATATCGAAAAAGAAAGCTCCATCAACGAGCAGATTGACCGGATGCGCCACGCCGCGACACGCGCGCTGCTTGAACGCGACGACGTCATCATCGTCGCGTCGGTATCCTGCATATACGGCATCGGCTCGGTCGAGACCTATACGGCGATGACGTTCTCGCTGAAGCTCGGCCAGACGCTGGAGCGCAAGAAACTCCTCGCCGATCTCGTGGCCTTGCAATACAAGCGCAACGACAACGCCTTCGCCCGCGGCTGTTTCCGCGCGCGCGGCGACACCATCGAGGTTTTCCCGGCGCACTATGAAGACCGCGCCTGGCGCGTTTCCATGTTCGGCGATGAAATCGAGTCGATCACCGAGTTCGATCCGCTGACGGGGCAAAAGACCGACGATCTGGAAGAAGTCACTCTCTACGCCAATTCGCACTACGTCACGCCGCGCCCGACGCTTCAACAGGCGATCACCGGCATCAAGAAAGAGCTGAACGAAACCCTCCCCATCATGCGCGAGGAAGGCCGCCTGCTCGAAGCGCAGCGGCTTGACCAGCGCGTGCAGTTCGATCTGGAAATGCTCGCCGCCACGGGTTCGTGCCACGGCATCGAAAACTATTCGCGCTACCTCACCGGGCGCCAGCCGGGCGAGCCGCCGCCGACGCTGTTCGAGTACCTGCCCGAAAACGCCATCATCTTTTGCGATGAAAGCCACGTCACCGTGCCGCAGATCGGCGCCATGTTCCGCGGCGACTTCAACCGCAAACGCACGCTCGCCGAATACGGCTTCCGCCTGCCCTCCTGCATGGACAACCGGCCCCTGAAATTCGAGGAGTGGGAAAAGATGCGTCCGCAAACGGTGCATGTTTCCGCAACGCCCGGCGACTGGGAGCTGAACCGAACGGGCGGCGTTTTCACAGAACAGGTGATCCGCCCCACCGGCCTCGTCGACCCGGTGGTGGAAGTGCGCCCCGTGACGGGAGACAAGTCAAACCAGGTCGACGACGTCATCGCCGAGTGCAAGGAAGTGGCGAAACGCGGCGGGCGCGTGCTCGTCACCACGCTGACGAAACGCATGGCCGAAGACCTCACCGAATATATGCACGAACAGGGCGTGCGCGTGCGCTACATGCATTCGGACATCGACACGCTGGAGCGGATCGAGATCATCCGCGATCTGCGCCTCGGCGCGTTCGACGTGCTGGTGGGCATCAACCTGTTGCGCGAGGGGCTCGACATTCCCGAATGCCAGCTGGTGGCGATTCTCGACGCCGACAAGGAAGGGTTTCTGCGCTCCGAGACCTCGCTGGTGCAAACCATCGGGCGCGCAGCCAGAAATGTCGACGGCCGGGTCATTCTCTATGCGGATAATATCACCGGCTCCATGGAGCGGGCCATGGGCGAAACGACAAGGCGCCGCGAAAAACAACTCGCCCATAACAAGGCCCACGGCATCACCCCCGCCACGGTGAAGGCGAAAATCGCCGAGATCGCGACGTCAGACGATGAAGGCGCTAAAGCCGCCATGGGCCAGACCTTTGTAGGGCATCGCAATGTGAAAGGCGGGTTCGCGGAGGACGGCGCCGAATTTGAACCTGGTCATAATTTGAAGACCCACCTCGCCGCGCTCGAAAAACAGATGCGCGAAGCAGCCTCCAACCTCGAATTCGAGGACGCCGCCCGCATCCGCGACGAGATCAAACGCTTGCAGGAAGTGGAGCTTGCGGTGTCGGACGACCCGCTAGCGAGACAGTCCGCGATTGAGGACAGAGTCGAAAAAGCCTCAGAGGGCAGGATCAAAAAGTCCGAGGGGACGGTGAGTAATGTGAGGGGGAAACCACGGGGAGCGAAGGGTCGGAGGCGATCAAAGTAGGTCAAATCGAAAGCATATTTTTCTCACCACTACGCAAGTCTTATAAACCCGACTTTGAGCTGAAAATCTAACCCTCGGATTAGCCGAGTATCTTCTAACAAGGAGACTCTGCTAAAAAATGGAATTGTGTAGTCACCTTTTGCATTCGGTAAATCTCCTATACGAAGCTCAACAGTCCAATCTGACCATGGAGAATCTTCAATCTCTTTCGCTAACTTCGCACCACCTTTTGCCTCGCATTTCTTCAAGAAACATTCAAAAAATTCCCCATACGTTTTAAGA
This sequence comes from Hyphococcus flavus, assembly GCF_028748065.1. Taxonomy (GTDB): domain Bacteria; phylum Pseudomonadota; class Alphaproteobacteria; order Caulobacterales; family Parvularculaceae; genus Hyphococcus; species Hyphococcus flavus. The sequence goes on along the minus strand of NZ_CP118166.1, from coordinate 2,664,504 downwards.
AGTCGCGCAGCATTGCTTGCCTGTTTTATGTGATGGCTAATTATCGATGATTTCCTAGAACTTTTCTTGACGTGTATGAAGCGTCGCCCTTTCACATCTAGCAGATCACACACTTCAACTCCTGGCCCCTTTTCGCCTGGAATAGGGATTAGATCCTGATCAAAAAGCAAATACCCCGAATTCTTCTGCGCCATTTTCAAGTACTGACCTTCATCAAGATACGCAGTGTTTGCTTTCTTCTTTTTGCCTACGCTTTTCTTTGGCCAAAGCGGCAGTTTTGCGTCAAAGGGAATTTTGCACCCCTTAAAATTGTTATTAGCCGCATCCACCAACGCTTTTTCAACGCTATACCAGTTACCTTCATTAATTACATATTTCTTATTCTTGTGAGTGATGGAGCCAATTAGAGCAGAATAAACAGACCATCTATCGATAATTTGATCCGTGCCTAGATCATATGCCGCAATTTTATGTTTTTTGAGATTTTCCAAACTAACTGGCGGGATGTCTTTCAAATTGCTAAGGTAGTCAGTAAGTGTTGCATCTGCAAATTGTTCTCGTATCTTCGCGCTTTCAAACTTCACATATCCGATCGGCTGCGCAATTGTCATAGGCATCGCCAATTCAAAATCAGAACTTGACTGATTTAACGCTTTTGTGCATTCGCCATCCAAAAGACCGATTGTGTTGTAGTCTAAGATTGGCCTAAGGCGATCAAGTATTGCAAATTCCGTATTCTGATATGCTTTCGACGAAAAGAGTTTCAGCAAACTTTCTGCAAGCTCATCTAATTCTATAAGATCAGCCTCTGCAGTGATTTGAAGAGAACTCGTTCCTGCAATCGAACCAAAACTCTCGTCTTTTGAACTACCCGCAATCTTGCGGATTACGTCTAACGCCTCATCAATTCGAAAGGTTCCTAAGCGTGCTTTGGCGCTAGACTGTGCGTAATCTCTCATTGCCGAACCTAAGTTCGTTTTCTCGACATTCCTTAGGTCTGTGTCATTCATCGCGTTTACAGCAACAAATAGTCCGAAGTCGTTTTCGCGTTTAGCTTTATCAATAAAGGCGTGCCCGTACCCATACGTTGCGGCAAAAACTCTGTCTTTAACCCGAAACAGTAATACCGCAGCGGATGATTGGCTATTTAAGCTCGCCCCCACGCTAAACTCTTTGTCGAGCTTTCGCGCCCAACCGGGCGCTTGCGCATAACTCCTCCAACCCAGCAATAGAATGGAAAATGGCAATCTCTGCCTTCTGGGCAAAATTTTCGCGTGCCCTTTGATTACTTGGTCTCGAGCCTTTTCTGTCAAGAAATCAGTTAGTCGTCTTATGTGTGGCTTTGCCAAATGAAGTGCATATTTTTCCATAAAACCCCTGCACTTTTCTGATTCTATTTATATTTTACTGTATTTTTGCTTATGAGTCATTTTGCAAAGGCTTTTGAAATCAAGCGAAACCAAAACAAATGACTTTTGCCCTTATTAACCTCATTGGAACACGGCGAGTGCAGGCGTGTTAGGCGGCAATTTAGCAAATTGGCCCAACCCCATTCGCAGGGGTGTTGGGGGCCGGCCGATTATACGGCCATTTCGAAAGTGGTGGATAGATATCCACGCCTTTTCTACAGGCCCTATACTGCGCGGCATGTCCGGATATGGAGAGCGGTAAGCGCTTCCGTTTCTTATCGGTCCGGGTTTCGTTCAGCCTTCGTCGCCCCACCGCACACCCGCTATAATGCCCGGCCTTTAATCGTAGGCAACCAGACGAATAGTGTCGGCGGCGATCGCCTTGCCCTTGTCGTCGAGCAGGCTGACATACAACATAATCGCGTGGCCGTTGCCCAGGCTGCAATGGCCTTGACCGTCTTCTCTCGTGATACGCGCAGAGATGCGATAGAGGCCGGGCGTCACGCCCGACTCATTATGGGTGCCGCCATCATTTCCGAGCGGTTCGCAGCGAAAACCGGAAGACGTGACATATTGCACGCGGAACGGGCTGTCGGGTCCTTCAACATAGGAAGGCGTCAGGTTGGTCACGGGCCTGCCGTTTTCATCGAGCACGAGAACATGGGCGTAGGTGCGCGCCGGACCGCTTAACGTATAGGGTGTCAGCAAGAACCCTTGCGCGCGCAACCGGTAGTTTTTCGACGGATCGACACCGTAGATGGGTTTCGGTTGCCAGGTGTTTCCGGGCGGCTGTGTCGTCGGTTCTCCCCTGCCTGTTTCTGCGGCGGTTGCCGGCAAAGCGGCGGCGGCGCTGATCAGCGCGGCGGCGGCGTATGCAAAACGTTTCATGGGTCTCTCCCCTGGTTTTTGCGCGGCGGCGAAAAGCCTCCGATCCCCCTGAATTAACCATCACACGCGGGCGCGTGTCTGTGACGGCGATCACATGGCGGAGATGGTGGAAATTCCGCACACGCATGAGCGAGCGCTGGCGGCGGGCGGTAGTGTAACCCCAAACGAACATGCGGGGATAAAATTTAATCTATTAAATTTCATCCTCACCTTTCCAGCAGCCCTTATATTGCGCAGCAGTTTGAAATTGAGGAAGAGTTGAATGTCACGCGCCGGCCTATGGGCACAGATGCCACTAACAATTGAAATGACGCAGGCAATGCGAGCCAAAGAAAAGCCGTACAACTTTTTTTCGCGGACCTGTACAACAATCGGCTGTAGGCCAGCAATGACGCCAAAGGCAAGAGACGAGAGGGCGCAGGCGTACGAGAGTTTACGCCGCAACGGAAGCGGGTGCAGGTCCGGCCGGTTTGCGCGGGAAATGCCAGCCGAGGAAGCCTGCGGCGACGCCAATGACAAGGCCGGCGAGGATCAGCACCGCATCAGAAAAGCGCGCATAGGCGAGAACGGTCTGTTCCCAGTGCGCGGTGTTCCCGTAGGAATGATAAACGCCAATCATCAGCACGAGCGCGCCAAGCGCCATGAGGAACGGAGCCAGCGGTTTTTTCCGCCGCCAGTCCGATATGATAAGCGCGATAGTGAACAAGGCCGCAACGACGAAGCTGATGTTAAGCGCGACCTCAAAATTCGGCAGGTCTTCCGGCGCGCGAATGGCGACGCCTGGCACGTAACCGGTGAAGATGCGCGCGACCGACGGCGGTATCAGCGGAAAGATGGTCGCCAGCATATAGCGCGAATGATGCTCCACCGAGTGGCGGTTGCGTAATGCCAGGAAATAAAAAAGCACGAATACGGCGACAGAAACGAAATCTGCAAAAGAAAGGGAGACGGCGAACATTTCCGTAAACGGAGAGTCCTTGATGACAGTCATTTTTGTGACCAGCAAACCGCCAGCGACAAAAGGCGGCGCGAGGAGAAAACTCATCCGTCCACCCCATTTATGGAGCGCGAAATTCGGCTGTCGGATCGACCAGCTCTGCCAGATCAGCAGCAGCACCCACAGCGTCGCGGTGACGCCATGAATATGATGCGCGCGCGGCGCTGTATCGAGAATACTGAAATAGCTTGGCCAAAAGGCGGCGATAGTCACCACCAAGAATACAGCAATAGCGTAATGCGCCCCGCGAAACGGCATAAGCCTCTCCCCTTTTTTGCGCCCGGGACATTTTGGCGAGGATTGCGATTAAGAGCAAACGGGAAACAATTGTTGCAGCTCAGCGGCGTTTCAGATCAACACTCGACTACGTTTACCGCGAGGCCGCCTTCGGAAGTTTCCTTGTACTTTCGCGACATATCAAGGCCGGTCTGGCGCATGGTTTCGATCACCTGGTCGAGGGAAACCTTGTGCTCCTCCGACGCACGCAGGGCGAGCCGCGCCGCGTTGACCGCTTTGACGGCGCCGATGGCGTTGCGCTCGATACACGGGATCTGCACAAGGCCGCCGACGGGATCGCAGGTAAGACCGAGATTGTGTTCCATGCCGATTTCAGCGGCGTGCTCAACTTGCGCCGGCGTACCGCCCCACACAGCGGCGAGCCCGCCCGCCGCCATGGAACAGGCGACGCCCACTTCGCCCTGGCAGCCCATTTCGGCGCCGGAGATGGAAGCGCGTTGCTTGTAGAGAATACCAATGCCGGCGGCGGTAAGAAGGAACGTTCGAATGTGAGCGAGATTTTCTTGATCGTCGACCACACAGTAATGTTTGAGTACGGACGGAATAATCCCCGCCGCGCCATTGGTAGGCGCTGTCACCACGCGCCCGCCGGCGGCGTTTTCCTCGTTCACCGCCATGGCGTAGACATTGAGCCAGTCAAACAACTGCTCACGCTCATTCGCCAGCGGGGCTTCCGCAAGTTTCGCGTACAGCGACGGCGCCCGGCGCTTGACCTTCAGCCCACCCGGCAACTCGCCACGAGTTTTCAGGCCGCGATCGACGCAATCACGCATGGCGAACCAGATCTTGTCGATCATCGCTTCGGTCTCAGTGCGCGGGCGGTGTTCATCCTCGTTTTCAACGATGACATCAGCAATGGAACAGTTCTGGTCACGGCAAAGGGAAAGGAGTTCGGCCGCAGACGCAAACGAATGGCGCCCCGCGCGGGCGCCAACGATCAGGTCGTCTTCCGCCGGAGTATTCAACTGTTTCTCGCTGGCGATGAACCCGCCGCCAACGGAGTAATAAACAGCGGAATACAACTCATCCCCTGCGTCGTTGAACAGGGTCAGGCGCATTTCGTTGGGATGGAGATCGGGCGTGATATCGCCGCGCAAGTCTATATCTTTTTTTGGATCAAACTTGATTTCCGTTCCGCCATGAAGCGTGATTCGTTTTGTTTCGTTGACTTTCTTAATGGCGCGTTCAGCCTCGTCCGGGTCTGTTTCGTCGGGCTTGAATCCCATGAGACCGAGGATCGTCGCTTTATCCGTACCGTGACCAATACCGGTCAGCGCCAGCGACCCATGAAGGTCCGCCTTGACCCGCAAGGTCTTTTCCAGCGCGCCAGCCTGAGCCGCTTCTTCAAGGAAGCGCACCCCGATGCGCATAGGACCAACCGTATGCGACGACGACGGCCCGATGCCGATCTTGAAAATATCAAACACGCCCAACATTGGCGCTTTATCCTTCTATTCTTCCGCAGCCTCCAGCGCCGCGCGCAAAACGCCTACATCATAGAGCGAGGCGCGTCGATGGGCATGGAGGTCTTGCGCAATCCCAGGCAAGTCTTGCGCAAAGTTTTTGAGCATAATGGCACCCAAGACGGGTTCCTCGCGGGCATTGGCGCGCGCATCGCCCAACGTGCTGGACGCCGACTGCAACCGCTCGCGCTGCGGCTCGAAGGAAGGCGCAGCGAAACGTTCATGGATGCGTCCAAGCGCCGCCTGCGCGCTCACAATCAGAAAGTCTCCGGCAGCGGCGTCGCCCCTCTCCAGCGCCTGTACCGCAGCGGCGATGTTGCGTTCCACCTCCGCCATATCGGTTTGCACGGTCCGCGTTACATCCGACGATGGACATGCTGCGGGATCGAGATGCACGAGATAGACCACGAGCCCCTTAAGAACTGTCTCTGTCGGCGGCGCGCCTTGAAACTCGTCCGTCACTGCGCCGGACACGAATGCGTGCATGCTCGGCGCCGGCGCCTGCGTCCCAAATGATTGCTTGTCTGCAATACCGGTCAGATCGGGAATCGGAACCGGATTGAATTCATGATCCTCACGAGTTTTGCTGAATACTGACGACGTAACATCTGCTGTACCGGGCGCGCCGGACAGACCGGCAATAAAAAATGAAGGATTATCGTGACCGTTCATATGACACGACTGGCACGAAAGCCCCTGGCGCGCGGCCTGGCCGCCCAACAGAAACGGGCTGCGAAATGCGGCGCGTCCCACTTCCGCGAGATATGCATCATCTTGATTTTTCGGCCGCTTAAAACACTCAGCAGGTTCTCTAGTAAAAAACTCAACGCCATCAGAATCCGATGCGATCCAGCTCAATTCCGTCAGGATTGGTGACGACGTTAACTGTTTGGCTGACGCTTCAGTTAAAACCACTGCAAATAAAGCACAGCAAGCTAATCGCAGAATCGAGACCACTTCGCGCTTACTTCACCCTCGCCGTGCGTGTTGATTCCTTGATAGCGATAAGCCTCGCCAGATCTTCCCGCTCCGCGCAACCAAAGCTGCAAATCTTTTCAAGCTTTTGGAGTTGCTTGCGCGCAGCATCGACGTCACCAAGTTCCAGATAAAGTTCACCGAGATATTCATTCGCGCCTAAGTGATCAGGCTCAAGCTTCAACGCCGACGCGTAATAGGATTTGGCTTTATCAAAAACGCCCAGTTTACGATGCGCGTAGCCAAGATAGTTCAAAACATCTGCATGCGGACCGATGATGGCCTGCGCTGCATAAAGCTCATCAATTGCTTCCGCAAAGCGTGATTGGTTGATCAAGCGAACGGCTTCGCCATACAGCACATCCGCTGTATCGGAACTTGTATCTTCGAACAGAGCGTGCCGATTGCCAGGCAGCGGCGCCATGCTCGCTTCGTTCGTCCCGGCCATTGCCGCTTCTACATTCGCGATTGACTGGTCTGCACGCTCGACAAGCTCAGCCTGACAGGTTTCGTTGTCGCAATTCGTCCTGATGTCGCGCAATCTCTCAAGCTGTTCCTGCGCCTCATCTTGTTTTTCTAGCGCGACAAAAACCAAAGCAAGCTGTTCGTAGGCTTCTACGAAATTACTTCGTTCCTTAATCGCTTTCTTGAAATATCTAACGGAAGACTTTTCCTTCCCGCGGCCAACCTTGGCGACTCCCATGTAATAATTGGCTTCCGGATGATCGCTTGATACTCGCAGAACTTCTCCAAGCTTTTTTTCCGCAAGCTTGTAATCGCTATCTTTGATCGCCTGCACGCCAGCGGCGAAAGAAGCTTGCACGTCGACAGCTTCTTTCTTTTCCGGCTCAGAGATCGTTGACCCCCCGGACGGCGCAGCGGCGGCCTGACTGCACAAGGCCACGGACAACAAGCCCGCAGTTACAGCCCTAATCAAACTTTTGAGATCGATCATGCAGTCCATCCTTTTCCATAATCGGCGTACTCTAGCAAACGGGCGCCGCCATTGTCAGCTTTTCCATGGTCACGATTAGCGGCGGTCCTCTAATCTTGGATCCACGCCGAGCGCGCGCATGGCGGCGCAAACAGCCTCGATAGCAGAAGTGGCCACTGCTTCATCCATCGATCGTGCAACCACCGTGACGCCCTTTTCATCCCCATCGATGGGATAACTGCCAAGTGATACGCCCTTGAGCGCGCCCTGAATCTCGCGAAGCTGATCAGCCAGCATGGACTCAGGCAGGTTTGGCGCCGTCGCAGCACGCGCATGGATGACAGCGCCCCGTTCAATTTCACCTTCAATCGCGTTCAGCATGGCCTGAAAAATACGCGGCACGCCCGCCATCACGAAGATGTTTTCAATTCTGACGCCCGGCGCGCCGGACACTGGGTTTTCTATCAGATGCGCACCTTCGGGCGTTCGCGCCATGCGCAGCCGCGCCGGGGTCACTTCAATATCGCGCTTCGAATAATAATGCCGGATCATGGCAGCCGCGCGCGGGTGTTCTATTACGCTTACGCCAAGGGCGGCGGCGATTGCATCGACGGTGATGTCGTCATGAGTGGGTCCGATGCCGCCTGAGGTAAACACATAGTCGTATTTTCCACGCAACGCATTCAACGCGGCACCGATATCGTCACTATCGTCTCCCACAACCCGCGCTTCCTTGAGTTCAACGCCCCGCTCGGTCAGCCAGCCGGCAAGATAGTGCATATTCGCATCACGGGTTCTTCCGGAGAGCAGCTCATCGCCGATAGCGAGGATAGCAGCGGTTTTTTGCATCAAGATAGCACCTTAGGCTCAGGATTGTCCCAACGATCAGACTGCGAAAACATTATAGGCTTCATCGGTCTCATAGCTTACGGCGCGTCTCATGCGAAGCAATCTTTTCAGCCGCTTCCGCGTCCTTGACGAGTTTGCTCAACTCGCCGCTCAACCGCGCCGCTTCACTGTCATTCGCCGCCTCAAGCTTGGCCACCACCGCGGTCGCTTCCGCCAGCATGGCCTGACGTTGTAGCCTTTTGCATTCCTGAATTTGCGCGACGGAGATAACATACGCCGCTGGCCGGTGATAGCGTTCGATTATCACGGTTTCTCGCCTCGCGGCATCAAGCATCGAGGAGAAATTATAACGAGCTTCAAACGCCGACATAATTTTCATAACATAGCTCCTTTCGGATCAATGCCGGCGGCCGATGAGATTGTACCGAATCCTTAATCGCCGCTGCCCGTCTCCTCTTTTTCATTTCAGTCGCGGCAACGCCTGCAGCCGATTGTTGTACAAGTTCCGCCCAATAAAGTTGTGCAATTATTTTGTTGATAGACCGCGCAGGAATCCTCCGGCTTGCAATTCCGGATTCATTTGAACGCATAATGCGCACAATCGGATGCGCCAGCATGAGCAGCATAGTTTCATACAGTTCCATGCGCGCATGATAGCGCCGCCCGGAAAGTGGGGGATAACCTTCCACCGAAACTGGGTTTTCTTTAAATTTTCATCAGATAAGGCGTATTTTGCGCACGCCGGTTCGCCTCATACGTGCGCCGCAAACGGGGAGATACTACTCGCGCAGATAGGTTGTGCCGCCAACAGGCCCTACACCGTCCGGCACCGGTACGTCGGTGCCTGCATAATCGACATTCAAAACGAGTGTCGGGCTGCCCGTCATGCGCAGTTTATTGGCGACAATCGCGGTGTAGGCGGATTGATCGGCCACCGGCAGCAGGCTCGCGACGCGCAATTCGCCACGCGAAAGATAAAACGTGCCAAGCAAATTTCGGGCGTCATCGCTCAGGATACGATGTACGCGATCCAGCGGCGCATGACGGTCTTCAAAAAACAGGATGCCAGCGAGCGGGCCTTCCTTTTCAGCAGTCAGGTCAATTTTCGCTTCAGGCCCGAAGTAAAAAGTCGAATCGTCACCCACGAGATAGAATGAAACATTCTCGCCTGTTATCCGCGCGCCAAGATCGGCGTTAAACGGACCGTCTTTGATGATGTATGTCCCCGGGGCAAAGTGAACGTCGGCGAAAGCGCCAATCGAAATACCGCCGCAAAATACACCTGGCGAGACATTGTATTGTGTGTAGCCGAACAACGCATCGGTGAGTCCGCCGGTAAGCCCGCCCGTCAATCCGCCTGTCAGATCGTCAACGGTACGGGTGACTTCAGTAACGGCGGCGTTGACTGCAGCCGTCGCCACTTCGTCGAGCCGTTCGCCATAACCGGCGTCAACTTCATCGCAACTGCCGACGGCAGGCGGTTGGCGTTCAGCTAGCGGATCGTCATAAGCAGGGCAATCAAGGGTCGGCATGGGTGAGAAGTTGTTGATAGCGCCTAGCGCGCCGCCGGCGGAGCAAATCATGCCAGCTTCAATTTCCGATAACCCCGAAGATACGACACCTTGCGTCGATGTGGAGTTGGAAATCAGAGAACATTCGTCCGCCCGCAACTGTGAATTTACATTCGCGGCAACTGCTCCCTCATCATCATCTTCAAGGGCAATGACACAAACATTCATACCGCCCAGCGCGACAGCCGTGGAGGTGCTTTTCAACGGGTTTTTGAACGGTTGAAAATGGCTAAGGATCAACGCCCGGGAGGGTTGCGAGGTAAGCGTCACCGTCACCTCGCCCTCGCTTGAACTCGCAGCGACCACTGGCGATACAGATTGAAACCCGTAACTCTGTGAGAAGCCATTTTGGATCAGGCTGTCGACGACAGCTTCGACCTGGTTTTCAGTTGCATTGGCCAATAAAAATTCGCGGGCGCCGCGTGTCGCCAGCGTATCAGACAGCTCCTTCAACCGGCTGTTCTGGTTAGACCAATGGTAAAAATCGACCGCACCGCCAACAAAGCCGAGCAATACAGGACATAGAAGCGCCGTCATCAGCGCAACATTGCCATTCTTGTCGGACTTGAACGAAAGCATATCCAAACTTTACGCAACGCATTTTGAAATGATAAAAATTGCAAACAAATGATAATTTTTAATTAGAAGGTATGATTAACGGATGCTGCGTAGTTTTAAATCTTTCATCCTATTGCGCCCCAACCGCAGCAATTTCGGTAATTGAAGGTTAACAAACTCTTAAGCCATGAAACTTCCCCAACCGCTTCTCGCCGGCCGGCTCGTTAAGAGATATAAACGTTTTCTGGCGGATATCGTGCTTGATGACGGGCGTGAGGTGACGGCGCACTGCGCCAATCCGGGTTCCATGCTTGGCGTCGCTATAGAGGGCGCACGCGTTTGGGCGTGCGAACATGGCGACAAGAAACGCAAGCTCGCTTTTTCCTGGGAACTGGTGGAAATCGGCAAAACACGCGTTCCGGTAAACACAACCAATCCCAACAAAATCATCAAGGAAGCGCTTGAGAGCGGCGTCATTCCGGAGCTGACCGGCTATGGCGAACATCAGCGAGAAGTTAAATACGGCGAAGGCAGCCGCATCGATTTCCTTCTAAGCGGCGGCAGACGGAAGAAGCCCTGTTACGTTGAAGTGAAAAACGTCCACCTTTCCCGTTCGAAGGGTCTTGCCGAATTCCCGGACAGCGTCACCGCCCGCGGCGCGAAACACCTGAAGGAACTGGAAACCGTCGCGTCGGGCGGGGCCCGCGCTGTCATGTTGTTTGTGGTGCAGCGAAGCGACTGCCGCCGGTTCGCGCCCGCTGCAGACCTGGACCCCGCATACGCCAAGGCTTTGAAATCAGCCGCTTCCGCCGGGGTTGAACTCCTGTGTTATGATTGCGAAGTCACCACCGCTGAGGTAGTGCTGCGCAAGCCCTTGGAAATTCATCTGGACTAGGACATGACTGAAGCCGTTCTCGACGACGAACTCGAAATCCGCACAGGCGCGATAAGGCTCCACACGCCGGAAGATTTCGAGGGCATGCGCAAGGCAGGCCATGTGGCCGCATCATGTCTCGACATGCTGACGGAACACGTAAAGCCCGGCGTCTCAACAGAAGCGATTGACGACCTCGCCCGCGAATTCATGCTCGATCACGGCGGCGTCCCAGCGACGGTGGGTTACAAAGGCTATCGCCACTCGAGCTGCATCTCACTCAATCATGTCATCTGTCACGGCATTCCCGGACCAAAAGCATTGCGCAACGGCGATATTCTGAACATTGACGTCACAGTGATCATCGACGGCTGGCACGGCGACACGAGCCGCATGTTTTATGCGGGCGAACCGAAGGTGAAAGCGCGCCGGCTTGTTGACGCCACATACGACTCGATGATGGCCGGCATCAATTCGGTAAAGCCCGGCTCAACCTTGAGAGACATTGGCCGCGCCATTCAGGACCTGGCCGAAGGGCAAGGGTTTTCCGTCGTGCGCGACTTCTGCGGCCACGGCCTTGGGCGGCTGTTTCACGACGCGCCTAATGTCGTTCATTATGCGGAATATAAAGACCGCTGGGGCGGCGTTCATCAGGCGCCGGACACGGAACTGAAAGCCGGCATGTTCTTCACGGTCGAGCCCATGATAAACGAAGGCAAACCGGACGTGAAACTCCTAAAAGACGGCTGGACCGCCGTTTCACGGGACAAATCCCTGTCTGCGCAGTTTGAGCACTCCATCGGCGTCACCGAAAACGGCGTTGAAATATTCACCAAATCGCCGAAAGGCCTCGACCGGCCGCCATACTGATGATCTCATTCACCAATAGTGATGGTCAGGCACAGTCGATTCTATTTACAGAACGGCAGAGCATGCCGGCATATGTGGTGGGTTTAGTCTTTGCTGTCATTATAGCGGTCACCATTCTAACATCTTATCAAAGTGCTGATGAAATAGATTGGCTAGTTCTTTTTTTTGCGGGCATTCTTAGTCTTATTGCCTGCATAATAGTTTTATTACCCAAAACAGTTACAACCGTTGATGCTGGCGGGATTCAACTTCGGCGTCGATTTTCATTTAATTACATATGGCCTTATACAGACATAAATTATGCCGAAGTGAAACCATACAAGGAAGCAACCGAAGAACACGGAAGTTTTTCATTACTTTCTAGCGCTCTGCATGTTCTACATGAGACCGGTGTACTAGTTCATCTGATAGACGGGAAGTTCACGTTCTTATCTTCAAAGCAGCCCAAAGACCTAGCCGATGCGATCAACCTGGGCCGGAAAAAGTTTGAACAAAGCAGATATGAGTGACACTGCAACAAAACCCAACCACGCCGCAGGCCATCGCGAACGGCTGCGCGACCGCTTTAAAAAGGCTGGCGTCGATGGCGTGCAGGATTATGAACTGCTCGAACTCATCCTGTTCCGCGCGATTCCGCGTAAAGACGTCAAACCGCTGGCAAAGGACCTGATCGCCAGGTTCGGCGGCTTTCCGCAAGTTCTCGCAGCGCCCATTGAACTCCTGACTGAGGTGAAGGGCGTTTCGGAAAATGTTGCGCAGGAGTTGAAAATCATTCAGGCCGCCGCCATCAAGCTTAGTCAGGCGCGCGTCCTGAAACGCCCGGTCATTACATCGTGGAACGACCTTCTCGCCTATTGCCGCGCGTCCATGGCTGATGAAAAGACCGAGCTCTTCCGAATATTATTCCTCGACAAGAAAAACATTCTCATAGCTGACGAAGTACAACAGCGCGGCACAGTCGATCACACGCCGGTCTATCCGCGCGAGGTGGTGAAGCGCGCGCTGGAGCTTGGCGCGTCAGCCATCATCCTCGTGCACAATCACCCCTCCGGCGACCCGACGCCGTCACGCAACGATGTAGAAATGACCAATCAGATCGTAAAAGCTGCATCAGCGCTTAACATCCGCGTGCACGATCATCTGGTGATCGGTCACGACAAACACGCCAGCTTTAAAACGCTCGGGCTCTTGTAGATGGCGCGGATTATCACCCTGACGCCGAACCCGGCCCTTGACTACGCGGTGCATGCCGATTTCGTCGAACCGAATCGCAAGTTGCGTTGTCGCGAGCCGCAGATGCATCCCGGCGGCGGCGGGGTAAACGTCGCTCGCGCAACCTCCCGCCTTGGCGCACACACGCTGGCGATTTTTACCGCCGGCGGGCTCTATGGCGACGCGCTGATCAAGACCATCGCCATGGAAAACGTCCCGATGCGTGTAATCCCCATCGCTGGCGAAACCCGCCTTGCGTTTCATGTGCAGAATGACCGCGACGGCGATGAATATCGCTTCAACCTGCCCGGCGCGCAGATGTCGGACTACGAAGTGAATCTGTTCTTGCGTGCGGTCGATGAAGAAACCGAAGCCGGTGACTACGTTGTCGCAAGCGGCAGCTTGCCGCCCGATGCGCCGCAGGACCTCTGGGCTAAAGCCGCGCGCATAGCGAAAAAGAATGACGCCCGCTTCGTGCTCGATTCCATCAGCGGCGTGAAGGAAGCATTAGAAGAAGGCGTTTTCATGCTTCGCCAGAACCAGCACGAATATCCGGCGCTCGCCGGCAAAGAGCTTAACTGGCGCGATGAGGTCGAAGCCTTCGCCAAAGAGTGCGTCAGCAAGGCGAGCGCCGAGGCCATGGTCATCAGCCATGGCGGCGACGGCTCCATTATGGCCGCGAAAGACGGCGTTGCTTTCGCGCCGTCATTCAAGATCAAGGCAAGCAGCGCCGTCGGCGCTGGCGACTCATTCGTGGGCGGACTAATTACCGGCCTCGCCCAGGGCTGGGACAATGAACACGCCCTGCGCTACGGCATGGCGGCGGCCGGCGCAACGCGCATGTCGGAGGGAACGGCGCTATTCAAACCCGCCGATGTTGAACGGCTTTATCGCTCCGAGACGTGACCCTATTCGCCGTAGATCGCCACTTCTTCCATTTCCGCATTCTTTACGCCGCGAAACATCCCGGCTGAATTGAAAGTCATGGCGTAGGAACCGTCCGGCCCCAGTACGATCACGCCGCCATCGGCGCCCATGGACTGCAGCTTGTTGTTGATCATGTCGTCTGCCGCGTCCTCCACGCTGGCGCCGCCATATTCAACCTGGGCGCAGATATCGCGCGCGATGGTCAGCCGGATGAAATATTCGCCCCAGCCGGTTGACGAAACGGCGCAGGATTTATTGTCGGCGAAAGTCCCGGCGCCGATAATCGGCGAGTCGCCGACGCGCCCGTATTTTTTCATGTTCATGCCGCCGGTGGAGGTGCCTGCCGCGAGGTTGCCGTGGGCATCGAGCGCGACCGCGCCGACCGTGCCGTATTTAAAGCTTTTCGGCAGCGCGCTGTCTTTTTGTTGCTTCTGGCGCTCAAGAGCGTTCTTATATGACTGCCAGCGGCGCTCCGTGCGGAAATATTTCGGGTTTACGAACTCAAGCCCCTGCTCTTCGGCGAACTCTTCCGCCCCTTCGCGGGCAAACATGACGTGTTCGGAGTTTTCCATCACTGCGCGCGCCAGTTTGATCGGGTTTTTGACCCTGGTGACGCCCGCGACGGCGCCGGCGTTCATGGTCTCGCCATCCATGATCGATGAATCGAGCTCGTTCTTGCCTTCGCTGGTAAAGACGGCGCCTTTGCCGGCGTTAAACAGCGGCGAGTCCTCCATCAGCACGATGGCCGCCACAATAGCGTCCATGGCGGTTCCGCCCTGTTCCATGACGCTGTAACCGGCGTTCAACGCTTCGGTCAGCTTGGCTTTATAGGCGGCTTCCTCCTCAGCCGTATAACGGCCTGGCTCCAGCGCGCCGGCGCCGCCATGGATGACGATAGTCAGCGGTCCGGCCTGTTGCCCAGCCTCTTCATGATGCGCTGCAAAAGCCGCCGTGCTGACGAATGTCGCCGCCAGAATAGAAATCAAGAATCGCATGGATGAAGCCTCCCTCTGCGGATACTTTCCGCTCATTCAAATTCTCTAATGTATCGCGCTAAATCTTTGTTGCCTGCAGATATAGCTTCTTCTTCAGCTGTAGCGCAATCATCAATAGTTGTGCGCAAAAATTTATCAGCGCCCGCATCCAGCAGAATTTCAGCTGAGCGCATATCATTTCGTACGGCCGCCAAATGTAAAGGCGCCCAGCCATTGTAGCCTGTGAGATCGATGTCAGCGCCCGCTGTAATGAGAATAGAGAGAATCTCATACTTGGATGCAGATTTTTTGCGCTCAATGCAGGCATGCAAAACTGTATCGCCGGTTTTTGCGCGGAATTTCAGTTCGACTTCGTGTTCAATCGCCCAGCGCACACACTCTGGCGACCCACACGATACAATTTCGATAATCCAGGGAACACCTGTGGAGTCATTGCCCTGCGGAAAGGATTTTTCTTCGTTGGAAAAATCCGTCCAATCATCTGGCGCGCCATCACGAAAAAGACACAGTAGCTTATCTGATTCACTCCTCATCTCGTCACTATAAATGAGCCGAGTTAGAATGTCAGCTACGGTTTTCGCGCACCGTCATCACTCCAGTGAAGTCATAGTAAATCTACAACAACTCCCTACTCATTGTCTGCTACCTCAATTCGAATAGCAGGAACGGGACGCCTACGCCAATCCAACCATCGATTTTCTTCTTGCCGCTTAGTAGAAGGATTGGGGTTATCGCTTACTACTTGTTCTTCCTGATAGGCATAAACAAAAATTGGAACCTCAGACGAGACCATGCAATTGTAACGCAAAAAGTCCTTATACTCTTTGTCTAAAGCTATAGTTTCCAACCCAGTGCGGAAAGCAGTACGACTATACCCCGGAATTTTCAGTTCCCGAAAATCACGATTCATCGACACATCTCCGGGTTCACCGGATGGCCTGAATGATCTGCCCTCCACGCATTCGACGGTTACATCCGCATTATTGCTGTTTGGATTTACAATCTGGATTGTCGCCGACCCGAAAACTGCAAGCTGAGTTTGTTGGTTTTCGTAAAATATATTTTGTTTCCAAAGTGGCTTTACAAGCCCAATATCTGATAATTGGGGTAGAAACCATTTTAAAGCTACATCCCCTGACGCTGCAAATGTTTCAGGCAGTTCTGTACCCGTGCTCGGTTGCTGAACTTTCCCCGGGGTTGCTACGCCGCCAACTGCTATCGTCGCTTCACACGTATTCAAGGGCGCAACGTCGCCGCCAGAGTTTGTGCACTGCCCCCTCGGCATTCGACCTAAATCGTCTCCGTAAAAACCACGGCAGCACACCATTTCATTCTCAGCCTGCAGCGCAACTCTAATTAATTGTTGCGCCGCTTCAGAATTTTGCTGCTCGGCATAAGCAGAATTTGAAAGAAAAAAGGCCGCCAACATTACGGCCACACTTCGACAGATCGCCATTCCGTTCCCCTCTATGCGCTCGCGGAAAATAACAAGTGAGTTTTAAGAATACCGAATTTTCGGAAGAAAGCAAAAACGGGTAATGTTCTGTGCAGGTGCAAAATTCCTCAGGCAGCACAATAACCCGCAATGCTATGAGGTAGATCCTTTTCTTCACATGCGACAGCTACCCGTGTAATAGTTCAGACCCTCGTCGTACTCATGGTAAGGTGCGGCACTGTGTTTAAGGGAGAACAAACATATGCACCGCCTAATGACAATCGCCCTTTCGGGCGCAGGACTCTCATTTGCATTAGCACCAGACGCAGGAGCCATTCAGCAAGATGATGAGCAATTATGTTGTGTAGATTTTTATGGAGCACCGGCAGGATTAATGTCCAGGCAACAATGTCAGGCGCAAGGCGGGGATGTAGCGCCTCTTAACCGCTGCACAGCCGATGACGCAGAAGAGGAAACCCCTGAACGGCCGCCAGCCCCAGAAGGCATTATTCCGGTACCTAATCTCTCCGCTGGTGACGCCGCTCGCTCCTGGTATGCCTACGGATTGAATCATTTATCCTATCCACTTGGGTTTGGCTCGGAAATGGACGGTTATAGAATTCAACATAGCTCACGAGTGTATATGGCGAATATCCATCGTCGCAGAACAGCATCAGTAAGTATTGTATGCGGGGAAACAGGAAATCTTAGTCAGGCTGTTGAAGATCCAACATATTATTCTGTCTTAGCGATAGAACCAATGCAAACACGAAGCTATAGAGCGACAGAAAAAGCACTCGTATATGACGCCGCCGAACCTAGGCCAGTAGACTGCTTGGTAACTTCAGACCTACCCATATACGTTTATATTATTGACGATCAGATAGTCTCAAAAAGGAAACCGAATACGCCCACGTGGGCAAACAATTTTGAATATGTTGACTTTCGCACACAGACCAGACCAGCGTATCGCCACTCCAGCAGGTAGAGACTTCCCTGTAACGCTGTTCTCTGTAAAAGCTTAGCGGTAAGAAATAACCCTATGCTTTTCGTGGCGTCAGGCTCGTTCAAATTTTGAGTGAGCTCACACTGAAAGCTGTCAACTAACAGCTTGGTTCATAATTCTGTTGCACTCGATAATATGCAAAACGTGGGAGAAAGTTTTGCTGGCTACGGCGAACCCGCATTACAGCCCAATGCAATGACAACGTTGAGCTGGTCTGCCCATTTATCGCCGCCTGATGCAAGGTATTGTTCTTTCGCATCGCGGAGATAGCCGCAGCCCAGCTCCCGGTCGCCGCCGGAATAAATGCCGGCGCCGACGGCCCTGTTTAGCGCGGCCTCCCCTAGCGCATCGTCCATCTCTCTGTAATAGGCGCGCGCTTCGAGGAAGTAACGCCGCGCTTCGTCTTCTTCACCGCGACGCCCGCTGATGATCGCCATTTGAGCGAACGCCCCGGCTCGTTCGCTGCCAGTCGCGCTCGTGCCTTCCGTGATGGCGCGCCAGTTCTCAAATGCGCTTTCAAGTTCGCTCTGCGTGCGCTGTTGGTAGCCAAGCTTCGACAACTCAATCGCACGAGCGAGCGCTGGAAACCGGTCATGCCGTGTGAAGCGCTCGGCCCGGTCGAGCAACTTCACGGCCGTATCCGTGTCGTTGCTCTGGAAATAAAGTTGCGCATGAAGGACGAGTGCGCTCGCCACGACGAATTCTTCCTCACGCTCAATCTGGCGCACTATGCGCCGGCGCTCCTCCGGGTCATCAATATCCGTTGGCGGCTTTGCGAGACGAATGCCCAACTGACCATCTCTGCGCTCCCACACGGGAATCTCGCCCTCGCCCCCGACGAGCTCGAGGGTAAGATCGAACGCCTGCTGCAAATCACCAAACTGATAGGCAAGCCCCGCCAGCATGACTTTGGCTTTCTTGTTCGCGGGTTCCAGCGCCACAGCGCGCGTCAGCGCATCCATCGCGCCTTCCGGCTCGCTGATATATTTCAGCGCGGCGATCTCGATCCAGGTTTTCGCGGCTTCGCTTGCGGTAGCGGCGGCCGACCGGGTCTGGTCCTCCGCAATCGCCTCAAGACGCCGCGCGGCTTCATCGGCATCGCCGCTGAGGAGTGACGTCACGGCGTCCTGTTTTCTGGCGTTGCTCGACGTCACGAGATCGCGCAACGCCGCTTCAAATGCTTCGCGGGTCGCCGGATTAATATCGGCATTCGCGGGCAGCCGTTCGCGCAACACCTGATCAATCTGCGCCTCAAGGGATTTTATCGACTCCTTAGTTGACTGAACATCTTCCGCCGTCTTGTTCACAGTCATCTCTATGCGTCGGGTTGTTTCGTCGATCTGATCGAGCCGGCTGAAAATGGTCGCAACCAAGCCCTGATCTTCAGGTGCCGAGACAAGCCCCTTTGCGACGACGACACCGCCAAGGAAAAGCGTTGTCATGGCGGCGAAGATAAAGGGCGCCGCAAACGATGCGCAGAAACGAAAACGCTTCAGGATGATGAAACCGAAAACGGCGGCGGCCATGGCGGCGATCGCCAGCCCGATTTCAACAACGGAGCCAAAAACCTCCATAAGGTCCGCCGTCAGACCGAGCGCGCCGACAGCAGCGCCGCTCGCCGTCCAGTTGCGGGTCGCCACGCGCTTGTATCCGGCCCGGCCCAAAAAGCGGCGCAAGGCGTATTTTGCGATGACGGAGCCACGAGCAAGCATGGAGTGCTGACGGCGAACGCCTTGGTTCAGAGTTGGACTATTGCTGGTCGCCATCGGGAAGAGTGATCATGAGTCGAATTGCGTATCTGCACGATAGCATAATGCGAAACTGAAACCACCTACTCTAAATCAGGCGTCAGCATCCTCTGGGCGCGCCATTGTTCGACAATGCGGTCGATGAAGCTGTTGTCCTCGATTTCGACCGACCAGCCGTCGGTGAAACACGCGGTGAGGCTGCGCGGCACCGCATTACCTGGCAGCGCATCGAAGCGAATACGCGTCGGCATCGGTACGCCTTCACCCACGGCGATGGCTTCGCCCAAACCTAGCGACGGCAGGCAGCTTAAAAGGCTAGTCGATGCGTCAGGCACGGCGGCGCGCAACGCCTCCTGATCGGCCTGATTCGCAAGACGCATGGCGAAGATGGTATTGCATTGGGAAAGGATCGTTGGGTCAAGCTCCGTTGGGCGTTGCGACGCGACCCATAGCGAAACGCCGGTCTTGCGGCCCTCTTTCGCAATACGGATGAGCGAACGGCGCGTCGGCGCAAAGCCTTCGTTCGGGTCGGCGGGTGCGTAACGGTGCGCATCTTCACAAACAAGCGCGATGGGCGCGGCGCCCTTGCTCCATAAACCGAATTCAAACGCCAGGCGCGACACCACTGAAACAACAACCTGCACCACGTCTGCCGGTAAACCGCCAAGCTCAATTACGCTGATCGGTTGCCCGTCCGCCGGGATCCGAAACAAATCGCTCAGCATAGACTTTAGCGTATCCTGAACTGTCAGCCCGCCGAACATGAACGCGTAGCGAGCATCCTGACTGATCGTGTAAATACGGCTGCGCAGGCGTTTGTAAGGCGCGCCATTGCGGGCGCCATCAAGCCCGCCAAGCGCTTTATCAATCAGGCCGAGTAGTTCTGAAATCCGGTAAGGGATTGGCGTATCGACCGTGATCGCTGTTGAGTCCGTACGCAGGCGTCCGCCACGCCCGGCAGCGCCAAGATTCATTTTCTTCGCTGCAGGCAACAGATCGGCGAGAATTTCGATTTCTTCTGAATCGCGCGAGCGGCCAGGATACAACACCTCCACAAGTTCATCGAATGTCAGCATCCAATAAGGTAATGAAAAACTCTGCGGATCGAACACAACGGTGCGACCATCGAAACTTTTCCCATATTCATTATGCGGATCGAGTATGACGATATGAGCGTGAGGAAAGCGCTGCAGGACAGCACGAAGCAGCAAGGCGACGGCACAGGATTTGCCGGCGCCTGTAGTGCCCAGTATGGCGCAGTGGCGGGAGAAGATTTCATCCACATTCACCGTCGCCGGGATTTGCGCATCCTGCTTCACAACACCCACGCGCACGCTGGCGGCCCCATTTACAGAGAAAAGCGCCGTCAATTCGTCGCGCGTCGCCACATGCACATTGTCGCCAAGTGTCGGGTAAGATGAGACACCTCTTTTAAACCGCGCCGGAGCGTTGATTGTCGGCTTGGTGAACTCGCCGATCAGTTCGATTTCAATAATCCGCATATCAGGAACGGACGGGTCGAGGCTTGGCGCCGGGTTGCTCATGGCGGAGACGAGACCCAGTACAATTGATGCGCCGGCGTCGACGCTCATGATTGCGCCGAGCTGCGGCCGTGACGCGCGATCATCGCCCGGCTTGTCTTCATCCAGCATGACCAGCGCGTGGGAACCGGTGACAGATACCACCGAACCGACACGGGGCTTATCCTGAAACGCCATGTCAAATGCTTCAGCGGTTGGCGCCGCAGCCCCCTTCCGTGAGAAGGGTGATTTTTTTGCGCTCTTGCTAGGCGGCGTCATTCTTTCTCTCCGGCATGGTTTGTTCAGTCTCGTCTTGTTCAGAGTCTTCGATTGGTTTGACGTCTATATTTGGCGGCGGCAGCGCGATCTGGACAAGCGTCCCCTCGTCCAGACGACTCTCAATGCTGAAACGCCCGCCTTGCATTTCGACGAATGTTTTCGCGATGGCGTAGCCAACACCCGGCCCCATCCATGAGCGATCAAGGCCGCGCAGGGTTTCATTGAAAACTTCCAGCGCCTCGTACAGCTCTTCATTACTGAGGCCGTCACCCTCATCACGAATAGCGATTTCGGCCCAACCCTTGTCTGTCTGCGAGACACGGACCAGCACCTTGCCGCCCTCCTCGCTCATTTTAACGGCGGTATGCAACAAATGATCAGTAGCCTGGCCGATACGGTCCGCATCACCCCAGCCGAGCACGTCCGCATCGCCCTCTAGCCGCTCTATGGCGACCCCAGCAGCCTCAGCCCGCACCAGCACGCGATTGATGGCGTCGTTCAGGAGCGTGCTGAAATCAATCACGTCGCTGTTCAGCTCAACCTTGCCGCTATCGAGCGCCGCGACATCCAGCAGCGTATTGATGTGCCCCAACAGCAAATCGGCAGACTGAAGAATATATTCAGCGTAGGTAACGCGCTGATCCGCGCCAAGCTCATAATCTTCACTGTCGCGCAGCATAGTCGCAAAGCCGATAATCGCATTCAGCGGCGTTCGAAGTTCATGGTTCATATTCGCCAGAAATTCGGATCGCGCCTTGATCGCGGTTTCCGCCTCAACGCGCGCGCCGCCCGCGCTTCCAGTTCGGCGCGACGGCGCACCAGCGCCTCGCCCATACGGGAAGCATAATCAGCAAGGCGCGAGCCCTGCGCAGCCTGAAAAGGTTTTTGCGCGCGCATAAGTTCTTATCCCGACGAAACATTACGGGAATAAGCGCTAATGCGCCGTTAAGCATTAGGGCGGGAAATCGTGTTTACGTCTTGTTAAACACTCGAGCTTTCGGTCTTCGCTTCGCCAGTTTCCTTCGGCTTTTCACCGTCTGCTTTTGATTTTTCTGCGGGCTTTTTGTCCGGCGGCTTCGGAATATAAGCCAGCACCGTGTCACCGATTTCAGGCTTCACTGGAACTTCCCGGGAAGCAAACGTAATCACGCCTTTCCTGATCAGCAACACAATTTCATGCTCGGCACCGAGATCTTTTTTATATTGTTCCGGCGGATACTCTTCTGATAGCTTCGTTCGTTGAAAAATCCATCCGCTGTAATGACGGCGCAGAAGCTCGTCCAGCGCAGCACCTGAATGGAGGAATGTGCGGCCCTGCAAGGTATAAGATAACGCCTTGCGGTCATCTTCTTCCTTGCCGCGCGCATTGACCTGATAGATCGCAGCGCGCCCAAGTTCCGGGGCAAGGTCTGTCGCCACTAGCGCATTGTGAGATTCGTTGCCGCCTAGCGCCAGCAGATAACCGTACCGATTGAGGTCGAGATGATGTTCCGTCACCTCCGACAATATCTCACCGTAGTAGGTTTCGACACTGGCGAGTCGTGCGGGTTTCAATCGCCGCCAGCTTGTGTCAGCGACCATTACCGGCACTTCCATTTCTTTCAGTTTTGCGGCAAGCGCGGCTGAAAATGGCGACGCGCCGACTATAAGTACGCCAGGACGTTCACGCGACGCCAGCCCCAGCCACTTCGCCAGCGGCGTAATCGTAAATCCATGCAGCACGACGGTGGCGAACACCATGCCAAACGCAAGCGGGATGAGCTTGCCGCCATCCATATATCCTTCGGCCATAAGCGACGCGCCGAAAAAACTCGACACTGCAACGGCGACGATACCGCGCGGCGCAATCCATGCGACCAGCAATCGTTCCTTCCATGGAAGTCCGGAACCTATAGTCGAGATGAAAACCGTCAGTGGACGCACGACAAACAGCATCGCGGCCAGGAACCAGAAGATCGACCAATCGAGCGCGCCGATAGACTGAACCGTCAGGTTGGCCGTCAGAATAACAAACACGCCCGACACAAGAAGAACAGTAATGTTCTCCTTGAATAATCTTAGTTCGTTGATGCTGGCGATTTTCGCGTTGGCAAGCGTGACACCCATGGCAGTTACAGACAGCAAGCCAGCTTCGTGTTGCAACAAGTTGGCAAGCTCGAAACATATCAACACAAGCGTCAGCAACACCGGCGGCTTTAAGTATTCCGGCACCAGACCGCGCCGGAAAGTAGCAGTCACAAACTTGCCGAACGCATAACCAAGCCCGCCCGCCAAAAGCGCCGCCAGAATGAGTGAGCTGATAATTTCTCCGGAGGTGCCGCCATGTTCGCCAATCACCAGAAACTCGTAAACGACGACTGCGAGGAGCGCGCCGATTGGGTCGTTAACAATCCCTTCCCACTTCAACAGGGTCGCCGGGCGCGGATTCAGTTTTGATTGCCGCAACAGTGGAATGATCACTGTCGGTCCGGTCACAACCATGATCCCGCCAAACAAAAGGGATACCTGCCATGACAGGCCGGCGATCAGATAGGTCGTCGCAGCACCTAGAAACCAGGCAATAGGCACGCCGGGAAACACCAGCCGCCTCACACCCCGCGTCAGTCCGCGCAGTTCGGAAAAATTAAGCTGCAGTCCGCCTTCAAAAAGAATAACAGCAACTGCGACGGCGATAATCGGGCGGTAGAACTCGCCGAACAACGCCTCCATAGGCGGCGTGCCGGGCGCGGCATCAGGCGCGGAGAAAATTTGCAGGACCGGTCCCGCAAGAACGCCCGCAATCGCCATCAGCACGATAGCGGGAAAGTTCAAACGCCACGCCAGCCATTGCGCGCCGATTCCGAGCGCGCCGATAATGGCGAAGGCAAGTACGAGATTATCCATTTTGACTCCGCCGCAGGCGCTAGCGTGTTATTTGTTTTTGAAAACCGGTTTACGTTTTTCGAGGAAAGCGGCCATCCCCTCTTTTTGGTCATCAAATGCATAGACCGAATGGAATACGCGCCGTTCAAATCTGACGCCTTCAGACAGCGTCGTTTCATAGGCGCGGTTGACGGCTTCTTTGGTCAACAACGTGATCGGGCGGGAAAAACCGGCGATCTGTTTTGCAACGCGAATTGCTTCTTCACGGAGTTCGCCTTTAGGCACGATCCGGCTGACAAGGCCGCAGCGTTCAGCTTCTTCCGCGTCCATCATGCGGCCGGTCAAGCACATTTCCATAGCCTTGGACTTGCCGATAAAACGCGCCAGTCGCTGCGTGCCCCCGGCGCCTGGCATAGCGCCGATGGAAATTTCCGGCTGACCAAACTTTGCATTGTCGCCGGCGATGATGAAGTCGCACATCAGGGCAAGTTCGCAGCCGCCGCCAAGAGCATAACCAGCGACAGCAGCAATCACCGGCTTGCGCGTGCGGGTCACTTCTTCCCAATTTGCAGTGATGAATTCTTCACGCATGACGTCGATATAATCTTTGGACGCCATTTCCTTGATGTCGGCGCCAGCGGCGAACGCCTTTTCCGATCCGGTCAGCACCATGCAGCCAATCGCATCATCCGCTTCGAACGCTTTCACCGCTTCGGTGACTTCGTCCATGAGCTGTTTGTTAAACGCGTTGAGCGCATCTGGCCTGTTTAATGTAATGATGCCGACATTGCCGTCAGTTTCAGTAAGAATGCATTCGTAAGCCATAGTTCTTTCCTAACCAGCACGACCGCCAGAAGCGATCATTTGATCACAATCAGTTTCATCAGTTCTTCGCGCGCTTTGTGGTCTTCACGAAAGACGCCCATCATCCGGCTAGTGGTCATGGAAACACCGGGTGTATTAACGCCGCGCGCAGTCATGCATGCGTGTGACGCCTCAATAACCACTGCTACGCCCTGTGGTTCCAGCACCTTCTGAATGCAATCGGCGATTTCGGCAGTCAGCCGTTCTTGCACCTGCAACCGCCTTGCATAAGCCTGAACAACGCGCGCGAGTTTTGATATCCCGACGACTTTATCCGTTGGCAGATACGCCACATGCGCCTTGCCGATGATTGGCGCCATATGGTGTTCACAATGGGAATGAAACGGAATGTCTTTTAACAGAACGATTTCGTCATACCCGCCGACCTGTTCAAAAGTTCGCTGCAGGTACGTTTCGGGACATTCTTCATAGCCCTGAAAATACTCAAGGAATGCATCGACTACCCGCCGGGGCGTATCTTTCAGGCCTTCCCGCTTCGGGTCATCGCCGATCCAGCGGATGAGTTCGCGCACAGCCTCCAGGGCGCGTGCGCGCTCTTCATCCGTTCTTTCTCGCGGCTGTCCAGCCATCAAGGCTCCTATCGCGCGTTAATAGGCGTCACATCGCGCTGGGCAGGACCTGTATAGTTAGAAAGCGGCCGGATCAACTTGTTATCGCCGAGCTGTTCCATGATATGGGCGGTCCAACCGGTAATCCGGCTCATCACGAAAATCGGCGTGAACATGGGGATCTCAAAACCCATCAGGTAATACGCCGGACCTGCCGGGAAATCGAGATTAGGATAAATGCCCTTTTCAGACACCATGGTCTCATCAAGAGTTTTACTCATTTCCCAATACATCTTCGCTTCATCAGTGCCAATGATGTCGACCATCTTTTTGTAAGCATCCGTCATGGTCGGCACGCGGCTGTCGCCGGAACGGTAAACCCGGTGACCAAAGCCCATGATTTTTTTCTTGGTCGCAAGCGCATCGAGCATCCACGCCTTGGCGTTTTCCGCCGTGCCGACTTCTTTCAGCATGTGCATGACCGCCTCGTTAGCGCCGCCATGAAGCGGGCCTTTGAGCGAACCGATGGCGCCAGTTACGGCGGAATAAATGCCGGAGAGTGACGAGGCGATGACGCGCGCTGTAAATGTCGACGCATTAAACGAATGTTCCGCATAAAGCGTCATTGAAATGTCGAAGCACTTTACGGTTTCAGGCGCCGGCACCTCGCCGAAACACATGTGGAAGAAGTTTTCGGAGAAGCCGAGGTCTTTCATTGGCGCAATTGGTTCTTTACCATTGCGCAGACGATAATCGGCAGCAACAATTTCCGGGATTTTTGCATACATGCTGATAGCACGCTCATAGAGCTTGTCCGTAGCGTGATCTTCAATCTCTTTATCTTCCAGGCCGAGAAAGCTGACGGCTGTACGCAAGGTCGCCATCGGGTGCGCGCCTTTGGGGAATTTGCGCATGACGTCGATGAGGTCCTTGGAAATGCCCCGCTGTGCGCGTTCCATTGCCTTGAATTCATCAAGCTGGCTCTGCGATGGCAGTTCACCATTCCAGATCAGATAAGCCGTTTCTTCAAACCGGCACTGCGTCGCCAGATCCTGCACCGCGTATCCGCGATAGGTGAGCGAATTCGTCTCCGGCATCACTTTTGACACCGCTGTGTCGTCGGTCACCACGCCAGCCAGGCCGTATTTGATATCCGTATCCGTCATGTCGTTTCTTCTCCTGCCGTACAGTTTCGTTGTCGCGCATCGAAGGCGAGATATGGTTATTCCAGCGGCGTATCGCTAACCTGGAAATTGTAAATCGACTCATCGAATTTGTTGTAGTCGTGATAGCGTAAGAGATCGTAGAGATCACGCCGGTGCTGCATGATGTCGAGAATGCCGTTCTGGTCGCCGTCTTTTAGAATGCGGTCGAGCCCCACATCGCAGGCGCCCATAGCGAGGCGCAAGGTCGTGACCGGATAGATCACTACGTTGAAACCGAGATCTTCGAGTTCTTTTTTATTGAGCAAACGCGACTTGCCGAACTCCGTCATGTTAGCGAGGATCGGCACATCGAGCGCCTCTCGCACTGCTTCAAACTCTTTTTCCGACTTCATCGCTTCCGGAAAAATCATGTCGGCGCCGGCGTCCACATAGGCTTTCATCCGGTCGATGGCGCTGTCGAGACCTTCGACGGCGCGCGCATCGGAACGGGCGATCAAGACGAAATTCGGGTCGCGCTTGGCTTCGGCCGCTGCTTTTACCCGCTGGATCATGATTTCCGTCGGGACGATCTCCTTGCCGTCGAGATGCCCGCAACGTTTCGGCATGACCTGATCTTCGATGTGGCAACCGGCGAGACCTGCCTCTTCCATCGAACGCACAGTGCGCGCCGCCGCCATGGGCTCGCCGAAGCCGGTGTCGATATCGATGAATGCCGGAAGATCGGTTACGCGAGCAATCTGTTGTCCACGTTCGACGAACTCCGTCATGGTAGCGATGCCGATATCCGGCAGGCAAAGATCGGCAGACATGACAGCGCCGGAAATATAAACGCCGTCAAAACCCTTGCCTTCAATCATCTGGGCGCAGAGCGGGTTAAACGCGCCCGGAAACTGAAGCAGCTTTCCTGAGGCGAGACCTTTTCTAAAGTCTGCGCGTTTTTCAGCGGCGGATTTTTTGGTGAAGAGCATCGTCTAATCTTTCATTCTAAAGAAACGCTGATTATTCAGCTTGCGGCCACCCGCCTGGCGGCGGGGTTGCGCTGGCGACTTCGCGAAACGGCTTCCAGCCATCGCCTTCGTTCTTCAAGATGAGCAGATAAGTATCACGAAGAACAATTTCATCTCCTGTCGAGGGATCGGGATAGGTCACAACGGATGCGCCATAATCATAGGCCCATTCCGCATTCATAATGACGGTCTCGAGAGGCGTAATTTTTATTGTCGCGCCCGGTGCGAACGGCGCACCGCCAGCGTTCTCCTGCATCGCCTTCCAGTCTGCAGACCCAGGCTGAACCATAATTGTTGATGGATAGACCAGCGCACCCAGCGCAGCCATATCGCCATCAGCAATGACTTTTTCAAACTGCGCGCGAACGGCGTTGATCTCTTCTAATGCTGCTTCCCGATCGAGCGGGTTATACTGCGTGCTATCCGATGGGCTCGAGCAAGCAACCGAAGCGAAGAAAGCAAGAACAGAAACCAAGAGTCTCATTTTCATAATTGTCATGTCGCCTTGTATTTTGGCAGCTCGCCGCCAATGCGCTCGCCCATAGCCTGCCCAAGCGCCATCAGGCCGGAGGCCGGACGGATCATCACTTCGAACTCGGCGATCATTCCATCGTCATCGAACTTGATGAAGTCAGCGCCTTTCAATTGTTTACCGCCCACATGGGCGCTGAACTCCAGCACGACATCCTTGCCATCGTTAGTAGCGAATTCGCGGTGATAGGTGAAACCTTCAAACACGTTCAAGACTGTGTTCAATGCCAGCGATAACGCATCACGCCCATGATAGGGCGTATGCGCCACAGGCGAACGGAACACCACGTCTTCGCGCGTGATCTCACCGACTTTTGAGAGGTCACGGGCGGCGACCATCTCGTGCCAGCGGGTCAGTGTTTCTGTGTGCATCACTACAACCTCTACCTCATCCTGAGGAGGATTGATCATTCATCGAATGATCAATCCGTCGCGAAGGATCGGCGACATCCGGCAATTTCACCCCACGTGCCGACAATTCTTTTAATGCAGCGCGGTCGCCACGAATTAGCGCCTCTTTTTTCGCCCGGCTCCACCCTTTGATCTGCCTTTCGCAGGCAACCAGTTCGTCAAATCGATAAAAGCAGTCGCTCCAAACGAGTTCGACGGGACGTCTGCGAAATGTGTAGGAATGTGTGTTTATGCCTTCATTGTGTTGCTGAATCCTAGTGTCAACGTCATCGCCTCGATGTGAGCCGACATAGTAACTACCATCTGCACATTGCAGCATGTAAACAAACCCCACTACGCGCATGCAGCCGATCCTTCGCGACGCCATTGCCGGATTCGATCCGGAAATGGCTCCTCAGGATGAGGGTGGAGTATGCGGTAATTTCTATACAACTTTAAAAAATCCCCTTCGCCGAGTTCTCGACCAGATAACCATTCGGCGCGACGGGATTGAGCTGCTTCACCTGCTCCGCTGAAAGGTCAGGCAATTGCTGAACAAGATCGAGGAAGCGCGCCGACTCAGATGCATCAAGAATGTCGTCGGTCAGTGTCTTGAACTTGTTGATATACTCCGCCCGGGCGAAGGGGCGCGCGCCAAACGGATGCGCATTGGCGATTCCGAGTTCGTCAACGAGTTCTGAACCGTCTTCGAACGTCACCACGACCTTGGCGCCAAAGGCTTTTTCATTCGGATCGTGAGAGTGATAACGCCGCGTCCATTCGGGGTCTTCCACCGTCGAAATCTTGTGCCACAACCGCACCGTATCTTCGCGCTTGGCGCGTTCCGGCGCGTAGGAGCGGACATGATGCCATTCGCCGTCCTGCAGCGCGACTGCGAAAATATACATGATCGAGTGATCGAGCGTTTCGCGCGACGCATTCGGATCCATCTTCTGCGGATCGCCCGAACCGGTGCCGATAACGTAATGCGTGTGATGCGACGTGTGCAGAACGATCGACTTCACTTTATCAAAGCCGCCACGCCCTTCGACCTCCTTGCCCATGCGGAAGGCGAGGTCGATCAGCGCTTGTGACTGATATTCAGCCGAGTGCTCCTTTGTATATGTCTCGAGGATCGCGCGCTTCGCCTCGCCCTTGCCCGGTAACGGCACGTGATAGGCCGGCTCATACGGGCTCTCGCCCTTGTCCCGCGCGGTTCGGCCGTTGAGGATATAGGCGATCACCGAGTCTTCGCCTTCATAAATCGGCGATGGCGCACCCTCGCCCCGCATGCAGCGGTCAACCGCCTCGATGGCGAGCTTGCCCGCATAGGCCGGTGCAAACGCCTTCCATGTAGAAATCTCACCTTTACGCGACTGGCGCGTGGTGACTGTGGTGTGCAAGCCTTGCTGCACAGACTGATAAATAACCTCCGTATCAAGACCAAGCAGCGTACCGACCGCCGCTGACGCTGACGGTCCGATATGAGCAATGTGGTCGATCTTGTGTTCGTGCAGGCAGATCGCCTTCACCAGATTGACCTGAATTTCGTAACCTGTGGCAATGCCGCGAAGAAGCGCCTTGCCGTCCTTGCCGCACTGCTGCGCCACAGCGAGCACCGGCGGAATGTTATCGCCCGGGTGTGAGTAATCCGCAGCGAGAAACGTGTCGTGAAAATCAAGCTCGCGCACAGCTGTACCGTTGGCCCATGCCGCCCATTCAGCGCAAACCGTATGATCCGCAGGCAGGCCGAACAAGCTTGCGCCGCCCGAACGCATATGCGCGTTCGCCATAGCGCGTGCTGATTTGATCGGCCCGCGATTGAGTGATGCGATGCCAACGGACGCGTTGTCGATAATACGGTTGATGATCATGTCGGTCGCTTCGGCATCGACCTCGACCGGGTCGGCGGCGACTTCGGCGATTTTCCAGGCAAGCTGGTCTTCGCGTTTCAGATTGTCTTTGGAACGGTGCGCGCGAACGTCATGCGTGATCATGCAAGGGGTCCTTTTTCGAATGACGGAAAGGCGGCGCGCGTGCGCCGCAACAAACTTGGCGTTCTCCTACTCCCCGCTGCGACAGCCTGTCCACCCGGGGAAACCGGCGGCAAACCGCCTCTGGAAAACTTTCTCTTTCTTTTCAGTCAGTTAAAGCAATTTCGCCTGATAGAACTGAGGCTGCCTCGGGGGTATCCAGAACCTTTCCGGCAGAAGCGTGTTCAAGGATGCAAAGCAAATGGAGCCGAACCATGAAAAACATGATCGCCCTTTCGACCGCATCCCTGTTCGCCTTATCTGTTGCAGCCTGCGGACAGGATAACGCCTCGCCGAATGAGCCAAAGCCCGGAGACATCGCCGAAGAAGCAGCAGACGACACAACGGACACGCTGGAAGACGCCGGCGAAGAAATTTCCGCCGCTGTTAATGACGCGGCGCGCGACGCGGCAGACATGGCTGAAAATGAGCTGTCGCAATCGAACGCCAAAGGTTTCACCGCGCGCAATATTATTGGCGCTTCGGTCCGCGATCGAAACGGCAAGGCGCTGGCCGTTATCGATGATCTATTATTCTCGGACACTCGTCATTTGCGCGCTGTCGTTATTCGTGACGGCGCATTTTTAGGTCTTGGCGGTGATAATGCCATCATTGGCGCCGACAGGTTTGATTTCGCTGTCGCCGCTGACGGCGAGATGATCATCACGGCGGAAATTGCCGAAGGCGAACTGCGTCAGATGACAGACTCACTTGCGTTTGAACCAACTGACGGCGTTATCAACCCCGGCAATCTCATGAGCGTGAACAGATTCCTTGATCGTTCGATCGTGAATTCCAATGGCGACGAGATTGCCGACCCGTTTGATATTGTGTTTGGCATGCCCGGTCATTGGGGCGAGTTAATTGTCTCCGTTGGCGGCCTCGGCGCGATCGGAAATCGTCTCGTGAGTATTGATTCAGCGCTAATTACAATGGATGGCGGATCGGGCGACTTGCGTCTTGCTGATAACGCTCCCGACCTCGATACGCTGCCGACTTTCGAATATCGGTAACCAGCACGAGCGCTAAAAGAACAGCAGCTTCACCGCCATGGCGACAAGAGCGAGGTAAAAGACCTTTTTGATCAACGCCTCGCCCTTCGCCACGGCGGAACTCGCGCCAAGCCAACCGCCAATAAAGTGTCCCGCCGCCAAGGCGAAACCAAACGTCCAGGCGATCTCAACATTCGCGGCGAATACGGCCAGCGAGACGAGCGAGAACACAAGCGCGATAAAAACCTTGTGCATGTTGCAGCGGACGAGATCCAACCCCATGACGCGGTTAAGAATGGGGATCTGGATTAGGCCGACGCCGATCTGAATGAACCCGCCCCAGAACCCCGCGCCGATAAAAAGAACGTGCCCGAGCACAAGATTGCGCGCCTTGCCGTTTTGATCCGCCGGCTTTTGCCCCGCGCCAGTCATCATGATGATGAGAATGCCGAGCATGATGAGCGCCAGCGTGCGTTCAAACCAGACGCCATCAAGCTTGACGCCCACATTAGCGCCAAAGAAGGCGCCGACGCTCGCGCACGCCGCCAGCGATGCGCTCAGTTTGAAGTCCGAAAATCCCTTGCGGAAAAACGTCGTTACCGACGCGATGTTCTGGGCGATGATGCCTATGCGGTTGGTGCCGTTCGCCACCGGGCCGGGGAGCCCCATGAACACCATGATCGGTACGGAGAGGATCGAGCCGCCGCCCGCCAGCACGTTGATCCACCCCGACGCAATGCCGGCGGCGAACAGTAACGCGACTTTCCAAAGCTCGATTTCCATGGCGAGCCATTACGCTAGTTGGCGTGGCGGCGCTAGTATGGCTTCACAGCCGAGCCAAGAAACGCTTTTTCGTTTCCGCATCGGGTACGAAGCACACATCCCGAGACCCGAACCAGCCGATGCGATTGCGCTGAACGAAGTCATAAACGGCGTCGCCAATGACGCCCGGAACGAGCCGCCCGAGGGCGCCAAGCCATTTCCACGGCGCGGGCATGAGACGTGCGGCTTTACACACACCACGCCAGCGCAAATGCGGCACGCCGTCAGCCAGCACCATGAACGTGTCAAACGTATCCGCATCAAGATCGTAATGTTTATAAAGGGCACGCGGCAACGCATCCTGAATGACGGCGAACCTCGTTTCACCTTGCCGGTCATGCTTCATCATGAACTGCACGCCCGAAGCGCAAAGGACACACACGCCATCAAAGATGATGAGCGGTTTTGAATCGTCAAAAGGCGGTACGTTCGGATCGTCGCGATATGAATATTTTTCCGGTTGCATTTCAGACCCCACGAACCGGCTGGAATCTTTTCCGGAATAAAAACCGAACAATTAGGCTAGCGGCGACACTCACGCCGGCGAGAATTGCCGCAAAAAACAGCTCTCCGTTTCCCCGTAAGCCAAAATGGATTGCGGCGAGTAAGCTTGACGGCAGCGTCGCCATAACCGCTATTTGATAACTGAATCGACCATTTCGATCTGCTATTATCGCAAGGATGCATCCCGTTACGCCTGCCTGAATGCCGCCAAATATATATCCGTACAAAGAAAGCATAAAAGCCCAGATCGGCCACAAAACGAGACCTAACAGGGTTTGAAACTTAAATTCAGGAAAAACTTCTGAGAGTCCTGTTTGCAAAATCATGTATAAGAGAAACCCATGAATTGCGATCAAGCCGCCTATTGGAGGTCCAAAAACAAGAAAAATCAAGAATATCGTTACCCTGCGATTAAACCCTACGTTACCGATTCTATCGCCGGTTTCGAGTTTTTGTGCAGCACCACTCATCTCATCACTCCGACAATCGCAATGAGAAACGCAAGTTCGATCAGCACCGTAAGCGGCAGGCGCACGGCAAGGTACCATTCCGGCGCGCCGGAGCCTCGGCGTGTAGCCCTTAGATCGTCGATCAACAAAAGCGCCACCAGCGCCATGATAACGAGAAACTTCCAGTAGAGACCGCCACTTGGCGCAAGCAAAGGCAACGCCAGCACAAGCGGCAGCCCGGCGCCCAACAGCGCGCGCATGGTCGGCCCGCCGTCTTTCATAATAGCGACGCCCCATCTGACGCCGCCGAAGAAAACGATCAGCGCCGCGCCGTATAGCGTCATAGCGTAGCTCGCGGCGTATACACCGTCAGCATCAGTGCTGATAATAATCAGCGCAGCAGCAATCAACGGTGCAGATGCGAGGTACGCCAGGAGTTGCGCCGCACCGGTCTTAACTGAACTCTGCGCCGCTATTTGTTCTTTACCAGAGTGATTTAGAACGCTAACGACATAGGCCACGGCTCAGTCTCCTGCTTTTAAGTTCAGTTCATTCGGCTTTCTTTTTCAGAAAAGGCTTTAGTAAATCGACCGCTTTGGAGCCCATGCGAATTAAGGGCAGCAAGGTTTCCTTCGGCGTGTCTTTTAGCTGGCCGTACCAGCCATCGAGCAGATCCATCAGTTCCTTGATATCGCTAAGGCGTTTCACGGCCGCATCATTCGTTTTTGGGTCATCACGCGCTTCGTCGAGGCAGTGGCTCAATACTGATTTGGCCGGATCGATCTCCCGAGCTTTGCGCATCTCGACAATGCGAAACACCATTTCCCAGACATCGCCCTCTGCAATAAAATGATCACGGCGGTCGCCCTTGATCGGCGCGCGGCGCACAAGCTCCCACGTGGTGAGGTCTTTCAGTGAATTCGAAACATTGGAGCGCGCCATGCCGAGCTGGTTCGCAATCTCCTCCGCATGCAGAGGTTTATCGCTGACCAGCAACAGCGCATGGATTTGCGCGACCGAACGGTTGACGCCCCAGCTCGCGCCCATATCGCCCCAATGCAGAATAAACCGCTCTATGGCGGGGCTGAGGGAGTTCGCTTTATCAGTAATTTCTGTCATGACAGAAATATATGAAATCACTGTGTCCCACGCTATGGGGCGTCTCGCCGCAGTATTTTCGGATATATGGTCACATTTGTGGGATAATGCCCATGCTTATCATCATTTGTAGCTTCCCATTCTTGTAATAGGCGTTAATTCGTGATTTCAGGTGACTAATTAGAAACAGATTCGTGGGACATCTCCCAAATGAGTGAAATCGATACTTTACTGACCCGAGCAAAGGCGGCCGCTGAAAAATCAGGCCTGACCCTTTCAACGGTATCCAGAAAGCTTTTCAACGATGGCAAGGCGATCGCCCGACTGGAGGCTGGCGGCCAGTGCACTCTGAAGACGCTGGAAACCGCTCGCGCCAAGCTGAACGAATTGGAAACCGGCGCGGCGCCAGCGCCCGCCGAGCAACTGCCCCATGACGCAACCGCGGTTCTTTCACCGGCCAGCATGACCCATCTCGACCGGCTGGAGGCGGAAGCCATCCACATCATGCGCGAAGTAGCGGCCGAGGCGGAAAACCCGGTGATGCTTTACTCTGTCGGTAAAGACTCCGCTGTCATGCTGCATCTCGCGGTAAAGGCGTTTTATCCATCAAAGCCGCCCTTCCCGCTCATGCATGTGGACACCACCTGGAAGTTCCGTGAAATGATCAAATTCCGCGACGAAACCGCAGCGCGTCTCGGCCTTGATCTCATTGTGCACATTAATCAGGAAGGCGTCGAACAGGGCGTTGGGCCTTTCACGCATGGCAGCCAGGTTCATACCGACATTATGAAGACGCAAGCCCTGAAACAGGCGCTCGATAAGTATAAATTCGATGCGGCATTCGGCGGCGCACGCCGTGATGAAGAAAAATCCCGCGCCAAGGAACGCATATTTTCTTTCCGCTCAGCCGGGCATCGCTGGGATCCAAAAAATCAGCGTCCGGAGCTTTGGAATATCTATAATACGCGCATCGACCAGGGTGAATCCATTCGCGTGTTTCCGCTCTCCAACTGGACCGAACTTGACATCTGGCAATATATTTATCGCGAGAGCATTCCCATTGTACCGTTGTATTTTGCCGCCAAGCGGCCAGTGATCGAACGCGACGGCGCGATCATCATGGTGGATGACGACCGAATGCCGCTAAACGGCGAGGCGCCAAACGAAGAGATGGTCCGCTTCCGCACGCTCGGATGTTACCCCCTCACCGGTGCGGTCAAGTCAAAGGCGACGACCCTGCCGGAAATCATTCAGGAAATGTTGATCGCCACGACGTCAGAACGTCAGGGCAGGGTCATCGATCATGACCAGGCGGCGTCCATGGAGAAAAAAAAGCAGGAAGGGTATTTCTAAATGTCAGTATCGACCCTGAAACCCTCCGACGACGTCATTGAGTATCTTGCTGCGCATGAACGAAAGTCCATGCTGCGGTTCATCACCTGCGGCAGCGTCGATGACGGCAAGTCGACACTGATCGGACGGCTGCTCTACGATTCAAAACTTCTATATGATGACCAGATTTCGGCTCTCGAAAACGACACGAAAAAGCACGGCACGCAAGGTGAAAAAATTGACTTCGCACTCCTCGTCGACGGACTTGCCGCCGAACGCGAGCAAGGCATCACCATCGATGTCGCCTATCGTTTCTTTTCAACGGAAAAGCGCAAATTCATTGTCGCCGACACGCCGGGTCACGAACAATATACGCGTAACATGGCGACTGGCGCTTCAACTGCCGACCTCGCCGTCATCCTGATCGACGCACGCAAGGGTATGCTGACACAAACGCGACGTCACAGCTACATCGTTTCTTTGCTTGGCATCCATCATGTAGTTATCGCCATCAACAAGATGGATCTTGTTGATTACAACGAAAACACTTTCGACAGAATCGAAGCCGAATACCGCAAATTTGCCAAAGACCTCGGTTTTGAAACTATAACTTGCATCCCCATGTCAGCGCTTGAGGGTGTCAACGTCACCAGTAAAAGCCGTGAGACGCCCTGGTATCAGGGTTGTGCGCTGTTGCCTTATCTTGAAACCGTCAAAGTGCGCGGCGACCTGGCGGACAAGCCGTTCAGATTGCCGGTGCAATGGGTGAACCGCCCAAATCTCGATTTTCGCGGATTTTCAGGCACGCTTGCCAGCGGAACCGTGAAACCGGGCGATGAAATTGTTGTTCTCCCTTCCGCAAAACGCTCGAAAGTGAAATCCGTCGTCACTTATGACAGTCAGCTGGACGAAGCCCGCCCTGACATGGCGGTTACCCTGACACTTGAAGATGAAATCGATATCTCGCGCGGTGACGTCATTTGCGCCGGCAAGGCGCCGGCCGAACAGACGGATCAGTTCGCCGCTCACCTTTTATGGATGGCGGAAGACGCGCTTTATCCCGGCCGTCAGTACCTTTTGAAAACGGCAAACAGAATTATTCCCGCCACGGTTACCGAGCTAAAACACAAGGTGAACGTCAACACGCTTGAACATATGTCAGGCAAAACACTCGCGCTGAACGAAGTCGGTTTTTGTAATTTCAGTCTTGCACAACCGATTGCTTTCGATCCTTACAAGGACAACCGCAGAACCGGTTCGTTTGTTCTGATTGACCGCAGAACCAACGCCACTATCGGCGCAGGCATGATCGATTTCTCGTTAAGGCGCGCGAAAAACGTTCACTGGCAGGATCTTGATGTTAACAAAACAGCACGCGCAAGCGCAAAGCATCAGCGGCCCTGCGTGTTGTGGTTCACCGGGCTTTCAGGTTCCGGTAAATCAACCGTTGCAAACCTTGTCGAAAAACGTCTTCATGACATGGGCCGTCATACATATACGCTGGACGGCGATAATGTGCGCCACGGTCTGAACAAGGACCTTGGCTTCACCGACGCTGACCGTGTCGAGAACATCCGCCGTGTTGGCGAGACAGCGAAACTGATGGCCGACGCCGGCCTGATTGTCCTCGTATCCTTCATCTCACCGTTCCAGAGCGAACGCCGCATGGCGCGAGAGCTGTTGGAAGATGGCGAGTTTATAGAGGTCTTCATCTCAACGCCCCTGGAAGTGTGCGAACAGCGCGATGTCAAAGGCCTTTACGCCAAGGCCCGGCGCGGCGAGATCAAGAACTTCACCGGCATCGACAGTGAATATCAGCCGCCTGAAAACCCCGAACTTGATCTCGACACGTCAGAAATCGCCGCTGAGGCAGCTGCAACACGGATCGTCGACTATTTGCAGCAAAGCGGATATCTCGACGCCTAAACGCATTAAGTACTCAAGATTTTAGTGCTCCGGCTCAGCGAACAGGGAGAGTTCTGGCGGCTCGTGACTTGCGGTAAAAGACACCATTTCATAGAGCGTGCCGCCATTGTCATAAACAGCCCAGTTGGGTAGTCGCACGCTGCCGAACTGTTTCATCGGGCCAAATGTATAGCGATACTGGTTTGTCGCCCAGACAAGAGGTTCTTTCCGCGCATTCAGGATAACATAACCGCCAGGCTCACCGTCCGGGCCGCTAAATTGTAATTGTTTGCTGCCCGGAATATCGCCATCTGAGAAGGTGATTTCATAATAAGAATCATTACGAGCAACACCACGCGCCATCCGGTACAAACTAAACGGCCCTCGCGATATGGCGTTCTGTAAACTTTCATCGCTGCCTTTTGAAAATTCACCGTTCGTCATGCTCCAATAGCCATGCTCCGGGCTGTAGGCGCGCACGTAATGGTAAATTTCACTTTTCATTTCCACCCATGACCGGACGCCAGTCATGTCTAGGATTTCAATCTCACGATAAATGTCCGGGCGGTTATAGGGATGCCAGTCATGGACAAAGCGAACCGACGCGACCTGTGACCAGATTTTCTCTCCGCCCATGGCCTGAACCATGGCTTTCGCCTCGGCGATAGCTTCCGGGTCGCCCCGCAAGCCGTCCCCTTGCGCACTCGCAATAGCTGTCACATTCAAAATCGACAGCAGGAAAATAACCGTCAACACAACGCTCTTCATTCCATCCTCCGAGGCATGAGTAAATTTCAATGCGCCCATATAGTACTAATCGAAATATTTAGCAAACAGGCGCACGCTAACGGCTTGCGCCATCAGGTTGCACCACGCTGACATTCATAAGCGGATAATCGGATTTGTTAGCCTAGAACCACGCCAGCTACAGTGCGCCAGGCGAAGTCATTGCCGGCCACGAGCATGGGCCGTCCAAAGGTCGAAACCGGCCTATAAGGCTCGCCATCGTCAAGATATTCTGCTCGCCCGCCAATCTCACGCAAGATAACGACGCCCGGAGCGTGGTCCCACGGGCTGCAACGCGACGATAACGCAAAGTCTCGTTCGCCAGTAATCAGATTGATGTATGCGTATGCAGAACAACGCGCCGGTTCGGTCTCAAAGTTTTCACGCAATGGCTTTACAAGCCGCCCTCGCCAATCAGAAGACAATGCGCCAACGGCACGATAGCCAAACAAAGGCGCTTTGGATGGCTTGACCGGTTTCAGCGCCTCACCGTTCCATGAGGCCCCGCTTCCAGCTTCTCCAATGGCAAAGGCTTTTTCCGGAATGGCGTAGATCCACCCCTGACGAATTTTGCCTTTTTCGACAAGCGCCACCATTGATCCAAACTCGCGCACGCCCTGTACAAAATTTCGCGTGCCGTCCAGCGGGTCGACGATCCAATAAGCGCCGTCGCCTTCAAGTTTGGTCAAAATAGATGAGTCGCGCGCCGCTGATTCCTCGCCAATGAACCCGGCGCCTGGTAAAATCCCCGCCAAAGCGGTCTTTAGCTGCGCCTCGGCAGCCTGGTCAGCAACAGTAACGAAATCATCCGGCCTGGATTTTGTCCCAATATCATCATCCGATAGCGCGCCGAAACGCGAAACAATTTCTTCTTCCGCAACTTCAGCAATGACAGCCGCGACTTTTTCAGGATCTACGATCATGCGCTTTTATAGGCAGCGTCAGCGTCATTCGCGAGTGTTGCCGCGGGAAAGAGTTTGAAAAACTGTCCCTCGGTCTTTTTTGACAACCGCGTCTTTATAACCAGATCAACCCCGCTTGGCGTCTCGTCGAGAATATCACTGCGCTGGTGCAGCCATGCGCGCGCAGCTCCGAATGGCGCCGATAATCGCACAACCATTTCCTGATGCGCCTCAGTCAGCGCCGCTTCGATCGCGTCAAACAGCGCCGACACCCCTTCGCCAGTCTCAGCAGACATTGGAATCCGTACCGGCTCGCCAGCGTCGGCCTCACTCTTTAGGCGCGTTATCG
Source organism: Hyphococcus flavus (assembly GCF_028748065.1). Lineage (GTDB taxonomy): Bacteria > Pseudomonadota > Alphaproteobacteria > Caulobacterales > Parvularculaceae > Hyphococcus > Hyphococcus flavus. Next base: position 2,625,136 of record NZ_CP118166.1, on the reverse strand, counting down.
CCAGTAAATCCTGACGATCGTCATCATCAAGCAGGTCTATTTTATTTAACGCTTCTATGACCGGACGCTCATCGTTTTCCTCAATGCCGAGCGCGCGCAGCACAGCCAGGACATCGGCCTTTTGCGCCTCCGTGTCGGGATGAGAGATATCGCGCACATGGACGATCACGTCCGCTTCCAACACTTCTTCGAGCGTTGCCCGAAACGCCGCCACGAGTTGTGTCGGCAAATCAGAAATAAATCCGACAGTATCGGACAGAATTGCTCGTACACCGGACGGCAGATCAATCGCGCGCATGGTCGGGTCAAGTGTCGCAAAAAGTAGGTCTTGCGCTTTTACGCTCGCTTTTGTCATTCGATTAAACAGCGTCGATTTACCGGCGTTCGTATAACCGACCAGCGCAATGACCGGATGCGGCGCTTTCTTTCGCTTGGCGCGCTGCAATGTTCTCGTTCGCCTGACGTCTTCTAGTTTCTTCTTTAGACGGACGATCTTGTCATCAAGCGCACGGCGGTCGGATTCGATTTGCCGTTCGCCGGGACCGCCCAGAAAGCCCGCCCCGCCTCGCTGCCGTTCAAGGTGAGTCCATGATCGCACCAGGCGCGATCGCTGATAATCAAGATGCGCGAGTTCAACTTGTAAAACGCCTTCGGCCGTTTGCGCACGGGCGCCGAAAATTTCAAGGATCAGCGCCGTACGGTCCAGAACTTTTGCGTTCCACGCCTTTTCAAGATTCCGGTGCTGAACAGGCGTTAGCGCGCCGTCGACAATGACCAATCCTGGCTTCGGCTTGTGTGTTTCGATAAAGGACGCGATTTCCTCAACCTTGCCGCCGCCAATAAGCGTTGAAGGTTTTGGTTGTCCAATCTGGATAATTTCCTCAGCGATAACTTTTATATTGATCGCCGCCGCCAAGCCCACAGCTTCTTCCAGCCGCGCCTCCGGAAGGCGCGTGCTTGCCTCGCCGCGAATGGCGGGGTGCAACACAATAGCAAACATGAGGTCAGACAAATTGCGTCCTAATCTTCAATAATCTCGTTCAACAAGCGTGTGAGAAACTGTCTGAGGTCAGCTTTCTTCACTGTCGTCGCCATCCCATAACGTCACCGGCGCTTGCGGCATGACCGTTGAGATTGCGTGCTTATATACGAGCTGTGCATGACCGTCGCGTTTCAACAGAACGCAAAAATTATCAAACCAGCTCACAATGCCTTGCAGCTTCACGCCGTTAACGAGAAAGATCGTAACCGGAATTTTTGTCTTGCGAACGTGGTTGAGAAAAGTGTCTTGAAGATTTTGTTTTTTTTCACTCATTTTTCTTTTCCGCTTCTCCGAGCCGGTTATTTTGTTGCAGCGCAAAAATCATTTTGGCGTGGAAAATCCCGGCACGCAACCGGTTTAAGCCGCGTTATTTCACAGAAATACTGAATTTTGCAGAAAAAACAGAGCTTTAATTACCGCAGGCCTTGTTTTTATAGGCGTTTCTCAGCCTTGCGGCTATGGGGCCGGGCTGGCCATCCCCGATCCGGGAGTCGTCGATCGCGACTATTGGCATGACGAATGACGTGGCCGATGTCATGAACGCTTCTGTTGCAGCCTTGGCTTCTTCCAGCGTGAAGGCGCGTTCTTCCACTTTTAACTGCAGCTCCTGTGCGCAGGCGATTGCGGTCTCACGCGTGATGCCGCCAAGAATGTGATTACCTTTTGGGTGCGTGATTAGAACGCCAGATTTATCGACGATCCACGCGTTAGAAGAAGAGCATTCCGTCACCACACCGTCCCTGACGAGAAACGTTTCTGCTGCGCCCGCTTCGACAGCAGCCTGCTTCGCCAAAACATTCGGCAGTAGTCCAACAGTTTTAATATCAACGCGCCCCCAGCGAATGTCCGGCTGTGAAATAACTTTCACGCCTTTTGCCGCTTTTGCATCGCTTTCCGATACATTAAACCGGCGCGCCGTCATCACCATCACGGGCTCGGCGCCATTTGGTGGAAACGGATGATTTCTCGGCGCGACCCCGCGCGTCACCTGAATATAAACAAGAGCGTCGCGCAACCGGTTTCGCCGTAGCAATTCGCGGATAACGGCCTCCAGCGGCGCCCGCTTCATAGGCGCAGGCATGCGAAGCTCGTTCAGCGATCTTTCAAGGCGTCTGTAATGACCGTCGAAATCATAGGTGCGCCCGTCAATGACGATGCACACTTCGTAAACGCCATCGGCGAATTGATAGCCCCGATCTTCAATATGGACATGCGCGTTAAGGTGAGGCGTGAAAGAACCATTTACATATGCAACGCGCGACATAGCTCACCATCTCCAGAATGCACGATTAATTAGCGCTAAAGCTACGGCCGCCTCAAGCCTGCCAAGGATCATTCCGCCAAGCAGCAACCAGCGCAGCGGCTCGTCAAACACGGCGTAGCCATCCGCCCCGCCTTCCGCAAGACTGATAAGCGGCCCGGCATTGCTGAGCGCCGCCGTAGCGGCCGCCACGCCAAGCTCAAATGGATGGCCCCAGAGACTGACGGCAATCAGCAGCCCGGCAAGAGTCAAGGTAAACACAATGAAGTGCATCCAAACGCCAAGTTCGTTAGCGACACGGCTTGTTCCGAACACCCGGCTCGGCGTGATCAACCGCCTTAATTCTTCGCGCGCGCGCCGCATGATCACCAGCCATCGCAACACTTTAAAACCGCCTGCTGTTGAAACCGCTGCTGCGCCAATGATTGCGGTGACAAGCACGGCCAACAGCGGCGGCGCTTCGCCGATCATGTAGCCGTTTGTTGTCACCAAAGATGCTGCGTTGAAAAGCTGGGGGCCAAGCAAGACGACATCGCCCGCCCCGGCTGTGACCCAGAACAGGACCGCCGCCCAGATAACGATGAGAAGATAGGCGCCTGTCTCTATATCGCGTAAACGTTCTTTATTACCGCTGACAATCCGCGCGACCAGAACGAAGTTGACGCCGCCAAGAAGCGTGAAGAAAAAGATCGGCGCAAGAATAGAAGGCCCGTACCCCGCTAGTCCGTTTTCATGCGGGATAAACCCGCCAGACGCGACAGTGGTCATAGCCAATATAGCGGCGTCAAATACGCTGGCGCCCGCAAGCGCAATCACCGAAAATGCCGCCAGTGTAATAATCGAATAAACGCTGGCGAATGAAACGACAGCATTGCGAAGCGGACGCAAGAACGAGTCCCGGTCGCCGCGCGAGAACGGCGGCAGCAAGGTATCAATGCCGATAAAAGCCGGCCGGATAAAAATCGCCGCCGCGATTGCCAGCGACGCGAGACCGCCAAGCCATTGCAGTTCAGCCCGCCATATCGCGCCGGGGACAGACGCGATAGCGGTTTCGTTAGAAAGCCATCCGCCGGTCGTTGTCATGGCGGACACCGTTTCAAAATAGGCGTCGCTGAATGAGTATCCTTCGGCCATGATCGGCAACCCAGCAAACACCGGCACGACGATCCACCACAATAAAATGACGATCAGCGCACCGCGAAAGCCGGCCGGATTGCGGCGGCCGAGGCTCGCCACATAAGCGCCGCCACCGGTAAGCCCCGTTACCGCTATTGAGAATACATAAGCGCCGAACGAAGAGCTTTCCGTGGCAAGCGCGATCAATGCGGGCGGTACAAGCATAATCGCAACAATGCAAAGCATCGCCGCGAAAGATCGAAGAATGCCTACCCACGCCATCTTGCCGCCTGAAGAAATGAAGGATCAGAAATATTCGATACTGACACGGAACATTTGTTCCACATCTTTTACATTTTCACGCATGGACATGAGTACGATCCGGTCGCCAGCACTGATAACCGTATCACCCGTTGGCATCTGCACCTCGCCATCACGGTAAACAGCGCCGATCATCACGCCTTCTGGCAGGCTCGCTTCACGCAGCGGCTTGTCAACCAGCGGCGACGTCTCTAGCGCCACAGCATCAATCAACTCAGCGGCGCCATCAGAAAGGGAATAAACGCCTTTGATACGGCCACGCCGGACATGCTGAAGAATTGTAGAAACTGTCGTCGCACGCGGATCCACATAGCGATCAACACCAACAGCCTCAGAAATTGGTCCATAATCAAGGTCATTAATAAGCGCCAATGACCGCCGCGAGCCTTCACGCTTCGCCACAACACAGGCCAGCATGTTGACCTGATCGTTGTCAGTCACAGAAACCACCGTTTCAGCCTCGGCAACACCCGCCTCACGCAATACGGCGCGGTCAAGCCCATCCCCCTGAAGCACAATGGTCCGTTCCAGTTCTTCAGCAATAAACTCCGCCCGCTTGCGATCCTTTTCAATCAGCCTGATTTTCATCGAACCGATTTTTTCAAGACCCTTGGCGACAAACAGGCCGATATTCCCGCCGCCGACGATAATCACGCGCCGCGCCTGACGCCCCGCCTCACCCATGATCTCGAGCGCGCGCGTAACGTCGTTACGGTCCGAAACGAAAAAGACGCGATCGCCGGGCTCAAGCTGGTCGCCGGAATGAGCGCGCCACATATGTTCGCCGCGTTTGATGGCGACAATCGTAATCTTGAGATCAGGGAACAGCTCAGCCACCTGCCGCAACGGCGTGTTAATGATCGGGCAATCGTCGCGAAGCTTGACGCCAACGGCCCATACTCTTCCGTCCACGAATGATTTGATTTCAAACGCGCCGGGGGTGGACATACGCTGAATGATCGCCTCTGAAACTTCACGCTCGGGCGAAATGATGACGTCAATCGGCAGATGCGTGCGCGAAAACAGATCGGAATAGCGCGGGTCGAGATAAGCTTGCGCCCGCACCCGCGCAATCTTGGTCGGCACGTTAAACAACGAGTGCGCAATCTGACAGGCAACCATGTTGACTTCGTCGGAAAAGGTGACTGCGATCACCATGTCCGCTTCGCGGGCGCCGGCTTCCTCAAGCGTTTCCGGATAGGCGCCATTGCCGACAACGCCCTTGACGTCCAGGCGTTCAGCAACGGCCCGGATCAGTTCCTTGGACTGATCGACAACCGTGACTTCATTGTTTTCCCGCGACAGACGCCGCGCAATGCCGACGCCAACGCGCCCGGCGCCGCAGACGATAACGCGCATAAATCATTCAACCTTGTTATTTCCCATCCGGGATAAGATTCGCCTTTACATTCAAGCGCTCTCGGCGCGTGACTGACCGTTTACGCCCAGCGCTTTTAACTTTCGGTGTAAAGCGGACCGCTCCATCCCGATAAACGTCGCCGTGCGGGATATATTCCCCCCAAAACGGTTAATTTGCGCGATGAGGTACTCCCGCTCGAACCGTTCCCGCGCTTCGCGCAGGGGCAAAGTGATAATTTGCTCGAGCCCTTCACCGGCCGGAATAGTGAGACCGGAATCCATCACTTCCGTCGGCAAGTGTTCGCACGTAATTTCAATTTCCGGATCGCGCCCCATCAAGATCAACGTACGCTCGATGACATTGCGCAACTGACGGACATTGCCAGGCCAAGCACAAGCCTGCAGCGCAGCCATCGCTTCCGATGACAACGGACGCTTGGGCAGCCCCGATGACTTCGCGATACGGTCGACAAAAAACGCCACCAATGAGGGTATGTCCTCGCGCCGCTCATCAAGGCCGGGCGCATTGATCGAAACGACATTCAGCCGGTGAAAAAGATCTTCACGGAAATTTCCTTCCGCCGCCAGCGCCAGCAGATCGTGCGACGTGGTCGAAACAATTCGAACATCGACCTCAACCGCTTTTTGTCCGCCGACCCGTTTGAACCGCTGTTCGACAAGAACGCGCAGGATTTTACCCTGCGTTTCGAGGGGCATGTCGCTGACCTCGTCAAACATCAGCGTACCGCCATGGGCCTTCTCCATGAGCCCGATCATTTTTGTTTCGCCGTCCTCGCCTTCAATGCCGAAGAGTTCTTCTTCCATGCGTTCCGGTGCAATCGAAGCGGCGCTGACGACGACAAATGGACGGGTTCGCCGGCTGGAGCGCGCATGCAAAAGCCGGGCGATCATTTCCTTGCCGGATCCCGGCGGGCCTGAAATCAGGACGCGGGAACGCGCGTCCGCCACACGTTCAATCACGTTTCTTAGCGATGATACGGCTGCGGACGAACCAATCAGACCCCAATCCGGCGCGCGCTCACGCAGTTCGGATACTTCGCGGGCAAGGCTCGCCGCTTCCAATGCGCGATTGCATGCGAGGATGAGACGGTCAGCATTAAAAGGCTTTTCGACAAAGTCGTAAGCGCCCTTCTTGATCGCCGCGACCGCCGTTTCGATCGTGCCATGGCCCGAGATGATAACGACCGGCAATCCGGGATGCAGCTTCTTGAGCACTTCAAGAATTTCTATGCCGTCAAGTTTTGAATTCTGCAGCCACACGTCCAGGATCACGAGTGCAGGACAACGATCCTTCACCGCAGACAATGCAGAATCGGAATCAGAAGCCGTACGCGGATTAAACCCCTCGTCTTCGAGAATGCCGGAAATCAGCTCCCGAATATCGGCTTCATCATCTACAACAAGAACATCAACACTCATTACAACCTACCCTGCATCCTTTTGTTGTCCCCTATTCAGCAGCCGTTGCATGCGGCGCATTCTCGCTTGCGCCAATCAACTGCAATGAAATCGTCATCTTCGCGCCAGTTTCGCCAAGCGTCTGGTCGTCTTCGAATTCAAGCGCGCCGCCATGTTCTTCGGCGACCTTCTTTACAATCGCCAGACCGAGGCCAGTCCCCTTGGCGCGAGTCGTCATATATGGTTCGGCTAATCGATGTCGTTCTTCTTTTGGCAAGCCGACGCCATTGTCGATAATGTGCACTTTTGCAAACGCGCCTGATGCTTCGATAATCACGCGCACTTTCCCGGGCACGCCAGCCTCATCAGCGTTCAATCTTGCACCAATTGACTCTGCTGCATTCTTTAAGAGGTTGGAAAACGCCTGCACGATCAGGCGACCGTCACACTGCACCATAACGGGCGTTTCAGGCGCATCTGTCGTAAATTCCACATCCGGGAAGGCGACTTTTTGCGGAAAGACTGCAGCCTTTACAAGTTCGCGAACATCTTCGTCACCGATGACCGGCTTCGGCATGCGCGCAAAAGATGAGAACTCATCAACCATCCGGCCGATATCGCTCACCTGCCGGATAATAGTTTCCGTGCAACGATCGAACACTTCCGGGTTCGACTGAACTTCTCCCGAATATTTGCGGCGGAGACGTTCGGCGGAAAGTTGTATCGGCGTCAGCGGATTTTTGATTTCGTGCGCAATACGGCGCGCCACATCACCCCAGGCCGCGTTGCGTTGGGCTGCGATGAGCTGTGTGATGTCGTCGAAAGTCGCAACGTAACTTGACCCATCGCCAACAGCGTCCCTGACGATACGAACATTCAGCGTTCTCGTCTTGCCGTGCCGGGTGACATCGATCTGATCGCCAATCTCCAGATACGGAGACGCCGCCGAACGCTCCAGCAGACCGGAAAGTTCCGGCATGAACATCGTAATGTTTTTACCGGTCAGGTTTTCCGTTCCGTCGCCAATCAGGTCGGCGGCGGACCTGTTGGCGATGGTGATCCGTCCGTCCGCTTCGAGGCCGATCACGCCAGCCGATACGCCCGAAAGCACGGCTTCGGTAAACCGGCGGCGTTCGTCGAACTGGCGGTTGGTGTCGACGAGATCATCGCGCTGCGTTTGCAATTGCGCCGTCATGTGATTCATGGAGCGCGCCAGCGCACCAAGCTCACCGTCTTCCTTATAAACTTCAACACGCGCGCCGAGATCGCCGCTTGAAACCTTCTCGGCCATATTCACGAGACGCCCGATAGGCTGCACCAGCCGGGTCGCCGCCCACAGGGCGAGCCAGATCGCGCCGAACAGGATGATAATGGCAAGCACCACATAGCCGGCGAGAAAAACGCGCTCGAGACGCGACCGGCCGAGTTCCGCCTCACGCCAGTCCTCGCGCACATCGCGCACGGCGAACAACCGCTGCGTGGTCGCGGTATCAACTGGTTGATAGCCAATCAAAAAACCGCCGCCATAATAATCAAGGCGAAGCGCGCCACGGAACATATCAAAGGTTTCATCGTTATTGACGCCGAAAATAAAGACTTCGCCTGGCGCGCCATTGCGCAGATCCGTCAATCGTTCATTGGCCGGCAAGCCGTAAGGGCCTTGTTCAATTTCGGCGCGGACCATGATCCGGCCATCGCCGTTCACCAGATACAAAGCGGAAAGTCCGCGCACCTGCGCTTGCGCATATAGATAACGGCGAAAGCTGATCGGCGTTTCTTCAAAACCGACGCCCGCCTCTTCCTGCCGCGCAATATCTTGTGCGATCAAGCTCATGGTTTGCCGCATTTCGCCGCCCTTGATGTTGACGAGCGCGTTGGCAAGATCGCGAGCGGTTTCCTGATAGTTTTCGATCCGCTCACTGAAGACATCATTGAGGCTGGCGCGCAGGATCGTAAACGCGAATAGAAACGCGATGACCGCCGGCACCACCGCGAGCAGTGAGAAGATGCCGACAAGCTGCATGTGCGTTCGCGAGCCCGCGAGCTGGTTTCTCCGGTTGATCCACACATGGTAAAGCCGCAAGCCCACCAACAGTGCAAAGCCAGCCGCAATCACGATGTTCCCGACAATCATCGCCATCAGGAACACGCGATCGACCCGCTCCACGAGCGGCGACATCAAAAACCATGTTGTCAGAAAGGCGACCGCGCCTGCGCCGATAAGCGCTGCTGCAATGGTCGTGTTGGAAAACAGCCATTCCGGCGCGAAACGGCGCATGCTGGACTTCGCGTCCTCGGTCTTCCCGTACAAGTCCGACTGTTGACTCAAAACTACGTTATCCCGTGGGGCGAAAATCGCCCAAATCCCTTACCGCACACATTCTGACCGGACAGCGCCGTTCACGCTGACCGCCGGTCTTTCTCAACCGCAATCTTCTGCAAGCCTCAAACCATGCGGATCGTGCGTCCGTTGTTGCCAAAAATCAACAGTTTTGTTGCCAAAATGAAACAGGGGGTGAGGCGGAGATTTTCGGCCTAGGCTGCAGAGCGGGCGGCAGCGCTGAAATCACCCTCGAAAAACGCCGCCAAGGCGTCCGCGACCCGTTCAGGCGAGGCCATGCGGCAGAGGCCGCTGCGGAAAGCGCGGCGTTCATGCGGATTCATCTCGAGCGGCGCATGATCCACATAAGCTGCAAGATGTTTGCGCGCCATGCGAACGCCTAGCGGCGCGCCGTAGTGGTCAATCGTCTCGCGATAGTGGACGAGCGCCGCATCACGCTGAATTTCGATTGCGGGCGGCACAATATCACCGCCGCTTTCAAGCGCCCTGGCGATGGCGCCCGGCAGCCATGGCCGGCCGGTAGAAGCGCGCCCGATCATAACGCCATCGGCGCCGGAGGCGGCCAAGGCTTCACGGGCCGTTTCAACATCGACGATATCGCCATTAACGATGACAGGGATCGAAACGGATTCTTTTACTGGTCGTACAGCCTGCCAGTTCGCCGTTCCGGTGTAAAAATCGCAGCGCGTTCGCCCATGTACGGTCAGCATCTGAACGCCCGCGCTTTCTGCGCGCATTGCGAGTTCCGCGGCGTTCAGCGAATTCCAATCCCAGCCAAGACGCATTTTCAATGTGACGGGTTTTGAAGTTGCGGCGACCGTCGCTTCAATCAGCGTCAAGGCATGGTCGAGATCGCGCATGAGCGCCGAACCGGATGCAGCGCCGGTCACCTGCCGTGACGGGCAGCCCATATTAATGTCGATGACATCGGCGCCGGCGGCTTCAGAAAGCCTTGCTCCCTCGGCCATCCAGCGCGCCTCACGACCCGCGAGCTGAACCACGAACGGAAAGATTTCACCATCACCCTCAGCCCGACGGACAACATCAGGCCTGCCGCGCGCCAGTTCTTCTGACGCCGTCATCTCAGAGACCACAAGCCCCGCGCCAAACCGCGCCACCGCCCGCCGGAACGGCAGGTCCGAGACGCCGGACATAGGCGCCAGCGCAACGTTGTTCTTTAAGCTGATGTCGGCGATAGAGAGCATTCTTCTGTTCTGATCTTGGCGCGGGGCGTATTTAACCGCTAAACCAGCACCTTACAAATGAGTTCCGGATTAAATGGTTAAACCCGACACCATCGCCATCATCGTCGCCGCCGGGCGCGGCACCAGAGCCGGCGCGGGCGGACCGAAACAGTATCGCAATCTTGCCGGGCGCGCCGTCATCGCGTGGACAGCGGAAGCGTTTTTGAATCACCCGCAGATTGATGGCGTGCGCGTCATTATCCACCGCGACGATCGCGGCGAATACGATGCCGCCATGGACGCACTATTGGATCATCCCAATTTGCTGGAACCGGTTTTCGGCGGCGCCGAGCGGCAGGATTCCGTCAGACTTGGCATCGAAAGCGTTGAGGGCAAAACGCCGAAATATGTTCTCATCCACGATGCGGCGCGGCCGTTCATCGATGAGAAAACCATCGCCCGAGTGATTGAAGCGTTGAGCGAACATGACGGCGCCCTCGCCGCCCTTCCCGTGCACGATACGCTTAAGCGTGCTGGCGCGGAGAATATAATCGAAACCACAGTTCCGCGTGACGCGTTGTGGCGGGCGCAGACGCCGCAAGGATTTCACTACGACAAAATCTTAAGCGCGCACCGCGCAGCTTGCGGACAGCAACTGACCGATGATGCTGCCGTCGCCGAGGCCGCCGGTCTTTGCGTTGCGCTGGTCGCCGGTTCGCCGGACAATATGAAACTTACCCAGGCGGAAGATTTCGGCATGGCCGAAACCCTTCTCGGCAGGAAAGCAAAAGTGATGGAATACAGAACGGGCCACGGCTTCGACGTTCACGCATTCGAGGATGGGAATGCGGTCATCATCTGCGGCGTTGAGATTCCGCACGAAAAAAAGCTTAAAGGCCATTCCGACGCCGATGTGGGCATGCACGCGCTGACCGACGCCATCTTGGGCGCCATTGGCGAAGGCGATATCGGCGATCACTTCCCGCCGTCCGATCCGCAATGGAAAGGCGCGCCAAGCCACGTGTTTTTAGAAAAAGCACGCGATCTGGTCGCCGCGCGTGACGGTAAGATCACCCATTGCGACGTAACGCTAATGTGCGAAGCGCCGAAGATCGGCCCGCACCGCGAGAAAATGCGCGAGGCGCTTGCTGAAATATTGAGCATTGACGCCGCACGCATCTCGGTCAAAGCGACGACTACGGAACAGTTAGGCTTTACAGGCCGCCGGGAGGGCATTGCCGCCATGGCGACCGCGACGGTTGCGCTTCCTCAAGAAAATTCATGACCCAAACCCACCGCATCTGGTCTTTGGCGCAGGCGATTATCGACAAGGCGGGCGCGCAAGGTCTGACCGTCGCCACAGCGGAGTCCTGCACTGGCGGCATGATCGCCGCGGCGCTGACGGACGTGCCGGGCTCCTCCGCTGTCGTTGATCGGGGCTTCGTCACCTATTCCAATGAAGCGAAGGCCGAAATGCTCGGCGTGCCGATGAAACTGATCGAACAGAACGGCGCCGTCAGCGCCGCCGTCGCGCGCGTCATGGCGCTGGGGGCCCTCCTTCATTCACGTGCTGATATAGCCGTTTCTGTCACCGGCATCGCCGGCCCGTCCGGCGGCACGGACAGAAAACCCGTCGGTCTTGTCTGGTTTGGCCTTGCCGACCGCGAAGGCGTGACGCGCGTAGAGCGCCGTGTATTCGCTGAGGGCGGGCGCGATTTCGTTCGCACCAAGGCGGCTGAAACCGCGCTTCATTTGATGCTGACCCGCCTCAATTCGTAGAGCCACCAATAAACAAGCGACCGATTAGTCTTTCATCCGTTTACGGAACTGGCGCTGTTCCCATTTAGGGCCGAGAAAATTGAAAAACCCATAGGTGATGAGCGCTTGCAAGGCGATCGCGAGTCCCCACGGGATCGCCACATAGTGCACCCATAAGGCGTCCGGCGAGAGAAAATAGTTAAGCCCCGCAAGACAGGGCATGATCACCGCAAAGAGGATCATGTGCACGTAGAGCCCTTTGAGGTTTTTCACATACTCTATGGCGTCATTTTCTCTGGCGGTCGTGAATGTGCGGTCCGGTTCTGCGGTTTTCTCCATCTCTGGCTCCTCTGCTAGATCGGCGATCCTGGTTTCGAAAACAGCGGCGAGGCATTTCAGCGTTTCCAGACTTGCCGTCTTGCCACGCTCAATCCGTTGAATGGTGCGTACGCTGAGGCCCGAATGCTGAGCCAGTTGTTCCTGCGACCAGCCCCGTTCAAGGCGATATTTCTGTACGCTCATTCAATGCTCCTCTCCGCTCTTCGCCGCCAAAAGATCAGCCAAACCGCTGATTGGCCACGACACGTACACGACAACAGGGCGACACCCAGCCGACATCCGGCGCGATTTCAATCACTTAAACTTTTATTGCCAGCCGCGCACGTTCCGGCCCATGCTTGGCGTCATTGGATTTGGCGATTGCCAAACTCGAAATTTTATGTAACTTACAGGTTACTAATTATCGGAGCTGTCTCATGCGTCTTTTGTTCCTTCCCGCCATTCTATTGTTGGCCGCAACCTTTTCCACAGCCTATGCGGGGGATGAAAATGACAAGTATGACGCCGCCCTGGCGGAGGAGCTTGGCGCCGATGATTACGGCATGCGGTCCTATATATTCGTGATGCTCCGCACCGGGCCGGCAGACGCCGAGATCACCGACGCGGAAAGACGAAACGAACTCTTTGCCGGCCATTTCGCCAATATCAGAAACCTGGCGGAAGAAGGAAAACTGGTTCTTGCAGGTCCGTTATCGAACGGCACCAATGAACGTGGTCTTTATGTGCTCAATGTAGAGACTATCGAAGACGCGCAAGCGCTCATGGAAAATGATCCGACAATCGTCGCAGGCGTTTTCACTGCTGAGTATATCAACTTTTACGGCTCAGCCGCGTTGATGAAACTCAACGACATCCACGCGAAGATTCAGAAAACGGCTGTGCAGTAAGGAGACGCGCGAACTAGCCGTACACTTCTTCGGCGCGTTTCACGAACGCTTCGGTCATGCGCGCGAAGGCTTTGTCAAACACGGCCTGCGCCGTCGCCTGAAGCAGCACGTTCTTGAATTCAAAATCGATGGCGAAATCGATAATCGAACCGCCTGCGGGCTTGTCCTTAAACCGCCACTGATTTTCAAGATTGCGGAACGGCCCGTCCAGATAATGAACGTCGATTTCACCCACTTCGCGGTTCAACGCTACTTCCGTGCGGAAGCGTTCGCGAAAGACAGCATAGGCAACGACCATATCCGCTGTCAGCGTTCCCTCGCCCTCACGCAGATCAGATTTGACAACTCTCAGCGCCGTGCACCACGGCAGAAATTCCGGATAGCGTTTTACATCGGCGACGAGATCAAACATCTGGCGCGCCGTGTAAGGAACCTCCGTTGTCGTCTTTCTGACCGTCACGAAACCCGTTTTGCGTTCCGCCCGTAACCGTCGAACAAGTCGAGCATCCGCTCTTGCCAGGCGTCGACCGCCTGCGGCGCGTCAAACAGTTCTTCCTGGGTGGTCACGCGGATCCACAAGAATACGCTGAACACATTGTAGTCCGCGATGTTTGGCTGGTCGCCGCCAAGAAAACGATGACGCACGAGCGGCGCCGCAAGGGTTTGCAACGCTTCTTCCACTTTGCCGCCCAAGCCCGGCGTCGCTGCGGCTTCTTCGAGCGTCTTGCCGAGTCGCTTTTCTCGCGTCTTGCGAAAATAGGCTTTGTCATCTTCACGCGCGGCTGCATGAACGCGCACAAACATCAACGGCGCCAGATTCGGAAACAGGTTTAAGCCGAGCCACGCATTGTAAAAATCCGCCGCCGCACGCTCGCCATTGCTCTGCGCAAACGGCGCGCCTTCATATTTTGACTCAAGATGGGCATAGATGTTTTCGCTGTCGCAGACAGTTTCTTCGCCGTCGATCAGGATCGGCACAAGTCCGTGATCCTGATTGGGATAGTCCGTCTTGTCGGCGAACGGCACGGGAACTGTTTCAAACGACAGCCCCTTGTGCAGCATGGCGAACTTCGCCCGCCAGCAGAACGGGCTTGGCCGCACGTCCGGGTCGGCAAGCGACAGATCGTAGAGTTTGAGCATATTTGTTCTCTTAAGTTGCCTTCGCCGCTCGGGCAGCTTGCAGCTTGGCGAAATCTTCGCCTGCATGATGCGAGGAACGCGTTAGCGGCGACGCCGACACCATGAGAAAGCCCTTCGCCCGCGCCAGCGTCTCATAGGACTTGAATTCATCCGGGTGCACGAAGCGGTCGATAGCGGCGTGCTTGCGCGTCGGCTGGAGATACTGCCCGATAGTGATGAAATCGACGCCAGCGGAACGCATGTCGTCCATCACCTGCATGACCTCTTCGCGGCTCTCGCCAAGACCAACCATGATGCCGGATTTCGTGAACATCTGCGGGTCGCGCTCTTTGACTTTTTCAAGCAGGCGCATGGAATGATAATAGCGCGCGCCTGGCCGGATCGAGAGGTAAAGGCGCGGCACGGTTTCCAGGTTGTGATTAAAGACGTCAGGTTTGGAATCGATAACGATTTCCGCCGCGCCATCTTTACGCAAGAAGTCAGGCGTCAGAATTTCAATGGTTGTTCCCGGCGCGCGCTCACGGATTGCGCGCACCACCGCCGCAAAATGTTCCGCGCCGCCATCGGTCAGATCATCGCGGTCAACCGAGGTGATGACAACGTGATTGAGCCCCATCTCGGCGACAGCGTCACCCACATGGGCAGGCTCCTGGCTGTCGAGCGGCGCAGGCATGCCTGTCTTCACATTGCAGAACGCACAAGCACGGGTGCAAGTGTCGCCCATGATCATCATTGTCGCGTGCTTTTTATCCCAGCACTCGCCGATATTCGGGCACGCTGCTTCTTCGCAGACGGTGTGCAAGTTTTTCGAACGAACAATCTTTTGCGTTTCAGCGTAGCCCTTTGAGACCGGCGCCTTGACGCGAATCCATTCCGGCTTGCGCAGGACCGGACTGTCCGCGCGCTTTTGTTTTTCCGGGTGGCGCGGCCGCGCCGTCGCACCCACATTGTCAATCAGCATCGCCATGGTTCCCATGTAGCAGCGCCCCTCAAGGATTGTAAGGGGTTGAAATGGCTGCGTCCCGGGCGTTTGGCGGTTAATACATCATCCGGTGAACGTTATCGACGACCTCGTCGAAGGGCTGGTGGATGATCGCGCCGTCCATTGGCTCGCCAAGGCCGACATTGATTGCTTCCCAAGCCTCAATCGACTTGATCCGCGGCGACTCCCCGACACGGGCAAGACGCGCGCCCTCGGTCGAGAATTTGACCACCTCACGAGACACAGGCAACCGCAGCCAGCGCCATACGCGACGGCAAATCTCGCCGCTCTCGTAAAGCTCCCAGCGCGGGTCGGAGCCGTCATTGGAAATATCGAAGAACAGCGTCTTCAAGTCGCCGGCGTCCGCCAAGACAAGTACGCCATGATCATGGAGAAAAAACTTTGGCGCGCGACCGTTGCTTAAGAAAGACGATTCGCCAAACCCGCAACGCAGGTCTGCAATGGCTTTCCTCTTCGCCATGACACTGCTCTGGAATTGATCGACAATGTTTGGCCATTCCTCCCGCCCGATGACGTAAAGCCCGCCAGCGACCATCAGGATAATGGCGCCGCCATACTGTACAGCCAGCCACGGACCGCCCGCGCCATAAGAGAATGCGATCGCCAACGGCGCCAGCAAGGCAAAAGCCGCCGCAATCGGCCTCTTGAAACCGACGAGATCTTCGCGGGCGTAATCATTGACGTTATCAGAATATTCAGCCGCCTTTTTCAGGCGCGCTTCGATTTGCGTTGGTATATCAACACGCGCTGTGGTGAGCATGATACCCTCATAGGACTATTGCGCGTTAAACTATGCGCAATCAAAATTTGCCGCCGGTTTAAAACCTTAACAGCAAATTGAATTTGATTGTCGTAAGTCAGGCGCTGCAAAGGATACGGTCGTTAACGACATCACTCTACGGCCTGAAAAAGGGCGCCGTTTCGCCTTAAAGCGGCACCGCAGTTCGCCGAAACACTTTGCGAATGGCGAAATTTGTAATGACTCTGTCAACACCCGGCAGGCGTGTTAAAATTTCCGTATGAATGCGTTCATAGTCGGCGCCGTCGCGACAAAGAATGCGCAGCAGGTAGTCGGACAACCCAGCCATCAGATAACACTCCATAATTTCACGGTGGAGCGTCACGGCTTTTTCAAAGGCGTTCAATGTCGCTTGTTGCTGGTTCTTCAATGTCGCCTGGACAAAGACGGACGTTTCAAGTCCGGCCTGACGTTCGTCAACCAGCGCGACCTGTTGCGTAATCACGCCCGTCGCCCAAAGCTCCTTGACGCGCTTGTGGCAAGCTGACGGCGACAGCCCAATCCGCTCACCGAGGTCGCTGAATGAGCACTGTCCATCTTCCTGCAGGATGTCTAGAATGGCTGTATCAAACTTGTCCATTTTTCGAACCACATTCTGAGCAAATGGTAATTTGCCGTACAATATTCCTTAAAATCCAAATAATCATGAAAAATATCAAAAATCTACGCTAAAAAGAGAATATAAACGGCGGCAAATTCAACAAGGGAGGCTTTTATGCTCGTCGGTGTTCCTAAGGAAATTAAAAATCATGAGTATCGTGTCGGCCTCGTACCGGGCAGCGTTCGAGAGTATGTCCAAAACGGTCATGATGTCCTGATCGAAACAGGCGCCGGCGCCGGCATCAAAGCAAGCGACGAAGATTACATCGCCGCCGGGGCAAAGATCGCGCCAGACGCCAAAAGCGTTTTCGCTTCTGCCGATATGATCGTCAAAGTGAAAGAACCGCAGCCAAATGAATGGGTGCAGCTTCGTAAAGGCCAGATCCTTTACACATATCTTCACCTCGCGCCCGATCCTGAACAAGCGCGCGGCCTGATCGAATCCGGCGTCACGGCTGTTGCCTATGAAACGGTGACCGACTCCTTTGGCGGGCTGCCGCTGCTCGCGCCTATGAGTGAGGTCGCTGGCCGCCTGTCTATTCAAGCCGCAGCATATGCACTAACGGCGCATCAGGGCGGACGCGGGCTTTTGATGGGCGGCGTACCAGGCGTGCTGCCAGCAAAAGTTCTTGTCATCGGCGGCGGTGTTGTCGGCACCCACGCTGCACGCATGGCGGTCGGCCTTGGCGCTGACGTCACCATCCTCGACCGGTCGAACCGCCGGCTTGCAGAACTTGACGAGCTGTTCGAAGGCCGCGCAAAGACTCGCTACTCTACTTACGAAGCGCTCGATGAAGAAACCGATGTTGCAGATGTGGTCGTCGGCGCTGTTCTTATTCCGGGCGCGTCGGCGCCGAAGCTCGTAACGCGCGAGATGTTGAAAGGCATGAAGGAAGGCTCCGTTCTCGTCGATGTCGCCATCGACCAGGGCGGCTGCTTTGAGACTTCGAAAGCGACAACCCACGAGCACCCCACCTATGTGGTCGACAATGTGATCCACTACTGCGTCGCTAATATGCCGGGTGCTGTACCGCTCACGTCGTCTCACGCCCTCAACAACGCGACCCTCGCCCATGGCCTGCAACTGGCCAATAAGGGCCTTGATGCGCTGCGGGAAAATCAGCATCTGCAGAACGGTCTCAACGTCCATCACGGGCTTGTGACATACAAAGCTGTGGCGGAAGCGCTGGCGACGGATTTCACGCCGGCGGAAAAAGCTCTCGGCTAAACTGCTTCCGCTTCTCCGAAAATGGCCGTAACGGGCTGAAATTACTACGTTACGGTCATTTCCGAGATATGCCTAAACTGGCCTCAAAGGCTTGCTAAACATTACGCTAAAGTAAGGTTTCGTTAAGGTTTCAAGCCGTTTATCTGCTTGCGGAAAAGTGCGTTTCACAGGCATAGTCCGCTGGAGAGAGAGGTGCCTAAAATGCGCAAAGTCATTTTGACCGTCACGATTGCGGCCATGCCCGCCTTTGCGTCGCTGGAAGCGAGCGCAGCAACCGCAACGACCGGCGATTTTCCTTTTGCCATATCTTCAAATTCCGTCCTTGATGATGCAGGCGTAAAGCCTGAAAAACGTTCATTGCTGTCGAAAGTAATGGATACGGTATCATTCAAGCGAAACGATGTGACGCTGAGCAACGTATCCGCCGATACTGAAAAGAAAGCAGAAACCTGCACTGAAGCGGAAAAACAAAAGCTTGCGGAAGCCGCTGGCGAAGATACGGAAGAAGAAAAAGCAATCACCGGTCCGGAGCCGATGTATTTCGCTTTTTAAGGTCGACCCGAATTCAATAATTGACGAGGCGCTGAACAAGATAGTTCAGCGCTTTTTTATTACGGCTGCTTTTCAGCAAGCGTCTTGTCAGCCTTATGACGCGCACCCGAAGCCAGCTCGAGATCATTCAAATACCGGCGGCGGCGAAGACGATAAACAACGATGATCATGCCGGATATGGCGAAGACCAGCCCCGCCGCCGATGCTCCCATCACCAACGGATTATTGAAATCCTCGCGGTCTTCGTAATCCATGATGTGTAGCATCCAGAAAAAATCGTAGAGCCGCCAAATATTATTGCGCCGCGCCTTCACCTCCCCGCTTGAAGGGGAAACGTAAATACGCGTGTTGAGTTTATCGTTGTAGTCAATGCGCCAGACCGGGCGTTCGCCGCGATATTCCTGCGGCGGAAAAGAAACAAGGTCGGCGCTGACAATCTCGCCCGCACCCACATAATCGAGTTCAGCGACTTTTCGCGCCAATGCTTCCGAAATTGGCGACAGGCGCTCTCCCGTTGACGCATTAAAAAGACCTGCCGCGGCGCCCGGCCCCGTGGTTCTGTAAACCGGTTGCCCGAGGAAATGGGTGAGTTCAACCGACGTCGCGCCACCTGCTTGCGCAAGAATGCCGCCAGGCGATGCATAAGTGGATGGTTCCAGTGCGACGGGAGGAGACTGAAACGCACTCGTCTCACCACGAACAAGTTCAATTGGAAACCAGCTCATGATGACGCCGCTCGCCATCCACAACAGAACCTGAATGCCGAGAATAAGCCCGGCCCAGAGATGGACCCGCTGGACGATCGCCTTGAACGTCACGTTAATCAGCACCTTCCAGCGCGGATGCAGAAAGTGGCGTCGTCAGCAATGTCTCAAATGCTTCCCAGCGCCCGCCCGCATCCTCAGCGGTTCTTTCAATGTAGTCTTCAACAATATCCCTGCCGAGATTGTAGTTGAGAACATAACCGCGATAGGTCTCGATAAACCGGACGCCCTGCTCCGCGCGCTCGCGCGATTCCAGCCGGTATTTCGCGAGCATGTCAATCGCGGCCTCGCGGCTGATTTCACCGTCAAGATAGTCGCGCGCGACCATATTGCGCGCATGAGAAAGATTTCGGCGCAACGCGTTGAGCTCTTCCAGTGTTGCCGCTTTATCAGGATCAAGCCCCGCCAGCGGAAACAGCACGTCACGTTCAAATTGAATTTTTTCGTTGCCGGGGAACGCCAGCTCGATGCCGTAGTTGGCTGAGCCCTCAGCCGTAATGGATAAAGGCGAATACAAGGGATAGACTGAATACTCTATCCAGCCTTTTTCGTTCAGCAGGTCACGCTCAAGCATCACATTCCACGTGTGATGTCCGGGATACCCCTCATGACAACCGAGATCGACGGCGCGATCGATAATGATCGGAAAGTTCGTGTTGACCTGAATCAGGCTCTCAAAATCGCCCTGATACCAGTTGTACCCACTCCAAGGCTTGTCCGTTACAAACTCTGTGGTGAAACGTTCGTTTTGCGGCAGTTCGTAATGTGCAAGCGTGCGTTTGCGGCATTCAGCAATCGCCGCATTGAACACCGCATCAAGTTTGTCCTCAGGAATGGCGAGACTGTTTCGAAACGCTTCAACACGATCACCCAAAGCACCCTCACCCGGAATAAGCGCTTCGATCTGCTCCAGCACAGCATCGAATTCAGCCCGATCATACTGCGGTGCGACCACATCATAAAGAAGGCGGGTTTCTTCATCGAAAGAAAACACTTCGCCATTGGTCATCTGAATGCGCGCAAGCGCGGCGACAATCAGTTTTTCCAGCATGGCGCCGCGAACGCCAGGCGCATCGCCATTAGCTCGACGAACGCTGATGAGGAGGCCTTGGGCGTCCTGTTCCAGCAAAGCGATAGAGCGCTGTTCGCGTTGTGCAGAGTCGGCCCACTCTTGGGGACCGTTATATGCATCCACAAAGGCAGGGTCGTGTTCGCCAGCTGCAAGCGCCAGCTTAACGTATTCCTCTGCTATAGAATTGTAACTGGCTGAATCTTCCTGCGCAGCGACATAGCTCTCAGAAGCCATATCGCTCTCTTCCAACTCGGCTGCGGTCAAAGCCGAAACGTCAGGGTCAGAAACAGTTTCGCCGCCGCATGCAGCAATCATAAAACAAAAGGCGGCAGCGGCGGCGATCCTGATCATGAAAAATCTCTTCTACGCGGGCACGCCGGTGAAGGTGGAGTTTCCGAAGGAACCAAGCTTGACGTTTCCGTTCAGGTTTTCACCTTCCTGCTTGCCTTCAAATTCAAGCGTCATCGGCATGGGTGACGTGATTTTGGCTTCCCATTTTACGGTATCGCCATCAACAGAACCGTTCTCGATCGGTCCGCCGCCCTGAGAACCGGACATTTCACCCGTGAGGGCGCCGCCCTCTTCTTTCAGGCTGACCGTCGCTGTCTGATCACCCATCGGGGTTTTGATTGTAAGGTTCCACTTTCCGTCAACCGCCATTTTGATCCTCCTTATTCATTCCCCGCCTAAAAGGCGGGGAAAGGCGTTAATTCCGGGCGGACCTTAGCGATTGGCGGCTGAGGCGCAAGAGAAAGACGCAGGCCTCAACAAAGCAGATTGTTGCGGCGAAGCGACCACTTACGGCGGCGGGCGGTTTGACACTCCTCTTAGGGGAGACAGTAGAGTTCACGCATGAAAGGTTTACTGCAAATCGGCGAGTTAGCCCGGCTGGGCGGCGTCTCCGTCAAGGCGCTCCGGTTTTATGACGATCAGGGCCTGCTCCGACCCGAGCATGTGGATCCCCATACCGGCTATCGCTACTACACCATTGAGCAAGCGACGCGGTTGGCGCTGATCACGAATTTACGCCTAGTGGATTTTTCCATCGCCGATATCGCCGCGCTCCTAAGCAGCACAGCCGCGCCTGATGAAGCCGTCAAATCCGCCATAAAGAAAAAACAAACAGAACTGCGTCGTGACAGCGAGGCTATCGTTAACCGAATCAAAATCGCTGACATTCTGATGCAGGCTGAGGATAATGCCGAAAGCACGCTGTCCCTGAAATTCGCGCCACTGGAACCGCAATCTGTCTACTCGGTTAAAAAGCGCGTGCCGCACCTTGGCAAACCTGTCACGGAAATTTTCGAAGCCGCCGAAAGCCATGTCGGCGATCGTGGCGTGCGTGCGCCCGCGGCGCCGTTTCTCATGTTTCACGATTCCCCGGACAAGGTTGAAGACATCCTGCTCGAAGTGTGCATCCCGGTAACCGACGAAGCCGCAGATGACCTTCCCTTGACGAAAGCGCCTGGCGCAACGCTTGCCTGCGGGTGCGTATACGGTGGCGGCTACGCCAAGACTGAAGTCCTGTTCCAGCGAATTATTGAATGGATGCGGAACGCCGGGCTCGCCCCCGCCGGACCTTTGCGTGAAATCTATCACCGTTTCGGCGCGGATCAGGAAGACTATCGCCTGCCCGCAAAAATGACCGCGAAAAACAATCGCGACTACCTGACTGAACTGAAACTGCCAATCCAATTCTGACATGAAGGAGAAAGCGTAAATGAGAAATCCGTTACGGCGATTGTGGCTGGGCGTTTGTATGACCAGTGTAGTTTTGACCGCCGCTTGCGCGCAGGAAAACGCGGCCAGTTCGGCGAGTGCGACAATCGGAGGATTGCCGCGCGCTGAAGACCGCCCGTTAGAAAACATTGACGGCGTTACGTCGCACTATGGCATGGTTGAAACATCCGACGGTGCAAAACTGCGCACAATCATAACCATCCCCGCTAACACAAGTGAAAAACCTCACCCGCTTTTGTTTACGCAATGGGTTTCTTGCGGATCTATTGAATTCAGCTCAGAGGAGAGCGTTCTCGCCCGGCTCGCGCAACAATCCGGGCTTGCCGTTGTTCGTGTTGAACGCTCTTCCAATGGCGACAGCATCGGCCCTGCATGCGACGAACTGGATTACGACACTGAAGTCGCGCATTATGTCGAAGCGTTTTCATCTCTGCTTGACGATGAAAAAATCGATGCTTCAAAAGTGTATGTTTACGGATCAAGCCTTGGATCGACCACGGCGCCGCTTGTTACCCGGTCGCTGCAAGCGCGCGGGCGCGATATAGCCGGTGTCGTCGTGCAGGGTGGCGGCGCTGAAACCTATTACGAACGCATGCTGACTTTTGACCGATTGTATCTCGAACGCCGCCCTGACGACGTCAATCCGGAGGAAATTCACGATGAAATGGTCAATCGCGCAAGATTTCACTACGAATATCTGATCAGAGACCGTCATCCGGATGAGGTCGCCAATGATAGCCCGGCCATGGCGGCAGTCAGAGATGATGTGCGCGGCATGGGCGCCGATAATCACTACGGCCGTCCGTTTCAGTGGCATCAGCAAGCCGCAAAACACAACTTTTTAGCTGCCTGGGCTGAAATCAATGCGCCTGTGCTGGTTATCTACAACGAATATGATCAATTTGAAGGTCAATATGGCCACCAGGTCATCGCTGACATGGTCAACAGGCTGCGTCCGGGCACAGCGACTTTTATCGTTCAAGACAAAATTGACCATAGCAACGACAGATATGATGACCCTGTTTCAGCCTATGCCTGGGAGGACGGTTCGCCCGCCTGGGACCAGACGGCCGGCGTCATTCTGAACTGGCTTGAAACTATTCGAAACGAATAAATCATGTACTCTTTGCTTTGCCGGTGAACATGGTAATGTTCATCGGCAAAGCTGATATGAGTATTAAAAATTCCATGAACTATCATTCGATTGATGACGTCATTACCGCAATGTATGCAGCCATTTCCGGAGAGCCAGGCAAACAGGACTGGGCGTTGTCGCGCTCGCTGTTTCATGAAAAGGCCCGGCTGGTGCGCACGCGCCTCGATGACGCAGGCAAACCGATAGCGCTGTCGTTCGACGTTGATGAATATCAGGCGAACGCGAAAGAATTATTGAAAGACATTCCATTCCACGAAATAGAAATCGCCCGTCAGACGGAGCGTTTCGGAAATATCGCCAATGTGTTTTCAGCCTATGAAGCACGCACCGCGCCAGACGCGCCGGACCTGATCAAGCGCGGCATGAATATCATCCAGCTTTATGACGATGGATCGCGCTGGTGGATCATGCACATGATCTGGGATGACGAGCGTGAGGGACTGAAGTTGCCGACGCACATTTTTAGCGCGTCGGCGCACGCCTAAGTAATAGTTCGCTCTATTAGCCTAACGAACAAGTTTGTAGCGCTCTCCGGATCGGACGGCCGCGTCACTGTCTAGACCGTTCATGATGGCGAACCGTTCAAACTGATAAGACGGAAACGCCATATAACGCGACAGACCGCGCGCCGTATCACCCGATTGCGCCGTGATCACGTCAATGCGTGTAGCGTCCGGCACGTTGAGTGACTGGGCATTGACGGTGCGCAGTGATTCAACGGATTGCTGCAACGCGCGCTCCATCTGCCCAGTCTGATTAGCGGGCGTCACCCAAAGGAATACATAGTTCGTCGTTCCCTGCCAGCGAATGACATAGGCTGTGACGTCAACCGCGCCGCTATTGGTATTCGCCCGCGCACGCCCCATGGCGGCAGGCCTGTTGTTGATATTACCGGAGCGCGCCGGCGCCAGATTAACGCCGAGCGCCTGTGACAACTCCTGTTCAATCAAGGCCGACGGCGCCTTGTCGCTGGATGCTGCAGAAAATTGCATCTGCGCGCCTGACGCGGACCTTCCCGTTACCGCTTGGGAAGAATTCGCCAGTTGAAAACCCATAGGCGCCGTAAACGCAATGCCGATTTGAGGATGAATGAATGTGCGGCCGTCGATATATCCTTGCGTCTGCGGATCATCGCCATAGATCATGCCGTCGATCGCATTGAGGAACACATTCCGATTGACTTCATCCGATGTGGCGCCCGCCTGACGCAACGCGTTTGCTTCCTGCGCGGCGCGTTGCACGCGATTGGCGGAATTGGGGTGCGTCTTTAAATACTCAGGCGGTTGTTGAACGCCGGCGATCTGCGCTTCGAGGTTGGTCCAGGCGCCAAGCGTATTCAGGAAAAAAGCAGCGCCCAGTGGATCGTACCCTGACGAAGCAAGCAAGCGCGTGCCCACAAGATCGGATTCATATTCCTGATCCCGCGAATAATTCAGGAGATAGAGTTGCGCTCCCTGACCAATCGCCTGCGCAGTGCTTTCATCACCTGTGAGGATAGCCGCCGCGACCGTGCCGAGCTGGGCGAGGTTTGAACGGCTTACCCTCTTGGCGATGTGACGTTTTTGATTATGTCCAATCTCATGACCGATAACGCCCGCAAGTTCCGCTTCGGAGTTCGCAAGCGCCAACAGCCCGCGGGTAACATACACATGACCAGGCACCGCCATCGCATTGATGACGGGACTGTCGAGCACGTAAATGTTCATGGCGGGCAAGGTTGGATCGGTCGCCATCAACCGGTTGAACACGCGCTCCACATACGCCCTCAATTGCGGGTCATCGACCTCGCCCCCGAATGCCGCCAGAATTTGCGGATGCTGTTGTTGGCCGAGCGCCTGTTCCTGTTGCGGCGATAGCCCCAGCGGACCGCCAGTCGACGCACAGGCCGCGAGCGCAAGCCCCGCCAGTCCTGCCAGAACGGTTCGAACGGTTGAATTGAAAATCCCCATGCCTTGCCTCCCGGTGATGTTGCGGCGCGCCACATACCCCCGGCCCCTCTGCGCGCTTGGCGTCAGCTTAGCACAGCGGGAAGGCATAAAAAGGCGTTGGATCAGCTTTTCGGCTTTCCTCGCCGCCAGCTTTCCATGGCCTGGGAAATCGCGAATGTCTCGCGGTATTTGGGCGAATCCGAGGGGCGTGGCGGGCGGTCTCTTGTCAGTTCCATGATTTCCGCGAGTTTGTTATGCGCCGCGCCGGACTGGCCCGCGCCGATATAGGCATGAAGCTCGATCAGGGCATCGGACAAGGGATCGTCGGCGCGGATGACGAAATAAGGCTCGTCCTCGGCGAGGTCATCGTAGCAATCAAATTGCGATTTGTTGGCTTTGGAGCCGACTGGTCCAGACATGCAAACAACTCCTTGAGTGGAGCCGCCTGTCTCGCGTGATTCGACGCTAGCTGCATTCGCCCATTCGCGTCGCCTCGATGACAAACCGCATGGTTTCGTATGTCTTCATAGCAAACTTCAATTGGGCGTTGCTTACTTCTTCACCGGCGGTGCCGTTCTTTAATTTGGCGTCGAACTTGATACGCACTTCAACCTTGGCGCTATCCGGCGCGACGGCGCCTTCGTAAATGAAACTGTTCGATCCCGTCGCCATTTTTGGATCAACGGGGCACTTTATCTCACCTGAGATTGCATTGCCTTCACGCGGCGCACGAACAACACGGCATGACGGATGCAGCTTGTAGTAATTTTCAGCCAGCATATGCGCGAAAGCGTCGCGATTGAGCTCCGTCAGGCAGAAAGTCTCTGGATCATCATCGCCGCCAGCATGTTTCAGCAACCCCTTGCCCGAAAGCGTGATCTTGTATTGACCCGCTTGCGGATCGACCGGCGCTTCGGAAGCCGGATCGCGTGTTTCAGCGCAGGCCGCGACGGCCAGTACTGATACGACGACCACTATCTGATGGCATACGGAATACGGATTCAATTAGCAGCTCCCCGCTCTCACAACAGATCAAAGCTAGACTTGAGCGGTAAAGGGGAGCTTTACAGAACCGGGATAATTTCAAGCGACCCAGCTAAACTGTCCTTCGTTCAAAGAGGCATGGCTAGTAATGCACGCGGCTACAGACATTTCACACGACTGACAGGATAACGTAAACGCTTTTGGTTAGGCTTCAAAGCAATCGCATTACGAGGTTCGCGAATGAACTGAGTGGCTCCTACCATGGAAAGAACTCTATCAGAACAGCATTTATTCGCTCGTAATTCGCCATTGCACGGTGAGCCGATCCAATAACGAAGCTATAGACACAACCAAAAACCATCTAGGGCTTGCGTTGCTTGACGCCAAAAGTTTTAATACCGGCAATTAAATAAGGGCGGGGCTATGTTCAGGCTAATTTTGTTGTCAGTTATTTTCTCTGTATTCGCGTGTAGCGTGTCCAGTGAACAACGTGAGTATGAAGAAAGGGTCGAATTGCTAAAGAGTTTAGCGTCAATAGCTCCGACAGCCTTTGATGATGGTTATATAATCGAATTTCACCCTAATACGTATAAAGACAACATGCCGATCCTTCTTAACCACTTTATTGGTGACAATGTTCATGTTTCTGAAATCACGAAAGATGAAATAGAAACAAAGGTTGCAGACCTAAAAAAAGCAGAAAAATTTATCGCTGAGAAATCCGACAAGTTAGAATTTTCAAGCAACGAGGAACAACTCAAAGCATTAAGTCCGCCAATAACGCAAGCTTTAGAATATGTTTCAAGGTTTTTGCCCGTATCCGGATTGGATGAGTTTCCCACCAGATTCGCAGCAATTGCATATTTCAACTCTCACACTGCTGTAAGCGATATTGTTACGGAGGATTTGATCAACTGGGCAAGATACTTCTGTCATTGGGAAAACCAAAGTTTGAGATCAGGGACGCCCTTAGAGAATCTAGCAGCATATCAATCTCAACCAGGGTTGTATCCGAATTTCGTAGAAAATCTTCGAGATTATGTTGAAAAAAACATGACGCAGTATGCGCGTCAAAATACGGGCAAAATTCGACTTCGTGTTCCTCTTGGAAACTATGAAAACGGAGGTTTTGAACTGCCTACGCTAAAAGACGGCCTTGCAAGACTTTCACAAGGTGTAGATGCCGGACAACATGAAACCGGAGAATACCTCCTTCGTCCCGACAGGATACTCACGCGAAGCTCTTCTTGGGCAGGAAAAGATTATTGCTCTGCAACTTCTATAGAATATCATGATATTCTGAATCTTCCCAAAGCCAGGCTTAATGAAAAACATTCAGTCATATACAACATAGCTGGCCCGGAAAGCTGGGTTGGTAGAATTTCACGCCTGCAAATGAGCGAAAATGCTGCTCGTCAGCTCATCCAAAGCGGTCGACAGTATATTTATATCGATATTTTCCTGAAGAACATTTCACCAGCAGGCCGCGAACCATTAATAATTTCGAGGAAACAATACGGACGTTCAGAGTACTATCATTATGCAGTTCTTGACGCTGAGATTATAGCGGTCGGTTACTACGATAGTAATCGAGGCCGTATACGGACTGGCGGTGGCCTCGCAAATTATGGAGGGGGCACGAGAGAAGTTGATAAATTAGGAGATGTAGTTCAGTTTGTGCAACCCTGAACTCTACGCTACCAGAAATTTCTAGCTGTATTTTTAGCTCATCACTTGGTTTTCTAACTCAAGGAGACGAGCTTTAGCTTGCCGTCTTAGCCAAGAGCGCTAGGCATAAGTGCATGATTGTGGGCGGGGCAAACCCCGCCCTACTTCCTAGTTATCCAGGAAACTCCGCAGCTTCCGGCTTCGCGACGGATGCTTCAGTTTCCTCAGCGCCTTCGCTTCGATCTGGCGGATGCGTTCGCGCGTCACCGAGAATTGCTGGCCGACTTCTTCAAGCGTGTGGTCGGTGTTCATGCCGATGCCGAAGCGCATGCGCAAGACGCGCTCCTCACGCGGCGTGAGGCTCGCCAACACGCGCGTCGTCGTTTCGCGCAGGTTCGACTGGATCGCCGCGTCGATGGGCAGGATCGTGTTCTTGTCCTCGATAAAATCGCCGAGGTGTGAGTCTTCCTCGTCGCCGATGGGCGTCTCTAACGAGATCGGCTCTTTCGCGATCTTCATCACCTTACGGACTTTTTCCAGCGGCATGGAGAGTTTTTCCGCCAGTTCTTCCGGCGTCGGCTCACGTCCGATTTCGTGCAACATCTGGCGCGAGGTGCGGACGATCTTGTTGATCGTCTCTATCATGTGCACCGGAATGCGGATGGTGCGGGCCTGGTCAGCGATGGATCGGGTGATCGCCTGACGGATCCACCATGTGGCATAGGTCGAGAACTTGTAACCGCGGCGGTATTCGAACTTATCCACCGCCTTCATCAGGCCGATATTGCCTTCCTGAATAAGGTCGAGGAATTGCAGGCCGCGATTGGTGTATTTCTTTGCGATGGAGATGACGAGGCGAAGGTTCGCTTCAACCATTTCCTTCTTGGCGATGCGCGCTTCACGCTCGCCCTTTTGCACCATGGAAACGATGCGGCGGAAGTTCTGAACCGTCAGGCCCGTCTCTGTTGCCAGGTGACCGATTTCTTCACGGATTTCGTGCACCTGCGGGGCGGCTTTGGTCGTGAAGTTTTTCCAGCCCTTGCCGGTTTTTTCCGACACGCGGTCGAACCATTCGGGGTCAAGCTCGGCGCCGATATAGTCGCCGAGAAATTCCTGACGGTTAACGCCGTAAGAATCCGCAAGACGCACCAGCTTGCCTTCAAGCGCCATCAGGCGGCGATTGATGTCGTAAAGCTGCTCGACCAGCGCTTCGATCCGCTGATTGTTGAGGCGTACCGAGCGCACGCGCTCGACAATATCCTTTTGCAGCTTTTTGAAACGGCGGGTCTGAGACGCGGTCAGATCATCGCCTTTAAGCTGCTCTTCAATCATGATGTCCTGAAGGCGGCGCAGCTTTTTATAGTCGCCCGAGATTTGGTCGAATTTATCCATGACGCCGTCGCGCAGTTCCGCTTCCATGGCGGAAAGCGACAACGCGCCTTCGTCGAAGTCGTCTTCGTCGTCTTCGGCGTTCTCGGCTTTTTCCGCTTCTTCCTTGTGGACGCGCTCGGCGACTTCCGGCTGGGTCATATCGGGGCGCGACTCCGGCCCGCCGCCATAGGTGGCGTCAAGGTCGATAATATCGCGCAGGAGGACGCGGCCTTCCTGAAGCTCGTCGCGCCAGACGGTGATGGCTTCAAATGTCAGCGAGCTTTCGCAAAGCGAGCGGATCATGGTCTCGCGGCCCGCCTCGATACGCTTGGCGATGGCGATCTCGCCCTCACGCGAAAGCAATTCCACCGTACCCATTTCGCGCAAGTACATGCGGACGGGATCATCCGTACGGTCGGCCGAGGCGCCCGTATTGGTCGTAACGACCTGGCCGCCCTTTTTCTCGTCCTTTACCGCAACAGCTTTTGACTTCGATGTCTTGGCGTCATTGTCGTTATCGGCGTCATCATCGTCATCTTCTTCATGCTCG
The DNA here is from genome assembly GCF_028748065.1 of Hyphococcus flavus. Taxonomy (GTDB): domain Bacteria; phylum Pseudomonadota; class Alphaproteobacteria; order Caulobacterales; family Parvularculaceae; genus Hyphococcus; species Hyphococcus flavus. Next base: position 2,595,554 of record NZ_CP118166.1, on the reverse strand, counting down.
ACGACATTGATACCCATCTCCGAGAGTTGGGCCATGATGTCTTCGATCTGTTCGGATGAGACCTCTTCCGACGGCAGCACTTTGTTGAGCTCGTCGTAAGTTACAAATCCGCGCGACTTGGCGGATTTCAAAAATTTCTTAACATCCGCATCCGTCAAGTCGAGGATTGGACCGTCGCCCTGTTCGGGCGCTTCCGCATCTTTCTTCGCCGCCGCTTTTTTCGCCATGTGCTTTAAAACCTTTACCGCCAGAATCTAACCGCCAGAAATTACCGGCTGTATTTCTTTTCGACTGTCTGTTTCATGCGCTCGAGCGCGTCTTCAAACCGTTTCGGACTATCGCCATTGTCCGCGTCGTCGTCTTCGCGTTTGCTGGAATTGACTATCTCCTCGCGCGCCGCCGCCGCCGCTTTCCAGGCATCATCGCCATCTGTGAATATCTGAGACGCCGAGCGCGCCACCTCCTGTTTTAAGGTCGATTCAAACAGGTGATGGGCCAGAGCGTTCTTAAAACCCTGTTCTACCTCGTCTATCTCAGCATCGGGGCGCAGGAAGTTGTGTTTCGAGAGCTGGGAATCCTGTGTGACCCGCTCCAAGGCTCCTGCCGCGCCGGTCTGGCTGAGATGGCTTTTCAAAGATGGGCTGTCAAGGGCCGGATCGGCCGAAATCGCTGCCAAAACCTCGCTTAACAGGGATTTCAGGCCCGGATCGGTGATTTCCAGCTCCAGAAAGGCGGATTCAGCCCGCTCGATCAGGGCCGGATGGTTGATGGCGGCAAGGATCAGGGAGGCTTCGCGCACCCATTGGGACGGGCGTTTGAGACCCGGCGTCGGCCTCGCCGGGGCCGCGAAGCGGAAGCCCTGCCCCTTCTTTCCGCCTTGCCGGAAAGGGTTCTGTCCGCCGTAGCGCGGCCCCGCACCCCCGGATGCAGATCGCTCCTGTTGCGGCGGTTTGAATTGCGCCTCAAGCCGCTGCGAAAGTTCAGCGCCATAAGCCCCGCGCACATCCTTATCGGCGATGCTTTTTACAAGTTCGCGCAACTTCGTGCGAAACTTTGCGCGCCGCTCAGGCGTATCGAGCGATTGCGCATTGATCTCCCGGTCCCAAAGGACGTTAACCAGCGGGCGCGCTTTTTCCAGCACGGCCTTCATGGCGCCGGCGCCCTCCGCCCTGATGAGGTCATCCGGGTCCTGACCTTCTGGCAGAAAAGCAAAGTTTAATGACGCGCCGGGTTTCAGCATCGGCAGCGCGCGATCAATCGAACGATGCGCGGCATTTATGCCTGCACTGTCGCCGTCGAAGCAAAGCACCGGCTCGTCTGACGACCGCCACAGCATGGCAAGCTGGTCTTCGGTCAGCGCGGTGCCAAGCGGCGCGACGCCCCTTTTGATCCCGGCGCCCCAAAGCGCAATGACGTCCATATAGCCTTCACAGACGACAAGCGGGGCCTTTTCCTCAGCCGAGGCCGCACGGGCGTTGGCGAAATTATAAAGAACCGAACCTTTGTGAAAGAGCGGCGTTTCCGGCGAGTTGAGGTACTTCGCCCGCGCATTCGGGTCCAGCGCCCTGCCCCCAAAAGCGATCACACGGTCGCGCGCGCCAAGAATCGGGAACATGATGCGGTTTCGAAACCGGTCATAGCTGGCGCCGCCATCGTCCGGTTTGATGACCAGCCCCGCCTCAACCAGCACTTCGTCTGTAAACCCCTTATTCAGGAGATAGTCTTTCAGCGCGTGACGGCCCGCCGGCGCGAAGCCGATGCTAAAGGTTTCAATTTGCGCATCAGTGATCTCCCGCCCGCGCAAATAGTCCATGGCCGCGCGCCCATCGGACCGGTGCAGCATCGCCGAGAAAAACTTCGCGGCCGCGCCGCAGGCTTCAGCGAGACCTTTCGCTTTTTCCGCCCGCGCCGCTTCCTCGGGACTTTCGGTCGGCAGCGTCATGCCGGCATCTGCGGCAAGCCGCTCCACCGCTTCGGGGAACGTCATCCCCTGCGTCTCAATCAGGAAGGTAATAATGTCGCCGTGGTTCTGGGTCGAAAAGCAGTGATAGGTTCCGCGCCGGTCATCGACAGAAAAAGACGGCGTCTTTTCCGGTTTGAACGGCGACAGACCCCACCAGGCGTTGCCGCGCTTTTTCAGCTTCACATGCCGCCCGATGACGTCGGACGGGCGGAGCCGCGACTTCAACTCATCGAGAAATTCAGGCGTAAAACGGGGCATAACTTCCGGCGATCAACAACAAGACATGAGATATAAGCGCAACCGGCGCGCCCGCATAGAAACCGAATTAACCGCTTTTCCCCATTTGCCTCTTGCTATTCTTACTGAAAACCCGCAGAGGCGGCGGCCTATGACGCAACGCACAACACAGCTCCGTAATATCGCCATTATCGCGCACGTCGATCATGGCAAAACCACGCTCGTCGACGAGATGCTGCGCCAGTCCGGCGCGGTTCGCGACAATGCGGAAATGGCCGAACGGGCCATGGATTCGAACGATATCGAGCGCGAGCGCGGGATCACCATCCTCGCGAAATGCACCAGCGTCGTCTGGGAAAAATCCGAAAACCCGATCCGCATCAACATTGTCGATACGCCGGGCCACGCCGATTTCGGCGGCGAAGTGGAGCGCATCCTTTCCATGGTCGATGGCTGCCTGCTCCTGATCGACGCTGCAGAAGGCCCGATGCCGCAAACCAAATTCGTTTTGTCGAAAGCGCTGGCGCTGGGTCTGAAGCCAATTGTAGTCCTCAATAAAGTTGACCGCCCAAGCGCTGACCCCGACAAGGCGCTGGACGCTGCGTTTGACCTTTTCGCCGCTCTTGGCGCAAACGACGAGCAACTGGACTTTCCCGTGCTCTATGCTGCTGGCCGCGATGGCTGGGCTGACCTTGCGCTGGATGGCGCCCGAGAAAATCTGGACGCGCTATTCGAAACGGTCGTCGCGCACGTGCCGGAGCCGGACATTGCTAATGACGCCGCTGATGCGCCGTTCAAAATGCTGGCGACGACACTTGAAGCTGACCCTTATCTAGGACGCATCCTCACCGGCCGCGTCGTTTCCGGCGTCGCAAAACCCGGCGTCACCATGAAAGCGCTGTCGCGAAGCGGTAAATCGATTGAGCAGGCGCGCGTCACCAAAGTGCTTGCCTTTCGCGGACTGAAACGTCAGCCAGTAGAAGATGCGTATCCCGGCGATATTGTCGCCATCGCCGGTTTCACCAAGGCTTCTGTTTCCGATACGATTTGTGATCTGCCGGTTACGGACGCGCTGCCCGCACAGCCTATCGATCCGCCGACGCTTTCGGTCACCATGGCCGCAAACGACTCCCCGCTTGCGGGCCGCGAAGGCGACAAGGTGCAGTCGCGCGTCATCCGCGAACGGTTGCTTCGCCAGGCCGAAGGCGATGTCGCCATCTCGGTAAAGGAAACCGAAAACAAGGACGCGTTCGAAATCGCCGGGCGCGGCGAGTTACAGCTTGGCGTTCTCATAGAAAACATGCGCCGCGAAGGCTTTGAACTCGCTGTCTCGCGCCCGCGGGTGGTGACGCGCACTGACGAAAACGGACAGTTGCTTGAACCGATCGAAGAAATCGTCATCGACGTTGATGATGATTTTTCCGGCGTCGTCATCGAAAAACTGTCGCAGAAAAAAGCTGAACTTGTTGAGATGAAACCGGCAGGCGCTGGCAAGACGCGTCTCGTCATGCATGCGCCGTCACGCGCGCTGATTGGCTATCATGGCGAATTCCTCACCGACACGCGCGGCACCGGCGTCATGAACCGGTCCTATCTTGAACACGCCCCGCACAAAGGCGCCATCGAAGGGCGCCGAAACGGCGTGCTCATTTCCAATGGCGACGGCGCAGCAGTGCCTTACGCCCTCTGGAACCTTGAAGAGCGCGGCGTCATGTTTATCTCACCGGGCGACGCCGTCTATGAAGGCATGATCATCGGCGAGAACGCCAAGCCGGAAGACCTTGATGTTAATCCGTTAAAGGGCAAGCAGCTCACCAATATCCGCGCCGCCGGCAAGGACGAAGCGGTGAAGCTCACGCCGCCGCGAAGACTGACTCTCGAACACGCCATCGCCTATATCGATGACGACGAACTGGTGGAAGTCACGCCCAAAACCGTGCGTCTGCGGAAAATTGCGCTAAAGCCACATTTGCGCAAACGACGTGCGAAAGAGAATGCGTAAAGGAAACAGCGTTTACTCAGACAATGGAACAGTAGACCAACCAAGTTGATCTACAAATCGTTGAAACCTTGCGATAGTATCCTTTGGCTGTACAACTCGCCGCCATTGCCTTTCTTTTTTCTTTGTATCTTCATAACAAAATTCAATGTCACCATCTTCAAGCGGTTCTATCCTAAGCCACGGAGTTGTCGGCGGAGGTGGATATTCCACTGCGGTCTGCGAAATAGAAAGCGTCAGCATGGAAGTATGCCCATACAGAGAGTCTTTCATTATGCTTGCATCAATATAACGGCATAGCGCTGCCAAGGCTTTATGCGCGCTCACCCACTCTCTTTCGCCTCTCATAGACGCGAATTCATCATAGCTTTCCGCTAATTTATGCCAAGGGCGATGCATAATTCCAAAATCACAATCCATTTGAACTATAAAGAGATAGTATGCATGCCTACCTTTCAGTCAACTTTTACACGGCCTGCCCAACGTCCCCGCAACCATCGACGCCAATAGCTTTGGCATCGGCCACATTGCCGATAGCGGCTGCGCGAGCAGATCGCGCAACGCAGGAACAAGCTTCAGGTTCGATTGATAGACCGGCGTGAACAGCCAACTGATGGTCTGATACAGCCGCACGTGGTCACGGCGCGAGTTTACAAACATGGCAAGCGCCGCACCGATGTCATCCATTTCATTCAACGCATTCGATAGCGCCAGGGCGTCGAGCAACGCCATGTTGGCGCCCTGCCCCAATTGCGGGCTTGCCGCATGCCAGGCGTCGCCGATATGCACGATGCGCCCCTCAACGGCATGTTTCGCCGTATGATGCGCATAGTGAGCAAAAACGAACTGATCGTGCGAGGTGAAAGCGCTAAGCACCGGCGCAGCCTCCGGCCACAGCTCCAGAACCTTATCTTTCCATTGATCGAGCGGCGCATCGCGCCACGCCTGATAAGAGTCAGCACGCAACGTCCAGAAGAACGCAGCCAGCTTTTCGCCGCCCGGTTCCATCGACCCGATCGGCATAACGCCCGAAGACACATTGGCGCTGCGATAGCGTTGCGCCAGAACGGTTTCATCAAAGTCATGCGCTAACGGAAACGGCGCGTTCGCCCACAAGGCGCCGAACGGCAGGTAGCAGTTCTGGCGTTCAACAAGCGGTGAACGCACGCCCAGCGCGTCAATCATCAGATCGAAGGACGGAGATTGTCTGCCGTCAGCAAACCGAAGAGATACGCCATTAGCCGACGCTTCAACAGTGCTGACTTCCTCGCCGTAATCCAGTTCGGCTTTTGCCTCGCTCGCCGTGTGCAGCAACAGATCGAATAACGCTGCGCGATGTACCGCCAGTCCGAAAGTCCCGGCGCCTAAGGCGTCGTAACGAACATCAAGGACTTTGCGTTTCCCGCCCTGCAACCGCCCATCGAGGCGTTTCAGGCGGGCGCCGCGCATCACAAGCGCTTCAAGAAGTCCGAGTTCCGCCAGCACCGATTGCCCCGTGGGCTGAACAATCAAGCCGGAACCAACCGGGCGAGGTTCCGGGGCCTTGTCGTAAATGACAACCTTGTGTCCCGCGCGCGCCAGAAACGCCGCTGATGACAGCCCGGCGATCCCCCCGCCGGCAATCGCAATGTTCAGCGTCTCTGGAATGATCTTTCCCCGCCTGGCAGCGCGAACAGATCACGCGAATTCGGCCGCCGCGTCCAGAGTGCGTTACGCCGCAACGGGCGCCGGTTTCGCGGATGGTTTCTTGTGCAGCGCCGGTGCTTTAATGCCGAGGAAAATCCGCAGGCCAGGAATGCGGCGGAACAGTTCAAACCCTGCGCCGCAACCAACAACAGTTATTGCGGTCACAAGCATAAATTCCGGCCACGCGCCAAGCTGCAACCCGGTTAAATAGTAGCCGGCGATGACAATGATCGACTGGTGCAGGATGTAGTAACAAAACACTGCGCCCGTCAGATAGGTGAGCAGTTTCGACGGACGGTTTAAAAAGCGCTGGCCAGCGCCCATTAGCATTACGATGAAGGCCCACGCGTAAAGCGTCAACAGAACTGTCGCGACTGGTCCGTCAATCACAGATGCATAGTAGTCCCAGTGGTTTGCGCGGAGATAAAATCGCAACCCGCTAATCAGCACGACAAACGCCGCCGCCATCGGCAGCGCGCGATCCACTGAAGTCCAGAAGCGGACGTGTTTCGCCGCAAAATATCCGAGCAGGAAAATCGTCAGGCGATGGGCGTGGTTCGCCCAGTCCCAGAAGAGATTATGGGTTGTAGGAAAATGCGGCGCCAGAAACGCCTCATAGGCGACAAACGGAATGATGATCAAAAACATCAGCCGTACCGGTCCGCCGGCAACTGCGTTTAAGGCTTTCGCGCCGCGCCCTTCGGCAAACCGCCGCAGCATCGGCAGGAACGGCGCCATCATCATGATGTAGAAGAACAGATAAACCACATACCAAAGATGGTTCCATGTAGGTGTGATCATTGGATAAAGCTGTTCGAGCTTCAGGTAGTTGCCCCAGAACGCGAAATACCCTGGTTCAATCCCGCCCGCCTGCCGCAGTTCGAAATAGCTTTGCGGGGCGACGATGACGATCATACCCCCAAGGATCGGCAAACCCAGCCGGTAGGCGCGCGAGGCGGCGAAGCGGCCCCGTGACAACGCCTTGTCCGACGCAAACCGGACCGCGACGCCGGAAATAAAGAACAACAGCGCCAGCCGCCATGGATTGACGACCAGCATCAGCGGCTCTGCCGCCGGACCCGCATACGCGCTTTTCACGTGCCAGCCCCAGGTCACGTAGAACATGCCGATATGATAAAAAATCAACAAGCCGAATGCGATGACGCGCAGCCAGTCGAGGTCGTACCGCCTCGTTTCGCCGGCTGAAAATCCGCCGCTTATTCCATCTGTAACCGCCATCAGGTCTCTCCCTTTCTTGCAGGATTTCAAGCTGGCGGCGCATGGCGGACTACGCCAGTGCAAAGACGCAAGGCGCGGCGCGGCGTGACAAAAGGCCGGAAATTCAACGGTTCTGGGACAAGCGGCGGCCAAATGGGATGAATTAGCGCGTCAATCATCAGCGTTATTGCAGCGTATTGGCGGCGCGTCCTAGAAAGGCGCCCATGACTGATGACGCGAAGAGCACGGTGGCCGCCCTGCCTCGGGACGACGCCCGCGCCGACCGAACGACCTTTTTCTGGGTCGTGGGTTTTTTCACCGCGTTTCTCGTTGTCGGCATCCTTTCACGCATGACGGAGCAATCGCGCAGCGCCGCCGATCTCGAGGTCGGGCGCTACGTCCTTTATGAATGTTCCAGTATTCTCATTATCCTGGCGCTTTATCCGCTATTGAGGTTAGCCGTGACTTACGCCGCGCCCGGCCAACATGACTGGCGGCGCATCATCGCTGTGCATGCCGGGTTTTGCGTGCTTTTTTCGATCATTCACATCGCCGGCATGGTGGCGATCCGCAAGGCCGTTTTTCCCTTCGCCTTTGGCGAACCCTACATCTTCACCGATAATCTTTTCCGCGAGTTCGTCTACGAATTCCGCAAGGACGCGGTCACCTACTCGCTGATTGCCTTTTTCATCACCTTTGGCCGCCAGCTTGAACAACAGCGCCGCGAGCTTACCGCCGCGCGCGAGGACGCAAAAACATCGCAGCGTCTGACGCTGAAATGCGGCGGGCGTTCCGTATTCGTGGACGCCAGCAAAGTTGTCTGGGTCAAATCCGCGTCGAATTATGTGGAAGTGCGCGCGGGCGCCGAAACGCATCTTGCTCGCGCGACGCTCGGCGCCATCGAAAACCAGCTCACCGATGCGGGCGCAGATGCGATCCGCGTGCACCGCTCATGGATTGTGAACAAGAACCACATAAAAAAGATCGCCCCCACAGGCGAGGGCGATCTTCGTATTGAGATGAGCGATGAGACAATCGTGCCCGGCAGCCGCCGCTATCGCGACCGGCTGCCATCGCAAGGTTAACTTAGCCGATCTTTCATCATCTTGCCGGCAGCGCCGAAATCCATGGAGCCATGAAAACGCTCTTTCAGCGCACCCATGCACTTGCCCATATCTTTAAGGCCTGACGCATCGTACTCGTCGATGACGTCTTTCACCGCGACCTTGATTTCATCTTCGGATAGCTGACGCGGCAGGAATTCCCGGATCACGTCGATCTCGGCGCGCTCCTGTTCTGCCAGTTCCGGACGGCAGCCCTTTTCAAACGCCGCCGCGCTTTCCTCGCGCTGCTTCACCATCTTGGTGAGAATGCCGAGAATTTCTTCATCGTTCGCGCCTTCGCAGCGGTCCTCGCCGCGCGCGGCGATATCGCGGTCTTTAATGGCGGCGTTGATCAGCCGCAGCGTCGCCACGCGCAGTTTCTGATCTTTGGCCTTCATGGCCGCTTTCAACGCCGTATCGATTTGCTCTTTGAGCATCAGTGATTCTCCGTCGCTTTTGGCTTCGCTATTCAAATTGCGCGCCGCAGCGTCTGTTTAAATTTTATCTAGTTGTTTTCTATGGATAATTCCAAGCTTATCCGTCATTGACCCGTCTGGTCCGTTCGCATAGCTTCCGGCCAATTTGCGCGACGGGACCGCTTCATCGCCAGCCCGGTCACGCTCGTCGCCTGAAGCAACAAAGCCGCGAAGAGATATGCATCAATGAAAATTAGTCAAGCACCCGCCGAACGTCCCACCGCCGTCCTGGTTTTAGCCGATGGAACAACCCTTTACGGGCAAGGGGTTGGCGCGGCGGGCGAGGCCGTGGGCGAGGTTTGTTTCAATACGGCCATGAGCGGCTATCAGGAGATTCTGACCGACCTGTCATACGCGGGTCAGTTAATCACCTTCACCGCCCCGCATATCGGCAATGTAGGCGTTAACGCAGACGACGTTGAAAGCGATTCGAAATCCATGGCGGCGCGCGGGGCGATCTTCCGCGCGGTCCCGACCAACCCGTCGAACTACCGCGCGCAACTCGACATCTCGCCCTGGATGCGCCGGCGCGGGATAGTCGGCATCTCCGGCATCGACACGCGCGCGCTGACCGCGCTCATCCGCGAAAAAGGCATGCCTCATGGCGTCGTCGCGCATAACCTGTCCGGGCAATTCGATATTGAATCTTTGAAAAAACGCGCCGCCGAATGGGCGGGGCTAGAGGGGCGCGATCTGGCGAAAGACGTCACAACACTTACCCCTTACGCGCACACCGAAAACGGCTGGGAATGGAACAAGGGCTACGGCGCCCATGACGGTTCCGGCCCGCACATTGTCGTCATTGATTATGGCGTCAAACGAAACATCCTGCGCCGTCTCGCTGCTGAAGGGTGCCGCGTCAGTGTCGTCCCGGCGAAGGCGAGCTACGAAGAGATCATGGAAAAGAACCCGGACGGCGTTGTCCTCTCCAATGGTCCGGGCGACCCGGCGGCTACAGGCGAATACGCCGTGCCGGTGATCCGTAAGCTGATTGAAAACAAAATCCCGACGCTCGGCATCTGCCTCGGCCATCAGATGCTGGCGCTCGCCGCCGGCGCGAAAACGAAGAAAATGCCCCAGGGCCATCATGGCGCCAACCATCCGGTGAAAGACCTTTCGACCGGCAAGGTCGAGGTCGTTTCCATGAACCACGGCTTTACGGTGGATGGCGCGGCCCTCCCCGCCAATGTGGAAGAAACGCATGTGTCTCTGTTCGACGGCACAAACTGCGGCATCGCGATGAAGGACGCGCCGGCCTTTTCCGTGCAGCACCACCCGGAAGCCTCCCCGGGACCGGAAGACAGCTTTTATATTTTCAAGCGGTTTGTGGACGGGCTGAGGAAGGCGGCGTGAGCGAGGATTTTAGCTTTCAAACTTTGAAAGACCTTTGCCTATACGGACTTCAACAGGCTATTTTGCGAATAGACTACATAGACGATGATTTTTTTGATTCTATAACAAATGAAATCAGCGTCGATGGCTATAAGCCTATCCTGATCAAAAAAGCGTTGGATGCTCTACGAGACGAAAAACTCGTCGAGTTTCCAACTATGCTTCAAATGCGCGCCACAATAACAGGAAAAGGTTTACAACGGTGCGAAACTCGTCATTATAAGGATAATGTTGATAATTATATCATAACCATCTACGAGCATGAGCCGGCACTAAACTCTCTACACACAAGCGAAGCACGCTCTATTTATAGCATCCACATAAAACATAAGGACAAAGACCAGAACGAATCGATCTTTGTTGAAGAACAAGAAGGGTTAGTTTACGCATCTGATCGCTATGTTAGCGTCCGGGATAATCAAGAGCCATTCGATCAACTTGAACGTTCACTGGATGAAATCAAAGACGAATTCGCACGCGATCACAACCGAGGGCAATACGCTACTGATGGCGCTGAGTCACATTTGATCAACATCGACATAATCCAAGCCCAAATCAAACGCGGCTGGGTAAACTTGGATGAACTCCGGGATCAATTGAGGCCTTCACTACAAAAACTTGAAGCAGATTGTAAAAGTTTTGCAATTATCGGTGGAACTATGCTAGGCGCTATCGCTGCCGCATTAAAAGCTATAAGTGTTATACTTGGACGCTAACACCACTAGAAAGCGCGAAAGCGTTTTCGACCTCCCCCCCCCCGACCGCACCGCGCAATGACACTGCCGTGATGACCGTGTAGGTTTGAACGCACGCGGCTTGTCGAATCGTTCGTCAAATAAGGGGACATTATGAAACTCGGAATCTTTAGCGCGGCGCTTGCCGCCATAACCTTCATCGCCAGCGCCAGCGCGGCCGGGGCAGAGATACGCCGCTATGACTGGCTCACCATTGGCGAGCCCTCCGGCGAACTGATTGTCGAGGAAGGCGATGACGGCGCCGTTTCCATGCAGTTTTCGTTTAATGACCGCGGGCGCGGGCCGGAGATCGAAGCCGACTACGTCCTCAATGAAGACGGCGTCCCTATTTCCATAACCATCACCGGACTGACCTACGCCAAGGGCGATGCAAGCGAAACATTTTCAATGGAAGACGGCGTTGCGCGCTGGAACGCCGGCGCCATATCCGGCGAAAAGGCTGTCACTACAACGTCGCTTTATACGCTCACCCTTTCGGGCATTCCCGAACATACGGCGATAATGGCGCGCGTCCTGCTTGACGCGCCGGACAGAACCTTGCCGACCCTGCCCGCAGGCGAGATGCGCATTGAAGAGCTTGAAAGCGCGGCTTTCCCCTCTTCTGATGGCGACGTTAACGCTACGCTTTATGCGCTGTATACGGAGGGCCCTTACCCAACATATATCTGGCTTGACGAGGACCTGAACCTGTTTGGCGCCGATTATGGCTGGTTCGCTATCGCGCCAGAAGGCATGGCGTCGGCGATGCCGATCATGAAGGAACGCCAGACAGCCGCGACCAATGAAAGAACCGCGTCGCTTTCAGAAAGCTTCCGGCATAATGCAAGCGGTCTTGTTGTCATTACAAACGCACGCCTGTTCGACAGTCTTACGGGCGAAGTTCATCGCCGGTCGACAATCTTCGTTCAGGACGGCGTCATTGCGGCGGTCTATCACGAACGCGTCGATGCGCCTGAAGACGCGATAGTGATCGACGCAAAAGGCAAGATGGTGCTGCCCGCCCTGTGGGACATGCACGCCCATGTCGGCACCAACAATCTTTTCAACTACATCTCCGCCGGCGTTCTCAACATTCGCGACATGGCGAATGATCCCGATTATATCATCCAACTAAAGCGTGACCTCGCGAACCGCGACATCGCCGGGCCCGATGTGCACGCCATGGGCTTCATCGACAAACGCTCCCCCTACGCCGCGCCCACGGGCATGCTCGCCGACACGCTCGACGAAGCGCTGGAATTCGTCGACTGGTATGCACAGCGCGGCTTTCGCGGCATAAAACTCTACAGCTCCATTGAGCCAGATTGGGTCGAGCCGATTGCGGAACGGGCCCATGCGCACGGCCTCACCGTGCTCGGCCACATTCCCGCCTACATGACGGCGGAACAGGCGATCCGCGCAGGCTATGACGAAATTACTCACGTCAACATGCTGTTTCTCAACTTCATGAATGCGGAGGAAATTGATACGCGTACGCCGCAACGGTTCATTGTGCCTGCGCGCGAGGGCGGAAACCTTGATCTCGATTCCGCTGAAGTCGAAGATTTCATCAACCTGATGGTGGAACAAGGCATCGCCCACGATCCGACGCACACGATCTTTCAGGGCACGTTCCTCGAAACACCGGGCGACATTCTGGTCGAGGCGGCGAATTTCTACGATCACCTTCCGCAATCGCAGCAATCCGGTCTGATCGCAGGCGAAGGTTTTAACAAAGGCATCGAGGAAGAAGGCGCCCGCACGGCGGCGGTCGCGCGCGACCTTATCCGCAAGCTTCACGGAAAGGGCGTGCGCGTTCTGCCCGGCACCGACGCCGGGTTCCCGGGTTTCGTCTTGCTGCGCGAACTTGAGCTATTCGGCGATGCCGGCATCCCCGCCAATGAAGTCCTGCAGCTTGCAACGATTGAATCGGCGCGGCATCTCGGCCTTGACCAGTCGCTCGGGTCAATCAGCCCGAACAAAAAAGCGCATCTCATCATCGTCGATGGCGACCCGATCAAAGACCTCGCCGACCTTTACAAGGTCGATACCATCATCAAGGGATCGGATATGTTCAAACCAGCGGAAATCCACGAGGCGTTCAACATCAAATCGTTTGATTGATAGTGCTTAGAACGCAATTGCAGCGATAAGGTTGAAACCGACCGGCCTGGCGGATCACTACGTCGGGGCGGGTTCTAAGTGGCGAACCTTTAAGACACTGTGTGGCGCCGCCAACTATAGTCCTTTCATGGAAATCACTGGCGCCAATCGTTCCGTCGGTTACAGCTTGCATGTTATGGAGCCAAACGATACGAATAAAGTCGATGTGCGTATTAATGCACAGCACGGCCACGGCCAACTGCCGGTAATCGGAAACTCGGCGAAGGAGGTAGCGTGCGAATGATTTCACCATATTACGCCATTGGCATCATCGGCCTGCTGACAACGTCTTGCGCTCAGGTTCAAACAATAACGTATGAGACGTCCACCGATCCTGGCGGCTGCTTGATAGAGCATGTCGCCGTCGATCCGGACAGACAGCAGTTTCACTTTGATGGCTTATCGCCTGACGGCGCCAAATTAGCGATCGGCTGGAATCGCAATGGTGAAGAAAGCGGTCTTTACCTGCTGGACCTTATCACCGGCGCGCGCACCGAGATTCCAAATCTAAATAACGGCGCGGTGTTTTCTCCCGACGGTAACAGGCTTCTCAATATTGCGCCTACAGAGAATGGAAGAACAGATATTGTCGAATACGACCTTGCAACTGGCGAGATGACGACAATTGCGCCGCACGATGATTGGGAGTGGCTCGCCAGCTACTCCTCGGATGGCGAACGTATCTTGTTTAATTCCTACCGAACCGGCGCATCAGATATTTACACTTATCGTAAATCTGATGGCCAGTTGAAACGATGGACCGATTTTGACGGTTATGAAGCGCACGGGCAATTTTCTCCCGACGATTCAAAAATACTGTTCAACCGCCAGGATGAAGGCGAAGACTATAATATATATGTTATTGATGCGAATACCGGCGACATTTCCCAATTGACCGACGAAGCGACTGAAGAGGGTTACGCGAGTTGGTCACCGGAAGGCGATACCATCGTTTTCGCATCGGACCGGAGTCAAGCCTCCGGCGAACCCGATCTTTATCTGATGAGCGCCAATGGCGAAAATGTTCGTCGGATCACTGACCATCCAGCGAAAGACGAGTACCCCTTCTTCTCACCGGATGGGAAATATATCTACTTCAATTCCTATCGCAGCGAGCCCAAAGGCATTTACCGCATAGAATTGGATGGCGATCTGAACTGTGTGAAAAGCGTTGTGCAGTAGAGATCAAGAGCTGCTGTTTAGCTTAATAACAGATATTTTTCTCCACCTCAGCCCATATCATGTTTGGGCCATCAATGGGCATTTAACCTATCGATTGCCTGCTTTTCTTGCCACTTTACCGCATCCGACAAATCTTCCCATCCGGTCGAGTTCCGCGTCGAGTTTTTTCAGGCGCGCCGCCGTCGCTTTTACTTTCGTTTCCCACCAGACGTTATCGACAGTGATGGTTTCTTTTTTACGGTCGGCTTTCGCCTCGATACGGCCGATCATGCGCTCGCCCTCCAGAATCGGATAGATGTAATACCCATACTGACGTTTCGCGGCGGGCGTGAACATCTCATTCCTGTAATCAAACCCGAAAAGCCGCTGCAAACGGTTGCGGTCGCGAACCACCGGATCGAAAGGGTTAAGCAGACGCAAGCGGCTCGTCGGCGCTTTCAACTGATCAATCCGTTCTTTAATATCGCAGGGCGCAAAGGCATGAAAATGCGCGCCGTCGGCGCAGGTCACCTTAACTTCCATCAACTGGCTCTTGCGCTTTTTTAGCCACGCCTTCACTTCATCGAGCGAGACGGCATCCCAGTAACGCTGAATGTCGCCGGCGGTTGCGAAGCCCATACGCTCGAGCGCGCCAGAACACAGCCATTCTACCGCGCGCGCATCACTCACCGTATTGTTCAGCATTTTCGGCGGGATCACCTTTTCCCGCACGGCATAATACTTAATGAAATTGCGGCGATGACAGGTGGCAAGCTCGCCGCCGTACCACAGCCCGTCGAGCACAAACTTGTGCGGCGGACGCGCCCACCCTTCCTTACGGCTTGCGCCCGGCGCGGCTTTGAAGTCGCCGGAACACAATGGCCCTTCCGCCGCCACGCGGTTGTAGATTTTATCGCGTTCTTTTTTTGGCGGCATGAACGCGCCCCAGCGGCTTTTTGTGATCTTTTCGATCATGCGGCCAAACTGGCGGCGCCAATAGGGATAATATTCCATTGGCAGCACCGACGCGTCATGGGTGAAATGCTCAAACGCCAGCCGGTCCTTCACCAGATCGTCGAGCATGCTTTCGCGGTAATTCTGGTTGCGCGACCACAGAATATGATCATGCGCGCGGGCGATAATGCGGATCGTATCGAGCTGCACGAAACCGAGCCCGTCGATGATCGCCATGAGCCCCGCCTGATCGAGCGCGCCGGTTGGTTGCGCAGCAAGCCCCTGGCGCGTCAGCCACAGCCTGCGCGCATCCCGATTGGAAATCGTCAACATCGTCAGCCTTGTGAAACATCGTGGCTCTGTTTGGCAAGCGCCGTCGGGCGACTGCTATTTTGTGTTCCCTAACCGCGCGCCGCCTCATAACTTTCTCCGATGAAACGAGATTTGAGAGAAATATTCGAACGGATCACCGGCACGGGCTTTACGAAAGCCTCCGGTTTCAAGGTGCGCGACTTCGAAGAAGGCAAAGTCACGCTGGAAGCGGCGCCTAAGGAAGAACTCACCCAGTTCATGGGCTATGTGCATGCCGGCGTCGTTACGGGGCTTGCCGATCACGCGGCTGGAGCGGCCTACGCCTCCACCCTGCCCGAGGGCAAGGCGTGCCTCACCATCGAACTCAAGATCAACCTGATGAAACCGGCCGAGGGCGATATGCTCGCAGCGGAAGCACGCGTCATCTCCGCCGGCGGCACGATCGGCGTCGTGCAGTCGGATGTCTATGGCGAAACGGACGGCAAGCGCGTTCATTGCGCCACGGCGCTCGTGACGTTACGCGCCATAGCCATCGGCTGATCAAGCCGTTATCACTTGGTTCATGACTAACGCACAACCACAGCCCCCGTTTCAGGTTCGCGTCGTTCCCGTAACGCCGTTCCAGCAGAACTGTTCCATCATCCGCGCCGCCAGCGGCAAGGCGGCGGTCGTCGATCCCGGCGGCGAACCGGATAAAATTCTGAAAGCCGCCGAAGAGTTCGATGCAACAATTGAACAGATCTGGCTGACCCATGGTCATCTCGATCACGCAGGCGGCGCTGAGGCGGTAAAACGCAAAACCGGCGCGCCGATTATCGGCCCGCATAAAGAAGACACTTTCTGGCTTGATGAAATCGCCGATCACTGGGCGCGTTACGGCCATCCGGGGATGGGCGAAAACTGCGCACCTGACAAGTGGCTGAATGACGGCGATACGCTTGAACTAGATGGCAACGAATTCGGCGTCGTCTACACACCTGGCCACACGCCGGGCCATGTGGTGATCTTTCACAGGCAAGCAAACCTGGCGTTCGTCGGCGATGTTCTTTTTGCCGGGTCAATCGGGCGGACTGATTTTCCGCGCGGCGATCACGACACGCTGATCAATTCAATTACTCACAAACTTTGGCCTTTGGGCGATCTGCAGTTCGTGCCCGGGCACGGACCTGCATCGACATTCAACCGCGAGCGGCAGTCCAACCCATTCGTCGCCGATTCCATTACTGGCTATGGCGGTGCGGAAACGAAACCGGCGAACGAAATGGATCAAAAACTGTCAAAGCGCTGGCAGTAAGACAGTCATTCATGGACGACTCGCCACGGTTTAACCGTGGCGTCCAGCTAAGCCTGCTTATTCTAACAGTCAGAAATGGTCCCCACAGTCTAGCCGTAGGGAATCGCAGACGTTGGATTTATTACTCGTCCTGAGGCTCAACAATCGCACGTCCGATATAGTTGGTGTCGGCGCCGAACCACACTGCGCCTGAAGGCTGGTGATAATGCATGTGGCGGATGGTGCCGCCGCCGGACGGCACCGGGGTTGCGCTGAACCATTCTTCCGTTTCTGGATCGAAGCCCATGAACATGTTCGGTTGCACGCCTGTGGCGACAGCCCAGATACGGTCAGATGAGTCTGACGCCGTACCATAGGGCCTTGCACCCTCGCCCTGCGGCATCTGCCATTCCTCAAATTCATCCGCTTCCGGATCATAGGCGCCAAGATAACCCTTGGCGTAATCCACATACCAGACCCGGCCGTCGCTCGTTACTTCCAGGCGGCGCGGTCGCGCTTCCTCGCGCGGCAGATCGAACACGCGGTAGTCCATCGTTTCCGGATCCATGCCGAGAAGCTTGTTCGTACCAAGCAGCACTACCCAGATCACGCCGTCCGGCCCGATCTTGATGCCATAAGGACGCGAGTTTTCGACTGGCGACGGAACGAGATCGACTTTGCGACCCTCCAGCGTCAAACGCCCTATCATATTGGCGCCCTGCAGGGTGAACCAGATATGTTCTTCTTCGTCATCCATGATCAGCGTGTGCGGATCGCGCGCCGCCGGATCAGGCATCGGGATTTCCTCAATCTCTTTCGTCTTGGGATCATAACGACCGATCAGCGCCGTCTTATTGCCCGCGTACCAGACGATGCCTTTCGAATCGACAATCAGATTGTGCGGCGCGGACCCCTCTTTGAGATCGACCTTGTGAAACTCGCCCGTCTCGGCGTTAAGATGCGCCAGATACCCTGCCCGCTGGCCAACGAACCAGACCGAGTTGGCGCTTTCAGCGAACGGATCGCGCGGCCGGGAGTTTTCATAAGGAACCTCCCACTCCTGGATATCAATTGTTTGCTGGGCCGCAGCAGGCATGGCGCTAAAGGCTGCCGCACTAACTGCAATCGCTCTGAATAAGCTCATGAAATGCCTCCCAATGGCGTGGCTCTGATTCCGGCGGACGATAACATGAGAAGCCGCCGCGTAACGCCCCCTTAATGGGTAAAACTTTTGTTAGACTTGCCCCTTCGGTTAGTGACACAGCCCCTTAAATGCCGTCCCGGCGCCTCCAATCGCCCATAGGCGATTTTTCTGCTTCCAATCCGCCCTTTTTCAGCACCCAAGCCTTCCCCTTTGCGGCTCCTTCACCTAAGACAACGCTTTAACCGACAATTGATTCTGAAGATTCCCGTGCATGCGGGCGCTATCACGCGCGCCCTCTGGCGCGGGCTGCGCGCGAGTAAATATGCCGAAACGTACTGACCTTTCTTCCATCCTCATCATTGGCGCTGGCCCGATCGTCATCGGACAGGCTTGCGAGTTCGATTATTCAGGCGTTCAGGCCGTCAAAGCCCTCAAAGAAGAAGGCTACCGGGTCATTCTGGTGAATTCGAACCCGGCGACGATCATGACCGACCCGGAGCTCGCCGACGCCACCTATGTGGAACCGATCACGCCGGAATATGTGGAAAAAGTCATCGCCCGCGAGCGTCCCGATGCGCTGCTCCCGACGATGGGCGGACAGACGGCGCTCAACTGCGCGCTCGATCTCGAACAGGCAGGCGTTCTCGAAAAATACGGCGTTGAGATGATCGGCGCCCGCGCCGACGTCATTGAAAAAGCCGAGGACCGCGAAAAGTTCCGTACGGCGATGGAAAAGATCGGGCTGGAGAACCCGCGCTCGGCCATTGCAGGATCACCGCCCATAAAAGACGAGGCCGGCAAGATTGTCGGCTACGATCGCGCCAGCGGCGTCGCCAACGCGCTTAAGTTTCTTGATGACATTGGCCTGCCTGCGATTATCCGTCCTGCGTTCACCCTCGGGGGCACAGGCGGCGGCGTCGCCTATAACCGTGAGGAGTTCGAACAATTTGTGCGTTCAGGCATCGACGCCTCACCCGTAGGTCAGGTGCTGATCGACGAAAGCCTTCTCGGCTGGAAAGAATACGAGATGGAAGTTGTTCGCGACAAGGCGGACAATTGCGTCATCATCTGTTCCATTGAAAACGTCGACCCCATGGGCGTTCATACGGGCGATTCCATCACCGTTGCGCCCGCCCTGACGCTGACGGACAAAGAGTTTCAGATCATGCGCAACGCCTCCATCGCCGTCATGCGCGAGATCGGCGTTGAGACCGGCGGATCGAATGTGCAGTTCGCGGTCAATCCGGATAACGGCCGCCTTGTGGTCATTGAGATGAACCCGCGCGTGTCGCGTTCCTCCGCCCTCGCTTCAAAAGCGACAGGCTTTCCCATCGCGCGCATCGCCGCAAAGCTCGCTATCGGCTACACGCTCGACGAGTTGGACAACGACATAACCGGCGCGACGCCAGCGGCGTTTGAGCCGACTATCGATTATATCGTCACCAAAATTCCACGCTTTGCCTTTGAAAAATTTCCGGGCTCCGAGCCCATGCTCTCGACAGCGATGAAGTCCGTGGGCGAGGCCATGGCCATCGGCCGGACCTTCGCGGAGTCGGCCCAAAAAGCATTGCGTTCCCTTGAAACCGGGCTTTGCGGGTTCGATCCCATCGCCGTTCCGGGCCTTGGCGAAGGCGACGACCTCAACGCGTTTCGTGCGGCGCTGGCCGCGCCCACGCCGGACCGGTTGCGCGTCACGGCGCAGGCGTTCCGTCATGAATTGCCCATCGAACAGGTGCGCGCCATTACCCAATACGATCCATGGTTTCTGGAACAGATTGCGGAAATCGTCACCATGGAAAAACGGATCGAAGCAGACGGACTGCCATCAGATGCTGAGACCTTGCGCGCCGTAAAAGCCATGGGCTTTTCCGACAAACGTCTTTCTCAACTCTGCGGCGCTACGGAAAAACAGGTCCGTGATTTCCGCCGCGAACGCGACGTCACACCTGTCTTTAAACGCATTGACACCTGTGCGGCTGAATTCGCAGCGAAAACGCCCTACATGTACTCCGCCTACGAAACATCTTTCGGCGAGCAACCACAATGTGAATCTGCGCCATCCGACCGGAAAAAAGTCATCATCCTCGGCGGCGGGCCGAACCGCATCGGCCAGGGCATCGAGTTTGACTATTGCTGCTGCCACGCAGCGTTCGCGCTTGCCGACATTGGCGTTGAATCAATCATGGTCAACTGCAATCCGGAAACAGTCTCGACAGACTATGACACATCGGACCGGCTCTATTTCGAACCGCTGACTGCAGAAGACGTTCTTGAGATCGTCGGCAAAGAACGGGAAAGTGGCAAACTTCTCGGCGTGATCGTTCAATATGGCGGCCAGACGCCGTTGAAACTCGCTGGCATCCTGGAATCCGAAGGCGTTCCCATTCTCGGCACGCCTTATGATGCTATCGATCTGGCGGAAGATCGCGAGCGATTTCAAGGGTTGGTCAACAAGCTCGGGCTTCTGCAACCCAAAAACGCCACCGCGCCATCAAAAGAAAAAGCGGCCGAGATAGCTGGCGAGGTCGGTTATCCTCTTGTAACCCGTCCATCATATGTCCTTGGCGGGCGCGCCATGGAAATCGTGCGTGATGAGACGGCGTTGAAACATTATCTTGCAACTGCCCTGATCGAAATCTCGGATGACGAGCCGCTCCTCCTCGATCAGTATTTGCAAAACGCCATAGAGGTCGATGTCGACGCTATCAGCGACGGCGAGGACGTATTTATCGCTGGCGTCATGGAACATATCGAAGAAGCCGGCGTGCATTCAGGCGACAGCGCTTGCTCGCTTCCGCCTTATACGCTTTCCGAAAATATCATTGCCGAACTAAAGGACCAGACAAGACGGCTGGCACTGGAACTTGGCGTGATCGGCCTCATGAATGTTCAGTACGCCATCAAGGGCGAAACAATATTCCTGCTCGAAGTTAATCCGCGCGCATCGCGCACTGTGCCGTTCGTCGCAAAATCGGTCGGCCTGCCCGTCGCGCGGATCGCCGCCAAAGTCATGGCGGGTCAAAAGATCAAGGACCTCAACCTTGTCTGGCCTGAATACACGCACATGTCCGTCAAGGAAGTCGTCTTCCCGTTTTCGCGTTTTCCCGGCGTTGATACCATGCTTGGTCCTGAAATGCGCTCGACAGGCGAGGTCATGGGCATCGACGTGAATTTCGACCGCGCCCGGGCCAAGAGCCTTATTGCTTCGGGCGCCCGCATTCCCATGAGCGGATGCGTGTTCATCTCACTGAAAGATTCAGACAAGCCATTGATGGTCAGCGCCGCGAAAAGTCTTCTCGAAATTGGCTTCAAAATCGTCGCAACCGGTGGGACGGCGGATTATCTTCAGGCTCAGGGCCTTGATATTTCTCGTGTCAATAAAGTGCTGGAGGGCCGGCCACACATCGTTGATGCGCTAAAGAACGGCGAGATCAATATGGTCTTCAACACCACCGAAGGCGCACAGTCGATCAAGGACTCACGCTCTATCCGGACGACATCACTGGCGCAGAAAATCCCCTGCATTACGACCTGCGCCGGCGCGCGCGCAGCCGTTCGCGCGATTGAGGCCATGCGCGAAGGCGCGCTCGAAGTTGCGCCATTACAGTCTTATTTTCGCGATTAAATGCATAGTTCCTGCGCCGGACAGCCTTTTTCATTCACCGCGCTTGAGCTAGTTTCAGCGTAATGCTGGCTCGCTCTAAGCGGCCGGCATGATGAATGAAGGGAAAAACCGATGAAATTGAAATTGATCTGCAGCGTCGCCGCTGCAGCTCTTGCTGCTTGTGCGATGTCCGCATGTTCGCAGCAGGAAGCTTCGCAAACGGAACAAGGGGCTCAACCGGGCTCACAATCGGCGCAGCTTGGCGACTGGGGCGTCGAGCTTGATCAGCGCGATACTTCCGTCGAGCCGGGTGACGACTTTAACGCTTACGCAAACGGGACCTGGCTCAAGGAGACGGAAATTCCAGGCGATCTCGCCCGCTACGGCATGTTCGATCAGCTACGTCTCGACGCAGAAGCTGACATTCGCGCTATTGTGGAAGAATTGGCTGACAAGAATTCAGAGCAAGGCAGCCTTGAACAAAAAGTCGGCGACTTTTACGCGTCATGGATGAATGTGGACCGGCTCGACGAATTGGGTACAGTCCCGCTGCAATCACATCTTGATGCGATTTACGGTATTGATACTGACGAAGCGTTGATGCAGGCCTATGCAAGCCTTCACGGCGATGCGCCCTTCGGCGTCGGCATTATCCCCGACCCGGCAGACACGACAAAGTACATTGCCTTCGTTGGACAATCCGGTCTCGGCATGCCGGACCGCGATTATTATCTGAACGAGGAAGATCGCTTTGTTGAGTATCGAGAGGCTTATGACGACTACGTCACGAGCGTGTTCACCCTCGCCGGTCTCGACAATCCCGCAGATCGCGCCGACGCTGTCATAGCGCTCGAAACTGAACTCGCGAGCGTTCATTGGTCACAACAGGATTCGCGCGACATCCAGAAGATTTATAACCCCATGTCGCAGGAGCAGCTTTCCGCGCTCGCGCCGGAATTCGACTGGCCCATAATCCTGTCAGAAGCCGGCCTAAGCGATGTGCCCACATTCGTTGTTGCACAAACAACAGCTATTGACCGCGCCGCTGAGATCTTCGCCAATACGGGTCTCGACACCATCAAAGACTATCTGGCGTTTCATTTTATTAATGCGCAGACACAAAATCTCTCTACAGACTTCGACGACGCAAGTTTCGAGTTTTTCGGAAAAACCCTTCAGGGAACGGAAGAAAAGCGTGAACGCTGGAAACGCGGCGTACAACAGATCAATGCCGGTCTCGGCGAAGCGGTCGGGCAGATTTATGTCGAACGTCATTTTCCGCCAAGTTACAAAGCCGAGATGGAACAGCTCGTCAGCAATCTTACCTCAGCTTTAGAAGTAAGGCTTCAGGAAAACGAATGGATGGATGACGAAACGCGCGAACAGGCGCTGTTAAAGCTGTCAACATTCGAACCGCGCATTGGCTACACGGAAATATGGACGGACTACTCCCCGCTCGAAATCAGTAAAGACTCATTGCTGGAAAATGCATTGGCTATTACTGCGTTTCAGTGGCAGGAACAATTGAACCGTCTCGGCGGACCGGTTGACCGCGAAATATGGCCATATCCGCCGCAAACTGTGAACGCGTCTTACAACCCCTTATTAAACCAGATCACATTCCCGGCGGGCATTCTGCAACCGCCGTTCTTTGATCCGTATGCTGATCCGGCTGTCAACTATGGCGCTATCGGCGCTGTCATCGGCCACGAGATCGGTCACGGCTTTGACGATCAGGGCCGGCGGTTCGACGAGCTAGGCCGCATCCGCGACTGGTGGACCGATACGGCGAACAATCGCTTCCAGGAACGGGCTGACAAACTCGGCGCGCAATATGACAGCTATGAGCCTATTGAAGGCTTGAACGTCAACGGCACGCTGACCATGGGCGAGAACATTGGCGATCTCGGCGGGCTGCAGATGGGCTACGCTGCGTATCACCGTTATCTCGACGAGTGTTGCGGCGGCGAGGCGCCAGTCATCGATGGCCTCACAGGCGACCAGCGTTTCTTCCTGGGATGGGCGCAGATCTGGCGGGCCAAGATGCGTGAGGACGAACTGCGTCGCCGGGTTCTTACCGATCCACACAGCCCGCCCCAGTATCGGATCAACGGCATCGTGCGAAATCACGACGCCTGGTATGAAGCCTTTGGCGTTACCGAAGACGATGCGCTCTACCTGCCGCCGGAAGAGCGCGTAGGCATCTGGTAACCGGCAGGCAAGGATAATCTATTGTTTTCAATAGATTTTCTGGCGCTAAATGACATTTTCTTGACCCGGCGGCCTTGAACTCAGCGCCGCCGGGGACTATCTCAAACGCTAAGCATGTAGCGACGGCCGGCGCGGAAACGCCCGGCCGCGCTCTTTTTTTCGCTTAAATTCCAAAGCGCCTTGGGCGTGACGATGAGAAAGGGCGGGAAATGGAAAAGTTCCCCATGACCTTGGGCGGTTACCAGAAACTGGAAGCCGACCTTAAAAAACTAAAAAACGAAGAACGCCCGGCGGTGATACAGGCGATTGCGGAAGCGCGCGCGCATGGCGACCTTTCGGAAAACGCCGAATATCACGCCGCCAAGGATCGCCAGGGCTGGATTGAAAGCCAGATCGTCGATCTTGAGGATAAATACACCCGCGCCCAGGTAATTGATGTGGCCTCCCTCGATGGCGATACGGTCAAGTTCGGCGCTACGGTCACGCTCATCGACGAAGACACTGAGGAAGAAAAAGTCTGGCAGATTGTCGGCGAACTGGAAGCCGACGTGAAACAGGCGAAAATTTCCGTCTCCTCACCCATCGCCCGTGCGCTGATCGGCAAGGCGCAAGGCGACACGGTGGAAGTCGCGGCGCCCGGGGGCGCACGATCTTACGAAATCGGCAAAGTCGAATTTAAATAGTCTCGCCGAGGTTTCATGAATGCTGTGCGGTTCGATCAAACGAACCGTACACGAGACTAACGGTTTCATCGTCAACTACTCATCAGGTCTGTGTGCGTGGTATGCAGACAGCAACTTTGTATGTTCTGACGAGAGGAAAATTCCGTGAAAAAACTAGTCGTGGTTTTAAGCCTGCTGGCTGCAGCCTTTGGGTCGACTGCA
Organism: Hyphococcus flavus; assembly: GCF_028748065.1. Taxonomy (GTDB): domain Bacteria; phylum Pseudomonadota; class Alphaproteobacteria; order Caulobacterales; family Parvularculaceae; genus Hyphococcus; species Hyphococcus flavus. Next base: position 2,571,040 of record NZ_CP118166.1, on the reverse strand, counting down.
ACGCTCGCGCAGCAGCAACAAGACAATGCACATCAACTAGCGATGCAACGGCTTACCCCCCTTAAGGGCGAGTTCATTGTTGAGGGGGTGCGCCATACACCGGACGGTGAAGCGTCGTTGCGTAAATCAGAAGCAAAAATCGAATACATTCTCAATGGTTACGGCCTGCAGGATCGCTCCGAGGCCGACATGGGGACCGACGCGCCGGTCAAACTTCTCACCACCCTCAGTTATGATCCTTATCGCAAGGTCTATCGCGTAAGCGTCCTGGACGACACGTTCGGACTGATGGACATCTATGAAGGGCGCTTCATCGAAGAAAACATTCTAGCCGTCACCAACTTGCGCGCTGACACTTATTTTCCCCTGAACGATGAGGGCGACAGACTGCATTTCATGCTGCGTTGGGACATGTCCGCAGACGTCAAAAAGTTTGACGTACTGATGACAAGAGATGGCGGCGCTTCGTGGTCGCCCTATTTCGAGATGACCTACACGCCAAAGAAATAATTCAGCGCTCTGAGAGTGTGGGCGTCACCCGTCGCCGATCATGTCTTTGACTATCGCGGCAAGACCGATCTGGCGGCGGCGTTTCAAGCGCTCGGCGAATAAAATCGAGCGCAAGAGCTCCTCGGACTCGTCGAGATCATAATTGATGATGACGTAGTCATACTCAGCCCAATGGGACATTTCGGAGTCGGCTTTCGCCATTCGTTTTTGAACGACATCCTCAGGGTCCTGCGCGCGCTTGCGCAAGCGTGCCTCCAGCTCTTCGCGCGATGGCGGCAGGATGAAAACCTTGACGACATCTTCGCCTGCGACTTCGTCGAGCTGTTGCGCGCCTTGCCAGTCGATATCGAACAGAACATCCTTCCCTTGCCGTAACGTATCTTCGACAAGGCTGCGCGGCGTACCGTAGTGATGACCGAAGACATTGGCGGATTCCAGAAACTCGGCATTTTCACGCATGCGCGTGAACTCTTCTTCGGAAACGAAGTAATAATCCTTGCCGTGCGCCTCGCCCGGGCGGCGCTGACGGGTTGTTGCCGAAATCGATAAAGTCAGGTTGTTGTCGCTGGCGAGCAATCGATCAGCAAGCGTTGTTTTCCCGGCGCCAGAGGGGCTTGAAAGAATGAACATGAGGCCCCTGCGGGCGACGCTTAAATCTCCGCCAAGCATGAGGTTTCCTTATTCAACATTTTGCACCTGCTCGCGTAGCTGATCGATCACGCGCTTCAGGTCGAGACCAATGCGCTTCAATTCCATATCCTGTGCTTTTGAACAAAGCGTATTGGCCTCGCGATTGAATTCCTGCGTCAGAAAATCAAGCTCGCGGCCGACCGGCGCATTTTTTTGCAATAATGACCGCGCCATCTCGACATGCGACGCCAGCCGATCAAGCTCTTCTCGTATGTCAGCTTTGACCGCCAGCAACGCCGCTTCCTGCGCCAACCGGTCTTCTGGGATTTTCCCTTCGGACAATAGTTCGGTCAATTGCGCTTCTATACGCGATTTGATGGCGTCCGGCGTTGATGCCGCAAGCGCCGCCGCCTTGCCGGTGAAATCCTCAATCTGATCGAGCTGTGACGCCAACACGCCGGCTAGCGCCTCACCTTCTTTACGCCGCACGTTCACCAAATCATCGACAGCTTTTTCAAACGAAGCAAGGATATCGGCAAACAGATCATTCCGCTCTTTTTCTTCTAACGCTTCGTCCATCGGTTCGACAACGCCGCGAATGGCAAGCACGCCTTCGGGCTGCGGCTGTGCATAGGCGCCATCGCTTCGCAACTTCTCAATCATGCCCAACACGTTCGCCAGCATCGCCTCATTTATTCGGTATTGAGGCGCATCGGTGCTCGATGAAATAGTCAAGCTTGCATTGAACGATCCGCGCGTGATCTTGTTTTTCAGCGCTTTTCTTAATGACGGATCAAGCCCCTCGTAACCTGATGGCACGCGGCATCGCCATTCAAGTCCGCGCGCATTGACGGTCCTAACCTCCCAATTCCACCGCCAGCGGTCGTGGGCGCCGTCGGCCCGGGCAAAGCCGGTCATAGATGCGAGCGTGGATTTCACTATTCGGCCTGTTGTTGCGCGCGCAGCTCACGCTCAATCCGGCGCCATTGTGCAACATTGCGTTCGTGATCGCGCAAGTTCGTCGCAAAGGCGTGACCGCCCGTCCCGTCGGCGACGAAAAACAGATCTTCCGTGTCCGCCGGATTAAGCACCGCCTCGATGGATGCGCCGCCCGGATTGGCGATAGGCGTCGGCGGCAAACCGCGAATGACATATGTGTTGTAGGGGGTTTCACCTCTTAACTCGCTTTGCCTTAGACCGCGCCCTAACGGCTCACCCTGCGTAAGGCCGTAAATGATCGTCGGGTCGGATTCTAAACGCATGCCGCGTTTCAACCGGTTGACGAACACGGCCGCGATGCGGTCGCGTTCTTCCGGCACGGCTGTTTCCTTCTCAACGATCGACGCCAGGATCAAGGCTTCAGCAGGGGTTGAAAACGGCAGCTCAGTCGCACGCTCATCCCAGAGCGCATTTATCAACGCGTCCTGCGCGGTCATCATTCGCTGCAGTACCTGATCACGCGTATCACCGCGGTGGAAGGCATAGGTTTCAGGCAGTAACGCGCCTTCCGCGATTTCCAGGGTCACTTCGCCAGTCAGTATCTCGTTGTCGTTGATAGCGCGAAGAATTTGCGCGGTCGTCAACCCTTCCGCCGCCGTGAAGTAGTGAAGAATGCTTTTGCCTTCGACCAGCATGTCGATGATTTCCAGCACGCTGGCGCGCGCGGGAATTTCATACTCCCCCGCCTTGACCTCGTTTTGCTGCTGGCGAAGACGGACGGCGGCGACAAAAAGTTCGGGATGCTCAATAGCGCCCGCATCATGCAGTTCATCGGCGATTGTCGAAACCGCGCTGCCGCTTTTCAGCAAGACGATTGTGTTCTCTTGCAAGGGCCCGTCATTTACCGCCATGCGATATCCTAGATACCCGCCAGCGCCGAGCGCGATGGCTGACAACAGGAACAACCCGACCAAAAACAACAGGAAGGACTTTACCGCGCCGCCCCGCTGCTTTCTACATTTCATCGTATGGCCTGTTTCCATGCCGCCCCTCTTTGCATTTTTGCGCTTACGATTCCCGAGAGAGCTTAGCCCTCAACGCGCCGCATAACCAGAGAAGCGTTCGTACCGCCAAATCCAAAGGAATTTGAAAGAGCTACGTTGATCGGCGTTTTATGGGCCTGTTTTGGGACAAGGTTGATCGGCGTTTCGACCGATGGATTGTCAAGATTGAGGGTCGGCGGCGCGACACCATCGCGGATCGCAAGCAGGCAGAATATAGCTTCTACAGCGCCAGCCGCGCCCAGCAGATGCCCAATCGACGATTTAGTTGAGGACATGACAAGCTTGCTCGCGGCGTCGCCAAACAGCCGTTCGACCGCACGCAGCTCAATCTCATCGCCCACTGGCGTCGACGTGCCGTGTGCGTTGACATAATCGATATCTTTCGGCTCAAGGCCAGCGCGTTTCAGCGCCATCTGCATGGAGCGATATCCGCCATCGCCGTCCTCTGCAGGCGACGTGATATGGTAAGCATCACCTGAAAGACCGTAGCCGATAATCTCGCCGTAGATTTTCGCGCCCCGCGCCTTGGCGTGCTCATATTCTTCGAGGACGACAAAGCCCGACCCCTCGCCCATGATAAAGCCATCACGGTCTTTATCGTAAGGACGTGACGCGCATTTCGGATCATCATTGAAGTGTGTCGTCAACGCTTTGCAGGAGGTAAAACCTGATATGCCGATCGGACAGATCGCAGCTTCAGCGCCGCCGGCGAGCATAATGTCCGCATCATCGAGCGCGATAAGCCGGGCGGCGTCGCCTATGGCGTGCGCGCCGGAAGAACACGCCGTCACCACCGCATGATTAGGCCCCTTCAATCCGAGCCGGATTGAAACCTGTCCGGAAACGAGGTTGATCAAATTCCCGGTAATGAAAAACGGAGAAACGCGGCGCGGCCCTTTTTCGTTCAGCACCAGCACTTCGCGTTCAATGCCGCTCAGCCCGCCAATGCCTGAACCGGTCATCACCCCGGCGCGCTCAAATTCCTCGCTGGTTTTCAGTTCAAGACCGGAATCATCGAACGCCATCTGCGCGGCGGCAAGGCCATACAATATGAAATCGTTGATGCGGCGCTGTTCACGCGGCTCGACCCAATCATCAGGATTGAATGCGGCCTCGCCCGCTTCTTCGCCGCCGCCGGAACCGTCTGCTCTGGGCACGGAACAGGCGATCGTACACGCCATATTCGACGCATCGAACTGTTCGATGGGTCCGGCGCCAGACTCGCCAGCAACCAATCGCCGCCAGACAGGTTCAATCCCCGCCCCAAGAGGCGAGACCATGCCTAATCCGGTAACGACTACGCGGCGCATAACGAAGCTCCCTGTGCTGAACCGCAGTAGGGAAATAAATGATGCGGCGCCTGTTTGTCGGAAAAATTCAACGCAAACGGCGCCGCTGGTCTATTCCCGCCAGCGGCTCGCCAGCGCAAAGGGCTTTTAGCCCTTTTGCTCTTCAATAAATTTGATCGCGTCGCCAACCGATTGAATCGTTTCAGCCGCATCATCAGGGATCTCAACGTCAAACTCTTCCTCGAACGCCATCACCAATTCGACAATATCAAGACTGTCAGCGCCGAGGTCATCAATGAAGCTGGCTTTCGGCTCAACTTTCGCCGGGTCAACATCAAGATGCTCGACAACAATTTTTTTAACGCGTTCTGCAAGATCAGACATTCAACGCTCCTTGGTCTCTTACGTGTTTATTACGCTAATTAACGGGTTTGCGACACTCGCGGCGAATACGCCCGAAACGCGCCTTTCGCGCGGGGATTACGGCATATTGCAGATTGTTGCAACGCCAAAACCGCCGCGTTTCCAGGCCAGGGGTTTAAATCATGGCCATCCCGCCATTCACATGCAGGGTCTGACCTGTCATGTAGCCGGCTTCTTCGGACGCGAGATAGATGGCTGCAGCAGCGATATCCTGCGGCGTCCCCATGGCGCCGGCCGGAATTTTCGCGAAAATCGCCTCTTTTTGCTGGTCATTCAACGCATCGGTCATCGCTGTCGCGATAAAGCCCGGGGCGATGCAGTTTACCGTCACATTCCGGCTCGCAACTTCCTGCGCCAGCGATTTTGTCATGCCGATCATGCCAGCCTTGGACGCTGCGTAATTCGCCTGGCCCGCATTGCCGGTTACACCGACCACAGACGTCACGCCGATGATGCGGCCGAAACGCTGCTTGGTCATGCCACGCAGAGCAGCCTTCGCCAGCCGGAAATACGCGGTCAGGTTGATCTTGATCACGTCGTCCCACAGATCCGGCTTCATCATCATCATCAGATTGTCGCGCGTCACGCCGGCGTTGGAGACGACAATATCAAGCCCGCCCATGGCTTCGCTCGCCTGCTTCGGCAAGGCGTCCACGGCGTCAAGGTCGGACAGGTTGCATGGCGTTACATGCACGCGTTCTTTAAGGTCGCTCGCCAGCGCATCCAGCTTTTCCGCGCGCGTGCCGGAGATGGCCACAGCGGCGCCTTGCGCATGCAGCGCCCGCGCCACCGCGTCGCCAATGCCGCCGGTCGCGCCGGTAATGAGCGCCCGCTTGCCGGTAAGATCAAACATATTTCATCCTTTTATCTGTCTACAGAGGATTAAGCCTTCATGAATGAGTCGATATCGCCGGGCTCGCCGACGTTCATAGTCCTCGCTTCCTTGGCGATGCGCTTCACAAGGCCGCTGAGCACCTTCCCTGAACCGGCTTCGACGAACTCATCGCAGCCTTGCGCAACCATATTTGAAACGCTCTCCGTCCACCGCACGCGCCCTGTCACTTGCTTTACGAGCAAATCGCGAATTTCGTCCGGAGTCACGCATTCTGCTGCCGTTACATTGGCGATAAGCGTTGTCGCAGGCGCCTTGATCTCGGCTTTCTCCAGCGCTTCCGCCATGCGTTCCGCCGCCGACTGCATCAGCGAAGAGTGAAACGGCGCGGAGACGGGCAAGAGCTTCGCGATCTTGGCGCCGAACTCCTTTGCGCCCGCGCATACCGCTTCGACGCGTTCTTTTTCTCCGGAAATCACGACCTGACCCGGCGCGTTATCATTGGCGATTTCGCAAACGCCTTCACCTCCACTTGCGTCAATCGCTTTTTGCGCGCCGTCGAGATTGACCCCGATCAGCGCCGCCATGGCGCCCTTGCCAACAGGAACCGCCGCCTGCATCGCTTCGCCGCGAACGCGCAAAAGCCTGGCCGTATCGGAAAGCGAAATCGCCCGCGCCGCACAAAGCGCGGAATACTCGCCCAGCGAATGACCCGCGACGAACATGGCGTTCGAGATATCGACGCCGACTTCTTTTTCCAGCACGCGCATAACAGCGATGGAATGCGCCATCAGCGCCGGCTGCGTGTTCGCTGTCAACGTCAGTTCTTCAAGCGGACCGTCGCGCATTAGCGCCGAAAGCTTCTGGTCTAGTGCATCATCGACTTCTTCAAACACCTCTCGGGCGGCTGGAAATGCTTCCGCCAGGGCTGCGCCCATACCAACCGCCTGACTGCCTTGCCCGGGAAAGATAAAAGCGCGCGCCATATCGCGACCGTCTCCTCATCTATTAGAAACGGCGGGCATAACCGCGCCGCCACCCAAGAGCAAGAACTCTAGCGGAAACTATCGCTTCCGCGCGCAATCAAGCTAATAGAGGCAGGTAAACTTACAGGATTATATGTCCAGTCAGCCGCCTATTCGCATCGCAACAATTTCCAACAACCCGGACCCCGATTGGGCGTGGTTGCGCGATGTCGCTGGGGCTGATTTCACTATCGCCAATCGCCCGCTCGAATGGCGGGCGTTTTCAGTCGCTGGAAAGGCTGGCGTTGAAAACGCGGCGACCCGTTTCTTCGGTACACGCCGCCTTGCATTCGCAGCAGCCAAAAAGCCTTTCGATCTGATCGTTTCTCACGGACCGTGGACAACCGCCTGGACTGAGTGGTTCGGCCGGAAAGGCGCCGCGAAACACCTTGCTTATTCGTTCAATTTTACCGACCTGCCCACAGGCCCGCGCAAAGCCATAATGCGGCCTGCCTTCAACAAAGTTGATGCTTTCGCCGTATTTACCGATGCAGAACAAAAGCTTTATGAGCATTTCTTCAATCTGCACGAGAGCAAACTGCTGCGCGCGCCATGGGGCGTTGCGCCTCCAATCGCTTCACCAGGCGAGAAAACCATCGACAGCGATTATTATGCGGCGCTTGGTGGCGAAGCCCGAGATTATGCGGTGCTGTGTGAGGCTGCGCGCCGCTGTCCCGGCCTTCAATTCGTGGCCGTGGCGCGGCCGCAAAATTTCGATGGTTTGGAGGTCCCTGACAACCTGACCGTGTTGTTTAACCTGCCGTTTGAAGAAGCCTGGTCGATCATCTGGCACGCCAAGGCGGCGCTATTGCCTCTGCGCAGCCGGGAAACCCCTTGCGGACTCGTCTCTCTCGTCGGTGCTATGCACCTTGGCAAAGCGCAGATCGTCACCGCAGCGGCTGGCGTGTCTGAGTATATTGAAGACGAAAAGACAGGCTTGCTCATCCCGCCAAATGAAGCTGAGGCCCTGACCACGGCCGTTCAGCGCCTTGAGAACGACCCTGCCCTCGCCGCCCGCCTGGGAGATACCGCCAGAACCTATGCGGCAGCTCATTGCAGCGAAGCGGCGACCGTCGCCTTTTTCCGGGGCCTCATGGAGCGCTGGTTCGCTTAACCCTTACCCTTTTCGCGCCTGCGAAACGGCTCTTGCAAATGCGCCGGCCCTCGGTTACACCCCGCGCCTTCACGAGCGATGGTCGCGAAGCGCTTGGGGCATGTCCTCAAGTTCAAGGGATGGTCCCTTAGTTTTGCGAGCCGCAGGCCGGTAGAGGATCGCCAGCTCTGATCCTTGAAGGTCTCCATCGCCTAGATGCAGGAGCTGGCTATAATGCCGCTATACGAGCATATTTTTATCGCGCGTCAGGATATCTCTCCGGCGCAAGTCGAAGGCTTGACCGAAACGCTCGCCAAGATTGTCACCGACAATGGCGGAAAAATCGAAAAGTCTGAATATTGGGGGCTTCGCAATCTCCAGTACAAGATCAAGAAAAACCGCAAAGGCCATTATAGCCTTTTCAATATCGACGGTCCGGCTGAAGCCGTGCACGAGCTTGAGCGTCAGGAAAAAATCAATGACGATGTTCTGCGCATCCTCACAGTGAAAGTCGATGAACTCGATCCCGAACCGTCTCCGGTCCTTTCGCGCCGTGATCGCAACGACAAAGGCGATCGTGACCGCGGCGATCGCGGACGCCGGTAACAGGGAAAGGTATTAACAATGGCCAAACCATTTTTCAGACGCCGTAAAACTTGTCCTTTCTCCGGCGATAATGCGCCGAAGATCGATTACAAGGATCCTAAGTTGCTACAACGCTTTGTATCAGAGCGTGGCAAAATCGTTCCGTCGCGGATTTCCGCAGTGTCTCACAAAAAGCAACGCGAACTGGCCCGTGCGATCAAACGCGCGCGCGTACTGGCGCTGTTGCCTTACGCCTCGGAGTAAGACCAATGGAAGTCATCCTCCTAGAACGCGTTGAAAACCTCGGCCAGATGGGCGACGTTGTTAAGGTGCGCCCGGGCTACGCCCGCAATTTCCTGCTGCCGCAGAAAAAAGCGCTGCGCGCCAACGACAACAACAAGAAGGTTTTTGAAGCGCAAAAAGCCGAACTCGAAGCGCGCAACCTTGAGCGCAAGAAAGAAGCCGAAGCCGCAGCCTCAAAGATCGACGGACAAAGCTTTGTCCTCATTCGACAATCTTCGGAAACGGGTGTTCTTTACGGCTCCGTTTCATCACGCGATATCGCCCATACCGCATCGGAAGCTGGCGTTCATATCACTCCTTCACAGGTTCGCCTCGACAAACCGCTTAAAGCACTTGGCGTGTTCGGCGTTCGTGTTAAGCTTCACCCGGAAGTTGACGTCACCATTAACGTCAACATCGCCCGCTCAGAAGATGAAGCTGAACGTCAGGCGCGCGGTGAAAACGTTCTTGCGCGAGCTGAAGACAAGCCCGTTGAAGAAGAAGCGTCTGAAGATGCAGCGCCTGAATTCTTTGACGAAGGCGCGGGCGTCGCTGTTGAAGAAAACACAGAAAGCGACAACGAAGAAAACAAAACCGACGTAAGTTAGTATCGGTTACAAAACTCTCCCTATGGGGGAAAATAAGCGCGCCGGCTGTCTGTTCAGCCGGCGCTTTTTTTGGTTAAACAGCCTGCCATGGCTGACGGATCAAACCCAGGATCATCAATTAATCAAGGTACGGAGGAAAAGCTCCCCGTCAGCCTCGACGCTGAGCAAGCAATTCTCGGCGCCATTCTTTTTGACAACGAAATTTTTTATCGCGTTTCGACATTTCTTAAAGACGAGCACTTCTACGACCCTGTTCACCAGTTGATTTATCAGGCATGCGGCGACCTTATCAATTCGGGGCGTCTCGGATCGCCTGTCACTATCGATACGTACCTTGCCAATGCTCAAGGGTATCTCGATGCTGGCGGCAAAACCTATCTCGAGCAATTAGCGGCGAGCGTTCCCTCGACAGCGGGTGCGGCGGACTACGCCAAAATCGTTTTCGACCTTTCCGTCTGTCGCGGCCTGATGTCGATCGGATCGGAAATGTTCGACCGCGCAAAAGTCGCCACGCTGGATGATCAACCCGATCAGCAACTGCAGGACGCCGAACAGGCGCTCTACAAGCTCGCCGAAACCGGCAAATATGGTGGCGGCTTCAAATCTTTTCGTTCCGCCATCACCGAAGCCATTGAACTTGCCAATGCTGCGGTGAAACGCGACGGCGGCCTTGCCGGGGTCTCAACGGGCCTGCGCGACCTCGATCGCATGATGGGCGGGCTACATCCATCTGACCTTGTCATTCTCGCCGGCCGCCCATCCATGGGCAAAACCTCGCTCGCCACCAACATCGCGGTCAATGCGGCCAAGGCCTATCGCGCAGAAAAGCAGGCTGATGGCGTCATGAAGACCACGGACGGCGCCGTTGTCGGGTTCTTCTCACTCGAGATGTCGGCTGAACAGCTCGCAACCCGCATCATTTCCGAATTCGCCGAAGTGTCGTCTGAAAAAATACGCCGGGGTGAAGTCGATCAGGAACAATTCGACAAGATTTATCACGCCGCACGCGATCTTGAAAAACTGCGGCTTTATATCGACGATACTGGCGGGCTTTCCATCGCACAGTTGGCCGCGCGCGCACGCCGATTGAAGCGACAGCACGGGCTTGGCTTGCTGATTGTTGACTATCTGCAGCTTCTTGTTGGTTCCGCGCGACGCAACGATGGCCGTGTGCAGGAAATCACTGAAATCAGTCAGGGACTGAAAGCGCTTGCGAAGGAACTGGACGTGCCTGTGATTGCCCTGTCACAGCTCTCCCGTCAGGTGGAATCGCGGGACGATAAACGTCCGCAGCTTTCTGACTTGCGTGAATCCGGCTCGATCGAACAAGACGCCGACGTCGTTCTGTTCGTTTACCGCGAAGAATATTATCTGGGCCGCATGACGCCGCGCGAAGGCACGGAAGAACACGCCAAGTGGCTTGAGCATCTGGAAAGCGCCAGAAACAAAGCTGAAGTCATCATCGGCAAACAGCGGCACGGTCCGATTGGCAATGTGGAGCTTCGTTTCGACGGCAGCCTGACGAAATTCTCCAACCTTGCAGACGATCGCTACGACGACAGCTTCCGCGGTTAAACTGTCTCCAACTCTATTTCCCTTTTCGCAGTCTGAAAACCTGTTTATTGCTAGTGCAATGAACACACCTCCAATCACTTTTGACGGCGGTCCATGGGCCGATATCAACTTGTCCGCGCTATGTGCAAACTTCGCCATGATCCGCGACCAGGCGCCCGGCGCCGAAACTGCCGCCGTCGTTAAGTGCGATGCATATGGTCTGGGCTCTGCGCCAATTACAAAAGCGCTATTAGAACGAGAAAAATGTCAGACGTTCTTTGTTGTTTATCCAGAAGAAGGCGCAACGCTGCGCACGCTTTTGAAAACATCCAGCCCGCGCATATTCGTGTTCGACGGTCCCAGCGAGAAAACCCTTCCCCTCTTCGATCAGTTCAACCTGATCCCGGTCATCAACAGCATTGCGGAAGCAAATCTTTGGCGCACGCGCATGGGCGTCAAACCCGCTGGCGTTCACATCGATACCGGCATGAACAGACGCGGCGCGCCTGTGAGCGACGTTGCAGAAATCGCAAAACTTGATCTCAACATCATCATGGCTATGAGCCATCTTGCCTGTGCGTCGGAACCTGAGCATCCTAAAAACAGAATGCAGCTTGATGCATTCAAGGACGTAGCGGCCAGTTTTCCCGATGCGCAACTCAGTCTCGCAGCATCCGGCGGCGCACTTATGGGCAGGGACTATCACTTCGACCTTATTCGCGCAGGGATCGCGCTTTACGGCGGCACGCCGTTTGAAACTGATGATGAGCGTATCACGCCCGTAGTGGCGTTACGGGCGCCAGTCGTGCAGCTCAGAGAACTGGCACCCGGCGAGACCATTGGTTACGGCGCCACCTTCATCGCAAAGCGCCCTTTTCAGATCGCAACGGTCGCGCTCGGCTATGGCGACGGCTACCCGCGTGCAGGGTCAAACCGCGCCAGCGCGATCATCAATGGCGAGCGCGCGCCGCTTGCCGGGCGGGTTTCCATGGATTTCATCACGCTTGATGTGACGGACCTGAAGAATCCGCCCAAAATCCATGATATTGCAGAGTTTTTCGGACCTGCCCTGCCCGTGCATGAAACCGCGCAGAATTGCGATAGAGTGCCCTACGACATGTTTACAGGTCTTGGCGGCAGAGTTGATCGTCGCTACGTCTAGTTACTCATGAGGGGAGTTTCATGAACCCATTCGCCATGACAGGCAGCGTCGCCATCGACGCCGTGCGTGAAACCGGCCGGATCGCCGATTTCGGTGCGCGCGGCGCGTTTGCGTGGGTTACGGGCCCGTTTTACTGGAGGGCCTTTTTCAGCGCCCTTGCGCGGATTGGCTTTGCCTCCCTTCCCGTTGTCGGCCTGACAGCGATTTTCACTGGCGGCGCCCTCGCGCTCAATATTTACGACGGCAGTTTGCGCTTCAACGCAGAAACCTTCCTGCCCCAGATTCTTGGCGTTTCTATTGTCCGCGAACTTGGTCCTGTCCTTGCGGCGTTGATGGTGGCGGGACGGTGCTCTTCGGCCATGGCGGCTGAAATCGGCACCATGCGCGTCACCGAACAGATTGACGCCATGTCGACACTGGCGGTTGATCCATTCAAGTATCTGATCGCGCCCCGCGTTTTGGCGACAACGCTGGCGCTTCCCCTCCTGGTGCTTATAGCGGACATCATTGGCGTCTACGGCGGCTACCTTGTCGCTGTTTACGCGCTCGATTTTTCCGGCCCGATATTTGTCACCAACATTGCAGAGTTTCTTGAAAACCGGGACGTAATCAGCGGTCTGATCAAGGCGGCGGTTTTTGGTTTACTCATCTCTGTGATGGGTTGTTACTACGGCTTTAACAGCCGCGGCGGCGCGCAAGGGGTCGGCTCGTCCACACGCACCGCTGTTGTTGCGTCCGCTGTTGTCGTGCTCGCATCCAATTATCTGATGACATCGCTTCTGGTGGAGATCTGATCATTTATGAGCGATGCAAAGAAAAAAATTCTAATTCGAGGCTTGCAGAAGTCATTTGAAAAAAGGGACGTCCTGCGCGGCGTTGACCTCGATGTTGACGCGGGGCGCTCACTCGTCGTGATTGGCGGCTCCGGCACGGGCAAGTCTGTTCTCCTGAAGTGCATGTTAGGCATTTTAAAGCCCGATCGCGGAACAATTGAAGTCGACGGGCGCAATATCTCGCGCCAGACAGACGCCGACCGCCGCTTCATGATCAACCAGACAGGCATGCTGTTTCAGGGAGCGGCGTTATTCGACAGTCTGACGGTTTGGGAAAACATCGCGTTCCGGTTGATCTATTCCGAAAAGAAATCACGCAAAGCCGCCCGCGACAAGGCGCTCGACTGCCTGACGCAGGTCGGCCTGGCGCCCGAAGTCGGCAACCTGCAACCGGCGGCTCTATCAGGCGGCATGCAAAAACGCGTGTCGCTTGCACGGGCGATTGCGTCAGATCCCAAAATTTTGTTTTTCGATGAACCGACGACCGGTCTCGACCCTATTATGGCGGACGTTATCAACAATCTTATTGTCGAACGGGTCAAAGCGATTGGCGCAACCGCCATTTCCATTACCCACGACATGGCGTCAGCGCGAAAGATCGCTGACGAGATCGCCATGCTTTATCAGGGACGGATCATCTGGCGCGGCTCTCCTGACGACATCGACAGGTCCGGCAACCCTATGGTCGATCAATTCGTCAATGGCCGCGCCGAGGGTCCGATACAGATGACGATGCGTCGGAGTTGATTGCTCATTCCCACTCAATCGTGCCCGGTGGTTTCGACGTCACATCATAGACAACGCGGTTGACGCCGCGGACTTCGTTTATGATGCGCGTCGCGCACTTACCCAGAAAATCGTGGGGGAACGGATAATAATCCGCTGTCATGCCGTCGGTTGAGGTAACGGCGCGTAAGGCAAGCACATGATCATAGGTGCGCTCATCGCCCATGACGCCGACCGTGCGCACAGGCAGCAGCACCGCAAAAGCCTGCCAGATGGCGTCATAAAGACCGGCCTTGCGAATTTCATCGAGATAAATGGCGTCGGCCTTGCGTAGAATGTCCGCTTTTTCTTTCGTCACTTCGCCGGGTATGCGGATAGCAAGGCCCGGCCCAGGGAACGGATGACGCCCGACGAAATGATCAGGCAGCCCAAGCTCGCGGCCCAGCGCGCGCACTTCATCCTTGAAAAGCTCGCGCAATGGTTCGACCAGCTTCAGGTTCATCCGCTCCGGCAAGCCGCCGACATTGTGATGCGACTTGATCGTCACTGACGGGCCGCCGTCAAAGGAAACGCTTTCAATGACGTCAGGATAAAGCGTTCCCTGCGCCAGAAATTCCGCATTCTCGATTTTACCGGCTTCCTTCTCGAACACGTCGATGAAAAGTCCGCCAATAATCTTGCGCTTCTTTTCCGGGTCATCGACGCCCGAGAGTTTGCCGAGGAATAATTCCTCCGCTTCAACATGGATCAGCGGAATGTTGTAGCTGTCGCGGAAGAGGCGTACGACTTCCTCGCCCTCCCCTGCGCGCATCAATCCCGTATCGACAAAAACACATGTGAGTTGTTCGCCGATGGCTTCATGAATCAACACTGCAGCAACAGAACTATCAACGCCGCCCGAAAGACCGCAGATGACACGAGCGTCGCCAACCTGTTTACGGATTTGCTCAATCGCCTCCTCGCGAAACGCCGCCATGGTCCAGTCGCCTGAAAGTCCGGCGATCTTCTGAACAAAATTCGCGAGCAGCTTCGCCCCATCCGGCGTGTGCACGACTTCAGGATGAAACTGCACGCCGTAGATCTTTCGCGCCTCGTCAGCGATTGCGGCGAACGGCGTGCCGTCAGATTTTGCGATCACCTCAAAGCCTTCGGGAATTGCATTCACCCGGTCGCCGTGACTCATCCAGACCTGATGGCGCTCGCCTCGCGCCCAGACGCCGTCGAAAAGCGCGCTTGGTTTCACAACTTCAATATGCGCGCGCCCGAACTCACGATGATCGGACCGTTCCACATCGCCGCCGAGCTGTGCGCAAATCGTCTGTTCGCCGTAGCAGATGCCGAGGATAGGCACGCCATAATTATAGACAGCCGTGTCCGCCTTCGGGCTTGCTTCGATTTTTACGCTGGAAGGCCCGCCGGATAGAATGATCGCTTTCGGCGCAAACGCCCCCAGAAAGGCGCCATCAACCTTGTTAAACGGATGGATTTCGCAATAGACGCCAGCCTCGCGAAGTCGGCGGGCGATAAGCTGCGTCACCTGGCTGCCAAAATCGACAATCAGGGCGCGCTGGTGATGCTGGGCGGAAAGAGCGGCGTGAAGGTCTCGTTTCATATTGAGCCTTTAGCGGAGTCGGCTCCGCTCGTCACGCCTAATTTTCCTGTTTCTACTCCTCAAATCCCGGATCAAAGCCGAACGATTTCTGGAACGGGGATGAAGCGTCTCGCATGGGATACATGAACTCCACGGCCGCTCCTTTCAGCATCTCCATATCCTTCAAATTTCGCTCCACGCGCAAGTACTCAAAACTGCCCGGCTTGCTCTTTTTGCCGAAATCATAAACAGCCGGTTTTTGCGCATATGGCGAGTACATCACCATGCGAACGGACCCATCCAGCGGGCGCAAAGGCGTAAAGGCCCATTCTTCGGTGATTACATCCTTGGCGTTGAATGGCGGCATCGGAATTCGTCGCACGATGAAAAAGTCAGGATGCAGTAGACGGCAGCGCCATTGGTTAAGGCCCGGATCGGACAGGCATCGGCAGATCGGAAGATCATCCGCAAATGGAAGCGGCACCGGACCGCTGCCCGTATTACCGAAACAACGGTTAGACGAGCCGCCGCCGACGCCGTCATCGATAATGGTTTGAAATGGCATGTCACCAGGCGTGGAACTCGGCGCAGGACGATCCTTGCCGCCAACCCATCCCGGCGGGTTGGGCCTTGAATCGTAGAAATACTGTCCGCCCGGGTAACTGTCGCCTTCGGGACCGCTCAGTATGGAGCAAACTCCCGTTTCGTTTTTCAGCACGATTGCATAACGGTCGCCAGCTTCGACGAGCAATGGTGGAGAAAGCCTGATCGTGCGGAACGTTCCTGGCGGAGCCGGTAAATCACCCGCCGCAACGCGAGCGCCGGTGACCACCGCGCCAGAAGGTTCTCCGTCGGCGTTGAGCCGCTGGATTTCAACAATCAGTTCGCCGGTAGAACATGCAACGGGTATGCGAATTTGCGTGAGGTACCCTGTGACGCCCACTGTAAAACTCTGCGCGAGTTCCTGTTCGGATGCGCCGCCAATCGCCGTTGGACTGTCTTCGGTAATCAGTTGTTCCTGATCGACCACATCCGCAATCACGCCGGTGGGCGCCAAAAATAAAGCTGCGGCGCCTAAAGCCGCGAAAAGCCTTGTCCTGAACATCCCGTCTCTCCCCGTTTATCACTCATAAAAATCGCGCAGACGCACTCAGCCGTCAAGCAGCGTATCCTGAGAATACCGTAAGGTGCGCGACCGTTTATTAGGGAATTCGGGGATGGCCCGTCTAAGGCTGTCAGCCAGCCCAGCGGTAAAAAACATCACCCGATATGGTCAGCCTTTGTGGCTGCCCACCAACAACAGAATCAAACCGTACACTGTCTGTCGAGGTTTCGGGATCGCCGATCGCCCATTCACCATTGGCGAGCCGCGTCAGTTTGCTGACGGAATTCGCCCTGACCATGATCAGCCCCTCGCCGCGCGTGTATATTTTGATCGGCACGCTCCAACGGTCATCATTGCGATAATCCCCTGCAAGCGCCATCACTTCGCCCGGCACAGTTGCATAACACGCCTCAGCAGCGACCAGATATTCCCGGTCGCCGACCCAAACGCGAACTGCTTTCTCATTTTCAACTTCAATCTGTACACCGGTTGCTGCGAATTCTTCATCATCGCTTGCAAACAAACCCTGACTTAAAGGCTGCAGCGTGCTGACACGGCCGTTCCTGTGTACGACAAGTTCTTCGTCACCGGCTTTCACCTCGAACGCATCGCCGTTTTCCGCAGTAAAGACAGCAGCGAACTGATCCGGGTTTTCAACCGTGCGGGCGAGTTCCGGCGCTTCCGGCGTATCTTCGTTGTTTATTGCAGCATTGATCAACTGACACGCGTAAAGTGTAATATTGCGCGGACGATGCCCGGTTGCATAGTGCACATTCCCGGAAGCAAATGCTGCGACGCCGGCTTCCGGATCAACATGCAATGACGATGTGAAGGAAACCATCCCCCCGGTGTGATGGAGATATTGACGTTCGTCAGCTGTGATGCGGGCGATGCCGTTGCCGTAGCTCGCTTCCTCAGACCAGCCTGGCGCTGGCGCGGGATCAGCCATAAACCGCTGAGCGGCTTCATTTGAGAACACTGGCCCGCCATCGCCGCCAGCGAGTTGCAGCAAATAGCTTAGGAACAACGCCATATCGGCGCTGGTGGCGCCGACGCAGCCCGATGCGCCATCATAATCAACCCATGGCGCGCGCGCCACATCGCTTGGCAGAACCGAAGGCCGGTCCATGCGCTTCATCTCATAGCCTTTGGCGTAATTCGCCCGTTCTGAAGACCGCAAGGCGCCGAACGATGAACTCATGCCTAAAGGTTTTAACAAGCGGCGTTCAACGCATTCCGGATAGGTGATTTCATCCGTACGCGCCGCAATATGACCGGCTAGCTTGTAACCGAGGTTCGAATACGCCCATTTTGAACCGGGCGTGAAATTCGTCCACAAACCGCCGTCAAGATAAGGCGAAGCGCCACGTGGCAGCCCCGACGTATGATCAAGCAAATGTTTCAGCGTGATGGCGTCTCCGTCCTTCACTTTTATTTCAGGCATCAGATCGGTGAGGCGCGCATCAGGCGAGAGCTTGCCTTCATCGATTTGCGACCATAGCGTCAACGCCGTCATCATTTTTGTGATGGAACCGACCTGGAATACATGGTCAGGACCAACAGGTTCTTTTCGTCCCACATCGGCAAGCCCTGACATGACATGTCCTTCAAACCCGTCAGGCCCGACAACGCAAACGGTCATGCCGGGGATGCCCCAATGCGCGCGATGCTGGTCAGCGTAATCCTCCAACACGCCAACAGCCTTGCGAAGGTTTTTGTTTCCGCCGTTTATTATGCTTTTGGCTGAAGCCGCGCCAGCAGTCGCCAACGTCGATACGACAGCGCCCGCGCCGAGAACCGTTCTGCGGTTGATATCCATGATGTGTCCCCTCCATTGATCCTGTTATAGTTTAGTGTCCATGATTGCGTTCAGCCGGACAAGCTGCGTTTTTCCAGAACCGCAATGAAAAACCCGTCAGCGCGGATTTTATCCGGCGTCAGGCGAACAGCCCCATCCGGCGTCACGCAGGTTTTTAATATATCCGCACCATCATCGGTGATAAGGCCGGACGAAAGTATGCATTCGAGAGCAGGAACCTGCACGAACTCATCGTGGTCATTCAAAAATGCAGCGAGACGATCCTCATTTTCCTCCATCAGGAAAGAACAAGTCACCCACACCATTCGCCCGCCGGGTTTGACGAACTGAGACGCTTCGCCCAGCACTAGGGCCTGTTCGCTGTTACGCGTCTGCAACTGCTTTTCCGTCAAACGCCATTTCGTATCGGGATGGCGCCGCCATGTGCCTGCGCCGGAACATGGCGCGTCGGCAAACACCACATCCATTTTGCCTGAAAGATCATCCAACCCCTCTCCGCCCGCTGGCGAACGTATCTGTAAATTACGCACGCCGGCGCGCTTGGCGCGATGAAAGAGCGGCTTTAACCGTCGCGGGTCGCGGTCATAGGCGTAAAGCTGACCAGTGTTTTCCATCATCGCGGCGAGCGCGAGCGTCTTGCCGCCGCCGCCTGCGCAATAGTCCAACACCTGCGCGCCTTTGATGGCGCCCGCAGCGCAGGCCGCGATTTGGGAGCCCAAATCCTGCACTTCGACCCAGCCCTTGTTAAAAGCGGGAATTACCGTAACGCCCGGCGCTTTTTCACTCGGATCCGGCGCGGCGATGCGCGCGGCTGTTGTCAGTATGGGAACCGTTTCTGCTTTCACTGTTTTCAGCGCCGCAAGCGTTTTTTCTTGCGATGTTTTTAAAGTGTTCAGGCGCATGTCGATGTCGGCGCGTTCCGCAAAGGCGGACATGATGACCGGCGCATCCTCGCCAAATACACGCTCAATGTGTGGAGCTAACCATTCGGGGAAATCGCCAGCGACATGCGGCTCGCCAAGCGCAATTGCGCGCTCCTCTGCCTGCACTTCATCGGCGCCGCAAGGTGAAGAAGCCATGTCAGACTCATCGCCTAAAGCACAGACTTCATCCTGCGTCAGGGCGCCGGGCCCATGCGGTTCTTCGGCAGCGGCGTCAGCGATTTCATCAAATGGTTTCACCCACAAAATTCGCAATGCGCCCAACACCAGCGAGCGAGCCGAGCCATTGCCCATGGCCGCCGCAAGGGAATTCCGCTTACGCAGCACATCAAGACACAAACCGGAAATCCACGCGCGATCTTTGGCGCCGGCATAGCGATTGTTCCGCGACCAATCGGCGATCGCTGTTTTCAGCGGCACGCGGCGCTTTTCGAAATCGTCGAGAATCTCAATCGCAGCGGAAAGGCGTCCGGATAGGCGCATCAGCTCTGCGTCGGATAATTCGGCGCCTCGCGGGTGATGGCGACGTCATGGACGTGGCTTTCCTTCAGCCCCGCATTGGTAATCCTCACAAACTTCGCTCGTTTTTGCATCTCTGTAATTGTCGGCGCGCCCACATACCCCATGGAGGCGCGCACGCCGCCCACAAGCTGATGCAGGATCGGCCCGATGGCGCCTTTGTAAGGAATGCGTCCCTCTATCCCTTCGGGCACGAGTTTCATCTGCTCGGTGACGTCGGCCTGGAAATACCGGTCGGCGGACCCGCGCGCCATGGCCGTGATCGAGCCCATGCCGCGATAGGATTTGTAAGAGCGCCCCTGATAGAGAAAGACTTCGCCCGGCGCTTCGTCCGTTCCCGCCAGAAGCGAACCGATCATTACGCAATCAGCGCCGGCAGCCAGCGCCTTCGCGATATCGCCTGAAAACTTGATGCCGCCGTCGGCGATGACCGGCACGCCGGCGTCACGGCCCGCGCGCGACGCATCCATCACCGCCGTCAATTGCGGCACGCCAACGCCAGCAACAATACGCGTCGTGCAAATTGAACCGGGGCCAATGCCGACCTTGATAGCGTCGGCGCCAGCGTCGATCAGCGCCCTGGCGCCGTCATAGGTCGCTACGTTGCCGGCGATCACTTGAGTCGCATTCGAAGCGCGTTTAACGCGCGCCACCTGTTCCACCACTTTCGAAGAATGCCCGTGGGCGGTGTCGATCACGACCAGATCGCAGCCAGCATCAATTAGCGTTTCAATCCGCGCGAAGCCATCATCACCGACTGAGGACGCCGCCGCAACGCGCAAACGCCCTTCCGCATCTTTTGACGCCAGCGGATAGGCGCGCGCTTTCTCCATGTCCTTGACTGTAATCAAGCCGATGCAACGGTAATCGTCATCGACCACAACCACCCGTTCAATGCGCCGTTTATGGCAAAGCTCGCGCACTTCATCCTGAGTTGCGCCAGGCTTGACCGTCACCAGATCCACCGCCGTCATCAGATCGCGCACCGGTTGATCGAGATTGCGCGCGAACCGCATGTCGCGATTGGTCAGTACGCCCACCAGCTTGCCGACGCCATTGGCGTCAGGGTTCTCGACAACAGGAAAGCCGGAAATGCTTTTTTCGAGCATCACGTCCTGTGCCGTCGCCAGCGTATCATCGGGCGTCAGCGTCATCGGGTTCACCACCATGCCGCTTTCAAAGCGTTTGACGCGTCGCACATGCTCCGCCTGCTCGGCGACCGAGAGGTTGCGATGAAGAACGCCGATGCCGCCCGCCTGCGCCATGGCGATAGCCATCTCAGCTTCCGTAACCGTATCCATGGCCGAGGACATGATCGGGATTGCCAGTTTGATTTCCTTCGTCAATTGCGCGGAAACATCAACGCCGCTCGGCATCACTTCCGACGGACCCGGCTCCAGCAACACATCATCAAATGTCAGCGCTTCACGGATTTCCATGACAAAACCTCATGCCTCTATTGGATCGGACAGGACGCCGTTGGCGTCGAATGTTTGAACTGGCAACTCGCCCGGACTGTCCACATCCGTGGCGATGGTAATTTCCAGCACGCGCCTCGTCAGTTCTTTGGGCGAGGCGACAAAATCCTTGAGCGCCTTGCCTGCGCCGAGAGCGATATCCATGCCGGAGCCGCGCGCCCAGAACACGCCCGGCTCAACCGGCGTCAGACAAAAGCTGTTGTCGAAATCCCAGACGGCGCCGCTTTTATGAATGAGGAGACCATTGCCGCTATAGCGTTTCAACCCTTCCTCGACCTCGCCAATATCAAAGTCGCTGTAAGCGGTTTTCATGAACTTCAGAATTTCATGCGGACGTGAGGCGTCCTTTGGAAAATCGTTCAGGTGCGCTTCGAGCGCTTCAACTTTAGGGCCGCTGCCGGTGATACCGATCGCCCAGCCATGGACTGCGAACCATTTGTTGTCGCGTGACGGGCCGACATAACTGCCGATGGTCGCCCGGCCGTTGGATCCGAGCCACGTCACGTTTTCTTTTACGTCATGAAGCACTGTAATGACCGTCATCCCCGCCCCCTGAAACCAGTCGCTACGACATATTTTTCCGCCGAGTCCGAACGCGAGGCTTTCGGTTTTGCGTGTTTGACCGTCTCGAAGTTCTGCTTGAGGCGGGTCAGGAGTTCGCCCTCCGCCCCGCCGGCGAAAACTTTACAAACGAAAGCGCCCCCGGGCGCCAGCACGTCCTCGGCAAAATCGAGGGCGGCTTCGGCAAGCGCAATGATGCGCAAATGATCCGTAGACTTATGACCGGTGGTCGGGGCGGCCATGTCGGAAAGAACCACATCGGCTTCGCCGCCCAG
The DNA here is from genome assembly GCF_028748065.1 of Hyphococcus flavus. Lineage (GTDB taxonomy): Bacteria > Pseudomonadota > Alphaproteobacteria > Caulobacterales > Parvularculaceae > Hyphococcus > Hyphococcus flavus. Next base: position 2,549,196 of record NZ_CP118166.1, on the reverse strand, counting down.
CATGTCTTTCAGCTTGTCCGGCGCGGCCTCATCCAGAAAATCCATTTCGAGCACATCGGCGCCCATGACCTCTGGCATCGAGAGGTAATCGATGCCTACCACTTTCCCCTTGCCGCCGACTTTCTTTGCAGCCACCTGGCACCAGCCGCCCGGCGCGCAGCCGAGATCGACAATACGCGCGCCAGCTCGCAGCACTGAAAATTTTTCATCGAGTTCGATCAGCTTGTAGGCCGCGCGGGAGCGATACCCTTCAGCCTTCGCCTTGCGCACATAAGGGTCATTGAGCTGACGTTTCAGCCACAGGGTCGAACCATACTCACGGCGCTTGGCGGTTTTGACATGGACGTTCAGTTCGCGATTGCCAGCCTCGCCCTTTTGCGGCGCGCCTTTCTTTCGGCTGCGCTTCTCAGGCTCCTCGCCGAGCGCGGTCGTCGCGATGTTGGTCTTTTTCGGACGAGCGTTCTGGCGCTTTTTTTGCCGTTTCGGCGGCGATTTTGATGAGGAAGTGCGTCGCTCCATGGGCCTTCATAGCGGAGTCATCACCGCTTTCAACCCCGATTTTCTAGTGGATCAGCCGTGTGCGCTTCCGATTTGCCGCCGCCCGCCGGAACGCTAAGATAAACCCGTTACGGCGCGGGGGCGCTAGGAAAGGAATGAAATGTCATTGATGGATCAATTGACGCAGGTGGTGGTTTCGCAGATCTCACAACAGGCGTCGCAGAAGACCGGTATGGAACAAGGGCTCACCGAAAAGATGATGCCCATGGCCATGGCGGCGATTATGGCGGGGCTGAAGAAAAACGCATCCCAGCCGCAAGGCGCGCAGGCCCTGTCCGATGCACTACAGCGGCACGACGGCAGCCTTTTGAATAATGTCGACCAGGTCAGCAGCGACAATGTTCTGGCTGACGGTCAAAAAATCCTTGGTCATATCCTTGGCGGCAAGCAATCCCAGACGGAACGCGCGCTCGCCAAGACGGCTGGTGTTGATCAGGGACAGATTGGTCAATTGCTCGCCATGGCGGCGCCCGCTGTGCTGGCTTCCCTTGGCCGGGCGAAACGCGAACAGGGTCTTGATGCGTCTGCGCTGGCCGGGCTGGTGACTGAGGAAAGCGTCCGCGCTCACGCCGCCGCGCCCAACGAACTCGGCGGTTTGCTCGGGTTTCTCGACCAGGACGGCGACGGTGATTTTAAGGATGACCTGATGGAGCAAGCAGGAAAGCAGTTGCTCGGCGGCCTGTTTGGGCGGAAATAAGCGAGGTGAACTCAGATGCTATTTAAATTCGTCAAAGACGCTGGTGAGAAGTTACGCGATGGCGTCAGCAATATTGCTGAAGGAATTAAGGACCGCATTCAGGGTCACAAAACCGAAGTCAAAAACCTTGAAGTTGAAGAAGCAGGCGATGGCCGCGTCGTCGTAAAAGGAACGGCGCGCAATCGCGCCGAAGCGGAAAAGGCCATTGTCGCGGCCGGCAACACCCCCGGCATCGGTGAAGTCGAAGCGCAAATCGATATCGAAGACGAACCCAATCAGACGGTTTTCTATACCGTCCAGAAGGGCGACACATTGTCAAAAATCTCCAAAGACCACTACGGAGACCCGATGAAGTATCCGACGATCTTTGAGGCTAATAAACCGATGCTTTCCGATCCCGACAAAATCTATCCGGGACAGACCCTACGCATCCCATCACTGGATTAAAAAAAAACGGCGCTCCCGAAAGAGCGCCGTTTTCAACCATACGATTGAAAGCCTAGAGGGCTTTCAGGTCAGACGCTGCAGTTTTGCCGCGATCTGTCGCAAGCTCGTAAGAGACTTTCTGGCCTTCATCGAGCTGGCGCATGCCTGCACTCTCAACAGCGGTTGCATGGACGAATACGTCTTTGCCGCCATCGTCCGGCTGAATGAAACCATAACCCTTTTGGGTGTTGAACCATTTGACTGTTCCTGTCGCCATTTTCGTCTCCTTGACATTAAGGCGCGCCGCAAGACGTTTCCTCACGGCAGAGAAGGCCCACCCCTTGAGGCGAAGCCGGTTAGCGCAAACTCGTGTCTTGGAAGAGGTCGAATTCGAAGCGCGATTACATCGCCCTTCTGGCAGACTAGAGAGTCGGCCGCGGTTCGGCTGCGGCCCAAAACAGAAATTGCGACGCTGCATATAGGGCGGTCAGAGCATCTCTGCAAGTAGTGCTGTTTTCAGGTGGAGAATTAGTCGTCGCGGTAGACTTTTTCCTCGCGCTCGTGGCGTTCTTGCGCTTCAAGCGACAAGGTTGCGATTGGGCGCGCATCGAGACGGCGCACGCCGATCGGCTCGCCCGTTTCTTCGCAGTACCCGTATTCGCCGGTTTCGATACGGCGCAACGCAGCGTCAATTTTTGAAATAAGTTTCCGCTGACGATCGCGCGTTCGCAGTTCAAGCGCTTTTTCCGTTTCGCTTGATGCACGGTCGGCAATATCGGGAAGGTGATTATTGTCTTCCTGAAGATTGTTGAGCGTGCCTTCGCTTTCGCGAATGATGTCTTGCTTCCAGGATAAAAGCTTCTTCTTGAAGTATTCTTTTTGCCGATCGTTCATAAACTGTTCGTCATCAGACGGACGATACTCTTCTACTTCGGACGCCGACATGCTGTCTCTCCCAGCTTTCTACCCCCTAACCCGGCCAAAATTCCGGCGCGAGTCGCGGCTCTCTATAGCCATGCGCATCTTGCGGCTCAAGCATCGATTTCGCCCAATCTGCTCACAGCGGCGAGATGATTAAAATTGAAAGATTGATTTTGTGTTTCGTATAGGGCTCAGCGCGCAAAAATTGCGCGCCACGTTATGCTGCTTTCGCTGCGCTGCGGCATCACTTATCGCGAGACGGCGAACATGCAGACAATTTCAATGATCGCCTAAATCATTTCTTTTCCACGATGCCCTATAGCCGGAGAAAACAACGCGGCAGGTTCGCCGTTAGGAGTTTGTTAGGGCATGGCGACAATTCAGCTAAACCGGGATTTTGACGCGTCAAACTGCGTGCGCGCGCTGATAAGCGTGACCGAAGCGCTGACCGAGATAATCGGCAAAGAAAACGACGCCATAAACGCCGACGCGCTTGAAAGCGTCGCCTCTCTTCAGGCTGAAAAAGCGCGTCTTGCGGCGTCGCACGCCCGGTCTACGCAATCCGTCGCCGCTAATCGCGTTGCCTTTTTTTCTGTCGAACAGGATCTCCTGGAAGAGCTGAAAGTCCACACGCAATCTTTTGAAGCGAGTGTCGCGGAGCAGCATGCGTTGCTCAATGATCGAGAGATAAAAGATTGCTAGGCGCAGGCCTCGCCCAGATTTGACCTCATTTTCTCTCGTAGCCGCGCTCATACGCAAATTCGGATGACTGTTAAGGCGCCGATATTGTTGAAACAATTGTTTTCACAACAGGCAAAGCCAAGGCTCGCCGACAGTTCGGAAAACTACTCTTAAACTCCTACTTTTCGCCCTCATTTACGGTTAAGCTGCAATCTGCAGCGGGGTTTGGGAGCTTTCCAGTGCGTACGTCACCGAGCGGTATCGATCTGATCAAGCGGTTTGAGGGCCTTGAGCTTGAGGCGTATCAGGACATCGCCGGGATATGGACCATTGGCTACGGGCACACGGGCGACGACGTAGAGCCCGGTATGAAAATCAGCGAAAAAGACGCTGAAGAACTTTTAAAGCGTGATTTAAGGCCGCGCGAGCAAGCTGTTGATAGTGCTGTCAAAGTCCCCCTAAACCAGAATGAGTTCGATGCGCTGGTCAGCTTTGTCTACAATGTCGGCGTCGGCGCTTTTCGCGGCTCAACAGCCTTAAAACGTCTCAATAAAGGCGACCGGATTGGCGCCGCGGACGCGCTTACATGGTGGAACAAGGCGACGGTCGGCGGCGTACTGCGCGAGGTGCTTGGCCTGACCCGCCGCCGCGCCTCGGAACGCGCCCTGTTCCTGACGCCAGATGGCCCGCCCATGGTGCGCGATCCGGAACAGATCGAAGAAAATTCACGCGCGGAGCCTGTGGAAGACGCGCCGCGCCGAGGCAACGTCGCCGAAAGTCGTACAGTTCAAGGCGCAACCATTGCCGGCGGCGCAGGCGTCGCCTCCTCCACGCTTGGCAGAGACAACGCTGAGGAGCTCGACCAGATCGAATCCAATATCGAGAACGGAGAAGGGCTCACAGAAGATCCTAGCGCGGGCGAAGGATCGACCCCGCCGTCAAGCGAAACAGACGGTGCGCCGTCAACCGATGATCAAAGCGCGGATACTGGCGAAATGGTGGAAGTGCCGGCTGACCGTCCGTCAAAGCACGAGGCGCATGCGGTTGAGGCGCAAGTTCAGTTCGCGTTGCTGATCCTGATCGTTCTTTCTGTTCTGTTCGTCATTTTTGCGCGCTGGGACGACTGGCGAAACTATCGCCGTTAGCGCGTAAGCGCACGAACGCGATTTCTGAGCACTGGCAACAGGTCAGACTCAAACCACAGATTTTTCCTCAGCCACGAATTGTTACGCCAGGATGGATGTGGGGTTGGAAAATAACGCGGCGCGAATTCCCGCCATTTTTCCACCGTCGCGGTCAGTGTTTTTTCGGCGCTGCTGCCCAGATGCCATTTTTGCGCATAGGCGCCCACAAGAATTGCGCATTCGAGATTCGGCAGCGCCGCCATCAATTCTTCTCGCCACGTCGTTGCACATTCTTTTCGCGGCGGCAAGTCGCCGCCTTTCGCGTCATAGCCCGGGAAACAAAAGCCCATAGGGATCACCGCGACTTTGGACTTGTCGTAGAAAACCTCTTCGCTGACGCCCATCCATTCTCGCAAACGCACGCCGGAAGGATCTGTGAAAGGTTTGCCGCTCTGGTGCACGAGATTGCCAGGCGCCTGACCAAAAACGCCTAGCCGCGCTTTTTTCGAGGCCTGCAGAACCGGGCGCGGCTCATGCGGCAGCGGATCGCTCGCGGGCGCATCAACACAAACACGGCAAGCGCGAATTTCTTTTAAGAGAGGCCGGAGCATTTGTGCGCAAACTCCATGTTTGCACTGCGAGTAAGGTTTTAATCTACATCAACCTTGAGCCGTTTGGGACAGGCTTATCGATATTCGCCAACACGATGGCGCCATCTTGATCTTCATAGCCAAGCGTCAATACTTCAGACATAAACGGGCCGATCTGACGCGGCGGGAAGTTAACCACCGCCATCACCTGCCGGCCAATCAATTGCTCAGGCGTATAATGAACGGTGATTTGGGCGGAAGATTTTTTAACGCCAATGTCTTCACCGAAATTTATCTGGAGTTTGATCGCGGGCTTCCTGGCCTCCGGAAACGGTTGTGCGTCAATCACTGTTCCAACGCGTATATCAACGCGTAGAAAATCATCAAAACTGATTTCGCTGCTCTGATTTTGATCGGACACCGCATCCTCCTAATTTTTCAGATTGCGGCTAACCCCAATCACTTGAGACGTCAAACACCGGCGAATTACCCGCCGCGCTGACCAAAGAGTATTTTCTTCGCTTTTTCATCGTCGCTAATGTTGCCGCGGCGATCGTCACCGAGCGCAAGACCCTTTTGCACGCCGGGCCGAGCCAGGACTTTGTCGAGCCATTTTTTGAAGTGTGGAAACTCTTGCGGATCAATCAGGTGACGCTCATAAAGCTTCATCCATGATGCAATCGCCATGTCTGCGATAGAATATTCGCCAGCAACATATTCACGTGTTTCCAGACGTTTATTGATGACGCCATAAAGCCGGTGCGCCTCGTTCGCATAGCGGTTCATGGCGTATTCAAGTTTTTCCGGCGCGTAATGATGGAAATGATGGAACTGGCCAAGCATAGGGCCGACGCCGCCCATCTGCCACATTAGCCATTCGTCAACTTCAACACGGGCGCGCTCATCCTTCGGATAGTATTTGCCAGTCTTGCGGCCAAGATACTGCAGTATGGCGCCGGACTCGAAGACGTTAATTTTCTTTCCGTCCGGTCCATCATGATCGACAATCGCCGGCATCCGGTTGTTCGGCGAGATCGCCAGAAAGTCCGGCTTGAACTGATCGCCCGCTGTGATGTCGATATAGTGAACATTGTAAGGGAGCCCCGCCTCTTCGAGATATACGGAAACCTTCCACCCGTTCGGCGTCGGCCAGTAATAAAGGTCAATCGGCTCAGTCATCGCATCCTCTTCGGTCTTCGCTTCCGGTGGCGGTCACTTAAGGAAGCGGAAGCGGCAATCAACCGCTGGCGCCATCCCTCAACCCAACGTGAACGCGAAGAGGTTACCCCATCCAGACGAGCCCGATGACCGAGCCGGTCATCAGCGTGGCCAGCGTGCCGGCCACCAGCGCTTTTGGCGCAAGTTCAATGACATCCTGCCGCCGCTCCGGCGCAAGCGCCGTCAGCCCGCCAATGACGATGCCGAGGCTGGCGAAATTGGCGAAACCGCACATGGCGTAAATCAGGATCAGGATTGTTCGCTCGGAAAAAGTGCCTTCAGGCGTCTGCGCCAGGGCGACATAGGCGACGATTTCATTAACCGCTGTTTTGATCCCCATGAGAGAGCCTGCATCGAACGCTTCCGACCATGGAATGCCCGTAAGCCACATTAATGGTCCGAAAATCCAACCCAGCATGCGTTCAAGGCTAAGCGGTTCGCCCATAAAGTCCGGAAATCCGCCGAGCATGATATTCACCAGCGCTGCGAAGGCGGTAAAGGCGATCAGCGATGCAATAATGTTAAGGTAAAGCCCCAATCCATCCGTCACGCCGCGCATGAATGCGTCCATGGCGCTGGCGTACTGAAAATCATCCGCCGCCGTTGACGCAGTAGGCGTTTCGCCTTTCGGCGCGGGGATCATCACTTGCGCCATTAAAATTGCTGCGGGAACAGAGATTAATGATGCAACGATAATATGTCCGAGGACGGATGGCTGTTGCGGCTCAAGCAAGGTTGCGTAAAGCACCATCACCGAACCGGCCACAGTCGCAAACCCGCCCGTGATGACAATAAAAAGTTCCGAGCGCGATATCTTCGTCAGAAACGCGCGGATCAAAAGCGGCGCCTCGGTCTGTCCCAGAAACGTGTTCGCCGCCGCCGATAACGCAACGGCGCCGCCGATATTAAAAACACGCGTTAAGAGAAAGGCCAGTCCCCTCACGAATATTTTCAGGATACCCACATGCCATAAGAGCGCCGAAAGCCCTGAAAAGAAAATCACCAGCGGCAGCGCGCCGAATGCAAAATTAAACATCGCGCCTTGATTTGTAACCTCGAACGGGGGCTCAGCGCCGCCAAGATGACCGAACACAAAGGAGGTGCCGGCCTGCGTCGCCTGCTGCAATGCATTTACGACAACATTCAGAAATGCGAGCGCATCACGCGCGCCTGGCGTATAAAGCAGCAGCACGGCAATAAGGATCTGCGCCGCGACAGTCCACAGGGCGCCGAAAATCGGAAATCTGAGTTTCTGTTCGGATAGCAGCCACGCAATGAACACAAAGGCCGCCAAGCCAATCGCGCTTTGCCCGCGCAGGCCAATATTGGCCAAATCAAATGGCAAATCCATGAACCCCTCTTCCCCGGCCCGGTATTTCGTAACGTCGCAGCTTCACGACCCTTTTGTGACGAAGGACTATGGGCAAGAGCGCTGCGCTTGTCACGGACCTGACAAGGTCTTTTTCAACAGGGAGCCGGGTTGCGGCAACAGCCAACCTCGCTAGATTGCGCACAAATCAAACGCCTTAAAGGATTTCCCCATGCTGCCTGCGCCGCGCGCCGATCTGGTCTCCAACACGCTTGAATATGAAACGACGCCCCTCGTCAAAGCCACGGGCTTTCGCGAATACGATGCGCGCTGGGTCTTTGAGAAAGAAATCAACCTCCTCGGCATCCAGGCGTTGGGCCTTGGTCTCGGCACGCTCATCCGCGAAATGGGCAAAGATCCGCGCATCGTGGTCGGTCACGATTTCCGTGGCTATTCAGCGTCTATCAAACAGGCGCTTACCGTCGGCCTCATGAGCGCCGGCATCGAGGTGAACGATATCGGCCTCGCGCTATCGCCGATCGCCTATTTCGCACAGTTCGACCTCGACATCCCATGCGTCGCCATGGTGACGGCCAGCCATAATGAGAACGGATGGACCGGCGTCAAAATGGGCGTTGAAAAACCGCTCACCTTCGGACCTGATGAAATGGGACGGTTGAAAGAGATCGTGCTTAATGGTGAAGGCAAATCGCACGACGGCGGCGCCTACAAATATGTAGAGGGGATGCGCGAACGCTACATCGACGACATCGCTTCAGGCGTTAGCATCAAACGCAAATTGAAAGTCATCGCGGCCTGCGGGAACGGCACGGCTGGCGCATTCGCGCCTGAGGCGCTGTCACGGCTTGGCGTCGAGGTCATCCCCATGGACGCAAACCTTGACCATACATTCCCGCGCTACAACCCAAACCCGGAAGACATGGAAATGCTGCACGCCATGCAGGCCGCTGTGAAGGAACACGGCGCCGATGTCTCGCTTGGGTTCGACGGCGATGGCGACCGCTGCGGCGTTGTCGATGACGAAGGCGAGGAAATCTTTGCTGATAAAATCGGCGTCCTGATCGCACGCGACCTTTCAGCGCTTCACAAAAACGCGCAATTCGTCGTCGATGTTAAATCAACCGGGCTGTTTATGACCGACCCTGTTCTTGTCGAGAACAGCGCCCGCACGGAATATTGGAAAACCGGCCATTCCTACATCAAACGCAAAAGCCATGAGATGAACGCCCTCGCCGGTTTTGAAAAATCCGGCCATTTCTTTTTCAACAATCCTGTCGGGCGCGGCTACGATGACGGGCTTGTCGCCGCCATCGCGCTGTTGCAGATGCTGGACCGCAACCCGGACAAAAAGCTGTCGGATTTGCGCAAATCGCTGCCGAAAACCTGGCAATCGCCGACCATGTCGCCCCATTGCGCCGACGAGACAAAGTACGGCGTTGTTGAAAAGGTGGTTGCCACCCTGTCGGAACGGAAGGAAATCATCGGCCAAAAGGTCCGGGACGTCGTCACGGTCAACGGCATTCGGATTACCGCCGAGGACGGCACGTGGGGACTGATCCGCGCATCGTCTAACAAGCCGGAACTCGTCGTCGTTATCGAAAGCCCGACGTCAGAAGAAAACATGAAGGCGATGTTCACCGAGCTCGACGCTGTTCTCAAAACACAGCCTGAAGTCGGCGAATATAACCAGAAGATTTAACCAGCGCGCAAACAGATTTGCCGATCAAGGCCGCGTACCGACATTACCGACGCCAAACAAGGTCCACTCTCCGCCTACTGGCGTGTGAATATTCGCCGCCGATATGCGTTTGCCGTTTTTCATTCGCCAGTAATGCACCTGGCCGTCATTGCGCTGCCAGACGATATCGTCGGTGCCGTCATGATCAACGTCGCCAATGTCGCGCATGCTCCAGTTTGAGCCAACCGGCTCGTCGATATTCGCCGCGCTGACGCGTTTGCCGTTTTTCATTTTCCAGTAATGAGCCTGGCCGTTTGCATGACGCCAGACGATGTCGTCCGTACCGTCGCCATCGACATCGCCGACCCCGCCGATGCGCCAGCCGGCGGACACCGGAGAGGAAATGTTCGCGCCGCTCACCCGCTGGCCGTTTTTCATTTTCCAATAATGAACCTGGCCATTCAGAGCGAAAATGAGATCGTCGGTATTGTCGCCATCGACATCGCCGACGCCGCCGAACTTCCAGCCTTCAGCCAGTGGTGTTGAGATATTCGCCGCACCTACGCGCTGGCCGTTCTTTATTTTCCAATAATGCATCTGACCATTTCCGGCCATGAATATAATGTCGTCATGATCGGCGCCGTCCACATTGCCCGCGCCCACTGGCTTCCATGTTTGGGAGACCGGCTGGTCGATATTGAAGCCGGCGGAGAATTGTCCGTCTTCCATCGCCCAATAATGAATTTGTCCGTTGCTTCGCTGCCAGACAATGTCGTCCGCGAACTTGCCCGACGGGCGAAACAGAGTCACGCCGTCGGTGCTTGCATTGATCGTCGTGTCGGCGGCGCTCCAGAGGTTTGTCACAGGCCCGGCGTTGGGATTGTAACTTTGGGTATAGACCCGCTCGAACGGTATTGGCATGTTCGGGCCGAAATTCTCACGCCCTCCCTGCATGCCCAAAACCGGATTCAGGCCGATATGCAGGTGCACGCCGCTTGAAAAACCTGAATTGCCCGCGCGTCCGACGAAATCTCCCTTTTTCACCTTTGGTCTGGCGCCAGGCGGTATGTAACCAGTCGTGTACCAGTCCGTACCGTCCTTGCTTACCGACGCCGGGAAAACAGTGCTTCCGGCGTTAAGCGGGCACAGCTCAGGTGGAATGGTGCCAGGAGCCATATGCGCCAGAGAAATAATCACCCCGTTTTCTGTAATAATGTTGACCGCGTTGCCGCCGCGATAAATTTTCTTCGGAACATTACTATCGACGCCGACAACATCATTTCTTCTATCCGGCGGGTTTGGATTGTCGGGAAAGTTTCGCCAGCATCCGGCGATCTCACCGTCAGCGGGGGCGTAGAGCGGCACGTTATACATGAGGTCGTTTTGCGGCGTGCCGCAGGAACCGGCGGCGCCGTTTTTACAATCGCTCCACTTTCCGTCCTTCCACTGAATGATGTTCAGATCGAGAACGTTCTCACCTTCGCTGAACTCCCTGACGACCCAATAAGCGTTGCTAGGTAGGTCAGCGGATTTGCCAGGAAACAGGTAGCTTTGCTGCGCCGCAGCAGGCGCCGCCATCCCCAGAAAAGAGAACAGAGACGCAATCAGGCCGCACCGGCGCATGCGTTGCGCGAACAAGCGTTTGCGCGCGCCAGCAAAATGACCTGAATTCCTGAATGAAAAAGCCCGCATACCCATTCTCCCGTGCTGCATCGGTCCAGTAAACGCCGACGCCGTCATTGCTCCGTGAAAGCGCGCGTGAAACTCCGTCAAAAATATGCCAGAATCGGCGTAAATATCAGCGCCAGCGTCAAACTTCGCCAATTTGCGCACAGATTGTGAGGAGCGGGAGAAATGGACGGAGAAGCCCATCTAAGGCTGGCTGCTGAGGAAGCGCCGGTTCTAACGCTCAAATGCATCGGCGTGTTTCAAGCCGTCCTTTCAACTGGTGAAACTGTCGCGATCAACTCAATGAAGTCGAAAGCATTGCTGGCGTATCTGGCGCTGGCGCCCGGGATGCGCCACACGCGCGAACATCTAGCCGCGTTACTATGGGATCGCAGCGACCATGAGCATGCGCGGGCCAGTCTGCGTCAGGCGGTCGCCGTCCTGCGCAAGGCTTTCGGTCCGGCTGCAGACCGGTTTTTGGTAACGAGCGATCCGGAAATTATCGCCTTAAATCAGGCACGGATAAAAATTGAACTTACAGATTCAGCCGGCATAGGCGAGCGCGCCTATGACAGAACTGAATTTCTTGCCAGCCTCAATGTACGCTCAGAACCCTTTGAAGAATGGCGCCGCGAACAAGCGGCGCGGATCGAAACGCTTGCCGCTACCGACGACCAGGAAACGCACAGCCTATTGCATCGCTCGGAAAGCATTAATTCAACAGTGGCAAGTGAAGAGCTTATTGAGCCTGACAATGTCTGTTCTCAAAGCTCGGACAGGCGAACGTCACGCACGAGGAATATTTGGCAAAATCGCCTGCGAAATGTCTTCCTGAATTTTAGGTCCTCGGCCCTTATGCTGGCGGTCGCAATCGCAGGAATTGCATACTACGCAGCAAATCATGACACGCAAGGATCGCTGAAAGTTCATGGGGGGCAGCACGCGCTCGACCTGACCCGTAAGGCGGCGGCGCTAAAGGCTCATCCGGAATTAGCGAAGCCGGTTGAGCGCTGCAAATACGATCGCGACGATCCTCAAAAAACCATAAAAGCCTGTACCATTGTTATCGATGCTGTTGAAAACGATGTTCTCTATAAAGCCGTCGCACTCACGGTTCGCGGCACCGCACACCGGTGGGAAGCGAATTATGAACCCGCGAAAGAAGATTTCGCTCAAGCCATTCTGATCGATCCGGCATATTACAACGCACAACATGGTATTGCGTACACGTACTACCTGACTGGCGACCATGAACGCGCGCTACATCACTACCAGCAGGTGAAAGACATTCTCCCAACCCATGTCATGGCTCATTATCGAACTGGCGAGGTCTATTTCGCTATGGGGGACTTCAAGAAAGCGGAAAAAGCATACACGGATACAATTCGGTTAAGCCCCGACTTCGCCTATGCGTATTTCTATCGCGCACAAACGCGCGGCGCCCTTGGAAAAATCGATCAGGCAAAGGAAGACCTTCGCCTTGCCGCCTCGATAAACAGTTCGTTGAGAACAGAAGCACAATCAGTCTATGCAAGCCTTGCAGACTAACCTTGAAAGCATTTGCCCAACGCGGCTGAAACCCGAGCCAGATCTAATACCTGACCAAAGCTGATCCCCAGGCCAGACCGCCGCCTAGTGCTGCAAAAACGAGCAATTGCCCACGCGTTATGCGACCGTCGCGAATGCCCGCGTCAAGCGCGAGTGGAATTGACGCTGACGATGTGTTGGCGTGACGATCAATCGTAACGATGACTTTGTCTTCGTTCAGATCAAGTTTTTTGGCACAGGATTGAATAATGCGAATATTCGCTTGATGCGGCACGAACCAGTCAATCTCATGACGGCCGACTTTCGCGCGCTCAGTCACTTCGAAAACAGCATTGGAAATCTGTTCAACTGCGTTTCGGAACACTTCCTTGCCGTTCATCCTGACCTTGCCGACCGTACCGGTCGTTGACGGGCCGCCATCGGCGTATAAATGGTCCGCCAGCCGTCCGTCCGCCGATAAATACGTCGATAAGACACCGCGCGGCCGTCTGGCTGTCAAAGGGTCCTCACCGCTCAAAACAACTGCGCCAGCGCCGTCGCCGAAGAGAACGCATGTCGCACGGTCTTCCCAATCCAGAAAACATGAAAGCTTTTCGGCGCCAATTACCAGTGCGTGCTTGACCTGCCCGGACTGGATAAAATCATGGGCGATATTCATGGCGTAGAGAAAGCCGGCGCAAGCCGCTGAAACATCAAACGCAATGCCAGGCGGAACGCCGAGCTTTTCCTGAACGAAAACAGCCGTGGATGGAAAAGTCTTATCGGGCGTGACGGTCGCCACGATGATCAGCCCGATGTCACGCGGTTTCAGCCCCGCCTGATCAAGCGCGTGCCACGCAGCCTTGGATGCAAGATCGGAACAGGCTTCATCGTCTGCTGCGAGATGGCGCTGGCCAATGCCGCTTCGGGAACGGATCCACTCGTCGGACGTATCGATTTTTCGGGCGAGATCGTCATTTGTGACCACATTTTCGGGGAGATAAGATCCTGCCCCGGAAATCACGGTTTCAATCGTGGTCATCGATTTGATCCCCTCGCGCGATGCCGCCGGATCCGCCCTGACAGCCGCCCTTTTTGTCTGCGTCCTTCACCCATACTGATACCGCAATGCACAAAAATCTACCTCAGCCGGTGAAAATATCCCAGGCAAGGCCGCCTGCGGCCACCAGCACATAGACGCCGAAGCATTTTGAGAGGAAATCGCCCTTGAGCCGGTGCGCGGCCCGTGCGCCAAGCGGCGCCGCGATCGCTGCCGTCAGCGCCATGACCAAAAACGCTGGCAGGTTAACGAAGCCAGCGGCGCCGGGAGGCAGATTCGCCGCCGCCCAGCCCGACAAGATGAAACCCGCGACGCCCGGTGCGGCCACCGCGACGCCAAACCCTGCGGACGTGGCGATGGCCTGATGCATAGCGCGGCCGGCCATGGTCATCACCATCACGCCAAGCGCGCCGCCGCCAATTCCCATCAAACTTGAAAAAAAGCCGGTGCCAATACCAATCGGTATCTTCATCCGTTTACGCATGAGATTAACCGGCGCTTGTCCAGCTTTTGACTTTGCAAAAAGTCTTTTCCACGCGATGTAGAAGGCGCCGCCAGCAAAGATGATCGTCAGGGCCTCCACCGGCGCCCAGCGCGCCAGCAAGCCGCCAAGACCGGCGCCGGTCGCAATCCACACGCCCCACGCCCGCAGCATGTTCATGTCCACATGTCCGGCGCGGTGATGCGTCATCAATGAGCGTATAGAGGTGACAATGATAAGCGCCAGCGATGTGCCGATCGCTGTTTTTAAGCTCGCTTCATTATCATGCCCCAACGCCTGAAAAACAGCGTATAATGCAGGCGTCGTGATGATCCCGCCGCCAACGCCGAACAATCCGCCAAAATATCCTGAGGCAAACCCCACCGCCAACAGCGTAATAATCAAGGGCCAGTGCTGATTGAGAAATTCCATGGTCTCAAGCTACGCTCTGATGCTGCGCAACCTCAGTCAGCGCCAGGTCCAGCACATCGTCACGCGAAGCGCTTGCATTCTCTGACAGAAAGCGCCGCCACCGCCGCGCGCCCGGCGCCCCATGATACAGCCCGATCATGTGCCGCGTGACTGAATGCGGCCGAACGCCTTTTTCAAACGCGTGCTGCAAATAGCCGGACATTTCGCGCACGATAGCCTCACGTGAGATGGTCGGCCTGTCACTTCCAAAGAAAATCTCATCAACTTCAGACAGCATATATGGCGCCCCATAGGCGGCCCGGCCCAGCATCACACCATCGAAATCTGAAGAAAGGACGTGTGCGTCGCGAAGTGTTTCAATCCCGCCGTTCAAAATAATTTCGAGATCGGGGCGTTCTCTTTTCAACTTGCGCACTAAATCATAATCGAGAGGCGGCACGGTCCGGTTTTCCTTGGGCGACAGGCCTTGAAGCCACGCCTTGCGCGCATGAACGATAAATGTACCGCACCCTGCGCCCGACACCCGATCGACAAACTGGAAGAGGCTTTCTTCCGGGTCTTGGTCGTCCACGCCGATCCGGCACTTTACCGTGACGGGAATGTTAACGGCGCCGATCATGGCCGAAACACATTCAGCGACGAGGTCGGGCGTTTTCATCAAACATGCGCCGAAGGCGCCGGATTGAACACGGTCCGACGGGCACCCCACATTCATATTGATTTCATCATAGCCGAAAGCTTCGCCGGCGCGCGCCGCAGCCGCCATTTTTTTCGGGTCGCTGCCGCCCAGCTGAAGCGCAACCGGGTGCTCAGCTTTATCAAAGCCCAGCAGATGATCCTGATCGCCATGAATGATCGCTTCCGCTGTGACCATCTCCGTATAAAGCAGGGCATGACGCGTCATCAGCCGGTGAAAATACCGGCAATGACGATCAGTCCCATCCATCATTGGCGCAACGCAGAATGTGTGATTGAGATGAGGCAAGGAACAATCCGAGAAAGATACCAGCTTATTCATGATGCGGATAAGGAGGCTGAAACGCCCAAGGGATTACCCTTAACAAAGTTCAAATCTCCCGTAACCGCCCACTGGGGTACCAGCTAATCTCAAAATATCAAGAACTGGGCGGGCTTCGACAAAATGCAAGTTACGAATTTTCCCAAAAAATAAGTCTATACGCGATACACAAGTTACTCAGTCAAAGCTGCAAACGAAGTATTTGCTAACCGCGAACGACCATGAACCGCCTTGAGTTTTCCGCGATATACGGCATATTTTGGCGACATGAGTATGATCTGTTGTGAAAGCGCGGGATCATACGCCAACGGGATTAATATGAGAGAAAGTTATCCCTCCCATTTTATTTAGGCTGGCTTCCATTGTATCTGCAACGCCCATCCAATCACGTCATTTATTGGGACGAAATCGGCGACCCAAAAGGAATGCCGCTAATTTTAGTGCTGGGCCTTGGCATCCAGATTCCAAGTTGGCCTCGTCAATTCTATGACCAATTATCTGAAGCAGGGTTTCGTGTAATCAGGTTTGATAACAGGGATGCAGGATTATCCGCCGCGGAAACCAAATCACGAAACTTAAATCCAGTTGAAGAATACGATTTATCCGCAATCGCTGATGATTTGATAGCTATTCTAGATGCGGCAAAAATCCCGAAAGCAATGATGTTCGGCGTATCGCTTGGCGGAATAATCGCTCAGCTTGCCGCCCTGAAAGAACCAGACCGGTTTACGTCAGTAACATTTTATATGAGCACTTCAGGCGCGCCTGATTTGCCTCTGGGCAAGCCCGAGGCGTTAGCGGCCATATTCAAGCCCGCAGACATCTCCAGCCTGGAAGCATACGTGCAAAACGCCATTTCAATACGAAGAAAAATCGAGTCGAAAGGCGTTTGGACTGTTTCCGACAATGAAATTAAAGAGTTCGCCGAAGCTTGTTACGCCAGGTACATATCAACAGAAGCCAACAGCCGGCAAAGCAACGCTTTGATGCGTCAAGACTCCTGGCACGAAAGCTTAAGTCAATTAAAAAATTTGCGGACGACCGTCATCCACGGCAACGCTGATCCACTCATACCGTTTGAATGTGGCGCTGATCTCGCTCACCGCACGAATTCCGAATTCATTGAAGTTCCGTATCTGGGTCACGAGCTAAACACGAAAATAGCGAATCTGCTGGTATACCATCTTATAAAGGAACGAGACGCGGTTTTAGCATCAGCGGTGAACTAGATTTTACCTCGCCAGGGTCAGCGTAAATATTCCACCACACGGATCGGACCGTGTTGTCCGGTTGGCATTTCAAGCACTACGCCCTGTCTGCCAAAACGGAAGGCTCTGCGCCAATACTTGGAAAAATAGCCGCCAGCCACATAAGTTCCGTTTGCATACTGACCCGCCACCATGACAACACTATCCTTGTTGGAATGGCCAAAAGGATTTGGATACCGCGCAATAACGGCATACTCGCATTGTTCATTTGAGCTATAGGACTTACCACTCTTCGTCGCACGAAAAACAAGGCTGTCCGGTCGTGTCCTGTCTACTTCTATGGTGAGCGGGTTATAGAGCGCGGAGTTTTCCTCTAAGGTTTCCATCAAGTATTTCGTCGCATCATTTGCCGTAGAAGAGCCAATCAACACAGTTGGCGCATTGATATCCAAACTATCACTGTGATATCCAAACTATCACTGTCAAACGCCGCGTTGGCTGAAATACCCGAGACCTTCGAGATGGTATCCACGACCATCGACATAGCCGCGACATCGGCTCGAGCAGTCATTTCCGCATTACCTAGATAGGCAACTTCGTCGCGGCCGTACCTTTGAGAGTTCTTGACCATCAGGCGATTGCCATCTGCGCCTTCGGCCACTTCCCACACGGACATCACAACGCGAACATCGTGATTTTCGATCCCGCCAAAAATTCGACTTAGCCGCCAACGCTCTATCAGCCTGAGAAACTTTGCTGACAGAAAACCTAACGCAGCTATAACAAGTGCGCCTATTAAGTCCGATAAAAATCCGCTATCCATCCCCAAGCCCCTGCGCGCAATGGAGTAAATATGTTAAACAATCCATGGTGGATGTCGAGCGTAATTTATCATGTTTATGTTCGGAGCTATTTCGACTCCAATGATGACGGCGTTGGCGATCTAAATGGCCTGAAAAGCAAATTAGATTACATTCAATCCTGTGGCGCAAACGCTGTCTGGATTTCGCCTGTACACCCTTCTCCAAACAACGACTGGGGATACGATGTATCGGATTTCAATTCAATCTTGCCGGAATATGGCTCAATGGAAGACTTTGACAGCTTGATAGAAAAGGCTGCGTCAAAAAAAATTCACATAATACTCGACGAAGTTTTCAGCCATACGTCAAACCAACATCCATGGTTTGTCGATAGCTCCTGGGGCGGACAAAAAAAAGACTGGTATGTCTGGGCCGAGCCGAAGGAAGATGGAACCCCTCCCAATAACTGGCTTTCCGTATTTGGCGGTCCGGCATGGAAGTATAATCCTCTCACGAGAGAGTATTACTTTCATAAATTTTTTGAATCTCAGCCAAAATTAAACCTGCATAACCCGGAGGTCAGGGCGGAAATTCTTAACGTGCTTTCACTGTGGTTAGACAAAGGCGTATCGGGATTTCGGCTTGATGTTGCGAATACCTATGCTCACGACAGCGCCCTCAGAGACAACCCGCCGGTTCCGCCTGAACAACGAACAGATTGGCACTGGTTGTTTCCGCCGCGATTGCAACAAAATATTTATGATGCAAACAGGCCTGAAAACGCCGCGTTCTTGCGTGAAATTCGCGCCGTAGCGAACAAGTACGATGATGCATTCATGTTCGGTGAATTTTCTGAACGGCCAGACTTAATTGACAGTTACAGCGGCGGCAAGGAAGGGCTGCATTCCTTCTACACCTTTGAATTGCTGGATCTGGAAGACATTACGCCGAAAAAAATCGCGGACATCTATGGCCAAATAAACGCCAGAAGCATCTGGCCATTGATTTCGTTTTCCAACCATGACGTCACCAGAGCAACAACGCGTCTTTTTCCGAAACAAACGAACTTCCGCAGCAATCAGGCAAAGCTTATCCTTTTCATGCTGATGACGTTGCGAGGCACGCCAATCATTTTTCAGGGGGAAGAGTTGGGATTGCAGCAGACCGACATGCCAACCCTGGAAAGCATTCGCGATTCGGTGGGCAAGGAATATTTTCCACTTTATAAAGGCCGCGATGGCGCCCGTACGCCAATGTCATGGTCAACGACGAAAAACAACAATGGCTTCAGCGAAGGCGAACCCTGGATTCATACGCCAAAATATGAATCAGGATATAGCGTTGATGAACAACACAAAGAGCCAACAAGCATATTGAACTTTTTCCGTAAGCTCTCTGAGTTTCGCAACAACAATCATGACTTCATTTTTTCAAGCTTCGAAACCATTGAAGCTTCCGATGACATTTGGCGCTTCAAGCGCGGCGAACACTTGGCATATGTGAATTTTTCTGAAAAAGAACTGGAAATAGTTCCTGAGCCAAATGCGGAATGCGTGCTGAGCAATGGCTTGGATGGTTACATGTTACAGCCATATGGCTGCGCCTTATTCAGAAAGTAATTATCCGTCTTTTTTGAATTTGGAGATAAATTTTTCCAGGCTAGCGTAAGGAAATACCATGGAAATTTTCTTATCGCTCGCCCGCCAATAGCCTAAAGCCATGCTTGCGAGGATAAATAGATCGGCGATAAATTGGCTCCATGCCCCGGCGAAAATATTATGAATGCCCCAGAGTATTGTTCCAATCGGCGCCAGCAAACGAAGCTTCTGTTCTGTTTGTGAAAAGAACGCGTATATTCCGAATATATTGGCTAAAATGGGAAGAAAATCATACCAGTTTTCGTACCGAACTATCCCGATAACCACGGCTGTCAAAATTAGCGCGCCCGCCAAGTAAATATTTTTTGAATAGAGCGCTGCAAGCGTAAAGATGATAGCGAACGCCATCATCGCCGCGCCAACATATGCGCCTAACAGTTGAAGTTGTGCGGCAAAAAATACAAAAGCGATGATATTGAATGTTAGTATCGTCTGACGCGTCTTAAACTGCCAGGACGCCATGATCAGACCGAGTCCGATCGCTCCCAGAATATGACCAACAATCGTTTCGTTTAATAGGTCCATGACTGTAGGATACAGAGTTTGCAGTGTTGTGGCACTCTAATTCTGGAATCTCGAGCACCAGCGGATCTACCGCAAAATAAGTTAGATTCGTTTTCAAGAAAGGCGGTCAACATATGGGCTGCCAATACGATAAGGGATGTACGCTTAGCGCTGCACCCTTCCCGGCCCATCGCCGGACATCAGTTTTTCGACTTCGGAATGGCGGCGCGTTTCCCTCTACTTTAAAGCCGGCGTCTATAATCAGTGTAGCGCGTCTAATGCTGAAGGTTTCCGGTACGCCGAAGGTGTCCGAGGCCCCGTAAGAGAAAACTGAAAGGTCGTCGTCACAAATGAAATTTGGTGCGGACGGGGGGACTTGAACCCCCACGAGGTTACCCTCGACAGATTTTAAGTCTGTTGCGTCTACCGGTTCCGCCACGTCCGCGCACCAGGCCCGCAATAAACAGGCGCCCTTGGCGCATTGCAACCGCTAATTGCCCGCCAGCGGCATTCAGATTTGTGAGGAAAATGGAGCGGGTAGCGGGAATCGAACCCGCATATTCAGCTTGGAAGGCTGCTGCACTACCATTGTGCTATACCCGCCTGACCTGTCGGTCTGGGTCCCCCTAGATAGCGATTTTCCCTGTTCACGCAAGGCGTCTCTAAGCGGCACGGCGCACGGGGTAGTCTAAGGCTGGCTCAGTCTTAACAATCTGCCTTCCGGCTCGTCCGTCAGAATATAGACGCCGCCATCGGGCCCAACACGCACGTCGCGAATGCGCGCGCCCATGTCGGTCAATATCCGGTCGACTTCTGCGATACTGCGCCCGTCATTGTCACGCTGCGCATGAACGACAGCGCGCGCCGCGAGCGCGCCAATCAGAAAGCGCCCCTCCCATTCAGGGAAAGTTTCGCCGCGATAAACAGCCAGCCCGGAGGGGGCGATCGACGGCGCCCAGACAATTAACGGAGACTCTATGCCCTCGGCATGAGCGCGCCCGGAAATGATCTCACCATTGTAATCGATCCCATTCGTTGTCGCCGGCCAGCCATAGTTGGCGCCGCCCGACAGGAGATTGATTTCATCACCGCCGCGCGGTCCGTGTTCATGGGCCCAGACCGCTCCGGTCTCCCGATCAAGAGCCAGGCCCTGAATGTTGCGGTGACCATAGGTCCAGATTTCCGGCAAGGCATCTTCGCGGCCAACAAACGGATTGTCTGTGGGCGCGTCTGCGTTCCGGTCGATCCTCAAGACCTTGCCCAAATGAGACGACAGATCCTGTGCATCGTGCAGATAGTCGTAACCATCGCCCACGCTCAGCAGCAACGTTTTGTCTGGTAGAAACAACAATCGCCCGCCAGGATGGCCCGCCCCTTCCTTGTCGGGCGTAGCACGGAAAATAACTTCGCCATTGGTGAACGCGCCGTTTTCATAAACGCCGCGCCAGACCACCAGACGGTTCGCGTCTTCATCGCCTTCTGCGTAGGCAAGAAAAACGCGGCGGTTTTCTATAAAGTCCGGGTCAAGAGCAATATCATGACGGCCGCTGTCAGCCCTTACATATACGCCCTCCGGCGCGCCTGAGACGGGATTGGGGTCAAGTGCGCCGTCACGGTAAACACGAACGCCCCCCGCCTTTTCGATGATCAGAATCTCGCCGTCCGGTGTAAACGCCATGCTCCATGGCAAGGCAAGACCGGTCGCCAAGGTTTCCATTTCAAAACCTGGCTGGATCTCGGAAGGCGTCTCAACATTGGTATTCGTTTCTTGCTGGGCGCAACTGACGGCAAACAAAACACCAATTGCAATCGCAACAAACTTGACTTGGTTATGCATGTGTGACCCCTCACGCATCAGATGAAATTTGTGCTTCGCGCAAGCTAACGCCATTGGCGCGGCGGTTCACCGCTCGTGCTACTCGCTTCATCGTAAAAAGGCGTCGGCATGTCGACTTGAGCAATGCCGGCAACATGTTTCCGCTGACGCTACAGCTCCGTCTTACGAGGCCGGGCGAATTTTGGTGATGGAATATTAAAAATAATCGCGACCGCCCGGATGGCGAAGGTAACGAGCGCTGCCACAACTGCTGACGGGCTGATCCCAAGCCCCAGCGCCATCAGCCCAACATAAACGCCGGCGCCGATCAGCGCAGCGGTCGCGTAAATATCTTGCTTCAGGATCAACGGCGGCTCGTTCAGCAAGACATCACGGACGACGCCGCCAAATGTCGCTGTCACTGCACCCATGAAAATAGCGATAACGGCTGGCGCCTCAGCTGCGAGCGCCGCCTGCGCACCGAGGACGGCGAATACGCTTAGTCCCATGGCGTCGGCCCAGATCAATGTTTTCAACCGCGATGCGATCAGCGGCTGCGCCAGCGTTGCGGCGACGGCGCCGGCAAGGCAGATGAACACCGCCGACGGCGCCGCGATCCACCAAACCGGAAAAGAGCCGAGCAACACGTCACGTATGGTGCCGCCGCCGACGCCAGTGACAAAAGCGATCATGGCGACGCCAAAAATATCCATATCATTGCGCAGCGCCGTCAACGCGCCCGAAACCGCAAAGACGAAAAGACCGATAATATTGAGTGCGCCAAAAACCTGAGCCGTATCCATGCGTCAGGATAGCGCCGATTCATCCGGCTTCGGCAAGACTCAGATAGTCTGCGCGTTCCAATCGATAGATGGCGCAGAGTTCTTTCTCAAATGTGCGGTATTCAACAAACTTGAACCCGAGCCTTTCGTAGAATCGGCGAGCGCGCGTATTACGCTCCAGCGGATCGATGATCACTGCTTTGACATTGGGATCGGCGAAACAGCGCTCCAGCGCCAGACGCATCATCTGCGTTCCAAAACCTTGGCCTAAATGCTTTTCTTCACCGATCCAGATGTCGACGGCGCGCAAGCCTTCTCCCACATCGCCCCAGTATCCGGTCGGTTCAAGCGCAGGGTCGATAATTTCCATGAAGCCAATCGCCCGGCCGTCATCTTCAGCCATAAGCAACTCTCCCCACTCGGCAATGCGGGGAATTTCTTCGTCCCAGTCGTAATCGCTGTCTTCGCCGGACGCATCGCGCACATGCGAATTTTCATCCCAGGCTTTGAGCAAGGGAATGTCTTCAGCGACGGCTGTGCGAAGTTTCATCTCAGATCAAAGCGAGCGCGCGATCAGAAGCTTCATGATCTCGTTGGTGCCGCCATAGATCTTTTGCACACGCGCGTCTGCATACATGCGGCTGATCGGGTATTCGTCCATATAACCATAGCCGCCGAATAGCTGCAGACATTCATCGATGGTTTCATTTTCAAGATCGGTCAGCAGCATTTTCGACATGGATGCAGTTGTCGCATCCAACTTGCCTTCGATTAATTGCTGTGTGCAGTAATCGACAAAGACGCGCGCCATGGTCGCCTTGGCTTTGTATTCAGCGAGTTTGAACTGCGTATTCTGGAATTTAAGGATCGGCCGGCCGAAAGCTTCGCGTTCCTTGGTGTATTCAATTGTCAGTTCAAGCGCGCGCTCGATAGCGGCCATAGCGAGGACCGCAATTTGATGACGCTCCTGCGGCAACTGTTCCATCAACTGAAAGAAGCCCTGCCCTTCTTCCGTTCCGAGCAAATTCTCCGTCGGAATTTTGACGTCATTGAAAAACAATTCTGAGGTATCCTGCGCCTTGTTGCCGAGTTTTTTCAAGTTTCGCCCGCGCTCAAACCCGTCAGCCTCGTCAGTTTCGACAACCATTAATGAAACGCCGCCGGCTTTCTCATTCGGATTGGTTTTTGCGACGACGATGATGATATTCGCCGTCTGACCGTTTGTGATGAACGTCTTTTGTCCGTTCACAACATATTGATTGCCATCTTTGAGCGCTGTCGTTCTAACGGACTGCAAATCAGAACCGGTGCCCGGTTCCGTCATGGCGATGGCGCCCACAAGTTCGCCCGACGCCATGCGCGGCAGCCAGCGTTTCTTTTGTTCTTCAGTGCCGTAATGAAGAATGTATGGCGCGACGATGCAGTTATGGAGGCCGGCGCCGAATCCTTCGACGCCCGCGCGCACCTGCTGCTCCATGAAAACCTGTTCGTGCGCAAACGTGCCGCCGGCGCCGCCATATTCTTCTGGCATGGACATACACAACAGCCCCGCCTCGCCCGCCTTGTTCCAGGCCCAGCGATCAACGCACCCCTGGTCGCGCCACTTCTCCACATGCGGCGTCATCTCGCGGGTAAAAAACTTGTAGACCTCATCTTCAAAGAGTTCGAGATCGTCGGTTTTCCATTCCGGCGTGGCGGTCTGAACAGCAGGCATGGCAGGGCTCCAATTAATTCACGGTATTTGAATCGCACAGCAGCGCTCGGGCGACAACTCCCGAGCGCAGCTACCCTAAACCACATCGTGGCGATGTCAGAATTTCCAGTCGAGACCAACAGCGAACAACAGGCCGGTAATGTTTACATCCGCCTGTAAGGAGCCGCGAAACTGATTTTCCGGTAGAGTCACCGACTGATCTACGGGGCCAGTGTCGTTGTAGACATACGAAGCGGCGAGATGCAGCTCTGCATTATCGGACAAGTCGCGGGAATACCCGGCCCCGAACCAGACGCGCTTGGCGCCCGGCACGCGCGCGGTCGAAAACGCCGGGTTGACCGGATCATCCTCGTACATAACGCCAGCGCGAATAGTGTCCGACTGAGAAATGTCGTATTCGACGCCAAGGGCGCCGGCCCAGACATTGTCCCAGTTTTGCGTTGTGACTTCCGGCGGCTGGGCGGGGTTTTCAAACGCCGTTACAAGCTGATCGAAACTCGCCCAGCGCGTTTGCGTCGCTGAGGCCATCAAACGGGTTGAGGGATTTACGTCAGCAATCAGTCCGAACTGTACAATCGCCGGCGTCGTCAGGTTGCTCGAAAGGCTCGTGTCCTGAAAAAGCCCCAACGTCATTTCCAGATTCTGGCCCGCTGCGGACGTTCCAAGATCAAAGTCAGCTTGTCCCTCAAGGTCATGTTCGACCTTGGAAATAAAACTGGCGCCGACATGAATATTGTTGGTGAGATCGCCTTGCAGTCCGACAGTGTATCCCACGCCCCAGTCATTGGCGCTGAAGTCGAAGAAAACATCATCCGTGCCGGGGACTGAGGCCGTCATCAGCAATGCAGCCTCGACGCCGGCCGCATCGATGGCGCCGTCGATGTCCACATCGATATACTGAAACCTGGGTCCCGCCGCGAGCGACCAGCCGTCGTTCAAGGCAATGCCTACGATCGGCGTCAATGAGCCTGAAACAACTTGTGAAAATGTACCGTGATAGCGAACAACCGATGCGGCATCGTATTCCGTATTAAATCCAAACGGCGCATAGGCGGCGATGCCTGCAAAAAGATGCTCGCTGATTTTAAAAGCCGTCGCCCCTGTCGGGAACGCCGCATCGCCAATCACCGCCTCGCCGCTCGTCGCGCCTTGCACAGGCACGGCTCCAAAAAGCGATGCATTGGCGTTTTCAAACGACGTGTCATTGATAACGCCAACGACTGACAGCGAACTTTCCAAACCTTCAACGCCGACGATGGACGCGGGATTGAAGTAAGCATTTGACGGTGTCGCCTGCGTCGCCGGCGCGCCGGCGGTCGCCGCCCCCAGCGCCTCAGCGCTTTGAGTGTTCAGGGCGAAACCGGATGCGAACACCGGCGTGGAAGAAAATGCGACTACTGCGGATGTAAGAGACGTATGAAAAAGCGTGGTTCGCGACACGGACGAAACCCCCTGCAATTTTTGCTACTGAACCTGACGAGCGACTATCCGGTGCGCCGCGCCGCCGCGCAAGTAACAGCGCCATGCTTTCGATTCTGTGAATCAGGCAACCTATTCTTACCTTTAGCGATCACGATTGTCGCATTAACGCTAGTCCACGCCCGTCAGCCGGCGAATCAAGCTGGATGTATCCCAGCGCCCGCCGCCCATGGCCTGCACGTCAGCATAAAACTGGTCGACAAGCGCCGTCAGCGGCAAACGCGCGCCGTTGTCTCGCGCCTCCGTCAGCGCGATGCGTAAATCCTTGCGCATCCAGTCAACGGCGAAGCCAAAATCAAACTCGTCGGCCGCCATGGTTTTGGCGCGATTTTCCATCTGCCAGCTTTGCGCGGCGCCGCCTGAAATCGCCTTTAGAACCTGATCCACATCAAGCCCCGATCTCGCAGCGAAGTGAACGCCCTCTGACAGTCCTTGCAAGACGCCAGCAATACAGATCTGATTAACAGCCTTGCAAAGCTGGCCGTGTCCTGACGGGCCGATGTGCACAATGCGTGCGGCGAAGCTTTCCATCGCTGCGCGCGCCGCCTCAACATCCGCTGTGTCGCCGCCGCACATTACCGAAAGCTTGCCGTTTTCGGCGCCGGCCTGCCCGCCGGAAACCGGCGCATCGACGAAACCAACGCCGGTTTCGGAAAGTTCCTTGTGAAGCCGTCGCGCAAGCGATGGCGACGCCGTCGTGTGGTCGACGAAGACCGCCCCTTTCTTCAGGCCTTCGGCCGCTTTTTCTACAACCGCTTCCACATCGGGGTCATCGCCAAGGCAAGCAAAAATAATATCAGCGTTCCTTACCGCCTCGGCAGGGCTATTGGCGGCAACGCCTTTATGTTCACCCGCCCAGCGTTCCGCCTTTTCGAGGGTGCGGTTATAAACAACGACCTCGTATCCTTTGGCGGACAAATGCCCGGCCATGGGGTAGCCCATCACGCCAAGCCCAAGAAATGCGACTGACTGCATATCTAATCCGTACCCTGATAGTAGTTGCTGGCATAGTATATCAGCGGTTTGCCCTCATTGCAGCTAAACTGCTCGACCGCGCCGACTAGAACCACATGATCGCCTGCGTCATGGCGCGCCACAATTTTACAGTCAAATGCAGCGAGATGTTCTTTCAGTACGGGCGCGCCTGTTTTCCACGCCTCAAAACCTTCCTCGCCGATCGGGTCCGGCAAGAAGCCGGCGAAATGGTCGGAAACCTGCCGCTGATCGGCCCGCAAAACGTTCACGCTGTAGGCGTCGGCAGACATAAAAGAAGAGTAGCTCGAGGCCCGGTTCTCAAGGCACCACAAGACCAGCGGCGGATCGAGGGACACGGAGGTAAAGGAGTTAATAGTGAGCGCTTTAATCTCGCCATCACCGTTACGGCAGGCGGCAACAGCAATTCCGGTTGCGAAACGGCCAAGCGCGTCCTTTAAGGGCCGGTATTTATCCGTCATTCTTCAACATTCTTGCGGGTTTGGCCCCTACAGTTAATGGATAAACTCAATTAAGGCTTGTGGCGTTAGCACTAAACCGCGAAAATACAAAGCATTTGGCGGCCTTAGCCGCCGCAGTAGGTTCACAACAGCGCCGGCGCAAGACAATCTGACATGATGGAAACGATAGCATCAGCTCCCTGGCAAATGTGGGCGACCCTCGGCGTCATTCTGGTGACCATCGGGTTCTACACAATTGACCGGTTTCCGCTCGAACTTGTTTCGGCGGGCGCTGTCGTTGCACTGCTCCTGTTGTTCCTGATTGCACCCGTTGAAACCTCAAGCGGCGAGAACCTGCTTTCTACAGACACGCTGCTGTCAGGTTTCGCCAGCCCTGCGCTATTCGCGATCCTTGGGCTGCTCATCATCGGTCAGGGCATGTTTCAGGCTGGCGCGCTTGAACACCCGACAGAGTATCTATTGCGCGCCTTCGACAAGCGGCCGTTGATCGTTACCGGTTTCGTCTTTTTGTTTATCATGGTCGTTAGCGCGTTTTTGAACAACACGCCGGTTGTGGTGATGTTCATTCCAATCATGGCGGCGATCGCGCAACAGAGTAAAATTCGCGTCTCGCGCTTCATGATGCCGTTGTCCTATCTTTCAATTCTTGGCGGCATGACAACCCTGATCGGTTCTTCAACCAACCTTCTGGCCGCGCAATCATACCGCGCCACAACGGGCGGGGAGATCGGGTTTTTCGAACTGACGCCCATGGGACTGATCCTCGCAGGCGCCGGCATCCTTTACATGTTAACCGCCGGCAGATGGTTGCTGCCAAAGCGGAGCGACCCCAATCAGCCGGGAACGACCGATCGCGAAGGCAAGCATTTTATCGCCCAGATCGAGATCAATCGCGGCCACCCGCTGATCGGCAAGGGCCCCGTCGCCGGCCTGTTCGTGGACCTTCCCGACATCACGGTGCGCATGGTTCAGCGCCGGGAAAGAGCCATCCTGCCGCCGTTTGAGGATTTTGCCTTTCGCTCCGGTGATGTGGTTGTCGTGGCGGCGACGCGGTCATCTCTCGCCTCCCTCCTGAAATCGAACCCCGACATGCTTGAAGGGCTGATGGCCGAAACGTCAATCGCCGACGAAGAAGACGGCTCGGTTCAACGCTCGACACAGCTAACGCTGGTTGAAGCGATTGTGGCGCCGGGCTCGCGATTGATCGGTCGCTCCGTTGCGCAAATCGGCTTCCATGCCCAGACCAATTGCGTCATCTTGGGCATTGAACGGCGCAGCCGCATGATCCGAACACAGATGAACACCATTCGTCTTGAGGCCGGCGACGTGCTCCTTATCCTTGGCGACATGAAAGATATCCGCGCGCTGCGCGCTGACCGGGACATATTGCTGCTCGAGTACTCCATGCAGAATCTGCCCGACCCGCGAAACGCCCGTATCGCCGCCCTCATTTTCGCCGGCGTGATCGGATTTACGGCATCCGGCCTTGTCCCTATTGCAGTTTCAGCGATTGTCGGCGCGACATTGATGGTCGCGACCGGCTGTCTCAATGTGAGGCAGGCGGCGCGCGCTGTTGACCGGCGCATTTATCTTCTCATCGGCGCATCGCTCGCCATGGGCGTTGCGCTGGAGCGCACCGGTGGCGCCGCGTTCCTTGGCGAGGCCCTTGCGTCTACGGCAGGCCAGCTTGGACCGACGGTGCTGATCTCCGCTTTCTTCATTATGTGCGCGGCGATGACCAACGTGCTGTCAAATAACGCCACCGCGGTGCTGTTCACGCCAATCGCCGTCGCCGCCGCAAAACAGGTCGGCATGGATGAGCACGTTTTGGTGTTAACCGTCATTTTCGGATCGAACTGCTCTTTCGCCACGCCGATCGCCTATCAGACCAACTTACTCGTCATGACGCCAGGTCATTACAAATTTAGAGATTTTATCGTCGTCGGCGGGCCGCTGATCATCCTGCTCTGGATCGTCTACTCATTTGCTGCGCCATATTATTACGGCCTTAATTGACACGCCCCATGAACCTTGATTCATTGCGGAAACGCTAATCGACCGCTAAGGTTTTTCCGCTAGAACGGGTATCATGAGTAACGAAGATTTTGCACGGCGGTTCGGTCTGGACGGGGGTGAATTTTTTATCACCGCGCCGGCCCCTTGCCCTTATTTAAAGGGCCGGCGCGAGCGAAAAATCTTCTCCTATCTTTCCGGCGACGCGGCGCCGTCTACAAATTCCATCCTGACGAGGCGTGGTTTCCGCCGGTCTCAAAATCTGATTTATCTGCCCGCCTGCGAGGCATGCAATGCATGCGTGCCGGTTCGCATTATCGCTGAAGAGTTCGAGCTGACGCGCTCGCGCCGGCGCACCATTTCTAAAAACGCCGACATCATTCGACGCATCAGCGGCCCTCGCGCCACTGGCGAGCAGTTCTCGATGCTGCGCGCCTATCTCGACACGCGCCATGGTGACGGCGGCATGGCCGATATGACTGTGCTCGATTACGCTTCCATGGTTGAGGAAACGAGCGTCGATACGATCATCATCGAATACCGGCTGCGTGATCGTGATACCGGCGAGGAAAAACTCATCGCCGCCGCCCTCACGGACCGGCTGACGGACGGTCTCTCCATGGTCTACAGCTTTTTCGAACCGGAAGAGGCGGCGCGCGGGCTGGGCCGTTACATGATCCTCGATCACGTGTCTTTCGCGCGCGAGTTGAACCTGCCTTACGTTTATCTTGGTTACTGGGTGAACGGCTCCGGCAAGATGGATTACAAAAAACAGTTCCAGCCGCTTGAAATGCTCGGCCAACGGGGCTGGACCCGTATGGCTGAGCTGGAAACCCAGCGCTAGTTCCCACATTTCATCAAGATGCTTTGCGATTGGACGCGGCTCATAGTAGCCTCGCAGCCTCGCGAGCGGGGAATTGTCGTTCAATTGGGAGTATCCGTCTTGAAGTATCTGTTACCCGCCGCCGCGTCACTCATGCTTGCAGCATGTTCTTCCGCCCCTTTCAGCTATGCTGAGGACCGTTGCCTCGGCGAGCACAATCAATGCCAGAATACCTGCACCGGCATTGAAAACGGGTCTGCACGCGCTGCCTGCATCGATCGCTGCTACGATAATGAAAGCCGGTGTTATTCTTCTGGAGCCAGTGGAGACGGATCTTCCGTCGCCATAGATCGGGCGATCAGCGATGCCCGCACGCGCACAGAAAAAGAGGCCGCTTATGAGCGATGGCGCGCGGCCCGACAGCGCGAACAATCAAAGACAGGCGAAAGCGACGTTGAAATTATCGTTCTCGAACAAAAAGACAAAGATGACTAACCGCTACGGGGGCCAATGATAAAAAGAAGACAACTGCTCAAGGGAGGAGCAATCGGAGCGGCGGGATTGGCTGCCGGATGCGAGTGCGGCGCGCCCGTTGGCGGCGCGGCGGTTCCGGGTTCGATTGAATCCCGCGAGTTAAAAATGGTGACGACTTGGCCGCAGGATTTTCCCGGCCTTGGCACCATGGCGGAGCGCACGGCGCAATTCATCACGGAAATGTCTGGCGGTGCGCTGCGC
Source organism: Hyphococcus flavus (assembly GCF_028748065.1). Taxonomy (GTDB): domain Bacteria; phylum Pseudomonadota; class Alphaproteobacteria; order Caulobacterales; family Parvularculaceae; genus Hyphococcus; species Hyphococcus flavus. Next base: position 2,518,798 of record NZ_CP118166.1, on the reverse strand, counting down.
GTGCGCGTTTTTGCGGCCGGCGAACTGGTCGGCGCCTTCGAAAGTTTTGACGCTGTCTCGAACGGCGCGGCAGACATTTATCATGGCGCTGAATATTATTGGGTAGGCAAATCGCCGGCTTTCGCATTTTTCACGGCCGTGCCCTTTGGCATGACAGCCAACGAAATCATGGCGTGGACAGAATTCGGCGGCGGGCAAGAACTTTGGGATGAACTCTCCGCCCGATTTAACATTAAACCGTTCGCCGCCGGCAATACCGGGCACCAGATGGGTGGCTGGTTCAAACGCGAGATCAATTCGCTCGAAGACATGCGCGGACTGAAGGTTCGCATGCCGGGGCTTGGCGGTGAAGTTCTGCGCCGGATCGGCGCTTCCGCTGTTGCACTCTCGGGCGGTGAAATTTACCAGGCGCTGCAATCAGGCGCGATCGACGGCACCGAATGGGTGGGTCCGTGGAACGACCTCGCGTTCGGTTTTTACCGCGAAGCGAAGTATTATTACTGGCCCGGTTTTCACGAGCCTGGCGCGCAGCTCGGCGTCGGGGTCAATCTCGATTTATGGAACGGGCTGACGCTGCAGGAAAAATCCATCATCGAGGGCGCCTGCCATCGCGCTAACCACCTGTCCATCGCAGAATATATTCATCATAACGCCACCGCACTCGATCAACTGATTAACGATCATGGCGTCGAGCTGCGTCAGATGCCGGACGATGTGATGGCGGCGCTGGCGCGCGAGTCGAAAAACGTGCTCGAAGAAACAGCACAGACAGACGACATCACTGGCCGCATATTTGAGAGTTTCAAGGCCTCGATGGCGCGTTCGCAAGTGTGGAGCGGCATCTCCGACGAGCCCTACATGAAAATCCGCCGCGAGATCTTTTCGCTTTAATCATGCTCGAGCTGACAGGCGACATATTAAACTGGTTGGCGGCGGGCGTTGTGTTTCCGCTCATGCTTTTGCCGTTGGCGCTTGCGTTAAAACCTGAGCGGAATACGACAGTCACCTGGCTTGCCTTGATTGCCGCCGCCGCCACAACGGGCGTCTTGTTCGCCTGGCTTGTGCCCGTCATCTCGGTAACGCCTCAACCTCTGTTACTCCTGAAATTCGCCGGCATGTCGCTTTTATCTGTCGCTATTGCAATCCTGTGTGGCGGGGCTGCGCGGTTTGCGACGCTTTGCGCGTCCGTTTTTTCCTTTGTCACGCGCCGTACAAGCCTGGTCGTCATGTGGTTCCTGTTGCTGATGGCGCTGGTCCAGTTCGCCGTTGTCGTGCTGCGTTACGTTTTCGGCATCAACTACATCTTTATGCAGGAATCGATCACTTACATGCATGGCGGCGTATTCCTGCTCGCCGCAGGCTATGCGCTGCTGACAAACGATCACGTGCGCGTTGATATTTTTTACCGCGGGGCCAGTGAAAAACGGCGAGCGCTGATCGATTTTCTCGGCTCTTACTTTCTGCTCTTTCCTGTTTGTTTGCTGCTGTTATGGACAGCGTCGCCCTATGTGGCGAATAGCTGGGCTGTGGGTGAAGGCTCAAATGAATCCTCGGGCATTCAAGCCGTCTTTATCATGAAATCGTTTATTCCCGCCTTCGCTGTCCTGCTCGCCATGGCTGGTTTTAACATCGCCGCCCGCGCCGGGTCAGTTCTCAAAGGGCGTGGCTGATGGATTTTGCGATTGGCGATATTGCGATCTGCGGCTGCTGGTTCGCCGGCTGGCTCGATATCGCCATGGTCGTCGTTCTTTGCGCGCTGCTGATGGCTGGGTACCCGGTTGCCTTCAGCCTTGCTGGCACAGCTCTGATCTTTGCGGTGATTGGCCTGACATTCGGCGTATTCGATATTTCTTTCCTGCGCCCCTTCCCGCAGCGGGTTTTTGGCGCGGTTGTGAACACAACGCTCATCGCCGTACCGATGTTCATTTTAATGGGCGTGATACTGGAAAAGTCAAAGATCGCTGAAGAGCTCTTGGAATCGATGGCAAAGCTGTTCGGTTCCTTGCGCGGCGGACTTGGGCTCTCTGTTACTGTTGTCGGCGCCTTGCTCGCCGCGTCCACCGGCATTGTCGGCGCAACGGTCGTGACGATGGGGTTGCTCAGCCTGCCGACGATGTTGCGGCGCGGCTATGATCCGGCGTTTTCCTCCGGCTCCATCGCCGCCGCCGGCACGCTTGGCCAGATTATTCCGCCATCGATTGTGCTTATTCTTCTTGGCGACGTCATTTCCAACGCCTACCAGAAAGCACAACTCGAACAGGGCGTATTCGCACCTGAAACTGTTTCGGTTGGCGATCTCTTCGCTGGCGCGCTCATTCCGGGCCTGATGCTCGTCGGCATGTATCTGCTCTGGCAGGTTTTCGTCGCGGTGACGCAGCCAAACAAGGCGCCGGCGATTCCTGCAGCGGAACGGGGCAACATCAAAGAAGTCTGGACCGATGCGCTAAAGGTTCTGCCGCCGCCCTTACTGCTGATCGTCGCGGTACTAGGGTCAATCCTCGCCGGCGCAGCGACACCTACCGAAGCCGCTAGCGTCGGGGCTATCGGGGCATTGCTGATCGCCGGCGCGCGTCTCGCGCCAAAAGGGTCATTACTCGCAGGACGCCCTGCGATTATTGCCTCGGCCGGCGCCATCATGGGCCTCGTATTGCTTACCGGGTTTCTCGATCTGCGTCTTGGCCGCGAAAACATTCCTGCCATACAGAGCATAGGCATTGCCCTCGCCTTTATTTTGTTTGCAATCACGCCGTGGGGCATCGTCGCCAGCCTCATACAACTGCGCCGTGAAAAAACGCTGGCGCCTATCATGGATCAGACGGCGCGCGTCACCACGATGGTGTTCACGATCCTTATTGGCGCCGCGTTGTTTTCTCTCGTATTCCGCGGGCTTGGCGGCGACGAAACCGTTCACGCCGCGCTTGAAGCGACGCCCGGCGGCGTCATCGGCGCAGTCATCACCGTGATGATCGTAATGTTCATTCTCGGCTTCTTCCTCGACTTTATCGAAATCACGCTTGTTGTCGTGCCGCTTGTCGGTCCGCCGCTGCTGGCTATGGGGCTTGATCCCATCTGGCTGGGCGTGATGATGGCGATCAATCTGCAGACATCATTTCTGACGCCGCCTTTCGGCTTTGCGCTGTTCTATTTGCGCGGCGTCGCCCCGCCCGAAGTAAAAACATCGCAGATCTATCGCGGCGCGATACCGTATATCTTCATTCAATTGCTGGCGCTTGCCGTTCTGGCGATGTATCCGGGCCTCGCTACCTGGCTGCCAGGCCTGCTCTATCAATAAAGCCGTTTTGCCGCGTCTATTGCAGCTTCTAGTATGTTCTTCAGGACAATTCGCAAAGCCGCCGCCTTGTCATTGCTATAAGCGAACGGCGGCGTTTCTGATTCTAGATAACAGTGTTGCGCGATTTCCATCTGGATGGCGTGCACGTTTTTATCCGGCTTGCCGTAGTGGCGCGTTGTCCAGCCGCCACGAAACCGGCCGTTGACCACATACGAGTATTGATCTTGCGCCCGACAAACAGATTCCACGGCATTCGTAATTTCCGCCGCGCATGTCGCGCCGTTGTTATCGCCAATATTGAGATCAGGCAGCCGCCCTTCAAACAGAAACGGCAAATGCGAACGGATGGAATGGCAATCGTATAAAATTGCAAACCCGTGTAAGCTTTTTATACGCTCTATCTCATCACTTAGCGCGTTGTGATACGCAGCATGATAGGTTTTTCGGCGCGCCTCTATTTCTTCGGCCGTCGGCGCGTCAGCCCAGATCGGCTCGTCATCAAACGTCACCAGCGGCGTCAGACCGGTCGTATTTTGACCGGGATACAAGGACTTTCCTGAAGGGTCGCGATTGGCGTCAATCACGTAGCGATGAAATTCCGCCTTTACGACTGTGACGTCGTCGATCAGCCCATCGTAAAGCCGGTCAACATGCCAGTCTGTGTCGAGCTTTGCACGACCGGCCTCATTTAGCCGGCTTTCGATCTCAGGCGGGATGAAAAGCCCGCTGTGAGGTTGACCGAAAACGAGCGGGCTTTCGCCTTTACTGACAGTGACGTTGGTCATGAGCGGTATAAATATTCAGCGTTAGAGTTTCGCGAAAAATGCATCAACTTCGCCCGCCCATTTCAGCCTTAAGTCTTCATTGTTTTGATGACGCAAGCCGAAACTGCGCAGCAAGTCAAAGCGCGACGATTGCTCCCCCCCGAATGTATCGGCAACGCGCGGACGCCAATAATCGGCCGACGCGATAACATTGGCTTTCTCATTCGGGTTTGCCGAGATGATTTTGACGACGCCCTCCTCGCCCAGCTCCGCATGGCGGCGCTCGCGGGGCAGAATATCACCGAACGCCTCGCCGAGCGGCTGATAGGAACAATGTGACAGCTCCGTCAACTGAATGACTGTCGCGCGCCCCATCAATACATTCATCACCACCGCATCGGTCCATCCTGAAAGCGGATAGTGAAACACGTTCAGCCGCATATCGCCGTCACGGCGTTCGGCGCCCAGTTCCTCATCTCGCCCGACCCGCGCCGCCCATGGGTGCACGTTCATGTAGCGCGAAGTATTCACGCCGAACGCGCCCATAATGTTCAAAACACGTTCCGCATGATCGATCTTTTCCATGACAATGCGTGACGCGGCGATCTTTTCCTTGATGCCCGGTCCTTCATTGATGAGGTCCGCAAAACCGGCAGCGCCGGCGAGTTCGGAATCCACAAAGCTCGCCATCATGCGTAAAAGTTCGGCGCGATAACGCGGCGGCGCATTGTCAGGCGCAGAAAGCTTGCCGCCTTTCGCGAGGTAGCCCTGAATGTCCGTCTCGTCAGTCATGACGGTTCCTATTGATCGTAATCCACAACAACCTTATCGGTTCTGGGATAGCTTTGGCAGGTCAGAATGTAGCCGCGCTCGACTTCGTAGTCTTCAAGCGCGTAGTTTGCTTCCATGTCCACTTCGCCTTCGATCAGTTTGGCGCGGCAGGTGGAGCAAACGCCCGCCTTGCACGCGAACGGCGCGTCGATATTTTGCGCCCGCGCCGCATCAAGCACGGTTTGCGTTTCTTTTTTCATGTCGAACTGGCGCGCCGCACCATCCATAATAATCGTCGCGGAACATTTTGCATCACCCGCTGCAGCTTCGGCTGAGACTTTGCGTTTGCGCGCCTTGCCCGGCTGGGCGCTGGAGAAGAGTTCGAATTTAATCGCATTCTCCGCCATCCCGTGCGCTTTGAGCGCATCGGAAACTGCAAGCATCATCGGTTCCGGCCCGCAAATGAAGGCGAGGTCTGCGCCCTTAACATCAATCCATCTTGAAAAAAGCTGGTCGCATTTCTCGCGGTCAAGACGACCGGAAAAAAGCTCAATCTCAGCCGCCTCGCTTTCGAGCACATGCACGATGTTGAGGCGGCCCATATATATATTCTTAAGGTCTTCCAGCTCTTCACGAAACATGATCGCTGTCGTTGACCGGTTGCCGTAAGCAAGCGTGAATGTCGACTTGGGTTCGGCTTCCAGTACTGTTTTGATCAGGCTGATCATCGGTGTAATACCGGAACCGCCGGCAAAGCCGAGATAGGCCCGGCCTTCGGCTGGTTTCAACGGCGCATGAAAGTTACCCATGGGTTTCATCGCTTCGAGCGTATCGCCGATATTCAACTCTTCATTGGCGAACGTCGAAAACCAGCCGCCGTCAACGCGCTTGATCCCGACCCGCAGCTCGCCGTCATTGACGCCCGCGCAGATCGAATAGGAGCGCCGCATTTCTTCGCCATCGAACACGCGGCGAAAGGTGAGATATTGTCCCTGAATGAATTGAAATTCGCTGCTTGCATCCTCCGGCGCTTCAAGCGTTAAAATAACGGAGTCTTTTGTATCGCGTTTGATCTCAGCAACACGCAGCGGATAAAACTGTGCCATTTAGAAGCTCTTGAAATAATCGAATGGTTCGAGACAGTCGTTACAGCGCCAGCTCGCCTTGCACGGCGTCGAGCCGAAGCGGCTGACCTCGCTGGTGTTTTCAGAACCGCAATGAGGACACGCGACAGGACCGGAAGCTTTGAGGGCGCCGGCGCAGCTCGCCTCGCCAACCGGCGGGGCGATGCCGTATTGGCGCAGTTTTTCACGCGCCTCACCGGTGATCCAATCCGTCGTCCAGGCGGGCGACAATTGCGTCTTTATACGGATTTTTTCAACGCCCTTGCGGCGGAGAGATTCCTCGATTTCAAAAGAGATAACCGCCGTCGCCGGACAGCCGGAATAAGTCGGCGTCACCGTAACCACCAATTCATCTCTCTCCCAGGCCGCATCGCGGACAATGCCGAGATCGACGACGGAGACGACCGGGATTTCAGGGTCCGGCACGTCTTCCAGCCAGCGCCAGACCTCATCGATGGAAGGCTCAACGTTCGCTTCGGCCATGCTGATCACCACTCAGCGCCCGGATAAGCGCGCTGCAGCCACTGCATATCCGAAAGCAGATATCCGAGCCCTTCGGAGTGCATTCCCTGTTTGCCGCCTTTTCGAATAGCGGCCTCGGGAACTTGCAATGTCGCTTCTTTCAGCGCCGCACGCATGCGCTCTTCGTGGCGCGTTTTGATGTCGGCAAGGTCAGGGGCAAGTCCGCGCTGCGCCAGTTCGTCATCAATCGCATCGGGTTGCGTCAGCTCGCCAGCGAACGGCCATAGCGCGTCAAGCGCGTTCTGCATTCGCGTATGGCTTTCATCGCTGCCGTCGCCAAGGCGTATGATCAGGTCTTCTGATCGCTCCAGATGATACGCGGCTTCCTTGGCGGATTTTTCCGCGATATCGGCGACACGGGTTTCGATTGAATTTTTCAGCGCCGTCAACATCGGCAGGTGCCATGCGTCAAACAAGTACTGACGCATCAATGTCTGGCCGAAATCGCCATTCGGCTGTTCCACCAGAAGCACGTTCCGGAATGCACGCGCGTCGCGCAAGAACGCAAGATCGTCAGCAGAGCGCCCCTTCCCTTCAATCTCGCCCGCGAGCGCAAGCCACAACTTCGTCTGGCCGATCAGATCGAGCGCCGTATTGGCGAGCGCGATGTCTTCTTCAAGGATCGGCGCATGACCGCACCAGGCGGAAACCTGTTGCCCCAGGATGAGGGTATTATCCCCCATGCGCAGCGCCAGTTCAAAAAGCGCGGTATCGGTTTGAACGTCCGTAGACATCACATTTTCCCGACTTCTTCAGGAATATCGAAGAAGGTCGGGTGACGATACACCTTCGAATTTGACGGCTCGTAGAGCGGTTCCTTATCGCCGGGCGCCGACGCCTCAATATCTTTCGACTTTACGACCCAGATCGACACGCCTTCGTTACGGCGCGTGTAAACATCGCGCGCATTGTTGATCGCCATTTCGGCGTCGGGCGCATGCAGCGATCCAACATGCCGGTGCGACAGCCCATGCTGCCCGCGAATGAAAACTTCCCAAAGCGGCCACTCATTTGACATTGTCGTAATCCTTTATTCCGCCGCCATTTTGCGCGCTTCACGCTTTTTCGCGTGCGCCATCAGCCCGTCGCGGAACCAGGCGCCGTCATTCCAGGCTTTCTGGCGCGCCGCCATACGCTCGGCGTTGCACGGGCCATTGCCTTTCAGCACTTCGTAAAATTCATTCCAGTCGATCTCGCCAAAATCGTAGTGACCGCGCTCCTCATTCCATTTCAGGTCTGGATCGGGAACCTTAAGGCCCAGATAGTCTGCTTGCGGAACGGTTTCATCGACGAATTTCTGGCGCAGTTCGTCATTAGTGTTCATCTTGATCTTCCACGCCATGGACTGCGCCGAGTGCACTGACTCCGCATCCGGGGGGCCGAACATCATCAGCGCCGGGTGCCACCAGCGATTGAGTGCGTCCTGCGCCATTTCCTTTTGCGCGTCCGTGCCTTTCACCAGCTTCATCATGATGTCGTAGCCTTGGCGCTGGTGAAAGCTTTCTTCTTTGCAAACGCGGATCATCGCGCGCGAATATGGACCAAAGGAACAGCGCTGGATCGGCACCTGATTCATGATCGCTGCACCGTCGACAAGCCAGCCAATAGCGCCGATGTCCGCCCAGGTAAGCGTCGGATAATTGAAGATCGACGAATATTTCGCCTTGCCTGACAGCAATTGCTCCGTCATCTGATCACGTGAGATGCCGAGCGTTTCCGCAGCACAATAAAGATAGAGCCCATGGCCCGCCTCATCCTGCACTTTTGCAAGCAGGATGGCTTTGCGGTCCAGGGTGGGCGCGCGCGTAATCCAGTTGCCTTCTGGAAGCTGGCCAACGATTTCCGAATGCGCATGTTGGGAGATCTGCCGGATCAACGTCTTGCGATACCCTTCCGGCATCCATTCCTTCGGTTCAATTTTTATGTCGGCGTCGATCTTTTCCTGAAAGGCGCGCTCTTCAGGCGCCATCTCGTCAAGGGAACGAACGCCCTTGCCCGTCGATTTGACTTCCTGCGCGTACATGATGCCTCCATTCCAACAGTCAGCGGAAATATGCGGCAACCCTAGTCATTTTCCCATGACGAACCACCCGAATTTCCAGACTTTCCGCTGAATTCGGCCTTATCATGCTCATATATGATAAACCGACCGGTCAGTCAATGAATACCTCCCCCGCTGAACTGCGCCACTCGGCGGCGCGAAACGGATGGCCTCAGGAAAATCATCTGGAAAGGCTTTAAGAGCCAGCCCTTGAAGAACACATGATCGGCTGAACATTGGCGTTTAGCGTCAAATCACTGCCCGAAAAGAAAATTAAGTTCATCATGAATCTGATTTATATCCTTTTGGTTCTGCTTGTGGTCACGCGCGTTTGCGGCGTTTTCGCTCAACGCGCAGGACAACCGCCGCTCGTCGGCGAAATTCTGGGCGGCGTTTTCCTTGGCATACTGATCAGTCAATTTTCCGGATCATTTCCGGTTTTATCGGGCTTGCCTGACAATGAGGTTTTAAAAGGCATCGCGGATTTGGGCATCTTTTTCCTGATGCTGCTGGCCGGTGTAGAATTAAGGCCGCGTGATTTAGCCAAAACATCGGGTAAGGCGTTCGTTATCGCACTCGCCGGTTTTTTAGTACCGCTCGCCCTGGGTTTTGGGCTGGGGTGGACTTTCATTCCAGAGTCCGATTTTCGCCTGGCTCAATCGCTGTTTATTGGCACAGCGCTGGCCATCACAGCCGTTCCCGTCGCCGTCAAAGTTTTGATGGATCTTGATTTGCTCAACACGCCTGTCGGGCGAACAATCGTTTCAGCGGCTGTCTTTGATGATGTTTTGAGTCTCTTGCTGCTTGCCGTTCTGGTCGCAGTCATTAATCAGGGCGAGGCGCCGAGCGTCACAGCCATGGGAATCCTCGCAGGCAAAGTCACGCTTTTCTTCATCATTACCGGCGCGATGGGCTTTTTTATATTTCCAATCATCGGGCGCTGGTTGATGCGCATACAAGTGGAAGAGTTGGAGTTCAGTGGCCTTGTCGCCACTGCGCTCGGATACTCTCTTTTGGCCGAATTTCTAGAACTTCACTTTATTATCGGAGCCTTTGTCGCGGGACTGTTCTTTAACCGAAGGATTGTGGATAATGAGACGCACGCAGATGTCGACAAAAAAATTCGCGGATTAACGACAGGCTTTCTTGCGCCAATCTTTTTTGCGACGATTGGCCTTCATTTGGATTTATCGGCCGTTACCGCAGCGCCGCTTCTCCTCTTTACGTTGATCGTGGCGGCGTTTATTGGCAAATTCGCCGGCGCTGGCGTCGTTTCTTATTTTTCCGGCTTTAACAAGCGTCAATCGGCAGCGATTGGCGGGGCGATGAGCGCACGCGGCGCTGTCGAACTCATTGTCGCGAATATTGCGTTGGAAGCAAATCTGTTTTCAAGGCCGGAACCGGCGCCGCCTGAAGTCGAAAGCCTGTTTTCAGCTGTTGTGATCGTGGCTATTGTCACCACAGTGGCGACTCCCATGATCATCAGGCGCACGCTGTATTCCGGCGAAAATAAAGACGGCGCAGTATGATCAGACGTAGCCTAATGGCTAAATCTGTCGGCGCCGGTAAACTGTCACGCCGCGCGCAACATCGACGCACGCTAAAGCAGAATTGACATCGCAAACCTCCGCCTGACGTTGCGGTTCACAAAGCGTGCAGGAAGTTTTCCCCGCAAAGTGGACGCAACCCCGTCCAACTTGAGCGGGGTTATCCCCCACTGTTCCAGCGCCCGTATACTGCGCGGCAGTCCGGATATGGAGAGGCGGAAGGCCTGCCGTTCCCTTTCGATCCGGATCGCGGCGCGCGGGCGGTCGGCGCCTTCGCTATCACAAACGCATGTAATCCATGCGGGCGAAGGATCGGACGTCGGCTTAGTCCCGGCCGGTCACTGCAATCGAGTCGCCGGACGATACGCGGGAACTGCTTCGCAGCAAACGCGCCGGCCGCAATCGATTGGTGACGCTGTAAAAGCCGCGCGCGAGGCGCAAAGCCTCCGCATTCTACATTTGAGAAGGAAGTTTTGCGTCTCGCGCAACCTCTCCACCTTAGCATTCGCTTTCAGATGAAAGACGGTGACGATGATGCATGTTCGCCTAACAAGAACTTATTCGTTTGCCAGCATTGGCCGGCGGGCAGGATCGACAGATCCGCGTCGGGAAGACCTTATTGCCGCTGCTGAAATCTATTTATTCAATACAGATTATCAAACTTATCTGTTTTACGGATAGCGTGAGCACAGGTACTTTTTGCCAATCAAAAGCTGCAATCGCTCGAACGAGCTACAGCGACAAGTGTTCTGAATTCAGTATCGGGATCGCCGAACTGGCGAAACCACAATTGCGTCACCTGAAATTCACCGGTCAAACAACATGGGAAGGAAAGCATGACACGTATTTCGAAACCTGCTCTGCTGATGACTTGCGGCCTATTCGCTCTCGGGATCGCCGCTTGTTCGCAAGGGGACAATACATCTGAAACGCAAAGCACATCCGAAACGCAAAACCCTGTGCAAAACGAACAGTCTGAAGCGGCGCCAGTAGAGACACAACCGGCTACAAACGAACAGAAAGCGATGCAGGCCGAATCCGCCGATCGGCAGATCGCAGCCGGCAAAGCAAAACCGAATTCATTCTGGTGGCCGGAGCAGCTCGATCTAAGCCAGCTTCGCCAGAACGAAGCCATGTCGAATCCGCTCGGCGAAGATTTCAATTACGCCGAAGAGTTCGCAAGCCTCGATCTTGACGCAGTGAAAGCCGATATCGAAGCCTTGATGACAGACTCGCAGGATTGGTGGCCAGCCGATTACGGACATTACGGGCCGTTTTTCATTCGCATGGCCTGGCACAGCGCAGGCACCTATCGCACCATTGACGGACGCGGCGGTGCAGGCGGCGGCCAACAACGCTTCGAACCGCTGAACAGTTGGCCTGACAACGCTAACCTGGACAAGGCGCGGCGTTTATTATGGCCGGTTAAAAAGAAATACGGCGAGAAGATTTCATGGGCCGACCTGATGGTGCTAACCGGTAATGTCGCACTCGAGTCCATGGGTTTTGAAACCTTTGGTTTCGCCGGCGGACGAGAGGACGACTGGCAGGCCGAACTCGTTTATTGGGGCCCGGAAGCGGAAATGCTTGGCCGCGACCGTCACGGCGGCAATAACGGCCCGCTCGAAAAACCGCTCGGCGCTTCGCAAATGGGTCTCATCTATGTGAACCCCGAAGGCCCGGGCGGAAACCCGGATCCCCTTGCGGCGGCGGAACGTATTCGCGAAACCTTCGGGCGCATGGCGATGAATGACGAGGAAACCGTCGCGCTCATCGCCGGCGGGCACACATTCGGCAAGGCCCACGGCGCACGCAGCCCGGAAGATTGCGTGGGCGCTGAACCGGCCGCTGAAGGCATCGAACAGCAAGGCGTCGGCTGGAATAACAAATGCGGCAAAGGCAACGCCGAAGACACAATCACGAGCGGCCTTGAAGGCGCATGGACATCAAGTCCGGCGGAATGGACTCACCAGTACTTGTCAAACCTTTATGCATTTGAGTGGAAACAAACAAAGAGCCCGGCTGGCGCAACACAATGGATACCGACAGAAGAAGCCGCGGCGAACCTTGTGCCCGACGCGCACTTGCCTGACGTTCGGCACGCGCCGATCATGTTCACAACAGATCTCGCGCTTAAGGAAGACCCTAAATACCGGGAAATCACCGAACGCTGGCTGGAGAACCCGGAAGAGTTCGAGGATGCGTTCGCCCGCGCATGGTTCAAACTGACCCACCGCGATATGGGACCGAGCGCCCGTTATATTGGCGCCGATGTTCCGAGCGAATCTTTGATTTGGCAGGACCCGGTTCCGGCAGTCGACCATCCGCTGATCAACAATGCCGATATTGCATCGCTAAAATCGGATATCCTGAACTCTGGTCTGTCCGTATCGGAACTGGTGCGCACAGCATGGGCTTCCGCCGCTTCGTTCCGGGATACGGATATGCGCGGCGGCGCCAATGGCGCGCGCATCCGGCTGGCGCCGCAAAAAGATTGGGCGGTGAATAATCCAGGTGAGCTTGCGGCGGCGCTGGAAACCCTGGAAGGCGTTCAGACCGCGTTCAACGAGGCGCAAACCGGCGGCAAACGAGTTTCGTTCGCTGATGTGATTGTTCTCGGCGGCGCGGCGGCGATCGAAAAGGCGGCGCAAGACGCCGGCCACAACATCACCGTGCCGTTCACGCCAGGGCGTACTGACGCGTCACAGGAGATGACCGATGCGGAAGCATTCGACGTGCTTGAACCATCGGCTGACGGTTTCCGCAACTATTATGGGAGCGATGCCGTCAAGTCTCCGTCAGAGTCACTGGTCGAGCGTGCTGACTTGTTGAGTTTGACCGTGCCTGAAATGACGGCGCTTGTCGGCGGCATGCGCGCTCTCGGCGCGAATGCTGACGGCACCGAACACGGCGTCTTTACCGATGCGCCTGGCGAACTCAGCAACGACTTTTTCGTCAACCTGATGGACATGTCGACAACATGGGCGCCATCTTCCGGCAATGATTACGTCTATGAAGGCCGGGACCGGCAGTCCAATGAATTGAAATGGACGGCGACGGAAGCCGATCTTGTCTTTGGTTCGAATGCGGAACTTCGCGCGGTCGCCGAGGTTTATGCTTTCGATGACGGCGAACAGAAATTCGTCAATGACTTCGTCGACGCCTGGACCAAAGTCATGAACCTTGACCGTTTCGATCGGGACAGATCGTAGCAAAGTTCCCTGTAGCGCCTGTAAATCAAAGCGCGCCTCAATGAGGCGTGCTGTAAAAAGGGAACGTTTATAAGCGCGATGGCGGTCTCTGATCGAAAGGTCAGAGACCGTTTATCAATAGAATAGGAGCGGTTTTGAGCCTTATCGTTCTTGCGTGACGCCCTCGTCCCCTATCGCTTCGACAAGCCGGTCGAGTTTCGCAAGGCCGCCTTCGGCCCGATACCGGGCAGTGATGACAACGCGGTCATCTTCAAACTTCACTGCTTCTATCGATTGATATTCAAAGCCTTCGGTAAAGAACGGATTTGGCGCGCGATAGAATTTTCGGTTCTTATCCAATTTGGCGATTTCAGAATTGATGACATTACGCGCCACGGTTTCCAGCGGCAGGTACCGCGCAACGCCTTCGCGTTCTTCAACTCTAAAATCCGCTAACCGCGCCTGCAGCTTGCCGTCCTCGATGTAAGGATCAAGCGTGATGTCTATTCGCCCTGCCGTGCGCCCAACGCGCCCCGGTTCGCCACGCCCGAACAGACCGCAGCTCCAGCGCTCATATTCGAGATCGAGAACAAAACGGATCGCATTTTCAGGAAACGAAATTTGCGGCTCGCCCGCGCCCCAGCGTTCGCCGCATCTTTCCTGATTGGTCGCCACCCAGTTTTCTAGATCGCGTTCCGTTTCATCGATAAATTTTGTAACGTCGGTGACCAGCGCAACGCTTAATTCATTTGTCTTAGGCGTATCGGCGTAAAGCGCAATATCGGCGACAACCCATCGCCCGCCAAGATTGACGTTTGTCGGCTCATTGTAAATTTCGAAGTAGCCGCTCGGCCCTTGCGCAAATGATGCGGTTGCAAGGACTGAAATCAAGAAAATAAAGCCGGTGGATAAGATAGTGCGCATGGCGTCCTCCCTGACGCCTATGATCACACTTTCTCGATGATGGACGCAATCCCCTGTCCGACGCCGATGCACATGGCGGCTAGCGCGTATTTGCCGCCGCGCTGGTGCAGTTCCTCCGTTGCCGTCAGAACGAGACGCGCGCCGGACATGCCAAGCGGGTGACCAAGGGCGATGGCGCCGCCATTGGGGTTCACGTGTTCCGCATCATCAGGCAGCCCGAGTTCGCGCAAGGTCGCAAGCGACTGCGAGGCGAATGCTTCATTAATTTCAATAATGTCCATGTCGTTCACGGAAAGAGCAGCCTTTGCCAACGCAGCCTTTGACGCTGGGGCTGGGCCAATGCCCATAATGCGGGGTGAAACGCCGACCACAGCGCCGGTGATAAAACGGGCTCGTGGGGTTAAACCGTATTTCTTGACCGCATCTTCCGAAGCCACAATCACGGCCGCCGCACCGTCATTGACGCCAGAAGCATTGCCAGCCGTAATGACGCCATCCTTTTTAACGAACGGTTTTAATGCGCTGAGCTTTTCCAAAGTCGTTTCACGTGGATGTTCATCGCGATCGACGATCTTCGGCTCGCCTTTGCGCTGCGGAACTTCAACGGAAACGATTTCTTTGGCGAGCCTTCCGTTTGCTTGCGCTTTCGCTGCGCGTTGTTGTGAACGCAGTGCGAATGCATCCTGATCTTCGCGCAAAACTCCAAAGTCTTCAGCAACATTCTCAGCCGTTTCCGGCATGGAATCGATGCCGTATTGCGCCTTCAGCACCGGGTTGACGAACCGCCAGCCGATTGTTGTGTCAAAGACTTCTGCATTGCGCGAAAACGCCGTTTCCGCCTTGCCCATCACGAAGGGCGCGCGCGACATCGATTCAACGCCGCCGGCGATAATGAATTCCGCCTCACCGGCCTTGATCGCCCGAGCAGCAATAGTGATCGCATCCATGCCGGAACCGCAAAGCCGGTTCACTGTCGCGCCGGGCGCCGTCTCACCAAGGCCTGATAGCAGCGCAGCCATACGCGCTACATTGCGGTTGTCTTCACCTGCCTGATTGGCGCAACCAAGGATAACGTCATCGAGAGCAGCCCAGTCGACTTTCTTATTCCGTTCCATCAGCGCACGGAGAGGAATTGCCGCCAGATCATCTGCCCGTACGGCGGCCAGCGCCCCGCCATAACGGCCAATGGGCGTTCTTACGCCATCACAGATAAATGCATCAGCCATTCTTATTTCTCCTCTTCGATTACAAGCCCGCCTGCGGTGCGAGATAATCCTTGAAAGATTGCAACCGCACGCCCGTCATCACCAGTAACTTTTACGGTGTAAATGCCTGTGCGACCTTCAGTGGCGTCCTTGCGTGCTTCAGCGGTTAGTCTTTCTCCGAGCTTGCCTGGTGACAAAAATGAAATTGACGCATGCTGTGCAAACGTAACTACATTTCGGGAATTACAAGCCCAGGCAAAAGCCGTATCCGCAAGTGCGAAGATCATTCCGCCATGGGCCGTGCCATGCCCATTCAACATATCCTTCCGCAAGCGCATGGAACAACGCGACCAGCCGGCGCCGGCCTCTTCCAGTTTAACGTCCCACGCCTTTGATGTGCCTTCCCTGGAATGAAGTCGTTCAGCAATTTTTCGTGCCAACTCATCATCGTCCGCATTTGCCTTCATTACCGCTCATCCGCTCTCATAATTGACCGACCGATCATTCAATTATAGTGTCCGCGTTAGTTGCGCAATCCAAACAGATGACAAACCCAGTGAAGGAGCGCCGTAAGGCGAAAACCTCTATGGCTTTTGAAACAATCCTCCTTGAAATTTCCAATGGCGCAGCGCGATTAACGCTCAACCGTCCGGATCGCCTGAACAGCTTTAACATCCAGATGCACGAAGAAGTGCAAGCGGCGTTGGACGAAATCGAAAATAATAAAGCAGTGCGAACGCTTCTACTTACAGGCGCTGGGCGTGGTTTCTGCGCGGGGCAGGACCTTTCCGATCGCGCTGTCGCGCCGGGAAGCGATGCAGTTGATCTCGGGGAGTCTGTCGAAAAGCGCTACAATCCGTTAATTCGCCGACTGACGTCTTTGCCCATGCCAGTCGTTTGCGCCGTCAACGGTGTTGCAGCTGGCGCCGGCACCAGCATTGCTTTTGCATGCGATATTGTGCTTGCAGCGAAGTCAGCGAAATTTGTGATGTCTTTCGCCAATATCGGCCTTGTGCCCGATAGCGGCGGTTCATGGGCGCTGCCAAGGCTTGCTGGACAAGCCAGGGCGCTTGGTCTTGCGCTCACAGGCGATCCGCTTCCGGCTGAAACTGCCGCGGACTGGGGCCTGATCTGGAAGTGTATTGAAGATGAATCGCTCGCCACGGAAACGGACGCGCTTGTCAAGAAATTCGCCTCCGCGCCGACACGCGGGCTTGCGGAAACGAAAAAACTGATCCGCACCGCCTTCATGCGTCGGCTCGACGAACAACTCGACCTTGAACGCGACAAGATGCGCGAGCTTGGCCGGTCTGACGACTACCGCGAAGGCGTCGACGCCTTCATGAACAAGCGCAAGCCGGAATTCAAAGGTCACTAGAAAAAACCGGCAAGTCAAGGAATTTAGGGAGACCCGGAATGTCCGTTATAACTTTAAAAAACTACGCGCTTGGAGAGTGGAAAGAAGGCAAAGGAAACCTTGTTTCCATTCCTTCAGCGGTCACTGGCGAAACTATCGCCAAAACCGGCTCGGGCGGACTCGATTTCAACGCCATGACGGAATATGCGCGAGATATCGGCGGGCCCGCTTTACGCAAGATGACGTTCATGGAACGCGCCGCAATGGTGAAGGCGCTCGGCCTTGCCGTGATGGAGCGTAAGGAAGAGCTTTATGCCCTCAATCATCACACCGGCGCGACGCGCAAAGATGGCTGGATCGATATAGACGGCGGCGCCGGTACGTTTTTAGGAGTCGCTTCAAAGTCAAAACGCGAACTCCCCGACGATACAATAATTCTCGACGGGCCGGTAGAGCAGATTTCAAAGAACGGGACGTTCATGGCGCAGCATGTTTACACATCGCGTCGGGGTGTCGCCGTGCATATTAACGCCTTCAACTTTCCCGTTTGGGGCATGATGGAAAAATTGGCGCCTACGCTGATCGCCGGCATGCCAGCCATCGTCAAACCCGCGACAGCAACCGCATACCTTGCTGAAGCCGCTTTCCGTATGCTGATCGAAGCCGGCCTTCTGCCCGACGGCGCCGTACAGCTCATTGTTGGTTCAACGGGAGATCTGCTCGACCATCTGAACGGTCAGGATGTGGTTTCCTTTACGGGTTCCGCTTCCACCGCATCGAAGCTGAAAGCCCATCCGGCGATCATCCGCGAAAGCGTGCGCTTTGTGGCCGAGCAGGATTCCCTCAACGCCTCCATGCTGGGGCCTGACGCTACAGAGGACAGCCCGGAATTCGAGCTTTTTGTCAAAGAAGTCGTGAGGGAAATGACCGTGAAAGCCGGTCAGAAGTGTACGGCCATTCGCCGCGCGCTGGTTCCGGCGACGCTGATGGACGCGGCGGAAAAAGCGATTTCAGAAAAACTCGCCAAAACAACGCTTGGCGATCCGTCATTGGAAGACGTGCGTATGGGCGCCCTCGTCTCCCAATCGCAACGGGACGACGTGCGCGAGAAAGTCTCGGCGCTCGTAGGTGAAGCGACGATCGTTTTCGGCGATCCGGCGACAGCCTCGATCATCGGCGACGATGCACAACAAGGCGCCTTTGTTTCCCCGGTGCTCCTGCGCTGCGACAGCCCAAGAGAAGCAAAGGCTGTGCATGAGGTCGAAGCGTTCGGCCCGGTTTCAACCTTGATGCCTTACGCGGATTTCGAGGATGCGGTCAATCTTTGCAATCGCGGAGGCGGCTCGCTCGTCATGTCACTCTTTACTTATGATCCCTTGATCGCGCGGGAAGTCGTGGCGAACAGCGGCGCGTTTCACGGACGCATCGCCATCATCAATCGCGACAGCGCCAAGGAATCCACCGGGCACGGTTCGCCCTTGCCAATGCTGGTGCATGGCGGGCCGGGACGCGCCGGCGGCGGTGAAGAACTTGGCGGCGTGCGCGGCGTCAAACACTATATGCAGCGCACCGCCGTACAGGGTTCGCCCGAGATTCTTGCTAGCGTCACTAATTCCTGGGTGAAAGACGCGAGCGTCGAAGATAAAGCCCCGCATCCCTTCCGGTACAAATTCGGCGAGCTTGAAATCGGCAAGACCATCGTCACTGAGCCGCGCACCATCAGCCTCCATGACATCGAACATTTCGCCGATTTCACTGGCGATAATTTCTACGCCCATATGGACGAAGAAGCCGCGCAAGCTAACCCATTCTTCCCTGGCCGCGTCGCCCACGGCTATCTTATTCTTTCCTTCGCCGCGGGCCTCTTCGTCGACCCGGCGCCGGGCCCCGTGCTCGCCAATTACGGCCTTGATGAATTGCGCTTCTTAACACCCGCCTCGCCCGGCGATGCGATTAAAGTACGCCTCACCGCGAAGTCCAAGAAAAAACGCAATGATGAATATGGCGAAGTCAGATGGGATGTTCTCGTTACGAACCAGAATGATGAAGCCGTCGCCACCTATACGCTCCTCACCATGAATGCGATCTAGGCGATGGCAGCGCCCGGTTACACGTCCCTGCTAGATGACGGCGAAAAGCTTTCTCGCGACGCCCTCGCCGCGCTGCAGCTTGAGCGCTTGCAGACAACGCTTTCGCACGCCTATCAAAACACGCCGCATTATAAACTCGTATTCGACAAAGCGGGCGTAACGCCGGCCGATTTGAAATCGTTTGCAGACCTCGCAAAGTTTCCGTTTACAACAAAAGATCATTTGCGGGAAAATTATCCGTTCGGCTTCTTTGCGGTTCCGCGAGAAGACGTTGTTCGCATTCATGCCTCTTCCGGCACCACCGGCAAGCCGACTGTCGTAGGGTACACAAAACGCGACATCGAAACATGGAGTTCCGTCGTCGCACGTTCTATTCGCGCCGCCGGCGGGCGTCCCGGCATGAAAGTGCATGTCTCCTATGGCTACGGATTATTCACCGGCGGGCTTGGCGCGCATTACGGGGCGGAAGCGCTCGGTTGCACCGTCATCCCCGTGAGCAGTGGTCAGACTGAAAAACAGGTGCAGTTGATCCGCGACTTCGAGCCGGAAATTATCATGGTGACGCCCAGCTACATGCTGGCGATCCTCGATGAATTCCGCCGACAAGGCGCCGATCCGCGCAAGAGCTCGCTTAAAATAGGCATCTTCGGCGCGGAGCCCTGGACTGAAGCCATGCGCCGCGAAATCGAAGAAGCCTTTGGTATTGACGCCGTCGATATTTATGGTCTTTCGGAAGTCATCGGGCCGGGCGTAGCCAATGAATGCGTCGAGACGAAAGACGGATTGACCATCTGGGAAGATCATTTCTATCCCGAGGTCATCGACCCTGAAACCAGCGCGGTTCTCCCGGACGGCGAAAAAGGAGAACTTGTCTTTACGTCACTCACGAAGGAAGCAATGCCGATCATTCGCTACCGCACGCGAGACTTAACGCGGCTGCTTCCCGGCACAGCTCGCACGATGCGAAGGATGGAAAAAGTAACAGGCCGAAATGACGATATGTTGATTATCCGCGGCGTCAATGTGTTCCCGTCGCAGATTGAAGAGCAAATTTTGAAAGTGCCCGCGCTATCGCCTCATTACCTTTTGGAAGTATCGCGGCCCGACCGCATGGACGAGCTTAAAGTTCTGGTCGAACGCCGGGAAGGCGCTGCAGAAACAGATATGGCGGCAGCCGTAAAAGAGTTGAAACATCATATCAAAACTATCATCGGCGTTACCGCCACCATCGAAATCGCGCCGCCGGAAGGGCTCGCGCGCTCTTTAGGCAAAGCATTGCGCATTCGGGACTTGAGGAAGTAAGATGGCGCGCACCCAGGCTGCTGACTATGACGCGAAGCGAGAAGCGATAACCGACGCCGCCGCAAAACTTTTTGCTGAGAAAGGCTTCGCTGGCGCATCCGTTTCCGATCTTGCTGAACGGTGTGCAGTCTCAAAATCGCTGATTTATCATTACTACGCGTCGAAAGAAGCGATTCTATTCGATGTCATGAAAGAGCATATCGATGATTTGCTGGGCGTTACCGAAACACGCAACGGCATACTAGGCAACCCTCAACAAGAAATTCACGCACTCACGAAAGAATTGTTGCAGCACTATGTTGGCGCTGCTGACCGGCAGAAAGTATTGCTTTACGAACTTTCATCACTGCCCGCAGAAAACCAAACCGATATTAAGTCAAAGCAGCGCAGGATTATCGCCCATGTTGAAAGCCTAATTGGCGCGGCCAAACCTGAACTGGCAAAAAACAAAGCGCGCCTCAGCGCGAAAACGATGCTTTTTTTCGGCATGCTCAACTGGACGCATACATGGTTTAAAGCAAAAGGCGGTATCACACGCGACGAGTTGGCGGAGATGGCGGCGGAAACCATACTCGGCGCTCTTTAGAACTCGTATCGCCGACCTTAATCATTACCTATGACAACTTTTTAATTATCTCTCTTGCCACAATAAGCTGCTGTATTTGCGATGTGCCTTCGTAAATCCGGAACAAGCGAACGTCGCGATACAGTCGTTCGACAGCGTATTCGGAGATATAACCTGCGCCGCCATGGACTTGAACTGCGCGGTCCGCGACGCGGCCGACCATTTCAGACGCAAAGAGTTTTGTCGCGGCCACATCCATCACCACATTTTCACCGGCGTCCCTTTTGCGCGCCGTTTCAAGAACCAGGGACTTAGCCGCCAGCATTTCCGTTTGGCTGTCCGCTATCATCGCCTGTATCAATTGAAACTCCGACACTTTCTGCTCGAATTGTTTCCGGTTTGTCGAAAACGAAACCATTTCTTCGATCAGGCGGCCTGCAACGCCAACGCACAAAGCAGAAATATGTAATCGTCCTTTGTCGAGCACCTTCATGGCTGTGCGAAAGCCATTACCTTCAACACCTCCCAACAAAGCCGAAGACGGTACGCGGCAGTCATCGAAAATGACGTCGCATGTAGTCGTGCCGTGCTGTCCCATTTTCTTGTCAGGCTTGCCAAGTTTGATGCCGGGCGTATCTGCGCCGACCAGAAAACAGGAGATGGAATCGGCTTTACGCTCTGGCGCCGTGCGCGCCATAAGTGTAAAGAGGTGGGCACGTGGCGCGTTGGTGATGTAACGTTTGACGCCGTTAATGATATAGTCGTCGCCGTCTTTTATCGCTTTTGTCTGCACGGCGATCGCATCTGAGCCCACATCAGGTTCGGTCAGGGCGAAGGAGCCGATGATTTCACCGGCCGCAAGCTTCGGCAGGTAATGCTGTTTCTGCTCATCTGTGCCGCCAAAGACAATCGCCTGCGACCCGATGCCGAGATTAGTGCCGAAAACGGAACGAAACGCT
Source organism: Hyphococcus flavus (assembly GCF_028748065.1). Classification (GTDB taxonomy): domain Bacteria; phylum Pseudomonadota; class Alphaproteobacteria; order Caulobacterales; family Parvularculaceae; genus Hyphococcus; species Hyphococcus flavus. Next base: position 2,497,144 of record NZ_CP118166.1, on the reverse strand, counting down.
GGCGAAGCGCGCCCCATTTCAAAAACGAATCGGCACTCTTCCTCCATGTTAAGACCGAGGCCGCCATAGTCTTCGCTGATAGTGAGCCCGAACAGGCCGAGTTCGCGCATTTCGTCGACAATTTCCGTCGGCATCGAATCAGTGCGATCAACTTCTCCCTCAAGCGGGCGTAGACGTTCCTCGACAAAACGCCGAGCTGTTGTCAGCAATAATTCAAAGCTTTCCGCATCCATGCTCATAGTCGGCCCCGTCGTATTTACCTAAATTTACCACTCTCGAAAAACATCAGCGAACATGTCATTGTTCGCTAACTATAATGAATATCGGCCAACCTTTTCGCAACGCACAATAGCACAATGAAAAAACCTCTGACGGCGCACCAGGATACATTCGTACGTGAGAATCTTCCTGAGTCGTCACTTTTACCGGATTTCCTGTTCGAAATTCCTGAACTGCAGTTTCCTGAAAAACTTAATGCATCTGTTCTTCTCGACCAGGCCGTTGCTTCTGGTAACGGAGCAAAAGATGCAGTCTTATGGGAGAGCGGGAGATGGAGCTACAACGAGCTACTAGCCCAGGTCAGTCGAGTTGCTGACTTTCTTTCAACGAGAATGAATTTCGTTCCTGGCAATCGTGTCCTAATTCACGGGCCAAACTCGCCGATGTTACTGGCGATATGGTGGGGCGTGTTGCGCGCTGGCGGCGTCGCCGTCACTACCATGCCGCTCTTACGCGCTACAGAACTTGAGACTATCATCGATAAAGCGGAAATCAGCCATGCCTTTATCGATGCGCGCCTTGAAGACGTATTTGATGCAGCCGCGAACAGCTCTGCGTTTATGCACCAGAAGCAAAGATTCAATGACGGGATACTTGAACGTAAACTTGAGGCGGCCAAAGACTTTGTCGAACCTGTCGCCACAGCAGGCGACGACCCGGCGCTGATCGCATTCACTTCGGGTACAACAGGCATGCCGAAGGGTTGCGTTCATTTTCATCGCGATGTTCTCGCCATGGCAGAAACTTTCTCACGCCGTATCGTACAGCCGAAGGCGGATGATGTGTTTTGCGGCACGCCGCCTTTCGCTTTCACATTCGGCCTTGGCGCATCAGTCGTCTTTCCCGCGGCCTGCGGCGCGGCGACGGCGCTCACCAGCGGGTCCGGCGTTGAGCCCTTGCTAGACGCCATAGAACGCCATCACGTGACAACGTTATTCACGGCCCCCACCGCTTATCGCGGCATGATGAGCCTGCCCGCAACGCATTTTAAATCGTTGCACACCTGCGTCTCTGCCGGCGAGCATTTACCACAGGCGACGTCGGACGGCTGGCATGAACTCACGGGTATCAGACCGATCGACGGCATCGGCGCGACGGAGATGATCCACATCTTTATTTCCGCCGCAGGCGGCGACATCAAACCCGGTTCAACCGGCCGTGCTGTTCCGGGATATCAGGCACAAATCGTCGATGACGATATGAACCCGGTTCCCCATGGAGAAGTAGGCCGGCTTGCTGTGCGGGGTCCCACCGGCTGCCGCTACCTCGCCGATGAACGGCAGGCCAACTACGTCAAAGACGGATGGAATCTGACTGGCGACCTATTTCATCAGGACAAAGACGGTTATTTCTGGTATGTATCGCGCGCCGACGACATGATCATATCATCAGGATACAACATTGCGGCGCCGGAAGTTGAAAACGCGCTCCTTTCTCACCCTGATGTCGTCGAGACAGCTGTTATCGGCATTCAGGATGTCGAGCGTGGACAAATTTGCAAGGCCTTTGTGGTGCTGGATACAAAGAAAGAAGCAAGTGAGGAGAAGAAGCTTGAACTCCAGGCGCATGTGAAAGAAACCATTGCACCTTATAAATATCCTCGTGAGATTGAATTCGTCGCCGAATTACCGAAAACCCATACGGGAAAACTGCAGCGATATAAACTGAAAAACTAGATTGAACTTTGGTCAAAAATATCGATGAACAAGCGAAACAAAAGAATATTCATCACAGGTGGAGGCTCAGGCATCGGACTGTCAATAGCGCAAAGCTTTTCCAAAGCTGAGTATGATGTGACCATAGGCGGCCGCAATGAAGAACGGCTAAAAAGTTCGGGCTTTCCTTATGCGGTCGTTAACGTTGCTGATGAAACATCCACGGTAAACGCTGTAAAGGAAGTCGGCCCCGTAGATATTCTTATCGCAAATGCAGGCATCGCGCATACAAAACCAGCTCTGAAGACGTCTCTTGAAGACTGGAATCGTCTCGTCGCAACGAATCTGACGGGCGTCTTTTTAAGCGCGCGCTCTTTTGCGCCGGCCATGGTGAAAAACAAATGGGGCCGGATTATAGTCATCGCATCAACAGCGTCTTTACGCGCTTATCCATATGCCTCCGCGTACACTGCTTCAAAACATGGCGTGTTAGGCTTGGTCAAAGCGCTGGCGTTGGAATTGGCCAAAACCGGCGTCACAGTAAATGCGATTTGTCCGGGCTTTACAGATACGCCAATGTTTAAAGCGTCGGTGCGAAACATTGTTGAAAAAACGGGACGCTCAACGGAGGAAGCCGCTGCGGCGCTGTTAAAAGACCAGCCTATGGGACGCCTGATTGAGCCCGATGAAATCGCTGACGCGGCGCTATGGCTCGCCAGTGAATCAGGGCGCACGGTCAATGGACAAGCGATCGCCATTGACGGCGGTGAGACCATGCGGTGATACAGAAACCAACGCACATAGATAAGGGCGCAAGATGAACCCCGAAACGTTCTCTCCCAAACATTTTCTCTGGTCCTTTCAGGATGGTGTCGCGCGCGTGGCGCTGAACCGACCTGAACGCAAAAACCCCCTCACCTTTGAGTCCTACGCCGAGCTACGCGACATGTTTCGCGAGCTTGTGTATGTAAAAGAGGTCAAAGTTGTCGTGTTCGGTAGTGAAGGCGGTAACTTTTGTTCCGGCGGCGATGTTCACGACATCATCGGTCCGCTAACGAAAAAAAACATGTCGGGTCTTCTCGACTTTACCCGCATGACGGGCGATCTGGTCAAAGCCATGCGCACCTGTCCACAGCCTATTATCGCCGCTGTCGACGGCGTGAGCGTTGGCGCCGGCGCAATTATCTCAATGGCGTCAGACATTCGTTACGCCGCACCAGAAACTAAGACGGCCTTCCTATTCAACCGGGTGGGTCTTGCGGGTTGCGATATGGGCGCGTGCGCAATACTCCCGCGCATCATTGGCCACGGCCGCGCCAGCGAGGTATTGTTTTTCGGGCGCAGTTTCAGCGCGCAGGAAGGGCTCGATTGGGGCTTTTTCAATGCGGTTATGCCAGCAGAAGAACTGGAGGCCCACGCCATGAAAATGGCTGCGAAGCTGGCGGCGGGGCCGACTTTCGCCAACGGGATTACGAAGAATCAGCTAAACATGGAATGGAGCATGAGCATCGACATGGCGATAGAGGCCGAAGCACAGGCGCAGGCCATCTGCATGCAAACGAAAGACTTCCTCCGTGCCTATGACGCTTTCGCCGCCAAGGAAAAGCCGGCGTTCGAAGGCGACTGAAATGACGGATCAGGAATTTCTCGACTGGCCTTTTTTCAAGGATCGCCACCGCGAGCTTGCCCGCGCGCTCGATGCATGGGCGGCGAAAACGCTACCAGGCATCGTTGATGCGCCGGGCGCTCATGAGAATGTTGACGATACTTGTCGTACACTGGTTGCCGCGCTTGGTGAGGGCGGCTGGCTAAAATATTGCACGCCTGATGCTTATGGCGGCGCGCTGGAAATGCTGGACGTGCGCTCACTCGCCCTCATTCGCGAAACACTAGCTCGTCATTCGGGCCTTGCCGATTTCGCTTTCGCCATGCAAGGGCTCGGCTCTGGCGCCATCAGTCTTTTTGGCTCGGAAGATTTGAAATCCGCCTATCTTCCTAAAGTCGCTTCCGGCGAAAAAATCGCGGCTTTTGCACTGTCAGAACCCGACGCCGGATCCGATGCCGCCGCCATGACGGCATCGTTACGTCCCGCAGCAAACGGTTATGAAGCCCATGGTGAAAAAACCTGGATTTCCAATGGCGGCATCGCCGATTTTTACACACTTTTCGCTCGTACCGGCGAGGGATCGCGCGGCGTAACCGCTGTTGTCATCGACGCTGACAATCCAGGTCTTTCCATAGCCGAACGCATCGATGTTATCGCGCCGCACCCGCTGGCGCGCCTTAAATTTGATGGCGCGAAAATTCCCGGTGCCGCGCGGATCGGCGAAGAAGGCCAAGGCTTCAAGATTGCGCTGGCGACGCTCGATGTTTTTCGCACGACCGTCGGTGCGGCAGCGCTTGGACTGGCGCGTCGCGCGCTCGATGAAGCGACAGGCCGCGCGGTGGGGCGTAAAATGTTCGGTTCGACGCTCGCCAATATGCCGATCGCGCAAGAACGCATTGCAGAAATGGCGCTCGACATCGATGCCTCGGCATTGCTGGTTTACCGCTCCGCCTGGGTGAAGGACGTTCAAAAACGCCGCGTAACAAAGGAAGCCGCGATGGCGAAGCTTTACGCCACGGATCGCTCGCAGAGCGTTATCGACAAAGCCGTGCAATTGTTCGGCGGGCTCGGCGTTAAGAAAGGCGTCAAAGTCGAAGAACTCTATCGCGATATTCGCGCCCTGCGCATCTATGAAGGTGCATCAGAAGTGCAAAAGCTCGTCATTGCGCGGCAACATCTGGAATTATTCGGGGAAAAGTTATGAGACAGACCCTGCAACCTGAAGGTTGGCCCCGCCCCAAGGGCTACGCCAATGGCATAGCCGCAGAAGGGCGCATGGTGTTCACCGCAGGGGTCGTCGGCTGGAATTCGCGTGAAGAGTTCGAGCATGATACGCTCTCCGGCCAGTTTCGCCAGGCGCTTGAAAACATCAAGGAGATCCTCAAGGAAGGCGACGCGGTTCCAGATCATATTGTCCGAATGACCTGTTATGTGTCGTCATGCGCGGAATACAACAACAGCATCAAAGAGATTGGCGAAGCGTGGCGAGAAGTCTTCGGCAAGGTTTTCCCTTGCATGGCTGTGCTGGAGGTATCGAGATTTGTAGAACCGAAAGCGAAGGTTGAAATTGAAACCACAGCAGTCGTTCCTGAAGGATAATGCGAGGATAGCGGCTTCATGAAGATTACGGTTATCGGCGGCGGTCCGGGCGGACTTTATTTCGCGCTTTTGACAAAAAAGCGTCTGCCGGATTGTGAAATCGACGTCTTTGAGCAAAACCGGGCCGACGACACGTTCGGATTCGGCGTTGTCTTTTCAGATGAAACCCTTGATGAGTTTTTAAGCGCCGACCCGGAATCCTATGACGATATCAGGAACAATTTCGCTTACTGGACCGACATCGCCATCGTACGTGAAGGGACGCGCACGATTGTCGGCGGCAACGGTTTCGCCGGATGCTCGCGCAAAACCCTGCTGCAATTACTACAGAATAGGTGCGAAGCGGTTGGCGTTAATCTGCATTTTTCTGAAACTGTCGCACTTAACGACATCGAAAAGCGATTCTCAGATTCTGACATTGTCGTAGTCGCTCAAGGGGTAAACAGCCCGATCCGCGAAAAATACGACGCCGATTTCGGAGCACGTATCGAGGAGACGCGGAATAAATTCTGCTGGATGGGCTCGACGCGCCCGCTGGACGCATTCACATTCTTCTTTCGCAAAACCGAATACGGCCCTTTTTGCGCGCATACCTATCAATATGAAAAGGGCCGCTCCACATGGGTTCTTGAAACAACGCCCGAATGCTGGACCGCATCCGGACTTGACCGAATGGACGAGGCCGAAAGCGCGCGATTTCTTGAAACTGTTTTTGCTGAAGATCTGCAGGGCCACTCACTCATCACTAACAAATCGCTTTGGCGAAGCTTTCCGACCATTCGTTGCGGCAATTGGAACCACAAAAACATGGTTCTCCTCGGCGACGCCAAGGCGACGGCGCACTGGTCAATTGGCTCCGGTACGAAGCTCGCCATGGAATGCGCAAGCTCGCTTTCTGACGCCGTAGTCACCCATGCGCCGGATGTGAACGCAGCCTTTGCCGCCTATGAAACAGAACGCCGCACGCCTGTCGAAATCACCCAGCACAATGCGCAGGTTTCATTGCGCTGGTTTGAAGACATGGGTTTGCACTGGAACAAGGAGCGTTATGAATTCGCATTTTCGCTGATGTCTAGGGCGAAGTCGCTTACTTGGGATAATATTGGATTGCGTGACGCGGCTTTCCTCGAAAAAGTCGAGAGCGAATTCTACGATCGCTATGAGCGTTGCGACGGCCCGGCGGTGCATAAAGACCGTCCGACGCCCATGTTCACGCCCTATGATTTGCGAGGCATGACGGTACAAAACCGCGTGGTGGTTGCGCCCATGGCGCAGTATTCCGCCGTCGAAGGCGATGTTACCGGCTGGCACTTTTCACACTACACAAATTTCGCACGCGGGGGCGCGGGGCTCGTCTTTGTGGAAATGACCTGCCCGACGCCGGATGCGCGCATCACGCCTGGCTGCACAGGACTTTGGAGCGATAAACAGGAACAGGACTGGAAACACATTGTCGATTTCATTCATGAAACGACGTCGTCAAAGGTCGCGCTACAACTCGGTCATGCCGGTCGAAAGGGTTCGACAAAAACACCAAATGCGGATGAAAAAGGGCGAATGGATATCCCCTTGGATGACAGCAATTGGCCGATCTACTCAGCTTCCCCAATCCCCTATTTTACAGATATTTCCCAGACGCCAGTTGAAATGGATCGCGCCAAAATGGACGCGATCATCGAAGACTTTGTTGCGTCAGCCAAGCGTGGCGCTCGGGCCGGCTTTGACATGCTGGAATTGCATTGCGCCCATGGCTATCTGCTGGCGAGTTTTCTTTCACCACTAACCAATCAGCGCAAAGATAAATATGGCGGCGATGCGCTTTCCCGCGCGCGCTACCCCCTCGAGATGTTTGAGGCGCTTCGCGCCGCGTGGCCCGAAGATCGGCCCATGTCCGTGCGCCTGTCTTCCAGCGACTGGGCGGAAGGAGGCATGACACTCGACGATCTGCAAGTCATCGCGCAAAGTTTCAAGGATGCTGGCGTCGATATTATCCACGCCTCGTCAGGACAGACGGTGCCGTGGCAAAAACCCGTCTACGGCCGCATGTGGCAAACGCCTTTCGCCGAGTTCATCAAGCAAAAGATTGGCATACCGACCATTGCAGTGGGCGACATTACCTTGCTTGAACAAGTGAATGCGATCGTCGCCGCATCGCGCGCCGATCTTTGCGCTCTCGGACGGCCCCATCTTAATAACCCGTTTTTCACCCGGCAAGCAGCAGGACATTACGGCGTCAAACACATCGCCGGCGAGGCACTGGGATGGCCGGCGCAACTGCAATCAGGCGAATATCAACTCTACCGTGAGGCGGAAAAATTGAACGAAAAAGCGCTGGACCTCGCAATCAAGGCGCGCCCGAACCGGCGCCATTATCAGTGTGCTGATTAATTTTCGCTACCATCGCCTTTAAATCCCTGGTCCTTCGAAAATGTATTGAATGCGATGATTGTCTTAGTATCGACAATGTCCGGCACCTGATGCAGAGTCTCATTCACAAAACGACCGATATCGAGAGTATTATCGACGCTGAAATGCGCAATTAAATCATACTCGCCTGAGATAGAAAAAATCGAAGGGCACGGATCTACCTTTTCCACGACGTCAGCGGCGACGTCGTACGCTTTTCCAAGCTTGCATTTAATGAAAACAAAGAATGTGCGCATGACGCATGCCTCAGATCTAAATAATTTCTTTTCTGGTATGTACTTCCTATCGGGAAGCGAAAGCAAACCCGCAGAGACAAGGTGGTGGAGGGGGGTGGATTCGAACCACCGTACGCATACGCGGGCAGATTTACAGTCTGCTGGATTTAACCACTCTCCCACCCCTCCACGAGGACCGCAAAGCGGACAGAACAGAGCGAAATCGCCTGCTCTCCCGCCGGGAGAACGGCGTCTATAACCGCGCCGGACGGCCTTCGCAACCGGTCGCCGGGGCGCAAGCCCCAATTTGTTGTTTCCTGAAGGAAAAGAACCGGCTAGGCCAGGCCCATGGGTGATAAACGACGCGAAAAACACAAAAACCCGCCGCACCAGCCGGTTTGGATTTACGGCCGTCATGCGGTCGCGGCGGCGCTGGCCAACCCGGCGCGGAAAATCCGCCGCGTCGCGGCGACAAAAAACGCCCGCGACTGGCTTGAAAAGCATGGCGCCGACCCCGCCGTTACGGCCAAGTTTGAAGATTTGCGCCCGGACGCCATCGATCGGCTTGTGCACGCTGGCGCTGTCCATCAAGGGATCGCCGCGCAAGTCGACGACCTGCCGCGCGCCCGGCTGAAAGACGCCTGCTCGCCTACAGAATTTGGACGGCCGGTTATGGTTCTCGACCAGATTACCGATCCGCAGAATATTGGTGCGATTTTCAGATCCGCCGCCGCATTCGGCGCCCGCGCGGTGATCGTGCAGGACCGGAAAACGCCGCCCCTCTCGGGCGCGCTCGCCAAGGCCGCCGCCGGCGCCATTGAAACCTTGCCATGCATACGCGTGGTCAATATCGCTCGTGCGCTCGATGGGTTGCAGGGTCTCGGTTATTTTTGCGCTGGCTTGGCTGGTGAAGCGAAAAACGATATCGCCGCCCTGCCCAGTCAACCGCTGGCGCTGGTTATGGGCGCCGAAGGCGCCGGCCTGCGCAAGCTTGTGGCTGAAACCTGTGACGGTCTTTTCCGCATTCCCATCGCGGCGGGCGTTGAAAGTCTTAACGTCTCCAACGCCGCCGCGATTTCTTTGTACGAAGCCGCGCGCCCGCGTTAGGCTGCAGAAAACAACATCAAGGAGCCGGTTATGGCGAAACCTGTCCTCTATCATATGCCGCAGACGCGCGGCGGCACGACCATGTGGATGAATGAAGAACTTGGCGGCGTCTGCGACGTCAAGCTGATCAACATGAAGGCGGGCGAGCAAAAGCAGCCTGACTTTCTCAAAATCAATCCCATGGGAAAAATCCCGGCGCTGGTGCATGGCGGCGTTGCGGTGACGGAGGCGGCGGCGATTTGCGCCTATCTGGCCGATGCTTTCCCTCAAGCGAACCTCGCGCCCGCGGCAAACGATCCGAAACGCGGCGCGTATTTCCGCTGGATGTTCTTTGCGCCGAGCTGCATCGAACCGATGATGCTCGACAAGTTCGCTGACATTAAACGCGAGAACACAGCGGCTGTCGGGTTCGGAACCGAGGCCGATGTCTTGAACGCCATCAAAGCCGCTATTGGCGATGGCCCGTTTCTATTAGGCGAAAAATTCACAGCCGCCGACGTTGTCTTCGGTTCGACGTTGAATTTCGCCATGATGTTCGGCGCGATTGAGAAAACCGAGCCTTTTGCATCGTATACAGAGCGATTGATGAGCCGCCCCGCCGTCAAGCGCGCCATGGAGAAAAACGGCCAATATATGAAAGAACTAGGCCTCGAATAATGGCGGATATACTTCATAAGGGCGGCTGCCAGTGCGGCAAGGTGCGTTTTGAGGCAACGGGCACGCCCAAATTCGTCGGCAATTGCCATTGCGCCTCGTGCCGCAAGGCGACCGGCGCCGTTTATTCGACGTTTATTGGATTTGAAGCGCGTCAAGTGCGTTGGGTAAAGGAGACGCCCGCATATCACGCAAGTTCGCCCGGCGTGAAACGCGGGTTTTGCCCTGATTGCGGCACGCCTCTGACCTATGCCGGCGAAAAATGGCCGGGCGAAACGCATATTTTGATCGGCGCGTTTGACGATCCGGAAAACTACCCGCCTCAAGGTGAGGTATTTACCGGCGAGGCTCTGCCGTTCGCCTATGAACGACCAACGAAGAATTGAGTTCCAATGAAATTCGAGGCAGTCATTTTCGACTTCGGCGGCGTTTTCACCACGTCGCCTGTTCAGAATTTCGCCGTCTTCGAACGCGCGCATGACTTGCCCGAAAGGTTTATCGGCGAAGTCATCAAAACCAACATGCATGACAACGCCTGGGCGAAATTCGAGCGCGCGGAAATCGATATCGAAACTTTCGATAGCGCCTTCGCCGACGAAACACGCGGCGCCGGTTTTGAAATTCGCGGGCGCACGCTCGTTTCGCTTTTGTCGCTGACATTCAATCACGACATGATTGAGGCTCTCGAACGAGTGAAACAGGCTGGATACAAAACGGGCTGCATTACCAACAACCTGCCGAAGCTCGATTCCAAAGGCATGCTGGCGCCCGATGAAAAGAAAGAAATTGTCGAACGCATTAACGCCAATTTCGACCATATAATTGAGTCGTCGAAGGCGGGCGTCAGAAAGCCCGAACCGCGTATTTATGAAATGATGTGCAACGCGCTTCATGTTGAACCGCCAGCCTGCATTTTTCTGGACGATCTCGGGGTCAACCTGAAACCGGCGAAAGCCATGGGCATGACGACCATCAAGGTCCCGTTCGGCGATGTACGGCCGGCGATAGATGAACTCTCGCAACATCTGGGTTTAGCGTTTTCGGGTGACTGAGCCGTGTCTTTGCAACATGAACTCACCACAGCGCTTGAGGCGTTCGACGGAAAAGCCGTTACCCTGCTTTCCGAAACTGCAGCGGTCCATTCCGCGAGACGCGGATATATAAACGCGCTGATGTTGCTTGCACGACATCAAAATGAAAACGTTTCTTCAGGCGCGACATGGCTTGTCAAAGACCACCTCGATAATGGCGGGCGCCTGACGAAGGCGCAAACTGAAAAATTCGCTGTTGTCTGCTCGCTCGCAAATGGCTGGCAAGCGGCCCTGCATCTTTGCCAGTCTATCGCCATGCTTTCCTTCACGCTCGATGATGCAGAAAAAACAGCAGCATTCGTAAAGCCGCTGCTCACGCACAAGCGTCCGTTTTTGCGGGCATGGTCGCTTGATGCTTTATGCGCTCTTGCTGACCAACATAACAAATTTAATGCCCAGGCCGAGAAGGCGCTGAACGCCGCGTCGCAAGACCCGTCTGCGTCGGTTAAAGCTCGCGCACGGAACATCGCGAAAATGCGGGGCGGTAAATAAAGCCCGCCGTATTTCTGCTGCATGGAAGCATTTTCGAAGCAGCCAGCTTGGGATAAGCTGCATGTATGACTCATCACCGCCCCCTCGCCGATCTTGAAACCCATGACGTGGCGAACCAGCCGCCGCCATGTGAAGACGTCAATCTTTTCGAAACCGACAGGGCGCTGAAAAACGCCGTCGAAAAAAACGGCGGCGCGGCGCATAGTGAACACCTTGCCGCTTTCGGTGCGCGCTGCGGCTCGGCGGAGGTCTTTGAATGGGCGCGTCAGGCGAACAAAAATCCGCCGCAACTGAAAAGCTTCGACCGTTACGGCCATCGCCTCGACGAGGTGGAGTTTCATCCGGCCTATCATCAACTGATGGACCTCGGCCTTTCTGCCGGCGTTTCCGGCGCCGCCTGGACCGCCAAAGAAGCCGGGCATGTGCTTCATTCGGCGCTGCTGTATTTGATGGGTCAGGCAGATGGCGGCGTCTGTTGCCCCATGTCCATGACCTACGCCGTTGTGCCCGCCTTGCGCCATGCGCCGGATGTGGCGATGGAATGGGCCCCGCGCGTCACCGCCCATGCTTACGATCCGCGATTTATTCCGGCTGCGGACAAAAAAGCCGCCACCATGGGCATGGCCATGACGGAAAAACAGGGCGGGTCTGACATTCGCGCCAATACGACTGTCGCCGCGCATATCGTTGATGACGAATATGAATTGACCGGGCACAAATGGTTCTGCTCCGCGCCTATGTGCGACGCGTTTTTGACGCTGGCGCAGACGGAAGCGGGTGTTACCTGTTTTATTGTGCCGCGCTGGCGCCCGGACGGCACGCGCAACGCGTTTCACATCATGCGGCTGAAAGACAAGCTCGGCGACCGCTCCAACGCGTCTTCTGAAATCGAATACCACGGCGCGTATGCGCGGCGAGTCGGCGAGGAAGGCCGCGGCGTTCGCACCATTATCGACATGGTGCAGCATACGCGGCTTGACTGCATCGTCGGCTCCGCCGGCGGCATGCGCGGCGCCGTGCGTGAAGCGATGTGGCATGCGGCGCACCGAACGGCGTTTCAGAAAAAACTGATTGATCAGCCGGCCATGACCAACGTCCTCGCCGATCTCGCGCTTGAAGCCGAAGCCGCAACCGCTCTCGCCTTTCGCATTGCGCGCAGTTTTGACGCCGCAACGGATGACGAAGCTGAGGCCGCATTCATGCGGCTGGCGACGCCCATCGCCAAATACTGGATCTGCAAGCGCCAGCCGGGTGTCGTTTATGAAGCGCTCGAGTGTCACGGCGGCGCGGGCTTCGTCGAAGAAAGCCCCATGCCACGCATGTTCCGCGGCGCGCCGCTGAACGCCATCTGGGAAGGGTCCGGCAATGTCATCGCGCTCGACATATTGCGCGCCATTGGCCGCGAACCGGCGAGCCTTGAGGCCGTGCGCGCGGAAATCGCCGCCGCGCGCGACGCCAATGCTCATCTCGACGCGCATATCACTGCACTTGAACGCTGGTTCAAACCGGGCGCGCTTAACGAAGGAACCGCACGGGCCTTCGCCGAGGACATGGCGCTCGCGCTGCAGGCTGCGGCGCTTCTCAAAACCGCGCCGGGCGAAGTCTTCGACGGCTTCTGCAATGCGCGGCTCGACCCGCAACACAAATCGCTCGCCTTTGGTGCTGTCACCGCCAACATCAATGCGCGCGCCATTGTTGAACGGGCCTCGCCCGTTGCATAAAAGTGTTGCGTGAGGGGCGCGTCTCGCCTCTTCGCTTTGGCGTGACGCAAGGCCCGCAGCCGATTATTGTACAAAACACCGCCAAGAATTTTGTACAAATTTTTTCCCTGATGAATTCCGTATGCGCGCGCAAATGCGGCACGTGCTTTCGCACGTTCCGGCATGACAGTGCTGACGATATAAAATTTCATGAGCGGCATCATAAAGCCGCCCGCAAACGCGGGGATAACCTTCCACCAAAGGCGGGTTTGATGAAGATTTTCATCAAATACGTTGTAATTTTCAGGTGGCTCCTCGCCTTTGACGTGTACGGAGCTTCACCGGTCGAGCCGCGATTTGAGCAATCCAACCCATTTCATTAATCCCGCTCTAATTCCGGCGCTTTAATTTCAAATCGTTACGGCGAACCGCAAGCCACGAGGGGGTATGGCTCATGGCCTATGAAATCGATCTGCCGGGTTACGCGGCGATCCCCGCCATTCTCGCAATTGCGGGCGCGGCGTTCATCATGAAACCGGAAGATTTACGGCGTGATCCCCTGCTCGAGCTGCAGGGCATGATCGGCATAGCGCAAAAATATGAAGTCATGTACGCGCGCTGCGCGGACGGAAGCGACAACGCGACCATGGACGCCGCCGGCGTCGCGACAGGGTTCACAGGCGGCTATACCCACGACTTTCCGGGTCGCAGCGATGAAGACGCCGCGAATTTCGTGAAACAGGCGCGCCCGCAATGCGAGGTCGCAAGCCTCTACCGCCTCGACCGGCGCCTTACAGGTTCAAGCAGCGCCAACCGCTGGCGCAGGACGCGGGTTGAGGTTTAATTCTATGAGAAATGGTCGGAGCGACTGGACTCGAACCAGCGACCCCTTCACCCCCAGTGAAGTGCGCTACCAGGCTGCGCTACGCTCCGACCTCTTTCGCGACGGGACCATCGGCTCCCGCGCGAGCGGCGGACTATAATCTTCAAAACTAAAAACAAAAGCCGCTTCAGGAAAAAGCGCCGGCCGTGATGCCGCATCCACTTTTTGTCCATTGTTTTTGTCAATATGTCGTATATTCTTGATATAATGTCATGAATACGCGATATCCACGGCTGTAGTAACCAGGAGCCAATGCGATGGCAAAATGGATTGCGGGCTTTCTCGCCCTTTATGCGGCGCATGTGTCGACTTTTCTCATGGCGGCCCGCGTCGATGACCCGCCCTTCTGGACCGGTATTTTGTCTTTGGCGTCGCTCATCGCCCTGTTCGGTCTCGTGGCGGCGTTCATCGCAACACGTGATGAGGTCAAACGCGCAATAGCGCTCACCGCCGGCGCCGTCGCCGCCCTCGCCACGGCGCTCCTCACTTATGCAGCGCACGCTTTTGCATGGATGGCGCTGCCGCTGGAACCTTGGGCTTTGTCAGTCGGCATTTTTTTAATCGCATACGGAGCATTGTCATGGCGCGCGCGGTTATGAACCGGCTACGCGAATTGCGTGCGCGAAAAAAATGGTCGCAAGCCGACCTCGCGAATGCAGTCAACGTCTCGCGGCAAGCAATCAACACGATTGAAAACGGCAAGCATGACCCAAGCATTACTCTTGCCTATCGAATCTCCGCCGCGCTCGACGTTGTCATCACCGAAGCATTTATTTTTTCATCAGAAGAGTAACCAATGAGCCGATTATTCCCTATAGTTATCTTTCTGCTGGTTCTCGCAGCTGGCGCAGGCTTTTTACTTTTTCACCAAAACAACGGGACGACAAAACAACCCCAAGTTACGAGCGTTCCCCAGCCTTACAAAGCTGAGACTCTGCAAGTTCAAAGTCATGGCGTGACGCTGGCGGGAGAACTAATAATACCGGACATCAAAAGCCCTGCACCAGCAGCCATTTTATTGTCAGTAGCGGGTCCTAATGACCGCAACCAAAGTTTCGCCGGACACAAAAGCTTCACCGTATTAGCGGATGTCTTGGAGCGGCGCGGTATCGCATCAGCGCGGTTTGACGATCGTGGCGTCGGCGGCTCAGGCGGCGATTATTTTAAAGCAAGCTGGAATGATTTAAGCAACGACGCCGCAGCGATTTTTGAAACACTCAAAAACGATCCCCGCATTGACCCGAACCAGATCGGATTTATAGGCATGAGCCAAGGGGGCGCTGTCGCTGCTATGACGGCGAACGCCGTCGATAGTGCAGCTTTCGCGGTCCTGATTTCCGCGCCGGGCCTCAGTGGCGTTGAAACGCTTTCCCTACAATTGGAAAAAGCACTGGAAATTTCGGGGGTCACCGGTGATCGCGCCGATCAATACCGTACGCTTTTTGCTGAGTATATCAGCATTGTCACCAGCAATCCGGAGGCGCCGGCAACACGTGATCGTCTAGCTGTTTTTTTGAAAGGTCCGGGCCGCGCTTTGATTCCGCCCTACTCGTTTGTGCCGGAGACTTTGGAGGGCCGCATCGAAATGTTTCTAGGGCCCTGGTATCAATCGAATTTGCGTTTTGATCCCGAACCTATTTATTCGTCGCTTGACGTTCCCATTCTCGCCATCGGCGGAGGGCTTGACCCGATCTCGCCGCCGGAACATCACCTCGAAGCCATCGAACAATATTTGCGTCAAGCGCCAAGCAGCGATGTAACAGTCAGGATTATTCCTGACGCCAATCATATCATGCAAAAAGCGCGAACGGGGTTGCCTGCGGAATATGCAGGTCTTGAAAATACGCTGTCGCCAGATTTGCTGGAAATACTCGGCGCCTGGCTGGACAAACGCTTGAATAACGAAAGCATGGACTAAAAACTATTCAGCAGCGTTTTGGCGCGTTCCGGAGGCACGATCATCATCCGCTTCAATGGCTTCGAGCGCCAGCGCCGCTTCATCAAGTGCATCCTGAACCGTTTCAAGGCGCGACAGCAACGCCTGCAGCGTACGGCGCATCTCTGGCGTCAGCGACCGCTCTGATTTGACCGCATCGTCGGCGCCCAGTTCGAGCACATCCGGCCCGCCGTCCTCATCGATAATCGGGCGGACGTCGATCACCTCCCCCGCGGCCGCGCGACGACCCAGTTCGGAAATGTATTTGGCACCTTCGTCCTTGAAGATTTTTTGAACGCCCTTGGTTGTGTAGCGCTGGTCATAAAGCAGCACGCGAATACCGCGCAGCAAATCTATATCGAGCGGGCGATAATACCGCCGCCCGCCAGCCCGGCGCATGGGGCGCACCTGTCCGAATACTTCTTCCCAGTGTCGCAACACATGCTGGGGAACATCCAGCTCTTTGGCTGCTTCTGAGATCGTTCGGAAAGCATCGGCGGATTTCGCCACGGACATTGCCCAGCTCTTTAGTTTGCAGCCAAAAAAAATTGGCCCAAAGCGTTCAGGTTTATCTTACTCAGCGGCCTTCGCTTGCCGGTGGGTCGTGTTAATCTGGTCTTTTAATACATGAGACGCGCGGAACGTAATAACACGGCGCGGCGCAATCGGCACTTCTTCACCGGTCTTTGGGTTGCGTCCCATGCGGAGTTTTTTGTCACGGACGGAAAAAGTTCCGAAAGAGGAAATTTTCACCGTGTCGCCCTTTTCGAGCGTTCCCGCCACTTCGTCCAGAATGCGCTCAACAAAGGCGGCTGATTCGTTACGCGATATCCCAAGCGAACGATAAACTGCGTCGGTCAGGTCCGCCCGGGTGATTGTTTTCGCTGTCATCCTCGCCCTTCCAGCAATGGTCGCCCCAAGCCTGTAAGGTTAATAGCGCGGCGCCGGTTTGGTCAATAACCCTTTGAAATATATTGCGTGTTATTCAGACTCGCATCAGCGCGGCGCCCCAGGTGAGGCCCCCGCCCATGGCCTCGAAAAGCACCAGGTCACCGGTCTTGATTCGCCCGTCAGCAACCCCTGCGCAATAAGCAAGCGGGATTGACGCCGCCGACGTATTGCCCTGGCCGGAGATTGTGGAAACAACCTGATCGGGCCGCAAATCGAGTTTTTTCACCACCCCTTGAATGATCCGTTCATTTGCCTGATGCGGCACGAACCAATCAATGTCGGTAACTGGCACATTCGCCTCTTCACACACGCTTACCATGGCCTGCGAGATACGCGTAACGGCTTCGCGGAAAACCTTGTTGCCCTGCATCCGCACATGGCCAACGGTTTGAGATGAGGATACGCCGCCATCCACGTAAAGCAGGTCGACGAGGTTTCCGTCGCAGCGCAAATAACTCGCCATCATGCCGCGTTCGCCCGCGTCAGTTGCTTCCTGCGCCTCAAGAATGAACGCGCCGGCGCCATCGCCGAACAATACGCATGTGGCCCGGTCTTCCCAGTCGAGAATGCGCGAGAATGTTTCAGCGCCGATGACCAGCGCGCGCTTGTGCTGACCGCTGATCAAGAACTTTTCAGCGGTCGAAAGCGCATAAACAAATCCGGTGCACACTGCCTGAATATCGAACGCCGCGCCGGCCCCGGCGCCGAGCTTGGCCTGAACAATCGCCGCCGTAGACGGAAACGTCAGGTCAGGCGTCGTCGTCGCCACAATAATAAGATCGATGTCTTCAGGTGCGAGATCCGCATCTTTCAATGCTACACGCGCCGCATTCGCCGCAAGGTCCGATGTCAACTCGCCGTCGGACGCAATGTGGCGTTCGCGAATGCCTGTACGTTCACGTATCCATTCGTCGCTGGTATCGACCTTTTTTGAGAGGTCTTCATTCGTCAGAACTTTTTCAGGAAGAAAAGCGCCGCACCCTCGCAGAACCGCTTTTAAACTCATACTACCGCCGCTTTTATTGTCTGGTCTTCCTCAACCGCTTCGCTCAATTGTTCGCGCCGGTCCATAACCGCTTTCACGGTTTCTGCAATTGCATTCTGGAACGGCCGCCGGGCAAGGCTGGATGCAACCTTGATCGCGCTCGCCACCCCGCGCGCATCAGAACCGCCGTGACTTTTCACGACAACGCCGTTCACGCCAAGAAAAACGCCGCCATTGTTAGATGACGGGTCAATCCGGTCTTTCAGTTTCCTTAGCCCCGGCGCCATCATCAACGCGCCCAGTTTGGCGTTAAGCGTGCCGGTCAGGGTTTCTTTCATCCACTGGCCAAGAAGACGAGCGGCGCCCTCGGCGGACTTCAACGCGACATTGCCGGTAAAGCCGTCGGTGACGACCACATCGACCGTGCCTTTTGAAATGTCATTGCCTTCCACAAAGCCCTTGAAGTCCATTTCCGGATCAGCCTCGCGCAGGACGCGCGCCGCCGTGCGGATCAGTTCATGGCCCTTGAGGTCCTCCGCCCCGACATTGAGCAATCCGACCGATGGCTTTTCCACCTTCGTCAGAGATCGGAAAAACGCCTCGCCCATGATCGCAAATTGCACGAGTTGATCTTCGTTCGCTTCAACATTCGCGCCAACGTCCAGCACAACGGTGCGCCCGCGCGGCGTCGGCCAAAGCGCCGTAATCGCCGGCCGGTCAATACCCTTGATCATGCCAAGCTGTTTTCGCGCAACCGCCATCAGCGCGCCTGTATTACCGCCGGAAACAACAGCCTGCGCCTCGCCCGCAGCGACAGCGCCAATAGCCGACCACATGGACGTGTCGCGGCCACGCCGTAGAACGTGCATCGGTTTGTCAGTCATGGCGACGACGTTATCGGTGTGGCGGATTTCCGCACCCGCCAGTTCTTGCGCGCTGGCGATCAAAGGTTCCAACTGTTCCTGATCGCCAAAAAAGACGAACCGCGACTTCAGGCCCTTGCGCACAGCGTAAGCGGCGCCGTCGATAACGGCTTTCGGACCGGCGTCGCCGCCCATGGCGTCGATCGCCAGCACTGTCCCCTGGCCGTTGGTCGCGTTCATATTCAACCTAAAGACTCCAATTGCCTATCACGCCGCTGCATCGCAGAACCCGTAAAGGCGGGGCGCAGAATATGAGCGCCCGCCCGCTCATGCAACGCATGACGAAACATCATATAAGCCATCAGCGCTATATGTAAAACTATTGATTTTCATCACTTTTTTTGAATTTTTCAGCCAGGACCGCAAATGGAGAGACATTGTCCTCCCGACCATAAACTTCCGCCAGACTTTGCGCGCCTGGCATTCGGGGAAACGGATTCATAGCGAGCGCAAGCTGTTGAACCGCGAACTCGCCAATATCGAAAATTTCACCTTCATGAATTTCCGGCGGGATGTCCTCTCCTTCATAAACCGCCTCGCCGTCTTCATTTTCTTTTCTTAGGTTGTCCGGACTGGATCGAGCGAATTCAACGTCAAAACTCTCGTCGATGACTTCTTCCATCGGCTCAAGACTGGCGACGCATTCGCGAATGAGCGTTGCTGTGACTTTTCCCGTGATGTTAATTTCATGCCGGCTGGCACGCAGATGCAGGTCACAGGAAAACGCATCCGCTGAAATAACATTCAATCTGGTTGCAATTCTTTCGAGTGAAACGTTGTCAGCGACAAGACGAAACGCCTTGCCGGAGCGCGGCAGACCGCCAAGATCGACCTTATGGCTGAATTCAGGATCGTCGTTTTCCGTATTCATTGCGCTTCTGCCCGATAACCGGGAAAGGCAATGATACCGCCTTCTACGCGAGTGATCGGCTGGGCCGCCAGGACCTCATCGACACTCAGGACGTAGTCCGTGAGCCGTTTGGCGCCGTCAGCCGCTTCATCGCCAAAGATATTACGTCCGAGCGCTTTCGTCAGGTTGTCTTTAGGCGCCTCCGAACCAAGAGCGGCTTCATAAGCGCCGATGCGGCCGTAAAAGTTCTCGCCAAGTTTCCGGATTTTTTTCCCGACGACGAGATCGCCA